>NZ_VFWC01000022.1:0-50038 GCF_006442405.1 Mesorhizobium sp. B2-2-3 | reverse complement strand
CAGTCGACGTGATCGTGCCCAACTGGCTCACAGACGTGCCCCTGGTCCGAAAGGGCTCGCGGTACTTCTGGGGCGACTTGCTCAAAGCTGGGGTCCGGATCTTCGAGTTCCAGCCAACGATGTATCATCCCAAACTCCTGATCGTCGACGACGTCTGGACGAGCTTTGGCTCTGCCAACCTGGACGAGCGCTCTTTGCGACTGAACGACGAAGCCACGCTGAATGTCTACGGCCGAGATTTTGCCAAAACGCAGATCGACCTGTTCAGCCAGGATCTTGCGCGATCAAGGCAGATCAGTTTGGGCGAATGGGAAGCGCGCCCCCTGACCGAAAAAATATCGGACTGGCTGGCCAGCAGACTACACTCGCAACTCTAGAGCCTCTTGGTGGGCGAGTCCTCGCAAACCGGCATCTGCGCCCGTCAAATGGCTAATATGGTGCGCCACGCGCAAGAATGGGAGCAACCCCGCAATAACACCGAGCGGATTGCTCAACACGCGTCCTGCAACTTCATCGGTCGATGCATCCCCACCTCGTCGGTCACGTGGGCCCTTTGCGATCATGACAGTGAGACCCGAAAGTGCTCTCAACGATGGTGTATTAAGGTCCGCGCATGGGCGGCTGGAAGCCTGAGCGATCAGAGGCACCGGCATGTCTTAATGAGGACGAATACGCCCACTTGCGTAAGGCAGCGCCAAAAGCCCCAGGGCGACCCAGAAGCCGGGCTCAGCCATTGCGGCGAGATCTGACAGAAGTCGCTTCATGTTGCCCCACCCGTGCCCTGACGAATCCGCGGCCGATCATAAACTCGAGACAAGAGTCCGCTCTTGTGGGAGGAGAAGCGGGGTCTTAGCTGCGACTAAGACCCAGCGGCCGGCGCAAGAGCCGCCCAGCGGACCCGATCGCCAGAAAAAAAGTCCGCCCGCGCCATTTGGGCGTCACCGTTTCGCGGCATCGCTGTCGGCCGCGGCGCGAGACAGGAACATCTGCGTCGTCTCGGCGAGGTGGCTCTTGAGCCAATCCGCCATCGCTTCCTCTTCGCGCAGATTCTGCTCACAGACACGCGTCACCTCGGCCTCCCCTTCGGCGTGGGCCGCGGCGATGAGCATCATGTAGGAGGCAATCTCCATATGCTCGAAAGTATAGCTGGCGAGCGAGCCCTTCATCACCTCGTCGCCGGCAAACACGCCGCTGATCGACTGGGCCATGGCGGTGAGCTTGCCGCCTGCGTCTTTCATCGCGGAGGATCCCTCTCCGATCCGGTCAAGACAGCTTTTGAGGCGTGAGGCCTGCTGTCGCGTCTCGTCGAGGTGCTGACGGATGCGGTCGCCGAGCTCCGGATAGCTCTCGAGGCGTGACAGTTGCCCGGAGAGCATCGTCTCCGCCTGCTCCTCCATAGCGTGAGCGTCCCTCAGCCATTGTATCAACCAATCGCGCGATTGTGTCATGAAGGTCTCCCTTGGGTTGCCTGCCCAAACCGCGAGCGGAGAGGATGGTTCCGCCCGGACTATGGCAGGCTCGGCCAGAGGGCTGTCGACGCGCGGATTAACCACCAACGCGACTTCGAGCAGCGAGCCTCAACTGGCAGAGGGCCGGAGTCTGTAGCTTCTTTAGACCTCGGATAGGTTTTGGCGGTATCTATCGGGAAAAGGAGCGGGAAAGTCATGACCGAGTTCTGGCAGTCACTCCTCGCCAATCTTGCCCTGGTCTCCATCCTCGTGGTCGCCTGGGATCTTGTGGCGGACTTCACCGGGCGTCTGTCGACGCGGATGCAGTCGCTGGTTCTTGGCGTGGTCATGTGCATGGGCGCGATCATTTCCATGGCGACGGGCTTGTCCGTCTCCGGCTTCGTCGTCGATCTCCGCGCCGCCTTCATTGCGGCTGCCGCGTTCTTCGGTGGATGGCCGGCGATGTTCATCGCTACTGCCGGCTCCATTGCCTATCGCATCTATCTCGGTGGACAGGGCGCGAGCGTCGGTGTCGTGGGGATCCTCATCACCGCTATAGTCGGTATTGCGTGGCACCACATCGTTACTGCCCGGTCTCGCACCATGTTCGACATATTCGGACTCGGCGTGTCGGTAGCTTTCGCCGGGCTGATCACGCTCCTGATCATCCCCTCGCAAGTCGTTGCCGACCTGGTGCAGCAGAGCACACTCCCATCACTCGTGTTCCGCTTCCTCAGCACCGTCCTCATAAGCGTTCTGCTGGACCGGCAGCAGCGGCGGCGCGATCTTGCGATGTCCAACATGATCTACCGGGCCATGGTCCGCGAACTCCCGGATTGCCTGAACATTAAGGATGTCGACGGCCGGTTCATCGCCGCCAATCCCGCCACTGCCGAAATGATGCGCGCCGCTTCGGTCGAACAGCTTATCGGCAAGACGGATTTCGATTTCTACTCTAAGGACGTGGCCGAGCGCTTCCGGCAGGATGAGATGGGCGCTCTGGAAGCCGGGCAGACGCTGCGCATCGACCAGCCGGCGGTTTTCCCGGACGGCAGACAAGGCTGGCTCTACACGCTGAAGGCACCGTTCCGCGACGAGACCGGCAAGATCAGCGGCGTCATCACCTACAATCGCGACATCACCGAACAAAAGCGAAATGCCCAGCTGAAGAACGATTTCATCTCGACGGTCAGCCACGAATTGCGCACCCCACTGACCTCCATCCGCGGCTCACTTGGTTTGATCGCGGCCGGCGTCGCCGGCGAACTGCCGCCCAAGGCCGCCAATCTCGTCAACATCGCCCACACCAACAGTGAAAGGCTGGTTCTTCTCATCAACGACATCCTTGATATGGAGAAGATCGAATCTGGCGTGATCACCTTCAAGATCAGGCAGATGGCTGTCCGCCCGGTCCTGGAACAGGCGATTGCCGCCAGCACCAACTACATGGCCGACAGCCGAATCAGGATCGTCTTGGTCGACGATGCCCCGCGCGCCGAAGCCAACATAGATCCGGATCGCCTGCATCAGGTGATGGCCAACCTGCTGTCGAATGCGATCAAGTTCTCGCACACTGATGGCATCGTCACGGTGAAACTCCATCGTCGTGCCCCCGATATGCTGCGCATCTCGGTCGTGGACCAGGGCGCTGGCATCCCCGAAGCGTTCCGCAGTCGCATATTCGGGAAGTTCGAGCAGGCGGACGCCTCCAGCACTCGCAAGATAGGCGGTACTGGCCTGGGCTTGAGCATCGTCAAGGCCATCACTGAAAAGCTGGGCGGCGGCATCTCCTTCGAAACCGAGGAAGGCAAGGGAACCTCGTTTCACATTGACCTCCCCGAAGCGCACAGGCAAACCGAGAAGCCGGTTTCGGTCGAGCGCCGGGCGCGCAAGCGCGATGGCCGCCTGCGTGTCCTCATCTGCGAGGACGAGCCTGACATTGCTGTGGTGATCGCAGCACTTCTCGATGCAGAAGGCTTTGCCAGCGACGTCGCGCCCGATATCGACACCGCCAAGGCGCTGCTGAGCTCGCGCGACTACGTGGCGCTGACGCTCGACATCAAGCTGGCGGGGGAATCCGGAATCAAGCTCTTCCACGACATACGGGCATCACCGGTGAATTCCGACATTGCGGTCATCGTCATCTCCGCCGTCGCCGACGAGGCCAGGCGCTCGCTGAACGGCAGCGCCGTCGGCATCGTCGACTGGCTGGAGAAGCCGGTGGATTCGAAACGGCTTCACGCCGCTCTTGCCAAGATCGTCGGCCGTAGGGTCGAGCCGAAGCCACAAATCCTGCATGTCGAAGACGATGAGGGCGTGCTTGCGGTGATGTCAGAAGGGCTGGGTTCGGGCGTCTCGATCACCTCGGCGAAGACACTAAAGCAGGCCCAGGAGGCGATCGCCCGCCATCGCTTCGACCTAGTCATCCTGGATATCGCGCTTCCCGACGGATCGGGCCTCGACCTCCTGACCGATCTGCCGCTCGAGACTGCGGTCATCGTGTTCTCGGCGGCGGAACTCGACCAGAAGCTCGGCGATCGGGTGCAGGCGATCATGACCAAGACCAGAGCGTCGGAAATCGATGTGGCAAAGTTGGTACGGAACATGTTGGTTTCGTCCCGCAATGGCACTCGGCCTGCCGCGCACGCCAAGGAGTGATGCTAATGCCCGCAAGGATCCTCTATGTAGACGACGAGGACGATATCCGCGAAATCGCCCAGATGTCGCTGGAGCTCGAGCCGGAATTCGAGGTGCGATCCTGTTCTTCGGGCATGCAGGCGCTGGCCGATGCCGCCGAATGGCGGCCCGACCTCATCCTGCTCGATGTGATGATGCCCGAGATGGACGGACCGGAGACGCTGAGGCGTCTGGCCGAGTCCCGGCCGACGGCGTCGATACCCGTGGTGTTCATCACCGCGCGCACCCAGACGCATGAGGTCGGACGCTATCTGGCTATGGGGGCGGTGGGGGTGATCGCCAAACCTTTCGACCCGCTTGCGCTTGCCGGTGAAGTCAAAAGATTGCTTCTATCGCGCACCTGAGCCGACGTATGGCTTGGCCACCGAGCGCAGTTTGTCTGCACACTGTGCGATGCCGTTCAGGGCTCCTATACCATGTCGCCTTATTCATCTACTGATTGTGCCGAGGTGCAGGCGCAGCGAATCAGGTTGTCTATAATCGCGTGGCATCGGCGGACGTCGATGAGAGAGTCGAGACGAATATTTCTGTCTGCATGGACCGCATTGGCGGATGTCGGTTCATGGGATCACTCCGGGGGGCGACGGAACCGGAGCAAGGCTGGTGAACGGAGCGAAGGCAAGAGTTCTGATTTGCGATGACGATCCCTTGTTGATCGAGCTGATGGAATTCAGGCTCAGGGCAAAGGGATATGAGGTCATCAAAGCAGTAGACGGGGCGGAAGCGCTCTCGAAGGCAGAGCATGAGGCGCCGGACATCATCGTGCTCGACGCGATGATGCCCAAGGCCGACGGCCTGGAGGTCCTTGCCCGCATCAAGGGCGATCCGGCTTTGTCCGAAACCCCGGTCGTCATGCTGACCGCCCGCAAGGGCGAAAGGGACATCGTCTCGGCCCTCGAAAAAGGAGCCGACGACTACCTTGTGAAGCCATTCATCCCCGAGGAGCTTCTGGCTCGGTTGGCGCGTCTGCTCGCGCGAAAGAGCGGGAAACGCTGATGCGGCGCTGCCGGTGCGCAGCCCTTGGCGCATGTCTGATCCTGGCGATCGCTGCGCCCCAGGGCGCGGTGCTGGCGCAGACGGTGGATGAACTTTACGAGTTCGGCGTCAAGGCCAGGCAAGCGCAGCATTTTGACGAGGCGGTGGAGTTTTTACGGCGCGCCCTTGCGCTTAAACCCGATAACGCCGACGCCTTGGTGCAACTCGGTTTTGCCGAACTCGGCCGCGACAATCTGTCGGCGGCGCGCGACGCTTTTTCCAATGCCCTGTCCTTGGCCCCAACCTATCGGGACGCCAGCTTTGGCATGGCTGAGGTCGAGTTCCGCTCGGGCAATCTGGATGCCGCGCTTCCGCTAGCCGAAACGGCCCTGCGGGCCGAGCCCGGCAACGCTGACGCCGCCACGCTTATCGCGAATATCCAGAAGGCGAAGCAAGCCGCCGGCAGTGAGGTGAGACGATCTCCCGCGGTTCCGGCGCCGACAAAGAAACCGACTAGCCGGCGGCCCGATCCCGTCGCCGGTCTGATGGAGCAGGGCAGACGCCTGCGAGCGGCGGGAAAGCTGCCCGAGGCGGAGAAAGTCTATCGCCGGGCACTGGGACTGGCGCCGAAGAACACCGACATCCTCGTCGCCCTTGGCCTGGTCGTCGGCTCCAGCCAAAGCTTCGACGAGGCGGGGCTTTTCTTCGACCGCGCGCTTGCGATCAAGCCGGGCCTTCTCGACGCGCGGCTCGGCAAGGTGCGCCTGGCGATCTGGCGGGGCGACGCGCCGAGCGCCCGCCGCTTGGTCGATGGCGTGCTGGCCTCGGTGCCAGGCAATGTCGAGGCGCTCGAGCTGGATGCGAGAGTGGCTTTGCTCGAGGCCGATTACACGCGGGCCGGGCAGTCGTTCCAGCGCGTGCTTGCGGCCGATCCGCGCAATGCCGAGGCGCTGGTCGGGCTCGGCGATGTGCGCCGCGCCGAGGGTAAAGAGGAGGACGCGCGGGATGCCTACAGCCAAGCGCTCGCCGTCGAGCCTGGCTCTTTCGATATCGAGCAAAGGCTGGCCGTGCCGCCGCCGCGCAAATGGCGGCTCGACCTCGGCAGCGAGGTGAGCGATCTCACCAGCGAGCTCGGCGACTGGACCGACAGTTCGGCAGGCCTTGCCTATCGGCTGTCGCCGCGCACCACGATTTCCGGTCGCACCCGGCTGGCCACACGCTTCGGCCGCACCGACGTCCAGATCGAAGGCCGTATCGACCAGGCCTTCTCGCCGGCGTTCTCTGCCTATGCTCTGGCGGCGGCGACGCCGGACGCTGATTTCCTCGCGCGCTATTCGATCGGCGCCGGGGCTTCGTGGCAGGTCATGGCGCCGGCAAAGGCGTTCGGCCCGCTTTCGCTCAACATCGACGCCCGGTACGACAATTTCGCCGACACAAATGTCACCAGCATCTCGCCATGGGTGCAGACCTCTATCCTAGACGGCCGCCTGGGGCTTTCCGCCCGCTGGGTTCATGCGCAGGATGATATCGGCACGGGCGCAGACGGTTATGTGCTTCGCGTCGACCTTGCTGCGACACCGCACTTCAACGTGTTCGGCGGTTATGCCGACGCTCCCGAAATCTCCGACGGCACGCTGGTGCCGACGCGCGCGGTCTTTGGTGGTGTTTCCTGGGACATCAGCGATCCGCTGACGTTGCGCGCCAGCATCGCGCATGAAGAACGACCGAGATTCGACCGGAATACATTCGGTCTCGGCCTGACCGCGCGGTTCTGACCATGTGGTACATCTGGGATCTCTCCATACTGCTCAGCGCTCTTTCGCTGGTGATCATGCTGTTCCTGATCGCGAGACGCGTCCTGCAGGAGCGCCGGAGCAAGGCTGCGGCCGACCAGCGGCGTCAGCTTCTGACTGCGCTGATCGCCTTCACCGAGAGCCGCGACCGCGAGGTGTTGAAAACGGCCATTCTTTCGGTGCCGGCTGGCGTGGCGATCAATACCGGCTTCGAGTTCATTTCGCTTTTGCGCGGCGAGGAGCACGACGATGTCCTTGCTGCTTTCAAGGAATGTGGCCTGCCGGCCCTTGTCGGCAGGCAACTGGAAAAGGGCAACGGCGCCGAACGCATCCATGCGGCCGAGATGCTGGCGGCGCTGCGCTCGGAAGGTGCGGTGGCAAGCCTGCTTTCCGCGCTCGACCACGACCGCTCGCGCGAGGTCAGGATCGCCGTCGCCATAGCGCTCTGCGATCTGAACAGCCTGCCGCCGCTCGGCATTGCGCTGCGCAAGATCGGCGTGGCCGGGCAGCGCTCGCGACGCCTGATCGAGCTGTTCAGGCGCTTTCCGCACGCGCGCCTGGAGGAACTGGCGGACCATGCCGCGCGCGCCGACGCCGTGCCCTTCATAAGGGCGGCCGCGATCGACGCATTGGCCCGCGCCGGCGGCTTCCGCTTCGCCGATCTCTTCGCCCGCTTGGCCGACGACGCCTCGCCCGAGGTTGCCGCAGCGGCACTGCGGGCGCTCGGCCTCACCGGAAATGCCGACGCGCCGGCGATCCTCTCGACCGCGATGACAAAAGGCGACTGGGAGGTGCGCAGCGCGGCCGCCGATGCAGCCGGCCGCCTCGGCCTCGCCGAACTTGGCCGGCCGCTATCCAAGCTAATGGGCGACGAGGTGTGGAACGTGCGCTATGCCGCCGCCAACGCGCTGCGCTCCTTCGGCCAGCCGGGAGAGCGGTTGCTGCGCCAGATTGCCGACAGTGAGGTCTCGCGCAGCCAGCGCACCGCCTCGCTCATTCTTGCCGAGGGACCAGCCGTATGATCGCCGACTGGAGCGACGAGATCGTTCTTGCCGCCACCATCTTGTCTTGGTTCATCATCGGGGCCGGGCTGGCGCAGACGACGATATACCTCCTGCAGCTCATCGTCGCCGGCTATGCATTGTCCAAGCGCCCACCGGTCGCGCGCTCGGCGCTGCTTTGGCACCGCTATGGCGATGTCGCGCCGCCGATCGCGCTATTGGTGCCCGCCTACAACGAGGCCTTGAACGTGGTCGAGAGCGTCCATTCCATGCTGGCGCTCGAATATCCCAATTTCGAGGTCATCGTCATCAACGACGGCTCGAAAGACGAGACCTTGCTGCGCCTCATCGAGGCGTTCAAGCTGGTAAAGTTCCATCGGCCCTATGAGGAGGCGCTCGCGCACAATCCGATCCGCAGCCTCTATTCGTCACCGATGACCGAGCGGCTGTTCGTCGTCGACAAGGAGAACGGCGGCAAGGCCGACGCCCAGAACGCCGGCATCAATGTCTGTCGCGCGCCGCTCTTTTGTGTCATCGACGGCGACTCTATCCTTGAGCCCGACGCGCTGATGCGTGCCGCCCAGCCATTCATCGACGACCCCGAGCGCACCATTGCCGTCGGCGGCACGATCCGCATCGCCAACGGCTCCAGGATCGAGGCAGGCAGGGTGCGCGAAGTCCGTCTGCCACGCCGTCTGTTGCCACTGCTCCAGGTGGTCGAATACCTGCGCGCCTTCCTGATGGCGCGGCTTGCCTGGAGCCGCATCAACACACTGATGCTGGTCTCCGGCGCTTTTGGCATGTTTCGCCGGGCCGAAGTGGTGGCGGTCGGCGGCTTCACCAAGGGTTCGATGGGCGAGGACCTCGACCTCGTCATCAAGCTGCACCGCTATATGCGGGATAAAAAGCGCAAATACCGCATCCAGTTCATTCCGGAGCCGGTGTGCTGGACCGAGGCGCCGGAATCGCTGAGCGTCCTTGCCCGGCAGCGCACGCGCTGGCAGCGCGGCTCGCTCGAATGCTTCTTCCGCTACCGCTCCATGCTCTTCAACCCGCGCTATGGCCGCGTCGGCTTTCTCGGCTTCGGCCACATCTTCATTGTCGACGTTCTGGGACCGGTGGCGGAGGTGCTGGGCTATATCCTCATCCCCGCCTTCTGGCTGCTCGGTGTCCTTTCGGCCGAATATCTTCTGGCCTTCACCTCGCTCATCTTCACCTATGGCGTCTGCGTGAGCGTATGCTCCCTCGTTCTCGAAGAGGCCGAGTTGCAGCGTTTTCCCCGCGCCAGGGACCTCGCGGTATTGACGGCGGTCGCCGTGATCGAGAATTTCGGCTACCGCCAGCTCAACAATTTCTGGCGCGTGAAGGGCTGGTGGCAATTTCTTCGGGCTGACCAGAGCTGGGGTGAGATGACCAGGACCGGCCTGGGCGGCGCGAAGAAGTGAGCCCCGTCTGCTGAGTCACTTCAGCGTCCGCTCGATCTCCGTGATAAGCGCATCGAGTGCGGCGTGCGAGGGCCCATCGTCCGCCTGCTCGATCAGCAATGTCTCCAACGCCGATGCCCGCGCGCTGATCTCCGCAAACCCGAATGTCCCCGCGGCCCCGGCGAGCGAGTGCGCGGTGGGAATCAGGGTGTCGTTGGAGCCCACTGACGGGCCTCTCTGACGCGCCGCCCTCAACTCCGCGAGTTGAGTGGCGCACCGAGCCAGGAAACGCTGTCGTAAGGGGGCGAAGGGATCATTCAGAATGGAAGGGGCCTCCATGGATGGCTTTAGAGGTATTCAAGCAGAAAACTCGGTGGAGTGGAACGAACTGCTTGCGGTCCACGCTCCTGTCAGAGCAGAACTGCGGCGCCCGCTTCAGCCAAATGCAATGGCGATGAGTTTTTGATGTCCAACCGCGGAATGAGCGAGCTGGTCGGCATAGACCTTCTTGAAGGCCGGCGAGCGGGGTGCATTCAACGTATTTTCAAATGTTTGGAGCCTGCTGCGGTTTGCCTAGCCACTCGTCAAGCGCGGGACATCTGAAGCGCAACACGATTTCGTCCTTCCGATTTGGCACGAAAAAGAGCCAGATCGGCGGCATTGACGAAATCCTTCGGCGTTTCGTTCTCGGTGGGCACCGCTGTTGCGACGCCAACGCTGATGGTCACGCGATCCGAGCCGTGGGGTATGTTCAGCTCCCGCACGCTCTGGACGAGCTGCTCTGCGATCGCACTGGATTGTTCCAGTAAAGTGTCGACCAGCACGACGACGAACTCTTCGCCTCCGTACCGCGCAGCGAGATCGGTGGAACGGCCGGAACCGCTCTGGATTACGCGGGCGATTTGCTTGAGCACCTCGTCGCCGGCCATATGGCCATAGGTATCATTGTATCGTTTGAAGTTGTCGGCATCGATCATCAACAGCGACAATGGGGATTGTGCGCGAAAAGCACGCTTCCATTCAGACGCCAGATATTCGTCAAAATAGCGCCTGTTGCCGAGGCCCGTCAGGCCATCGATCCGCGTCAGACGTTCAAGCTCGAGATTAGCACTGATCAGCTGTCGCTGGCTTTCCCTTAGCGCTCGGTATGCAGCTTCTCGCTGGACGTGATCCAGATAGGCCCGCGTGTGATATCGAACGCGTGCAATCAGCTCGATACGATCCGGAAGCTTTACGAGATAATCGTTCGCTCCCGCAGCGAACGCTTCGCCCTTGGTGGCTGGGTCTTCCTTGCTCGACAGCACAATGACTGGTACCGCGCGTGTCGAAGCATGCTTCCGGTATTCTCGCACCAGATGCAGCCCATCGACCCCGGGCATGACGAGATCCTGCAGGATGACGGTTGGCTTTACCTCGTCGGCGACCGTGATCGCTCTCAATGGGTCGGTGCAGAAGTGTAACGAGATATCAGGCTCGCTGGCTAGAGCGCGCCTGACCGCCTCGCAAACCATGATCTGGTCATCGATGAGCAGAACCATGGATGAATAGTTATCTGCAAGTGGTGGGACCAGCTGTGGTTCTAGCGTCATCGGACGAACCCTTTCACCTGGAGCGCTGAAAGGGCTTCGATTATGCGTGAGCCGATCGCACTCAAAGGAAGAATATCAACAGCCGCGCCGACGTCGGCGGCGGCCTTCGGCATGCCGTAGACGGCGCTGGTTGCTCTATCCTGCGCGATTGTGAGATGCCCCTTGTCGCGGAGCTGTCTCAACCCGTGCGCACCATCCCTGCCCATGCCTGTGAGCAGGACTCCAATCACCGAGCCAGGCCACCATTGCGCGGCACTTTCGAAGAACACATCTACGGACGGCCGATAAACGCTGTCCTCGGGGCTAGGCGTATAGCCAAGTTGCTGAGCTGACTTGAAAACCAGATGATCCGCGGAACTGGCAATGAGAACGGTGCCCGCTTGAGGACTATCGTTTTCCCGCGCTGGACGGATCGGGAGAGGCGTATGCTGGCCGAGCCAATCAGCAAGGCCTGGAACGAATTGGGCATCGAGATGCTGTACGAGCACGATGGCGGCGGCGAAATCAACGGGAAACGCGCTCAGGACTGCGGCAACGGCGGCCGGCCCGCCAGCAGAGGCACCGATTGCAATTAGCCGTCGAGTTGTCGGCTCAGCCGCACGGGACATCCTCCTTCTTGCCTTGCCCGGCGCATCGCCGATCAGCTTGCCGATCGTTGCTATCTTGTTGGTCAACAGCCGTGCGGATTGCGAGGACGCATCACCTTCGATGCCTACTGAGGGAATATCGACGGCGTCGAGCGCGCCATGCCCCATCGCTTCGTAGACGCCGGCGACGTTGGCTTCGATACTGGCGGTCACCAGCAAGATTGAACATGGGGTTTCCGCCATGATTCTGCGGGTCGCTTCCACCCCGTCCATCTCTGGCATCGCTAGATCCATGAGTATCAGATCCGGCAGATCACGTCTGCAGACCTCGACCGCCTCACGCCCATTGGTCGCAATCCATGCGACTTGGTGTTCGCCGGTCGACATGACCAGCCGGCGCAGAAGTTCAACCGCCATCGGCATGTCGTTGACTACGCCAATTCTCATTCGTTGGTCGCCAATTTCGATCTCATTCAGTCGCCTCGCCGATCATGTCCACGACGGCATGGATCAGCGCCTCGTCCTGAAAGGTACTCTTGGTCAGATAATAGTCGGCACCGGCGTCAAGCCCGCGCGAGCGGTCTTCTTCCCGATCCTTGTATGAAACGATCATGATGGGTGTGTTCCTGAGATGGACGTCCTTTCTGATCAGGCTCACCAGTTCGATACCATCCATGCGCGGCATGTCTATGTCAGTGACGACGAGATCAAAAGGACCAGATCGGACGGCATTCCACCCGTCCATACCGTCGACTGCCACTTCGACGTCATAACCGTGATTGCCCAGCATCTTGCGCTGGAGTTCGCGAACCGTGAGTGAATCGTCAATCACCAGCACGCGCTTGCGTCTGCTCGGTCCGGGACCGCCCGCGGCTCGCCGAAGGGCTCGAAATCCGCTGGACGACTCAAGCTTTTCCACCGATCGAACCAGATCATCGACGTCGAAGATCAGAACAGGCGAACCGTCCTCCATCAGGGCCGCTGCGCTGATGTCCTTGATCTTGGCAAACCGGGAATCGAGAGGTCTGATCACCAGTTCGCGTTCCCCGAGAAAACGGTCGACGATTACGCCGTAGGCGTCCCCCCGACCCGTTTCCACCACGACGACCGAGAGTTCCTCTGGTTCGGACGCAGACTCTCCTCGATCCAGCACCTCGCGCGCTGTCACCAACCCGATCTGTCGATCGTTCAAGCGAAAATGCGGGCGGCCCTGCAGGAGGTTGATCTCCATCCGCTGCAATTTCATTGTCTTGGAGATGGCAGCGAGTGGAAACGCATAGGGCTCCCCATCGACTTCGACGAGTAAGGTGCGCAGGACTGACAACGTCAGCGGCAGTTGCAGTTGAAACCGGGTTCCTCGACCAAATTCCGAGGAGACGCTCGTGATTCCGCGGACCTCCTTCGTCATCGCCTGCACTGCATCGAGTCCCACGCCACGGCCGGAGACGTCGGACAGGCCAACTTTCATCGAAAAGCCGGGCAGAAAAAGGAATGCCAGCAATTCCGTTTCGCTGAGCGCGTCGGCGCTTTCCCTGGTTGCAAACTGCCGGGCGACGACAGTCTCGCGCAGCTTCGAGAGCTCGATCCCTCTGCCGTCGTCCACCACGGCTATTTGCAGCAGTCCGGCATTGTGCCTCGCTTCGAGCCTGATGAGTCCCTCTTCGGGTTTGCCGGTTGCGAGGCGCTCATCAGGCGGTTCAAGCCCATGGTCTACCGCGTTGCGCAGAAGATGCCCCAAGGGGGCATCCAGCTGCTCGAGGATATCGCGGTCGATGCCGGTCGAGCCGCCTACGATCTCCAGTCGCACCCGCTTGCCAAGTGTACGACCGAGGTCGCGGACCGTTCTTGCGAAGTGTCTTACCCCGTCCTCAAAAGGCCGCATCCGGCTCGCCAACGTCTCCTCGTACAATCGGTTGGCAAGATCGGTGGCTTTCCGATCGACTGAATCCAACTCATCGAGACGCTCCGCCAAGAAGGCTTGGCTCAACCGAAGCTTTCGCTGCGTTTCAACCAGCGCCTCCACCACAGCCGCATCTTTTGCGACCGGCAGCAGCACTGCATCAAGATTGTCGAACGCACTTGCGATGTCTGATTGAAGGCGCTTCAGCCGCAGCAGCCCGTCAGCGAATGGCCTGAGCCGCCGAGCTTCCATCAGCGACTCGCCAGCCAAACCGAGCAATCGGTTCAGGCTGTCTGCCGTCACCCGAACCATTCTATCTGAGCCGATGCTCCCTCGGGCTTGAGCTTTCGGCTCGACAAGGGGGTTCGCTGACGAGGTTGCCGCCGGCTCCTTTCGGCTATGCTCTGGGGTTGCGAAATCAGCTGCCGAATCTTGGGGTGCGGGCTCGGGGAGGGACAGTTCCTCGAACTTCGCCAGAAAGCTTTCGACTTCCGGGTTGACGCTCTCGTTCGATGATCCCGATGCGATCAATTTCAGAAGGTCAGAGCCTTGCAGAAGCGCATCTATATGCTCCTTGCGTACCCTCAGATGCCCACGTTGCGCGGCGACCAAGCAATCTTCCATTGCATTTGCAACTTTGACGGCGGGCGTCAGATCGATAATGCGGGCTGCTCCTTTCAGCGAATGCGCGGCCCGCATGCATTCTTCCAGGGCGTCGGTGGCGACAGGATCGCGTTCGAGCGCCAGAAGGCCGGAGGTCAAAGCCTGTGATTGCGTCTCCAGTTCGGCCTGGAAAAGGCTCAACATCGAAACCTGACTGAAGTCCTCATCTGTCATGCCATGCTCCGATCCATCATCGTGAGCAGTTGTCCCGGGTCGAGACAGCCAACAGCCCGTTCACGCCAGGGCAAAACGGCAACAGTAGCCGCCGACAGAGTCTTGCCGATCGTAGCTGGCACAGCGAGAGTGTCGCGTGCCCGGTAGCGATGTAAGCCGTGGACCTCATCAACCGTGAAAGCAACCCGCTTGTCCCGCTCGCCCACCACGACGAGGCGGCGAAATATCTTGGCTCGTCTGCCTTGTTCCTCCTCCTTGGGTTCGTCGATCCCGAGCAATTCAGCGAGCGACAGGCAAATCAGCAATTCGCCCCGGACATTGGCGATGCCGAGCACTGCACTATTCCTGCGGTGTGGAAGGGAATGAACGGGACGGGATTCAGCCACTTCATGAAAAATGCCAGCTGGAAGCGCCAGCCATTCGTGCCCCAACCGGAAGAGAACGGCCGTCTGTGGCGCTTCATCGTCCGCCGAAACGACCGCTGCACGACCAGCGTCATCAGGCCATTCGCCGCGATATGCCGAGGGCGCCGCACGATCAAGGAGGCGCCGTGCAATCTTCCTGTAGGTCGGGCAATTCCGGCAGTGGAGATGCTGCTCCAGTTGGGGACAGGACTTGTCACCCCGAACGCCTATCCGCCGCCAGCAGTCGTCAATTTCAAACTGCTCCACTGGCAGAGCGATCCTTGTCGAAGCCGGCATCAGGTGCCGCTCCTTTTCTGGACCCGGACCAGCCTGCCGGCCAGCGCCTCGGCGCCGCTGTGGTCGCCTTGCCTGCGAAGCAGCAAAGCCAGATGCACCAGAGCCTCTCGATGATTTGGCGCAAGATAGAGTGCCTTGCGATAGCTTTGCGCGGCCTTGGATGCAGCGCCATCCGCATCCTGAACGAGGCCCAGCAGGTAGAAGATTTGCGCGGAAGGACCGAATTTCTCGAGATGGGCGAGGGCGACCTCCTGTGCCTCCTTTACCCGACCCGCATTGGCGATCCGTTCAACCGCGACTAGGCTTTCCGAGACCTGATCAACGGGCTTGGCCAGGGCCGGCGCACTGTTTTCCTTGCCGACGGTCAGTCGTGGCGGAAGAACGGGCTTGCTCTTGTTGAGCTTCGGGGTTGATGTCCGCACCGGGATAGCAGTTGTCGGCGCCGCGGCCTTGATGGGCTCCGATTCCAGGAAGGCAAAGGCCAAGGGCCATTCAGCGGAAATAAAGCCATGCAGCCTTGGAAGTGCTGCTTCCGCGGGACCGACCAGAAGAAGTCCGTCCGTGGCCAAGAGGTCTTTCAGGCGGGTCAATGCGCGATCCTGCAGTTCGCGATTGAAATAGATCAGCAAATTCCGACAGAGTAGGATGTCATAGACCTCTTGCCCAAAAATTGCGCGAGTACCGAATAGGTTGCCGACCCTGAAGCGAACCTGTTTCAGCACCGCAGCACTGGGCCGCAACCCACCCTCGACCGCTTCGAAATAGCGGTCCCTGAATTCGAGATAGCTGCCGCGAAAGGAATTGCGCCCGTAGACGGCACGTTCAGCCAACGCGATATTGCGGGTACTGACGTCCACCGCATCGATGTTGAACTCGTGCGCTTCAAAGCCGGCATCGAACATGGCCATTGCGACCGAATAGGCCTCTTCACCGGTTGAACATGGCAGGCTCAAGACTTTTGTCGGCTGAGCATGCTTGTGCACGCGCGCATGCCGCGCCAACATCGTGAACGCTTCTCGGTCGCGAAAGAACCAAGTCTCCGGGATCACCACCGCATTGATCAGCTCCTGCAGCTCCTGCGGGGAACCGGTCAAGTGTTCCCTATAGGCCTGAGGATTGGCAATCCGGCACGCTGCCATCCGGTCTCTGACCGCCTGACGGACCACTGTCGGGCCAACGCTGGCACTGTCCAGTCCAATGGTTTCCATCAGGAGCTTTTCTATTGCGCCGGTCATTAAACACTCATCGCGGCCTGGCGGAGCAATGCGGTACGAATCTCTTCCGAAAGCAGCGCTTCCGCTTTGACCCACTGAATGATCTCCGTGCCATCCGAAGCCACCGGACCAAGATAAGACGGCGTTTCTGGCTCGAGGCCGAACGGCGCGAAGTCGGCAGGGTCTCGCTCGACCGTATCCGTCACCCGTTCCGCGACCAACCCAAGCAGGCGTTGCTCGCCATCTCGCGCCGGGTAGCGCGTAACAACGATCCGGGTGCTCAATAGGCGCTCCGATGGCCGGCCAAGCGCGAGAAGAGTAACATCGATCAGGGGGATGGGTATTCCGTTATAATTGACCAGGCCCACCACACCGGTTGGCGCACCCGGCAGAACTTTGACATCGATATAGGGCAGCACCTCTTCAATTTGGTGGACATCGATCAAGTAGCGATCCGAACCCATACTGAAGGCGAGGAATAACATTATGACCTCCTACTGCCAGTTCACTGTGCTCTCAGCTTGAACCTTGAAATGCTACCTCGCATGCTGCCTGAGACTTGATTGAGCTCGTCGATCGCGAGCGTCGATTGCTGAAGGGACTCGACTGTTTGCTGAGCTGCCTCGCTTAGCTGGGTTAGCGTGTCGCTTATCTGTCCCGCGCCGATCGCTTGTGCTTGCATGCCTTCATTGGCGACTTCGAAACGTGGCACCAACCCCTGGACCTGCTGGATGATGTCGAAGAGTTGCCCGCCGACCTGCTGGATTTCGTGCATGCCCCGGCGGACCTGCTCGGAAAACTTGTCCATGCCCATCACACCGGCAGCGACTGCCGACTGGATGTCTTTGACCATCTGCTCGATATCGTAAGTGGAGACGGCCGTCTGGTCCGCAAGCCTTCGGATCTCTGTCGCCACCACTGCAAAGCCCCGGCCATATTGCCCGGCCTTCTCAGCCTCGATGGAAGCGTTGAGCGACAACAGGTTCGTCTGATCGGCCACTTTGGTGATGGTCGTCACCACCTGATTGATGCTGCCAGCTTTCTCGCTCAGGATCGCGAGTTTGGAATTGATCGCACCCGCCGCGTCCATGACCTGCTGCATGGTTCCTTCCATACGGGTCAGCCCCTCTTGCCCTCCGCCGGCGACGGCCGCCGTTTGCTCGGCAACTGTCGAGACCTCGTTCATCGTGCGAACCAGCTCGTTTGAAGTGGCGGAAATTTCCTTGGCTGTCGCGCGGATCTCAGTTGTGGTCGCGGCGATTTCAGTCGCTGTTGCCTGCTGCTGCTTGGAGGTTGCAGCAATCTCAGTTATCGACGTGCCGACCTGTATGCTGGACCTTTGTACCTGACCAATGAGAGTTGTGAGATCGTCTGCCATTGCGTTGAAGCCGTCGGCAAGCACGCTGAATTCGTCCCGGCGCCTCAGATCGAGGCGTTCGCTGAAGTCGCCTTGCCGTATCATTTGAACCGCGTCGACCAAACGTGTGAGCGGAGCTGTGATAGCGCGGAACAGCTGGTAACCCAAAAGAAGGGCTAGTCCGAGGGCTATCAACAAGCCCACGCTCAAACCGACTTCCGCCGTGCTAACGATTGAGCTGATTCGCTGCGTCGCGCTGTTTGCCTCGCCTCTGTGATCCTCGAGCATGGCTTGCAGAGCGGACTGCAATTTCACAAAGATCGGCTCTACCGTGTTCTTGATGACCGGGCTTTCATTGGGAGTTTCACCTTTCGACAAGGCAGCTCGGCTCGTGTCCAGCACAGCAGTTTCCGCCAGCCGAAATTGGTTGGCGAGTTCTTTGACGACTGCGTAATTCTGCTTGTCGATGTCGGAGACGATCGTTGCTTCATACTCGTCCATCAACCGCCGCACTTGGTCGCGATTGGTCGCGATCGTGCTTTCAAGCGTGCTTTTATCCGACGGGTTGTCCTGGAGGGCATATTCCTGAAGCAGGCTATGTGCCTTCATCTGCCCCATCATGATCTCGGTGCTGTGATAGAGGTCTGGAAGGATGCCCTTCTCGACCTCAGTTGCCTCCCGCTCCGCCTGAAGAAACCAGGCGTACGCGATAACGGCGATCACGGACATAACCACCAGAACGGCAGCGAAACTGACGAGGATGCGGTGGCGTATTGTCAGACTCGTCATGGAACCGGTTCACCTATGGGGGCATCGAGGCCTGCGCGAAAAGCGCTCGTTCCGACGTTTCGAAAAGGTGCGTCGAAAAGCAGCAGTCTTATGCAGAATGGTTTCTTTTCCGTTCCATCGCTAATGATGGCGAAGCGGCTCGCCAGTCGGCGCCCCCAATAAGCGTGGTCAAAGGCATGTCTCGCCGTCGACATAGATAAACCCGACATCGGCTGGGGCGGCACGCACCGTCAAGTGGAGCGTGCATGAGCTGCTTGAGGCCAGGAGTTGAATGACTGCTTAGCCCGCTTGATGCCGAAAGCCGACCTCTCGCTTGCGGCCCCTAATTTCACCTTGAATCCAACGCAAAGTAAAAAAGGGCCGAGCTGAGACACATATGGTGTGCACGCCGAGCGGACTTTGCGCTGCCGCCCGGGAACCATCTTGGAACGAAGCCAAACGTTCTCTAATTGCAGATGCTGGTGACTTGGAAGGACGCGCACAACGGAAATCCAAGGAATTTTCGACGCACTCGCAACATCCAAGCATGAGCGGTGGAGAGAAGTTCTATACTCACCTGTTCGACCCGGGGCCTGATGACCGTCCCATGCCGGGGTTGATCCATATGGCGTGGCGTCGCAGGCGCGAACCTTCAAATTTTCCGTGATAAAGAGAATGCTGGATTCAGTAGGCTGACAATTGTAGTGCCGAGAATAGATGAGGCCCGCAATCGCTTGAAGAAATTGGAGTGAAGCTGACCGCTGAACCGGAGGCTGACTGCGGAAGGATCGCTACGAGTTCATCTGCAAGGCGTGGGCGTCACAGCCGGAACGCTTCAGACTCAATCCGCTCCAGCAAATGCCGGGACCAAACATTTAGGCGATCAACCGGGGTGGGCAAGATGTGCCGCGTGCGCAGATATCAGGGCCCTGAATCTGCCGCTCAACAGGCACCTCGCCGCTGGCCAATCGCTCGCCGCTGGAAAACGCGGCCGCGCTGGCTGAGGAAAAACATCTTCGGCTGGGCCGGCGACTCTATGCCATGAAGCCTCCGGCAGGCTTGGACTGCGCGAAAAAAGGCGGCGTCGCCCGGCTGGGTCTGTCACACTACACCACGACGGACGAGGTCGACCAAGCCATAGAGGCCGTTGCCCGGCTCGCGGTCCGACGGGGGGCATTAAGTAGGCAAAAAGGGGACCAGCTGTGGCTGCTGTGGATAATGGTCCTGGTGTCTTGCTGATTGGGCCAGCTAGCGCGCACTCTCACAGCTATGGTGGCAGAGCATGTCGAATTGGCCTTGTTTGAGCAGTCACTCGGCAACATCGAAGGCCTCAATCGACCGTTCTGTGATCGTGTGGCGGACGCTGCGGAAAAAACCGAAGGGTCGGTTCTGTTCGATGTCCGCGTTGACGGCGATACCTGGGTTCAGCGGATAGCTGCGATTGGATATGGCGTGATAGGTACAGCTATAATCGTGATGGGGAAGAACGGACAACTTAGATGCGCATCGGTAGACGGGGATACCGCTCTTTTGGTGTCAGAACTGGCTGCCTGGAATGCGTCTCCGCTTGGTGAGCAAGCGAAGATTGATCAACGCGGAGCAGCCAACATCCTGCTGGCGACGCTCCGTAGTTCAGGTCACTTCGGCAGTGGTGGCTGGCGTTCCTGAGCGAGGCTTATGCAGCCTTCTGGCTAACCACCAGCGGGATAGTCGAGTTCCAACGATCCAGATTTCCAGGGCGGCAAATTGCTTGCCCTGTGACGTCCCGTGACTGACGGTCAGGTCTCCCTACCTGGGCGGGTTGGGCTACAATACCGGCTTCGCCAAAGCGGTCGATCTTGCTGGAAGCTTGCTGCCGCGGTCACGGGTTGAGCCATGCCGCATGGCAGCTACGTACAGGCAGCCTTACAGCAGCAGAATGAAAACCGACCACCCTATTCCCGCCTGTACGGCACGCCCAGCATAGCCGGTGCGCTGGTCCGCGAGCGACGGATCATCAACGCAACGATCGCCGCAACATAAGGCATCATCAACATATATTGGTAGGGAATGGCGATACCGACGCCCTGGATTTGCAATTGCAGCGCGTCGAGGAAGGAGAACACCAGAGCCGCCACGAAAATCGGGTAGGGGCGCCATAGGCCGGCGATGACGATGATGATGGCCAGCCAGCCGCGCCCGTTGGTCATGTCCGGCACGAAACGCGCCGCCTGGCCGACGGAGAGAAACGCGCCGGCAACGCCCGCCATCAGGCCGCCGAAGAGCACGGCGGCATATTGCACCGGCGCGACCTTTACCCCCTTAACATCGAGGGCCTTGGGATTGTCGCCGGCGCAGCGCACGATCAGTCCATAACGCGTCCGGAACAGGAAGAGCCATACCGCCGGCACCATCAGAAAGGCTATGTAGGTCAGCACCCGCTGGTCAAACAGGATGGGGCCCAGCACGGGAACATCGCTCAGCCCTGGCACCGGCACATCGGCGAAGAAAGGGATGGTCGGCGTCTTGCCGTCGCCAGCGAAAGCGGAACGCAACCAGTATGTGGAAAGGCCGGCGCCGAGCAGGTTGACGGCAAGACCGGTGACGATCTGCTCTACTTTCAGCGTGATCACCAGCACGGCAAAGACGAGAGCCATCAGCGCGCCGGTAAATCCGGCAGCGAGGACGCCCAGCCATAACGACCCGCTTTCATAGGCGGCGAGATAGCCGGTGAAGGCTCCCATCAGCATCATGCCCTCAAGACCCATATTGTAGACGCCGCTGCGCTCGGCGATAAGTTCGCCAAGTGCGGCGAGCAGGAGCGGGGTGCTGATGCGGATGGTGGCCGCCGCCACACTGACCAGGATTGAGGTTTGAAAGAGTGCGTCAAGCACGGCCGACCCTCCGCAGGCGGAAATTGCACGCTGCCCAGCCAGCTAGGAAGAACAAAAGCAGGATCGCCTGGATGGCGTATATCAGCGCCGAGGGCACGCCGGTCTTGATCTGCATGAGCGTAGCGCCGTTGAGCAACGCTCCGAACAGCACCGAGGCAACGACGACGCCAAGCGGATGCAATTGGCCGAGGATGGCCACGATGATGCCGCTGTAGCCGTAACCTGCTATTACGCCTGCCTTCAGGCGGTAATGGACGCCGTAGACTTCCGTGATCCCCGCGAGCCCCGCAAGCGCGCCGGAAACCAGAAGCACAACTATGACCAGCCTTCGAGTATTGGTGCCCTGTACATCGAGCGCGCGCATGTTGGACCCGGCAGCCTTGATCTCATAGCCCAGCGGTGTGCGCGTCAACAGCATGTGAACCAAGCCAGCCGCCACAATCGCCAGCAGGAAGCCGGAATGCAGGCGTGAACCGGAAAACAGCAACGGAAGCACCGAGCCCGGATCGACCTTCGGCGTCTGTTCGAAGAAGGCGCCCGCCTCGCTCCATGGGCCGCGCAGCAGCAGCAGCGAAAGGACATAGACGATGATGTAGTTGAGCATGACGGTCGAGATCACCTCATCGACCGAGAAGCGGGTCTTCAGCACGCCCGCAAGGCCGGCATAGAGTGCGCCGCCGACAATGCCACCGATTATAACCACAGGAATTTGGATGAAAGGCGAAAATCCGGTGAGATTGTGCTGCGCCCAATAAGCGAACATGGCGCCGGCAAAAACCTGGCCTTCGGCGCCAATGTTCCAGATACGCGCGCGGAAGGCGACACAGGCGGCAAGACCGGTGAAGATCAGGGGCGTTGCCTTGACCAGCGTTTCGCCGGCGGCGCGCAACGAGCCAAAGCTGCCTTTCAGGAGAGCCGTGAAGGCGGCACCCGGGCTGGCGCCCGCGGCGGCGAAAAGCAGACTGCAAACCAAAACCGCCGCGATCGCCGCCAAAGCAAGTGCAACAATGCGCGCGGTCGGCCGCGGTTCCAGCCGGCGCTCGAGGCGCCACTCCACGAGATTGAAATCGGTCACGCCGCAGCCTCGCTCCCATGGCCGGCCATCAGGCTGCCGATTTCGTCATAGGTGGTTTTTTCCGTATCGAGCACCGCAAGGATGCGGCCGCGAAACATCACACATATACGACGGCTGAGAGCGAAAAGATCCTCCAGTTCCTCGCTCGCAAGCAGGATGGCGCAGCCTTCGTCGCGCTTGTGCAGGAGTTGTCGGTAAACGAATTCGATGGCGCCGACATCGAGTCCGCGCGTCGGCTGGTTGCACAGCAGAAGCCGCTTCGCTTTGGCGAACTCGCGGGCGAGGATGACCTTCTGCGCGTTGCCGCCAGACAATTTGCGAGAGGGTGACGACGGCCCGGTTGCGGCGATCGAATAGGCAGCGATGACCATGCGCGCATTTGCGTCGAGCGCCGCGGTGTCGATGAATGGCCCATTGCGCCAGCGCGTTTGCCATTGTTGGCCAAGGACAAGATTCTCGCCGATATCGAGATCGGCAACGAGCCCGTCGCGGAAGCGGTCGCTGGGCACGTAGCCAATGCCTTTCGCAGCAACCGTCGCCGGTGAGTACGCCTGCAGAGTTTCGCCATCGAGCAAGACCGTGCCGCCGTCGGGCGCGGCGAGGCCTGCGAGGCACTCGAACAGCTCGTCTTGGCCATTCCCGGAAACGCCGGCGATGCCGACGATCTCGCCGGCTGCGATGTCGAGCGATGCGTTGTCCAGCACGGGCCTTCCATCGCGCAGGTGCGTGAGCCCACGCACCGAAAGCACCGTCTCGCCGGTCGCTTTCGCATCTGCGGCGCGCGCCGGCGCCGCAACGGAGCGGCCGACCATCATGGTGGTGAGTTGGTCGCGGCTGACGTTCGAGGTTATGACCGTTCCGACCAGTCTGCCCTTGCGCAGCACGCTGACCCGGTCGGATTGCATCACTTCCGACATCTTATGGCTGATCAGCACGACCGACAGATCTTCACTGGTGAGCCGCCGCACGATCGCAAACAGGCGGCGCGATTCCTCGGGCGTCAGCACCGCCGTCGGTTCGTCGAGGATAAGCAGTCTGGCGCCAGTGTAGAGCGCCTTGACGATCTCGACCCATTGCTGTTCGCCGACGGAAAGGTCGCCGACGTGCCGGTGTGGGTTGAGCGAGATGCCGTAGGTGGAGCAGATCGTCTCGATCCTGGAGAGAGCCTCAGCCCGGCCCAGCCGCCAGCCGGAGCCCGTTCCTACCGCCACATTCTCCAGCACAGTGAAGTTGGGCACCAAGACGAAATGCTGGTGCACCATACCGATGCCGGCGCGGATGGCTTCGCCCGGCGAGCCTAGCTGGACGGTCTTGCCGTCCACCCGAATTTCGCCGGCGTCTGGCTGGTAGAGCCCGTAGAGGCAGGACGACAGTGTCGACTTGCCTGCGCCATTCTCCCCCAACAAGCAATGCAATTCTCCGGGCATGACGTCGAGCGAGACGTCGTCATTGGCAGCAAGCGCAGCGAAACGCTTCGTCAGGTGCCGAACCGACAGGCGCGGTATCTTGCTCATCTCGGATCGGCCCGGCACCACCTCCGGCGTCAGTCCGATTTCGGCTCGTTCACATTGAGCTCGATTTTCTTCTTGCCGCCTTGGATGGCCTTGGCCGTTTCAGCCGCAAGCGCCTTTACGTCATCGGGCATTTTGGCTTCCCAGGCAGGATTGAGGATGAGGTCGCCCGAACCCTGCTGCCAGCTGAACCACCTTGGTTCCTTCGGCGCGTCGAATTTGGCGTTCATGGTCTTTGCCTTCCACCATTCATCGATGATCCAATTAATGTGCGGATCCCATTTGACGATGGTGGAGGCGACGATCGACTTCGGCGCCACTTTCGACATGTCCACATAATTGCCGAAGCAGCCTATGCCGCGCTCCTCGCAAACCTCGAAGGCGCCCGACATCTGGTAGATCATGTCCGCGCCGGCGGCGATCTGCGCCGAGGTCGCCTCGTTCGATTTAGCCGGATCGAACCAGGACTGGATGAAGGTGATCTTCTGTTTCACCTTTGGGTTCGCTTCCTTGGCGCCGGTGAAGAAGGCATTGATCTGATCGTTGGTATCTTCGGCCGGGAAGGTGGAGATGGCGCCGATGACATTCGACTTCGTGAGTTTGCCGGCCAGTTGCCCCATCACGTAGGCAGGCTCGTGCGCGTGGACGAATATCCAATAGGCATTGCCGCCGAGTCCGCGATTGCCCGAACCGCTCATGACGAACATCGTATCGGGGAATTCGTCCTTCAGCTTCTCGATCGCATCTGCATAGGCGGTGTCGCCGAACAAGATGTCGTAGTCGCCGGTCTCAGCATAGGTGCGGAACACCTGCTCGGCATTGTCGTAAACGTTCTCGGTATAATTGACCTCGATGTCGAGGCCGTGGGGCTTGGCGGCGATGATCCGGTCCATGGAACTCACGAAGGATGATTCCCACGGTGCTTCCTTGCCCGCCGAAAGAATGCCGGCGATCCTGAGCTTGGTCGGCTCTTCGGCTTGTACGCGGCCGCCCCACAGCCACGTCGCGGCCACGAGCGAAACAGCGACAACAAGGTTTTTCAGCATGGTTCCCTCCCTTTTCTAGCGTTCCCAGTCATGAGGCCGGCTTAACGGATCGACCACCGTCAGGTTTATGCAATCGATCAGGCCGAGATCGGTTATCGCGAAATCGGGTATCGCGGTGATCTGCAGCACGAACATGTACATGAAAGGCCATGGCAGCCTACAGCCGAGCGCGCGCGCGGCGGCGTCGAGCTCCTGCTCTTTCTTCGCCATCTCTGGAGGATCAATGTCCGATACGATTCCGCCGATCGGCAGGGGCAGGAATGACACGATCCGACCGCCGTCCGCCACCGCCTGGCCGCCATTGTTCTCGATAATGTGGTTGATTGCCAACGACATGTCGTGGGGATTGGTGCCCACACAAACGATGTTGTTATCATCAGGCGCCGTCGAAGTGGCGAGTGCGCCGGAGCGCAGTCCGAAGCCTGAAGCGAACGCGACCGGCCGATGGGAAGTGCGGCCGTAGCGTTCGACGACGGTGAGATACTGCACGTCCTGTGATGGATCCGCGTCTATATAGCCGTCGCGGACCGGGAGCACGACATCACGTCGCGTGCGTACGAATATTCTCTCGGGCGTAACGGCGATCGCCAGCACGGCCGCCTTGTCGCCCGCTCCGGGCGCGCGCACCAATAGGTCTTTCTGTGAAACCGGCGCTACCTTGAATGTGTTGGTGACAACGGCGCTGCGGGCAGGCGGCGCAAGATCGTCCACGAGCTTGCCGTCGCGGGCGGCCAGCTTGCCCTTCGCGATGACACCTGAGACATGGAAATCCGCGATATCCTTGACCAGCAGGATATCGGCGGCGAGCCCGGGCGAGATCGAGCCGACCTTCTGGCCGATGCGCAGCGCCTCGGCGCCGTTGATGGTCGCCATCTGGATGGCGGTGAGCGGCGGAACTCCCATCGCGACCGCCATGCGGATCATGTTGTCGAGGTGGCCGCGGGCCAGGATATCCGAGGCGACCACGTCATCGGTGCAGAAGCTGACCCGGCTCGTCGCGGCTATTCCCATCTCGGTGACCATCCGCAGGTTCTCTTCGAGAAAATGGGAGATCGAAGATTCGCGAATGACGACATGCATGCCTTTGCGCAGCTTCTCCAGCATCTCGTCCGCCGTGTAGCTCTCGTGGTCGGAGCGCACTCCGGCCTGCAGGTAGCTGTTCAATCGATTGCCGCGACACATCGGCGAGCAGCCGAGAATCGGCAGACGGCTCTTTTCGGCGATCTCGACCGCCTGCAGAACGTGCTCATCCATCGTGTCGACGAACTCGCGCACCGTCTCCCATATGCCGATGCATTCCGGCCAGGAATGGGTGGCGCGGTGATCGTCCGGTCCGAAATAATAGCCGACGTTGGAGCGAGGCAGTGTGTAGGGCGTCTTGCATGGTGCGCCCCAGAAGATCTTGAGAGGGGTTGCCTTGGCCTCGTCGAGGAATTCGCGGGCGCCTTCCAGGCCGGACACCACGAGGATCTGGTCGAGGCCCGACACAATCGAAGTGGTGCCGAGCGGCACCACCGCCTTGGCGAAGCTAGTTACCGACATCTTGGAACATTCAACGTGGAGGTGGCCGTCTATCAGGCCAGGGCAGAGGAAATAACCAGTAGCATCGATCATCTCGGTCTCGGGGCCGCGGTACTCCGAGACGTCTCCGACAGCGACGATGCGATCCTTGTAGACGGCGACGTCGGCCGGATAGATCTCACCCGAAGCGACGTTGACTAGTGTGCCGCCGGTGACGATGAGAGTCGATTTATGCTCGGCGCGACCAGCACGGATGAATTCGCGTATGTCGGACAAATTCATCTCCGCTCGTGTGGCCTCGCTCGGGCTTGGGACCAAGCTTCTCTGCGCCAAAAATCCCACCTTGCGCGCTCTGATCCTGTCGTATTAGGGTCGTCCATGCAAATGGCAGTTTCCGGCTAGTTCTGGACGCACCGTTCAAATTCTTGGACGATCGATGGATTTTGAAGCGATCGATTATTTTATCAAAGTGGCGGAGGCGCAGTCGCTCTCGCACGCCGCGAAACTGTATGGACTGCCCAAGTCCAGCCTCAGTCACAAAGTGCGCGCGTTGGAGGATTCGCTCGGTGTCGCACTGTTTGTGCGCGACGGTCGGGAACTGCATTTGAGCGATGCCGGGGCCGAGTTCCTCGACCATGCGCAACGCATCAAGGAAAGTTGCGAAGGAGCCAAAGCGGCGATCGCCGAGGCGGGCCACGATATCGCCGGCACGCTGACGATCGGCTCGACCGGCGAGTTCGGCACTTCCTTCACCTCGGAACTGCTGTTCGCCTTCCGCCAACAGTATCCGCAGGTGAATGTCGACGTGATCTTCCTTTCGCTCGGCTATTTCCTGGCGCCCGAAAAGCACCAGCCTTTCGACGGCATATTCCACTGGGGCGAGCCGGCGAACTCAGACTACATCGCTCGCAAGCTCGGGGAGGCTTCCTTCTGTCTCTACGCCAGCCCGCGCTACATTGAGCAATTCGGGGAACCGTCGACGCCCGCAGACTTGGCGGGCCATGGGGCCGTCGCCTTCCGCCGCCCGAGCGGCGTGCAATCCTGGCATCTCGAGCGCGGCGCGGAAACGGTCGACTTCATGCCGACCGCGCAGTGCATGGCGAACGACTACTGGATGCTGAAATACTTCGCCGTAGCCGGCGAGGGTATCGTCTATCTGCCAGCCTTCTTCACCGAGATCGAGTGCAAGAACGGCGATCTGGTGCCGGTGCTCCCGCAATGGCGCTCGCCACTGGTTCCAATCAATCTGCTCTACATGCGACGCCGGTATGTGTCGCGTAAGTTCGCCGTTTTCCTTGATTTCTGCCTGGACTATTACCGCCAGCGCGCCGCTTACAGTTCGCCAAGATATTGCGTCGAGGTCGTGCGGCCCTTTGCGGGCGCGCGCGCCGGGGGAGAAAACAACAGATGATCCAGAGCTGGTTCGAATGCGCGCCGCAGTTGGTTGATGTCGCCATGGGACGCACGCCGGCCGACATGGTGGTCCGGAACGTGCGCTGGGTGAATGTCCATTCGGGCGAGATCATCCCCGCGACGGACATTGCCATCGCGGTCGGCCGCTTCGCCTTCGTCGGCCCGAATTCCGACCATGCCGTGGGCCCCGAGACGCAGATTATCGACGGAGAGGGCCGCTACGCGCTGCCGGGGCTGTGCGATGCGCATATGCATGTCGAGAGCGGCATGGTTACCGTTACCGAGTTCGCGCGTGCGGTCATCCCGCATGGCACCACCTCGATGTTCATCGACCCGCACGAGATCGCCAACGTCCTGGGCATGCCGGGCGTCAAGCTGATGCACGACGAGGCTGCCGGACTGCCGATCAATGTGTTCGTGCAAATGCCGAGCTGCGTGCCGAGCGCTCCGGGCCTCGAGAACGCGGGTGCCAGCCTCGGTCCCACCGACGTGCGTGAGGCGATGTCGTGGCCGAACATCGTCGGCCTCGGCGAGATGATGAACTTTCCTGGGGTGGTCGCCGGAAATGGCGACATGCTGGCCGAGATCGCTGCCACTCAGGCGGCAGGCAAGACGGTGGGCGGCCACTATGCCTCGAAGGATCTCGGTCTGCCCTTCCATGCCTATGTCGCCGCCGGTCCGTCCGACGATCACGAAGGCACCAGCCTGGCGGACTGCGTTGCGCGGGTGCGCCAGGGCATGCGCGCCATGTTACGGCTTGGCTCCGCCTGGTACGACGTCGCCGCGCAGATCAAGGCGCTGACCGAGCTCAGCCTGGACTCGCGCAATTTCGTGCTGTGTACCGACGACAGCCATTCCGGTACACTAGTCAATGACGGCCATATGAACCGCGTTGTGCGCCATGCCATCGCCCAGGGATTAAAGCCGATCACCGCGATTCAGATGGCCACCCTGAATACTGCTCAGCATTTCGGCATGGAGCGTGAGCTTGGCTCGATAACGCCCGGGCGGCGCGCCGACCTGGTTTTGACCTCCGATCTCACCGAACTCCCGGTCGAAACCGTCATCGCACGCGGCTGTGTGGTGTCGAACGACGGCAAGCTCGTCGCCGACATCACGCCCTACGACTATCCCGCCTCGACCAAGGACACGGTTCGCTTGGGCAAGAAGCTCTCAGCGGCGGACTTCGACATCGTGGCGCCCGATGGTGCGAACCAGGTCATGGCGCGGGTCATCGGCGTGCTCGAGAACCAGGCACCGACCCGTGCCCTGGAGGCTTCGCTCGGCGTCTTGAATGGTATCGTTCAGATGAATCGGACCGGTGACGTCTGCCAGATCGCGCTGGTGGAACGGCATCACGGCACGGGAAAGGTCATCAACGCGTTCGTTTCCGGCTTCGGTTACGACAAACCATGCGCCATCGCCAGCACCGTCGCCCATGACAGTCATCACATGATCGTGGTGGGTACCGACAAGGACGACATGGCGCTGGCGGCGAATCGGCTGGGACAGGTCGGCGGCGGCGTCGTGCTGTTCAGCGAAGGACGCGAACTTGCACTTGTCAAGCTGCCGATCGCCGGACTGATGTCTGACCAGCGCGCCGAAATCGTGGCAGAAGAAGCCAATGGCCTGATCGCGGCGATGCTTGCCTGCGGATGCGCCCTCAATAATGCCTATATGCAGCACTCTCTGCTGGCGCTTGTCGTCATCCCGGAATTGCGCATCTCCGACATCGGACTGATCGATGTGTTGAAGTTCCAGCCGACCGAAGTGCTGGTCGCCACGACCGCATGAGGAGGCGGATTTAACCTGACATCACCTTCGTCCTGATCATTTTCGGGTCACTCCTCGTCTCTTCGGCATTCATCCAATAAATCATAGCCCTTCCTCCCGCGCATAGGCAGCAAGAAGGTCCGGAAAGTCATTTTCGGGTTTCGCTTTCAGCAGTGCACGTGTGGTGATTGCATCAATATGATGGTCCATCAAGGCAGCAGCCTTGTTCCGGTCGGCCGCGGCCAGGGCGGCAATGATCTCGTGATGCTCGGATACGGCACAGTCGGACGAATGCGGCCGTCCGTAGAGCGACAGGATGAGCGATGAACGCGAAACGAGTTCCGTGACATAGCGCAGCAACAGTTCGTTTCCGGTGAGCGAGGCAAGCAGCACATGAAATTCGCCGGCCAGCTGAATCGACGACGCGGCATTGTTGGCTTTGGCCATCTCTTCCGCGTCGACATGAGCTTCGAGCTGTTTGATCTTTTGCGGCGTCAGCTTGCCGATCAGCGTGTCGACCACCAGCGCTTCAAGCGCCCGCCGCACCTCGAATATATTGTGGCCTTCCTCCAGGCTCGGCTGCGCGACGCAGGCGCCCTTGTGCGGGCGCAATTCGACCAGGCCTTCGCCGTTCAGCCTTGCCAGCGCCTGCCTGACAATGGTGCGGCTGACGCCCAGCCGCTCGCCGATCGAATCCTCAGGCAGCTTTGTTCCCGCGGTCAGCGCCTGGTCGAGTATGACGCGCTTCAACGTGCGATAGACCGCGTCGGACTTGGATACGGCGGATTTCGGATTTTTATTGCGAATGTTGATTGTCATGACCGATCCTGAAATTCATATCCAAGCACACAAGAAGAAAAGCATCCGCAAAGCCGGAGTTTAGAGATGCAAACGGCCCGGCGTCGAGGGCCAATGCCGTCGGCTCGCGTGCCATCAAGGTTTATTCCAATCGTTGTGTGTCGTTTCTGGAGCCCTCATGCCATGAACATCCGATAGCTGGGAGGGAAAATCTCGGCGACCGTCGGATGTCGCCAGGTGCGTTGCGGATAACGCTGGACAAGCCGTTCGAACTGGGCCTGTGCGCGCTGGTGGGCTGCATCGAGATCGAAACCCGGAATGGTTCGGGCGCTCATCACGGTGCGCCCGTCAATGATGACCGTGTGCACATCGCGTCCGCTTGCGGACGTCGTCAGGCAGGCGATCGGATCGAGGACCTGTCCCAGATGGTTGCCGGACAGGTCGAACACGACGATGTCGGCGGCGGCTCCCGCCTGCAGACGTCCCAGGTCCGACCGGCCGAGCGCGTCGGCGCCGCCAATCGTGGCCGCGTCATAGAGATCGGCTGATTTCGGCGTCTCCAGATTGCCCGCCATGACGCGGCCGAGCATCAGGCCGACCTGCATGTTCTGCACCATGTCGGGTGGCCAGGTGTCTGTGCCCATGCCGATGCGCAGACCCTGGCCGCGAAGGCGGGCGAAATTGTCGAGCGCCGCGCCATGCCGCGCCATCACCAGCGGGCAATGCACCAATGTGGCACCCGAACCGGCGATGATTTCGAGATCATCGCCGTCGGCGTGGGTGCCATGCGGCAACAACGCTCTTTCGCTGAGAAAGCGGATGTCCTGGAGCCAGCGGGCGGATGTCGTGCCGAACCGGCGACGCACTGTCTCGATCTCGAATGAAGACTGGCAGCAATGCAGACGGACCGGCACGCCGAGGTCTCGCGCGGCATTGGCGGTCCTGCGCAACAGGTCGGCGGTCCAGAACTCGACACGGTCCGGTGCAAGCATGGTTCGCACCAATCCGCCGAAGCGCCCTTCGTGCTCCAGGCAAAAGGCAACGGCCCCGTCCAGACCCTCCGCGCCGCGCTCTTCGTCCACCTCGACGACGATGCCGCCATCCGCCTCGATGACGGAATGGCCCGCGCGAAAGGCAGGCCCGAGATAGACGCGAAGGCCCAACTCTGCGGCGCTTTCGGCGGCGGATGCGAATTCGTCCGATGTCTCGTTCCATGCACGATAAAACAGCGATGCGATCGGCAATGCAGTAGTGATGCCGTTGCGGATGAGTTGCGCGAAGGCATAGTGTTTTTGAAACGTCAGCTCCTCGCGCGCCAGCATTTCGACCGGCCCGGCTTCCACATAGTCGCGCGGCCAGACGCGGCCCTTCTTCCAGCCGGGTTGATGATCGAGGCCGAGCACGCCCGTATCCAGGTCCGAAAGCGCATCCAGATCGATGAAACCCGGGCCGATCAGCGCCCTGCCATGATCGATCCGCCGCTTTACAGGCCCGCCGTAGCGATGGCCGACGAAGACGATCCTGCCGTTCTCATGGACGACCTCGCCATTCTCCAGAAGGACATGGCGCCCGTCCCGGTGGCCGACAACCCATCGTGCGGTGAGCAGGACGGGTCCGTCGTCACGCTGGTTCGTCCGACGACTATGCGACATCGGGCAGATCTCCGGCCCGCGCACCGTCACGCACGAGCACGCGGCCGCCGCGGATGACCGTGCGCTTCCGTGGGGTCAGGGCCACGGCTTCCGCCAGGGTCCGCGCGCAAACCAGCACGACATCGCCGTGGCAACCGGGCGAAAGCCCATAATCCGTCAGGCCGATACCTTGCGCGCCGCCAAAGGTGCAAACGCGCGCCGTCTCTTCCAGATCGGCATCGTTGGTCATGCCGTTGCGCTGCGCAAGATATTTGGCCCGCTCCAGCATGTCGCCATTGCCCCATGGCTCCCAGGTGCCCTGGATGCCGTCGGAACCGGATGCCACGACGAGGCCGGACTGGCGCATCATGCGCAGCGGAACCGCCGGCGCGGATGGGCTGCCGACCGTCATGACGGCGATGTCTTCAGCCGCCAGCGCGTCGATCAACGTGTGCTGCCTATGCGTGTCCAGCATGCCGAGACAATAGGCATGGCTCACCATGACGCGGCCCTGAAGGGAGAGCGCCTTGGTCCGTTCGACGATCAGCTCAAGGCAGAAGGCGCCCAATTCTCCCGGTTCGTGCAGATGAATGTCGACCGGCTTGCCGTATCGATCCGCGAGCGCGAAGATTGCATCCAGGTGGCGAACCGGATCCCGCTCGATCGTTGCCGGGTCGATGCCGCCGACAATATCGGCCCCCGCCTTCAATGCGTCCTCCATCAGCGCCTGCGTGCCTTCGCGTCCCAGCATGCCGCTTTGCGGGAAGGCGACGACCTGCACGTCGACCAATCCCTTGAAGGCTTCGCGCGTTGCAACGACACCCTCGATGTTAGTAATGCCGATTTCCGTATCCACATCGACATGGCTGCGGATATGCGTCACGCCGAAAGCCAGCGTCTGCACGATCTGACGCGCCGATTGCCTGCGCGCATCGATGCCGAGTTCCCGCTTGGCCTTCCTGTCGGCCAGGATCCTGTCGTTGCGCGTGGGTCCCACACGGTTCTGAAACCAGTCCATGCCGACAAGCGTCTTATCGAGATGCGTGTGCGCCTCGACCAGGCCGGGCAGGGCAACCTGTCCAAGCCCGTCGATTTCATGCGCCGCTTTCCCGCTGGTTGCTTGCGCGAACCGACCGTCGCGAATGTAGAGGTCCGTGACAGCGCCGCCCAAGGGCCTGACATCGCGAATGAGAAGGTCTTCGGTCATCTGGGTCTCCCTGTTTGCGCCCCGGAACTCGGCCTATGCCAGCCCGGCGCGTTTCATCATCAGATGGAAGGCTCCTTCGGCGCGATCCAGAATGGCGTCTTCATCGTGATCGACGAGGCGGCGTCCACGCATGAGGACACGCCCGTCGACGATCGTCGTGTCAACATCCGCGCCGTTGGCGAAGCGTGCCAGCCGCTGCGCGGGGTGCGCCGGCGGCCACAGATGCGGCTGGCGCATGTTGACCAGGATGATGTCGGCGCGCTTGCCCGGCTCCAGCGAGCCGATTTCGTTCTCCATCGACAGGGCACGCGCGCCCTCGATGGTCGCCATCTCCAGCAATTGCATCGGCGGCAGGACCGCATCGTTCCTGAAGTGCCGGGCATGATAGCGGTGCGCCTGGAACATGTTGCGGAACATGTCGAAAGAGCGATCGGGCGCCGCCGCGTCGGTGCCGAGCGACACGGTGACACCCCTTTCCATCAGTTCCGTCGCCGGACAACGGCCCGAAACCGACATCAGAGCACTTGGATTATGCGCCACCTTGGCGTGGCTGCGTTTCAGCGCGGCGATGTCTGCCTCGGTCAGTTCGATGCAGTGCGCCAGCAGCGAATGCTCGTCGAACAGATCGAGCCGTTCCGCATTGGCGGCGATGGAACCGTCGCGATGACCATCCTGGATGAACAGCACGTTTTTTGCGCGAGCAAGGTCGCGAGCATTGCGGGACAGATTGTATACCGTTTGTTCGTCAAGTTCGCGCCGAGTGAACACCGGGAGAGAGACCGCAATCCGCACCCGGCCATCGCGACCAGCCCAATCATCGATGATTTCCGCGCACACTGCCAACTGGGTTTCCGGCGAAATGGTGATTTCGACATACGGAACGTATGCGTGGTCCCGATAGACATGGGACGAGGTCGGCCGGTTCGGCCCGACGGCGAGTATCTCGCGCACTCCCATTTCGGCGATGGCGGCAAGATGTGCCCGTGCTGCCCCCGGCGCCTCGGTGCGCATGATGTCCGGCCCGCCGCCAAACAGCAGGGCAGCGGTGGTCGTTCCGCATTTTATGCGCTCAAGGGCCGACAATGTGGCCTCGGCTGCCCAGAATTCCGTATCCGACGCCTCTGCATAGATACGCCCCGCGATAGTCATCCAGGCTTCGGAATCGTCTCCCAGGCCTTTGGTCAGCATGTGACCCGCATGCGCGTGCGTGTCGACGAGACCCGGCATGACAACCATTCCCGAAGCATCGATGCGCGCCACCTTCTGATCTGTGGCGGGGGCCGCGCCGTCGCCGGCGGTGACGATCCGGCCATCCTCCACCAGGACATGACCCCTCGAGAAAATCCGGCGCCTCGCATCCATGGTGACGATGACACCGTTTTCTATCAGCAAGGCCTGGGTCATTCGGAATCCCTTTTCGGAACGGTCACTTGAGCGGTTTGCACATGAGAAACGAAATCGAACATGCCTGCCTTGATATTGTGCACAATGTGTGTACGATATCAACGGGGATAAATGGTATCCAATAGATTGGAAACTTCGTATACAATGGGAGAAGAAAATGAGAAAATGCGTTAGGGTCCTGCTCGCCGGACTTGCGATGGTGATGTCGGTGACAGCGCCTTCGCTTGCACAGACACTGCGCTGGTCATCGGCCGGCGACGTCATTTCGTACGATCCGAATGCCCAGGTCGACAGTTTTACCCAGAGCGTCCAGAACATGGTGTTCGACGGGCTGGTGCGCCGCAACAAGGAAATGGCTATCGAGCCTGCGCTTGCGACCTCCTGGGAGATCGTCTCGCCGACGCGCTGGCGCTTCAAGCTGCGGCAGGGCGTCAAGTTCCACGAAGGTCAACCCTTCAATGCCGACGATGTCGTCGCCACCATCCGACGTCAGATCGATCCCGGCGCGCGCAACCGAGAAAACCTCTCCGCCGTAACCGGCGTCGAGAAGGTCGACGACTACACGGTCGACCTGATCCTGCGCGGACCCTATCCGCTGCTCCTGAACGATCTCGTCGCCATCTACATGATGAGCAAGCCATGGATGGAGGAGCACAATGCCCTCAAGCCCGGCAATGCCTCGACGGGGGTCGTCACCTACGCCAGCAATCATGCCAATGGCACCGGCGCGTTCAAGCTGGTCAGCTACGAGCCGGACTCGCGCTCGGTCTTCGCCGTCAACAAGGAATGGTGGGACAAGCCGCAGCACAATCTGACGGGGGTGGAATTCCGCCCGATCGCTTCGAACGCCACGCGCGTCGCGGCACTGCTTTCGGGCGAACTGGACATGATCGCGCCGGTTCCGTTGCAGGACATCGACCGGGTCGCCAACACCGCCGGCCTGAAGGTTGTGGAGAACCCGTCGCTGCGCGAGATCTTTCTCGGCTTCAGCTTCCGGCCGGAACTTCATGCAGCGCCCGGCAAGCCCAATCCGCTGCTGAACGTGAAAGTGCGCCAGGCGCTTTGGCACGCGGTCGACCTGAACACGATCCAGAAGCGTTTGATGCGCGGAAAGTCGCGCACCTCCGGCATGCTGGTCGCGCCACAGGTCACCGGCTACGATCAGTCGATCGACGTAGCGCTGGACTATGATGTCGCGAAGGCGAAATCCATGCTGGCGGAAGCCGGCTATCCCGACGGCTTCAAGGTTGGACTGGCCTGTTCCAACGACCGCTACATCGCCGACGAACAGATCTGCCTGGCAATCGCGTCGATGTGGGCCAAGATCGGCGTCGAGGCCGACGTGCACGTCGAAAGCAAGACGACCTATTTCCCTCGAATGGATAAGGGCGATCTCGATATCTATATGCTCGGGTGGGCCTCGCTACCGCCGATGGATGGCTACAGCGTGCTGCAAGCCTTGCTGGCGACCAATAACGGCAATTATGGCGGCAGCAACCCCAACGGGCTTTCCAACGCCAAGATCGACGAATTGGCCCGTTCGGCATCGACCGAACTCGACGAGGCCAAGCGGGTGGATATGCTGAAGGCGGCCTTCAAGATCACGCATGATGAGGCCCTCTATCTGCCGCTGCACCAGCAGCCGGTCGCCTGGGCGATGAGCGACAAGGTCGACATGCCGCAATTCCCCGACGAGTATGTGCGTCCCTGGTTCGCGCATATGAACTAGGAAAACGCGCCGGTAAGGCGTGCCCGCGCTTGCGAGGGAGCTTTCGCGGACACGCCTGACTCCGTTGGAGCGCCTGCTATCCGTGGTGGATCGCGAGCTGCTCCAGCGGTGGCGCAAGCCCCGCCTGTCTCGATCCGCGCTTCTTGAAAGGTTTTTCCTGATGATCCGGATTCTATCGGTGCGGCTGTTGCAGGCCATCCTCGTGATGGTTGCCGTAACCGCCATCGCCTTCATCATGTTCCGTTTCGTCGGCGATCCGGTCGCCACGATGGTGCGCGAAGGCGCGAGCCAGGCTGAGAAGGATGCCTTGCGCGTCGCTCTCGGACTCGACAGGCCACTTTTCGTACAGTTTCTCGAATTCGTCGGGCGCGCGCTTCATGGCGACCTCGGCACCAGCTTTCGCTACCAGGAGCCTGTCGTCAGCCTGCTGTTGACCAGGCTTCCCGCAACGCTGGAACTGGTCGTGGTCGCGACCCTCCTGTCGCTGTTCATCGGCATCCCGACGGGGGTTCTCTGCGCCCTGAAGCCGAACGGCTTTCTGTCGCGGCTGATCCAGTCGCTGACCCTCGTCGGGATATCCATGCCGACATTCGTCACCGGCCTGCTGCTCATCCTGATCTTCGCCGTCAGTCTGCGCTGGCTGCCGTCCTCGGGGCGTGGCGAGCTTGTCGATCTCGGCTTCTGGAAGACAGGCTTCCTGACGGCCTCCGGCCTCAAATCGCTGATCCTGCCTTCGATCACACTGGCGCTGTTCCAGTTGACGCTGATCATGCGCCTCGTGCGCTCCGAGATGATCGACGTGCTCTCTTCGGACTATGTCCGCTTCGCCTTCGCGCGCGGTCTGCCCCGCCGCTACATCTACGGCCGTCTGGCGCTGCGCAATGCCTTGATGCCGGTCGTGACCGTCACCGGGCTGCAGATCGGACAACTCATCGCCTTCGCCATTGTCACCGAAACCGTCTTTCAGTGGCCGGGCATGGGGCTGCTTTTCACCAACGCCGTCGGCTATCCGGACATCCCCGTCCTCGCGGCCTATCTGCTGTTCGTCGGCTTCCTGTTCGTCGTGATCAACATGGTCGTCGACATGCTCTACGCATTGATCGATCCGCGGCTGAGGACAAAATGATGGCAACGCAGGTATCTCTGTCGCGCAGGCTTCCTCCCATCTCGGTCATGATCGCTGGCTTGATCCTGGTGACCATGCTGGTGCTGGTGATCTTCGCTCCGTTGATCGCACCCATCGATCCGCGCGATGTCTCCTCATATTCGCTGATCGACATGGAAATCCCGCCCGTGTTCATGGACGGTGGCGATCCGCGCTTCCTGCTGGGCACCGACAATCAGGGACGCGATCTGGTCTCGGTCATCCTCTTCGGCCTGCGCATATCGATGCTGATCGGCGCCGGGGCGGTATTGTTGGCCGCTGCCATAGGCGTCACACTGGGATCGATAGCCGGCTATTTCGGCGGTATCATCGACAGCATCGTGATGCGGATCGCCGATGTTCTGGTGAGCTTTCCGACGATCCTCGTCGCGCTTCTGATCAGCGGCATAGCCCGCGCGCAATTGAGCGCCGATACGGTCTCGAGCTGGGCACCGGTCATCCTGATCTTCGCGATCGCCGTCAACGAATGGGTGCAATATGCCCGCACCGTGCGGGCCTCCAGCATGGTGGAAATTTCCCGCGACTATGTACGAGCCGCCAAGGTCATCGGTCTTCCGTCCCGCCGCATCATGATGCGGCACATCCTGCCCAACGTGATGAGCTCCGTCATGGTGATCGCCACCATCAATCTGGCGGGCGCGATCCTGACCGAGGCGACCCTGTCGTTCCTCGGCGCCGGCATGCCGGCCACCTATCCCTCGCTCGGCACGCTGATCCGCATCGGCAACGAGTTCCTGTTCTCTGGCCTGTGGTGGATCGCCGTTATGCCCGCCGTCGTGCTGGTCGTCCTGGTTCTGGCAGTCAACATAATCGGCGATTACCTGCGCGATCGCTTCAACCCCAAACTGATGGCGAACTGATGGAAAACACAACGCCACACGCACTCGACATCAGGAATCTGCGGGTCGAATATCCGCTTGCCAACGGCAGCATTCTCGCTGCCGTCGATGACATCGACCTGACGATCCGGCCCGGCGAGATACATGCACTGGTGGGAGAATCCGGTGCGGGAAAAACCACCGTCGGCAATGCGCTGATGGGCTTGTTGCAGGCTCCCGGCAGGATTGCTTCCGGCACCATCACCATAGCGGGCAAGCCGATCGACATCCGAACCGGCCGCACCAAGGGGATCATTCCAGGCCGTGACGTCGGCGCGATCTTTCAGGATCCGATGACAAGCCTGAACCCGCTTTTCACCGTGGAAAGCCAGTTGTGCGAAGGCATGCTGGCGCATCTGAAGATCGGGCGCCGCGAAGCCAGGGCCCGCGCGCTCGAATTGATGAGAGCCGTCGGCATTCCCGAGCCGGAACGCCGGCTGGGCAACTATCCGCATCAATTGTCGGGCGGCCAACGCCAGCGTGTCGTCATCGCCACCGCACTTGCCTGCGACCCAAGGCTGATCGTCGCCGACGAGCCGACGACGGCGCTCGACGTGTCGGTGCAAGCGCAAATCCTCAAGTTGATCCGCGAACTTGCCGATGATCGCCGCGTCGGCGTCCTGCTGGTTACCCACAATATGGGCGTGGTTGCGGAAATTGCCGACCGGGTCACGATCATGCAGAACGGTTGCGTGGTCGAGAGTGGATTGACACGCGATGTGCTGACGGCGCCCAAGGCGCCTTACGCGCGCACGCTGATCGCCGCCGTTCCGCCGATCGACATTCGCCTTGACCGTCTGCCGGTCCCAAGCGAGGAAACGAAGACGACACTGGAGGCGCGCGAAGCCGTGCGCTCCAAGAACACCGGCACCGCTGCGGGGCGCAACGGCGAAGCCGCGCTGACTGTACGCAATCTTTGCGTGGAATACGGCCAGCGCTCGTTCATCCCGGGCCGCAAGGCATCGGTCTTCAAGGCCGTGAAGGACGTCTCCTTCGAGGTGCGCCGCGGCGAAATCTTCGGGCTTGTCGGCGAGTCCGGTTGCGGCAAGACCACGGTCGCGAACACCATTGCCGGTCTCGTGGCGCAGAGTTCGGGAACCATAGATTTTCAGGGCACGGCATTGGCTGCCCATCGCGACAAGACCGTGCGCCAGTCACTCCAGATGGTGTTCCAGGACCCGTATTCGGCCCTCAATCCAAGGCTGCGGATCAATTCGGCGATCGCGGAGCCAATCCTGTTCTACAAGCTTGCCTCCAGCGCGGCGGAAGCGCGGTTGGACGCCGAGACATTGCTCGAGGCGGTGGGCCTGCCGGCGCAGGCCGGCTCTCGGTTTGCCCATGCCTTTTCAGGCGGCCAGCGCCAGCGCATCGCGATTGCAAGGGCGCTCGGCCCTCGGCCATCGCTGCTGATCTGCGACGAGCCGACATCGGCGCTCGACGTGTCGGTGCAGGCGCAAATTCTCAACCTGTTGAAGGACCTACAAGATCTTGCCGGGCTGTCGATGCTGTTCATCAGCCACGACCTCGCGGTGATACGGCAGATGTGCGACCGGGTCGCCGTGATGAAAGGCGGCGAGATCGTCGAACTCGCGGATACCGAAACATTGTTCTCCGCGCCCACTCACGAATACACGCGCGAACTCCTGCGCCTCGCGCCTTCGCTCGACCGCATCCTTTGCAGCGAAAAAAGAGAAGCGAGCCTGTGATGGCAGACATTCTGATCAGAAACGGCACCGTCATCGCTGTCGATCCCGATCGGCGGATCATTCCCGATGGCGCCGTAGCCATCGAGGGAGACCGCATCGTGGCCGTCGGCGCTTCGCAAGACGTGGCGCGGGACCATCCGGCGCGCGAGACGATCGACGCCCGCGGCATGGCCGTCATGCCAGGCTTCGTCGACAGCCACGCCCATGCCGGGCACGGGCTGATCAAGACGATGGGCGGCGGCCGCAGCGACCTCTGGTACAGGGCATGCCAAGGTGCCTATACGGTGGGTTCGACGCCGGAATTCTGGCATGCGGAGGCGCAGCTTGCCGCGCTGGAACGCCTGCGTTTCGGCGTGACGACCGGCGTGTCCTTGCTTGGCGGCGGCGATTCGGTCATGCGCACCGACGATCCGGCCTATGGCAACGCCCATATGGAAGGCGTGCTTGGCATCGGCACGCGCTCAGTGGTCGCCGTCGGCACCACGCGCCCGCCGCACCCCCTGACTTATGCACGTTGGAAGGGCGCCAGCCGTACCGATTATCCGGTGTCGTTCGACCAGCAGCTTGCCACCTCGCAAAAGCTGGCCGACCGCTGGCACGGCACCCACGAGGATCGTCTGCATCTCGCCCTGCTGACGCCGACCATGCATCAGGAACATCTCGATGGTCCCGGGGCAGGGGACGCCATCGCGCAATCGCGCAAGGTCAGGCAGATCGCCGAACAGCGCGGCCTGATCTTCACCCAGGATGGTCATACCAAGGGCAGCGTGAAGATCGCCGGGGAGATCGGCATTCTGGGGCCGCGCACACTGCTGTCGCATGCGACCGCCCTGACTGACGAAGAAATAGCGATCTGCGCCGAAACCGGCACGAGCATCGTGCACAATCCGAGCGCCGTGGCCGCCATTCTCGCGCGCTGCCCGGTCACGGAACTTCTCGACGCTGGCGTCGTGGTGGCCATCGGCTCCGATGCGACCGCGCCGGACCGCTCCGCGGACATGTTCCGTCACATGCAGCAATGCATGCACTATCATCGCACTCATTTCCACGATCCGAGCTGGCTTCCGCCGGGCAAGGCCCTGGAGATGTGCACCATCGACGGCGCGCGTGTCCTGGGCCTCGACCATCAGGTCGGATCGCTGGAGCCCGGCAAGAAGGCCGACGTCATTCTTGTCGACCTGCGGCGCCCGCATCTCTACCCGGCCAACATGCCGGAATTCCGTGTCACCTATTTTGCCAACGGCAACGACGTCCACACCGTGCTGGTCGGCGGACGCGTGCTGTTGCGAGACCGCAAGCCGGTTCATATCGATCAGGATGCCGTGCTCGATGCCGCGCAGCGGGAGACGGAACTGATGATCGAGCGGCTGGGCCTGCGCGATCTGCTCAGGACCCCGGACCGGTTCTGGCGGCACAGCCGCGACACGGATCTGATCGAATAGGCTTCAATATCGAGACAGTCCCATCAGCGATGCGGAACGGCAGCGATGCACGTTCCATCGGACGGCGGCTATAGGAATTTTCGCATGGTACGCATCGGCATCATCAATCCCAATTCGACCGTGTCGATGACGGGATCCATCGCCGTCGCGGCGCGGCTAACCGCGCAGGCCGGCACCGAAATCATCGCAATGCAGAACGACAGCGGCCCGGCTTCCATCGAAGGCCCGATCGATGGCGCGAAGGCGGTCCCGGGTCTTCTCGACCGGATCGAACGGGCCGAGCGCAGTGACGCCGTGGAGGTCTATATCATCGCCTGCTTCGACGACACCGGGCTCGACGCCGCGCGGATGCTGACGCGCAAGCCCGTTATCGGCGTAGGCGAGGCCGCCGCCCGCGTCGCCAGCATCGTGGCGAGGCGCTTCACGGTGATTACCACCTTGCCGGTTTCCGTTCCTATTCTCGAGGACAATCTGGTTCGCTACGGCCTTTCGCCATTCGCCACCGTGCGGGCGAGCGGCATTCCCGTCCTGGCGCTGGAAGCGAATGGCGAGGCAGCCTTGTCGATCATCAGCGAAGAAATCCAGGAGGCGCTGCGGGTCGATCGCGCCGACGCCATCGTGCTTGGCTGCGCCGGTATGTCGGATATGGCGCGGCGACTGGCCAGCCTTCACGGTGTCCCGGTCGTCGAAGGGGTGTCGGCGGCTGTCAGGCTCGCGGAATTGCTCGTCGGCCTGGAACTTCATCCCAGGCAGGATGCTTTCGCCACCTCTCGGCGGAGCATGACGGCTTCGCTCGCCGCAGCAACCCGCTCGGCTTCCACGCACAGCGTGTCGGGGGGCTGATGCCGATGGTCAAGCGCAGACTTTTGCTGGGCGTCATCGTCGCCTGCATTCCATTGATAGCGTTGGGGCAGAACATGAATGAGACAAGGCTTCACTCGGCTGCGGCAAATGACGATGTCTCCATGATCAAGATGCTTGTTTCCGAGGGGGCCCGGATCGACGCGCGCGACGAGAACGGCCGCACGGCTCTTCTCGTCGCGACCCACGGCAACAAGGTCAGCGCTGCCAGGACTCTCATCGAGGCTGGCGCGGACGTCAACGCCAAGGACGATATCCAGGATAGTCCATATCTCTACGCCGGCGCACGCGGGCATCTCGAAATCCTGAAGATGACGCTTGCGCACGGCGCCGACCTCAAGAGCACCAATCGCTATGGCGGCACCGCGCTCATTCCGGCCGCCGAACGCGGACATGTCGAGACCGTCGGCGCGCTGATCGATGCCGGTGTCGATGTCGATCACGTCAACAAGCTCGGCTGGACCGCGTTGCTGGAGGCCATCATCCTCGGCGATGGCGGGCAGCGTCATGTCGAGATCGTGAGGCGGCTGATCGAGGCCGGCGCCAACGTCAATCTCGCCGACAAGGACGGGGCGACACCGCTGCGGCACGCGCGCAGGAACGGCTATGCGCAGATGATAACCCTGCTGGTGCAAGCGGGCGCCAGATGAACAGCGCGAAAATGTCGATGACCGCGCAACCTGTAACCGACAGGCAATGGACCCTGCTTGCCCTCGTCGTGCTAATCGGGATCAACCTGCGTCCCTTCCTGACGGCCCCGGGACCGATATTGGCTGATATCGTGGCCGACACCGGGATGGGCTATGGCAGCCTGGCCATGCTGACGCTGTTGCCGATGCTGCTGATGGGCCTCGGTGCGTTCGTTGCACCGGGCATCCAGGCGGCCGTCGGAACGCGCCGGGGCCTGCTCGCGGCGCTAATGGTGCTGACAGCGGGCTCGCTGCTCAGGCTTGTCGTGCCCGGCGGCCTGTCGTTGATCCTGACGGCGGCACTTTGCGGGGCGGGGGTGGCCTTCATCCAGGCCGCGTTTCCGGGGATCATCAAGGCAAAGTTCCCGACCAGCACACCCGCCGTGACCGGCCTCTATTCCTGCATGATCATGGGCGGTGGGGCGCTTGGCGCACGTCTGGCGCCCCTGCTCGTCAACAACGGATACGACTGGCGGGCAGCCCTTGCCTGGCTCGCGGCTCCCGCCGCCATCGCGCTGTGCGCCGCATTCCGCGTTCTGTCCGACGCCAAGGCTTCAAGACCCGATCGCGCCTTGACTGGCTTTCTGCTTCGCCGTCCACGGACCTGGGTCCTGATGGCGGCCTTCGGCCTGGTCAACTCCGGTTATTCATCTATGGTCGCCTGGCTTGCGCCCTACTACCAGGCGCAAGGATGGAGCAGTGCCGCCAGCGGCAATCTTGTGGCCGTGATGGCCATTTGCCAGGCGGCTTCGGCCCTGGTGCTGCCTGTCCTGGCGCGCCGGGGCATCGACCGCCGTCCCTGGCTCTGGCTGACCCTGCTGTTGCAGGCTGCGGGCTTTGCCGGACTTGCGGTTTTTCCCGCACTGTCGCCCGTTCTGTGGGTGGGGATATGCGGGGCCGGTCTTGGCGGAAGCTTCTCGCTTGCAATCGTCACGGCGCTCGATCATCTGCCGCGCCCGGAGCAGGCGGGCGCGCTGGCTGCGCTGATGCAGGGCGGCGGTTTTCTGATCGCCGCGCTTGGTCCATTCGCCACCGCGCTCCTGCATGGCTGGAGCGGGAGCTTCAGCAGCGGATGGATCATGCATCTCGGCTGCGTGACCGTCACAGCGTTTCTCTATCTGCACTTCAACCCAAAACGGTACGCCGACGTCATGAGGGGCTCGGAACAAGAGCAGTGCGAAATGGTAGTTTAACGAAGCGGAATGCAAGTTCTGAACTCAATGACGACGTACGTCTCCGCGGGGTGAGTAGCAGGCGCTTGCGCCGCATCTCGGCCGTGGAGATCGGCTCTGCCGGATCATCGGGGCCGGGCTGGCGCAGACGACGATATACCTCCTGCAGCTCATCGTCGCCGGCTATGCGCTGTCCAAGCGCCCGCCGGTCGCGCGCTCTGTACTTCCCCTCCTCGGCCGACAGTTCTCCATCCGCCAAATCGCAATTGGGGTTGCAGGCGCCCAGACAACAGCCGGGCCGATAAAGTCACACGCCATCGTTGCGAAACTACACAAACATCATCACGATGATCGCTCCGATAACTATCAGGACAAGCCCACCGATAAGCATCGGCAGCAGAGTGTTGTCCGGGTCGATATCAGAATCAATGTCCTTTGTGACCTGTTGATCATTCTTCTTTGGTTCAGCCATGGCCCATCTCACATCCGAGCAAAAACAGCGCGCGTCGAAGCCGCGCAACATTATACGGTCTTGCGTGTCGCCCCGGTGCGAACGGGTGGTATCTGACCGCCGAGGAAGTCTTCGGGCATCAGTGTGATGTCGGCGAGCGTGTAGCGGTCAAGGACGTTCAGGAAGGAGGCTGTCGCTTCGTCAAACATGCCTGAAAGCTTGCAGGAGGCGGTTAGCACACATCGGTTTCCGGTCGCGAAACATTCGACCAGCGCGAAATCCGGCTCGGTTAACCGCACGACATCGCCAATCCGGATCATCTCAGGCCGGCGCCCGAGAATGAGACCACCGGAACGGCCGCGGATTGCCTTCATATAGCCGCCACGGGTCAGGGTGTTGGCGACCTTGTTCAGATGCGTCTTCGACACGTTGAAGGTGCGGGCAACCTCCTCGATCGTTATAAGCCGGCTACCGGCGGCGGCAGTGTACATCAGCATCCGCAATGCATAATCCGAAAAGCTGGTCAGCCGCATGAATCACGGCTCCCTGTCGATCGCTGTGCATTGTAGGAACCACTCACAAACCGGTCGTGCATCACAAGTCTCTCTCGACGATAGGTTCGATGCCGATCGTGGTCTCGCCGCGGTTGAAGGCGATCGCGAGACGGAAACTGTGAGCAATTCGCAGCGCGCGATCCATAAAAAGCGTCGCCACCTCGGCCGGGCAAATGCGACGCACCGTTGTCCGAAACAATATTAGCCAGCGACGGAAATGCGCCGCGCCGAGGCCGGCTATGACCAGGTGCGGCGGCAGTGGCCTGCCGTCGTATCGGGATGTCCGAAGTAGAGTAGCGGACCAGAAGTCACACATCTTCGCCAGATGCTGCGGCCATTTATCTGGCTCGATCCGATCGTGGAAAATGGGACCGAGAAGGTCATCACGGCGAATTTCGTCATAAAACCCGTGGACTACACCGCGGATCATTGCCTCGTCGAGCATGTTGGGCAATGGCACGCCGTCGACCACGATTGTTCTCTTGCTTCGACCGTTCGCGGTCATTCCGAAGCTCCTGTTTTCTCCGACGCAAGCTGGCTGAAGCCTTGGTTCGCTCTTCGATGTGATCCTCTATATAAGATATATTATCAATCTATCTTATTGCGTGGCAAGACGCCGTGATGCCGCACCAGAAATGGGTCTGTCCGACCAAGCGGCGAATGACGAGCCCTGAATCCTAGGCATTTCCGAACTGCCTGGACATCACCCCAGGCCCGAGGCCGGAAGTATCTAAATTGGCGGGGAATTCCCGATGTGGCTCAGTTTCGAGAGTCGCCAGCGCCTCATCAGATGACCGTGCCAGCCGGAGTCGCTCCCGAACCTGAAGTGTGATCTACGACAACGGCAAATCCTTCACGACGGAAATCCTGGCGTCCTCAATTCGCACTCCACTCCATGTCAAACAGGCGGCGATCGCAGGCGCGGATGTCGCGACCGTACCACCAGCGATACTCAGAAACCTCGCCAGACATCCACTCACCGACAAGGGCCTCAAGTCGTTTCTTGCCGACTGGGGAAAGACTGGGCAGGCGATCTTGTAGTTGTGCGCAGTGGAATCGCGGAGGGAAAGCCATCATGAAAACTGCACTCAACTATCGATTAAATTCGTTTGCATGATGTCCGCGAGAGCGGGAGACTGCGGTCTGAGCCACTCAGCCCAGTACATGACGCAGTCGGAATGTCGGCGCGGATAATGCTGAGAATCTGAAGGCGCACTAGCCAGGCAGAAGGTACCCCGAAGCAGTGTGCCGCTTCGCCGCACGAGCGGTTTTGACACGGATCGCCAAGGACGAGAATATGGCTGAAGCTGATACCAAATCAAACGGACCGGATCTGGTCCAGGGGATCGCGCTGTCCGACCTTCTCGATGGCGGAAAGCTTGTCGGCCATTGCGGCGACGAGCAGGTGTTGCTGGTGCGCCGCGGGGCCGAGATCTTCGCCATCGGCGCGACATGCACACATTACGGCGGGCCGCTCGGTGACGGTCTTGTGGTGTCGGATTCCATTCGATGTCCGTGGCACCACGCTTGCTTCGATCTGCGCACAGGCGAAGCCTTGCGAGCGCCTGCCTTCAATCCACTCGCTTGCTGGTCGGTGGAACAGCGCGATGGGCGGATATTCGTGGGCGAGAAACTCAAACGGACGGCGCCGAAGCCGCGCGGCGGAAGCGCGGGCGGGGTCCCCGAGAAAGTCGTCATTGTCGGCGGCGGCGCGGCCGGTTTCGCGGCGGCCGAAATGCTGCGGCGAGAGCAGTACCAGGGCAGCATCGTCATGATCAGCGACGACCATGCGCCGCCCGTCGACCGGCCGAATCTCTCCAAGGACTACCTCGCAGGGAAGGCTCCGGAGGATTGGATTCCGCTGCGCGGCCAGAAATTCTATTCAAAAAACAACATCGACCTGCGTCTCGATACGAAGGCCGTCGATATCGACCTGCGTTCTCGCGAGGTCATTCTGGCTGACGGAAGCAGGATTCCTTACGATAGACTGTTACTTGCCACGGGGGCCGAACCGGTGCGCCTCTCCATCCCCGGCGCGGATCAGCCACATGTTCACACGCTGCGCTCGCTTGCAGATTGCAAGGTGATCATCGAGCGAGCCACGACTGCGCGCCGCGCCATCGTGCTTGGCGCCAGTTTCATTGGCTTGGAAGTTGCCGCAGCGCTGCGCGCGCGCAATATCGAAGTTCATGTCGTGGCGCCGGATAAACGACCCATGGAACGGGTCCTCGGTCCGCAAATGGGTGACTTCATCCGCGCACTCCATGAGGAACATGGAGTCGTGTTCCATCTCGAGGACACCGCGAGCAGCATCGACGGCAACAAAGTGAAACTAAGCAGTGGCAACATGTTGACGGCGGATTTCGTCGTCGCCGGCGTCGGCGTGCGTCCGCGGACCGGGCTTGCCGAAAGGGCGGGGCTCACTCTTGACCGCGGCGTCGCCGTAAATGCCTTTCTGGAGACGAGCGCACCGGACATATTCGCGGCCGGCGACATTGCGCGGTGGCCGGATCCTCACACTGGCGAGAACATTCGGGTCGAGCATTGGGTGGTTGCAGAGAGGCAGGGGCAAACCGCGGCCCTGAACATGCTCGGCCATCGCGAGAAATTCGCGGCCGTGCCGTTCTTCTGGAGCCAGCACTACGACGTTCCCATCAACTATGTCGGCCATGCCGGGCAATGGGACGAGATTGCTGTCGATGGAGACATCGGTGCCAGGGACTGCCTGCTGCGCTTCAAGCGCGAAGGGCGCACGCTGGCTGTCGCTTCGATCTTCCGTGACATCGAAAGTCTAGGGGCGGAGATGGAAATGGAGCGCCAAATGGCAAGGTAGCAAGCGCTCTTGGGCACCGCGATCCGTAGAGAGCGCAACCCGTATGGCGCAGCGGTGCGTCGCTGTGACTGAAAGGAGTTCGACTTATGTCCACAGTGCAACAGGAACCGAGCACCACCAACGGATTGGACGCGGTTCATTCAAAGATCGTCAAGTTCGCTACCGGTGTGGCCAGGGAAGCGTCCGATGAGGCGCCGACCTCGGTCGAAATCTTTTCGGACAGGGGCCGCTGGTACTGCAGGGTCCGTCGCGGCGATGAGAAGACTCGGCCAATGGGTCCCTATTCCAAACAACAGGCTGAGCGGATCCAAGAGGCTCGGAGACTGTTGATTGCCAAAAGAGGCACCGCTCGGATCATGTTCGAGTAGGGAGGACATTCACGATCACGTCGGCCGGCGTACTTCTCACCACAACCATCGTTCATCATCGACTTTTTTGAAACTGTGCAGGTAGACCTCCGGCTTTGAGGGTTGTCGCGTTGTGAAGCCGCGTTGCGCGGCAGGGTGTCTGTTGACGTTTTCCCCTTGGCCAAGCCGGCATCGTCGCAGCCTCGCCCGAGGGCGCCTCTTCTGGCAATTTTCATCGTTCCACCCACCTGGTAGCCTGATCCTCCAGGCAGGACGGCCTGTCTTCGTCGCCTCGACCAGCCAGGAAAATTTCCGCATCAACAAGATTCTTGTCGGATGGAAGGATAGGCGTGAAGCCAAGCGCGCGGTTACCGATGCCGTGCCCCTTTTTCAAATGGCTCAGGAGGCTGGTATAATCACGATCGAGGATGCCGCGACCGATGAAACCTGGAACAGCCTGAACAATATCGTCGCCTTCCTTTCGAGCCACGGCGTAAGGGCGAAGGCTGACGTGTTTCCGGAAAGATCTGATGGTGGATCAATCGCTGATGTGGCCGATGCGATGCATGCGGATCTGACCATATCCGGCGCCTACGGCCAGCAGGTTCAGGGAGTGGATCTTTGGCGGTGCTACCCGCTCGCGGCTTGAGAATGATCGACTGAACCGGTCATGCCGATTTGATCGTGATACACAAGTCGTGGATGCACATTGTCAAAAGCTGGAAATTCCGCGCGGCTTGAGCGCTCCGGGTTGACCGCCCATCTATAGTGACAAGGCTGTCAGGCAGGCATCGGGTGAGCATGCACTCGTTACTCGCCTTCCGTGGCGATCAACATCCAATTGCGCTTTGTTGACGGGGTGTCACAGGCGAACGTCCACGTATCGATCACCTCAACGATCTGCTGGGGATCGCCGGCGACGATCGCATCGTTGGCCGAGCGTGTAACGCTGACCACGTCGGAAACGAAGCGAACGGCAATCTCAGCGGTGCTATTCTCCGCAAGAGCGTCGACGACCTTTGCTTCCTTCGTGCCAATGAAGGTGAGTTGCAGCATCTCCCCCCGATCCCGGCGGCCGGCAATCGCTCGTCCGAAGATATCGAGCACTTCCGGCCCGACGAGACGCTTCAACGTTGGGATGTCGCTGTCCGCATACGCGCGCAGGATAGCTTCATAAGCCATATTGGCACCGGTCAGAAACGCGGCAAGGTCGAAAGTTGGGTCGATCTCTCGGATCGCATCCAAGCGTGTGTCCGTATAGGATATATCGTCGATACTGCCGGTTCGCTGCTCTGTCGGCGCATCGTCCTGCTTGGCCTTGTCGTTGCCCGAGCGCGGCAGAGTTTGGCCCCAACTGCCCAGCAATGCCCAATAAAACGCTATGATCGCCACGAGCAGGATCTGGTTGTTTGGATCTGTGGTTTCGTTCATGACGTTCTCCCGACAGAATGTCGAAGCAGGCGCCGGTTCGGAACCGGAGCTGAATTTCAGGCAACGCGCGGCAGCTTCTCCCATTGATGGAAGGGCGGCGGCGATGGCAGTTGCCATTCCAGCGTGGTCGCCCCTTCGCCCCAAGGATTGGCGCTTGCTGGGCGTCTGCGGCTGAAGGCCTCGGCAACCGCGATGAAGAAAACGACGAGCCCGGCCGTTGAGATGTAGGAACCGATC
>NZ_VFWC01000021.1:0-53884 GCF_006442405.1 Mesorhizobium sp. B2-2-3 | reverse complement strand
CGTTCGGGACGAGGGGGTCGCAGGTTCAAATCCTGCCACTCCGACCAGCCAAATCAAAGGCTTACGTGGCTTTTGGTGAAGCGCATCCCGAGCGCTGCAACGTTTCCGCAATGTTTCGTTTGAAAGGGCGCTCGGAATGGCATCCCGCTTTCCTGGCGATACCAAGCTGATCCTTTGGCTTGCCGCGATCTTCGTACCGATCTTCGTTCTTGCGCAGATCGGGTACCGAGCGCTGCAATGGTTGGGCTGGCTCTAAGGGCATCACGCTGGGTCTTCACGCCAGATCGGCACGCGTTGGACCTTTAGAGCCACCAGGCGACGGATGCGCAGTCCTACGGCTTCCCTGCCCGTCGGCGCGAACGCCTCGACATCGAGCCGGCCGTGGCTTGGATCATTTTCGCACTTCATTCTATCCATCAGGGAATCGACGTCGACGTCGCCGAATATCTGGATGAGGTCGGAGGGATGATAGCAGTGGGTCCGCTTGCAGTAGCGACAGCGGATGCGCACCAGGCGCATGCCGTCGTTCAAATTCGACAGCGGATAGTCTCGTCTTTTGGGCGCGTAGGTCTCTGGCATACCCTGAAATGAGGAACATATTCCTGCCGCGTCAAGAGGGGCTTGACTCCAATGTTCTCTTTTCGTTCACTATCGGCAGGATAGCCACAGGAGGATGACATGGACCTCGTTCTGTCAGTTCCGGGCGCCTCGCCCGAGGAAATTTTGCGAGGCTTAGCGGCAGCAGAGGAAGCGCTAGAACGCGCTGGGTTCACAGCCGAGGAAGCCGCTTACGGTGCCTTCGTAGTTGAAGGTTGGGACATCAACGGTCCGCCCGAAGATGGTCCTGATCATTCGGCGTCCCGCGCGGCAAGTGCTTGGGGGCAAGCCCATGCGGCAGCATTGGACGCCTGTTGTGGCGGCTGGCCGGAGAACCGCAAGCCCATCTCGGTAAGTCTGGAGTTGCTGACCGATCCCGAGACGCAACTCGCCGATCGTTCGACAGCGCTGGCAATGCTTCGCGAACATCTCGAGCAAGATGGCAAGGACACGTTGAACGGGGAGGACGCGGTTTTGGCTTGGCGGGTTGCTGCCGAGGTCGTCGACCAGCTTTCAATGCGCGACCTTATTGGCGACCTGTCTATGGCCTTTACCGCCCTCTCCCATTCCCATCTCCGCCCGGATGAGCCCATCGAACCGAAGCGCCGAGCTGTGCGCGACGCAATCAACGCGCTAGAGGCAGCCACCGACAAGCCGTCCTTACACTGATGCCGAAACGCAACCGCGTCACCCCGGCGCCATCGGTCATCGACAGGGATTGGCCGTACCAGGTCGCCTTGCCGGATGACATCTGCACGGACCGGAACCTGACCATGATCACGAAGTTCTGCCAGGACATCGGCGTCAAGCCTCAGATCAGGCGGGTGCAGGCGATATGGCCGAGCGGCAAATATGAGGACTATCGCATCCACTGCTTTTCCGACCCCGCCGCGGCGCAGGCCTTCCTTGACCATTTTGGCGGCGACGTGTTCGATCCGAAGCGCGATCGGGAGAATGGGAAGATCCGGGGTGCCTGGCGCCGCACGGGCGAATACAAGCGCATCCTCGACCTGGGGCCGTTGAGCGTTCCCGAGATCCTGCGCAACTAGGGGCAAGACATGTGCAATCTCTACAATCTCACCACCAGCCAAGAGGCCATACGCCAGTGGACGCGTGCCCTCCGGGATGTCCTCGGCAACCTCGAACCGTCGATCGACATCTATCCGAACAGGCCCGGCCCGGTAGTTCGCAACGCCACGGATGGGCAGCGCGAGGTCGCCAACCTTCTCTGGGGAATGCCGACGCCGGCCGAGCGCGTGAAAGGTGCCGCCGACTACGGCACCACGAACATTCGAAATCCACAGTATGGCCACTGGCAGCAATATGTCGGGATCGAGCATCGCTGCGTGGTTCCCGTAACCAGCTTCGCCGAGCCGTCCCCGGCGCCTGGCGACAAAGACCCCGAAACCGGTATCCAGCGGAACTACTGGTTCGCGCTGAACGAGGAGCGTCCCTTATTCTTCTTCGCGGGCCTGTGGACGCCCTGGCATGGCGTGCGCAAGGTCAAGGATGGTCCGGGCGACTTCGAGCTCTACGGCTTCATGACGACCGCGCCCAACGCGCTGATCAAGCCGATCCACGAGAAGGCCATGCCAGTGATCCTGACGAGCGAGGAAGAGATCGAGACCTGGCTTACCGCGCCCTGGTCGGAGGCGAAGAAGTTGCAGCGCCCCGCGCCCGACGATGCCCTCGTGATCGTCGACAAGCCAGCGACGCAGATCAAATTCCCGCAACAGGCGCCACAGCAGGGCTCATTGTTCTAGACAGTGTAGGACAGCCCCATGCCAGACTGCATAGTCACTCTCGACAGTCGCCAGGAGCAGCTTTGCAAGCTGTCGCCGACAAATTCGTCGCTCTCCACAAGGGCAATACGATGAAAGCCCTGAAGGAAATGATCGTGCTGAACGGCCGTCTTCAGGATGAGCTTTGTGCCGAGTGGTCCGGCGTCAGTGACCCCGTAACATTCCCTCTTCTTTAGCAGCCTCCTCGAATGCCTTCCGGACATCCTGGGGTGACGCTCGGTCCGCGAAGCAGTCGACGCAGAGCTGCACCGCCGTCTTCCATTTGGGTCCCCTCTTGCGCCACTTCATGAGTTCCTGAGCGGCACCCTCGACGTGACTTATGCCTGTCGTGATGCCGACCTTGTCTGAACGTAGACCGGAGGATTGAACCAATGGAGCGCCATTACAGGTCACCTCGGGCCGCCCTACGTTCAGGTCGGCAGCATTCAGGAGGTCGCTTTCGGCCTACATTAGCGCAAGCTAAAGGTATATAGTGACGCTGACGATATCAGTCGCCGTTGGAGGAACCTCTCGGTGCATGCGGTCGGAAGAGGACAAGTGACGTGCTTTGCAGGCGTGATAGCCACGGCTGCGGCACTTGACGGAGGCGGGGCGTCAGCCCACGGCCCGGATCGGAATTGGGGCTATCCACCGGCTTGCTGCCACGGTGATCCGGTCACTGGCGACTGCGGGCAAATTCCCAGCGCCACTGTGACGCCCCAGCCAGATGGCTACGTGGTTATTCTGCGTCCAGGCGACCATGAAAAAGTCACGCATCAGAACCGCTACTTCGTGCCGTACGATGTCGTAATCCCCTCGGGGGATGACAACTTCCACATCTGCCTGCATCCCACGGAAGAAGACGAAAACTGCTTCTTCGCGCCAGCCGACGCGATGTAGCTGGGCACCCCGACAGACCTGCGCAGGTGCTAATCATACCTCTCGAAAGTCCTTCAGCTTGGCGTGGCGCAGCTTTTCCTCGCCTTTCAGGAATTTGACCCGGCCGACCAGACCCGGCTTGAGCCATTCGGCCTTTTGCCTTTTCAGGCCCTTCGGCACTGGCCCACGAAATTTGCCAAAGCCTGTCAGGAACCCATGCGCTTCGCTGGGCATCATTGCTCACTGGCCGCGGCCGCCGAGACCCCGCCCGGCAGCCGTGTTAGAAACTGACGGCGAGATTGGCCTTAAAGGCGTGGTCCTGCCTGTCATGGGCGAGCTGGCCGGCATAGGAGATGCCGAGGCTGGCGCTCCGGCTGATGGCGAGATCGAGCCCGGCCTCGACGACGGCAGCGTCCCTGGCGATCGGCACGCCGGCGACCGAGAACGGGTTGCTGCCGGCGAAGGCGAGCGTCGCCTCGGGGTCGACCTCGCCGAAGGCATGGCGCCAGGCCAAGCCGCCGCGCACGGTCAGATCGATGCCGTGAAGCGCGAAGCTGGTCGAGGCGCGCAGACCCGGCGTGGAGTAGCCGAGGCTGATGTCGTCGCTGCGGCCGGAAAGCGCCGCCGCTCCACCGTCCTCGCTGAAGCCATCGGTATGCAGGTTGACATAGGCCAGGCCGGCAAAGGGCTCGAGCGCGACGCGGCCGAGATCGATGCGGTAGCCGGCCTCGCCGAAGACCTGAAACGTGCCGGCGTCGTAGTCACCGTTCAGGCTGTCGCTGAAGCCAGGGAAGGCAACGGAGCGGCTGGTGTCGATATCATGCCATGTATAGGCAAGACCGCCTGTGAGGCGCAACGCATTCCACTTGCCGCCACCGTAGAGGCCGACATGGTAATTGTCACTCGAGCCGGAGGAGGCACGGCCATCGACGTCGAATGAAGTGTGGCTGTATCCGGCAAGCAGGCCCAGACGCATATCCGAAGCGATCGCACCGTCGATGCCGGTGAGGAAGCCGCCGGTGGAGGTGTTCATGGAAGCTGCGTTGCCATTGCCGTCGAAGGCGCCCCACGAGCCGAAGGCATAGCCCCAGGCGAGCGGGCCGATGCTGTCAGCCGCCGCCTGCCTGGCCCCGTCCGGTCCGTAGGCGAGAAGGGGCATGTCGCTTGCCGTGGCATCGCCGAAGGCAGACCGGATACGATCGTTCACCGCATCGCGGACGAAGTGGCTGTCCTCGATCAATGCCGATTTGGTGGAGGCATATATCTCGCCGGAGAGCTGGTCGAACGCGTGGCGGGCCGAGCCAGCGTCCAGCATCAGAAGGCTGTTATAGAGCGCAAGAGTGCCGCCGACCTGCGGCAGCGTGTCGAGTGCCACCGCCGTCGTGACCTGGTTGCGCGTCTGCGCCACGGCCTCGAAGGTCGCCGGCGGCGTCGGACCCGGAGTGCTGCCCTTGACCGCAATGACGAGGTCAATCTGGTTGGGTAGGTGCTCGGCCGAAAGGTCGAGGAAGGCCGAGCGCGAAACCACGCCGGCAAGCGTCCCTACGACGCCACCATTGGCGGTTATGATGGTGTAGCGCTGGCCGTTGATATAGCTGGTCTGCGGGTCGAGCGCGGTGACGCCGACCTGGCTGCCGCCGACCGTCGCCGTGCCCGAGGCCGCAATGCGATCGGAGCCGCCGGCGCCGCTGATCTCGACTTCGTAAGTCGAGCCGGCCGCCAGCACGAGGTTGCCGTTGACGGTGAGCGTGCCGATCGAGTTTCCGGGCGCAATGGTCGCCCCGGACTGGATCGTGGTGGCGCCGACCGTGCCGGAGCCGCCGAGAGACGCGCCGCTCAGCACAGTGACCGCCGAACTCGCAAGTGAGCCATTGACCGAAAGCTTGCCGGCCTCGACCGTGGTCGCGCCACTGAGGCTGCCCGTGCCGGTCAGGTTCAGGTTGCCGGCGCCCCGCTTCGTAAAGGAGCCGGTCTCGTTGATAGCATTGCCGAAGGTCGCGTCGGTCGGCTGGTCGATGACGAGAGCGCCAAAATTGCCGATCCCTTCACTGCCGAAACTCGTCGAGGATCCGATCAGCGTGCCCGTGCCGATCACCGTTCCGCCGCTATAGGTGTTGGTCCCGGTCAAGGTTGTGGTGCCCGTGCCGAACTGAAACAGCAGGCCATTGCCTGAGATGGCCCCGCCGAAGGTCACGGCATCGGAGCGGTTGAACGCTAATACGCCGTTGTTGACGACGACATCGCCCTGGATCGAGCCGGTGGTGCTGCCATTGCCCACCTGTAAGAAGCCGCCGGCGATCAACGTCCCGCCACTATAGCTGTTGACGCCCGTCAGGGTGAGCCATCCGCCGCCCAGCTTCTGAACGCCGCCTGATCCCGAGATGGCGCCGGCGAAAACAATATCGTCCGAGCGGTTGAAGGCGAGCGTGCCATTGTTGGCGACATTGCCGGTGATCGACCCGCTCGTGCCGCCATCGCCGATCTGAAGGGCGCCGGCCGAGATGGTCGTGCCGCCGGTATAGGTGCTGTCCCCGGTGAGGGTGAGAGTGCCGCCGCCAAGCTTGGTCAGGTTGCCGGAGCCAGAGACGGCGCCCGCGAAGGTGGGGTCGTCCGAGCGATTGAAGGTCAAGGCGCCGTCATTGGCGACATTGCCGACGATCGAGCCTGAGGCGCCGCCATCGCCGATCCGCAATGCGCTCCCGACGGCGATCACCGTTCCGCCGGTGTAGGTATTGGCGCCCGTCAAAAACTGGGTGCCGCCGCCGATCGCCAACGCGCCCGACCCGGTAATTGACCCGGAAAAGATGCTGCTCGCGTTTAAGATCGTCAGTGTCTTCGTGCCAAGTTCGACAGCGCCGCCGCCGGCGAGGAACTGGATATCAGAGCCCGCTGCCGTGACGCCGGAAATATCGAATGTGCCGTCGACCACGACACGGCTGGAGCCGGTAACAGAGCCGGTATTGGTCAGTGCCAGCGTGCCGGACTGGACCACCGTCTCGCCGGTATAGGTCTGAGCCGTGTTGAAGGTGACAGTGCCGGCGCCGACTTTCGTCACGCCGCCAACGCCGCTGAGCGGGCTCGCCACTGTCACCGCAAAACCGTTGCTGTCGAGCGTCAGCCCGCCCGCCGCGATATTGAGCTGCGTGCCGGTGAAGCCCGAAGCGATCCACGTCGCGTTGTTGCTCAGGGCCCTCAGGGTGCCGTTGTCGATATTGACCTGTTTGGTGCCAAAGAATCCACGCAAGAGTGCTGTCGTCTCGAGCGTGCCGCCGCTGTTGATATTCAGCGTGCCATTAGAAGTCGCGCCAGATCCAAGGCGCACCCCGCCGAGCGCGGTGACTGTGCCTCCGTCCTGAATCTTGAGCGTAGCGGAGCCTGAGTTGCCGAGCGCAAGAACACTGGCGCTCGTGTTATTCCATCGCGATCCGGCACCGGTGACGGTCACGACGCCGCTGCTGCCGCCAAAACCTCCGAGCAGAGTCGCACCAGCGCTGGTGAGTGTGCTGCCGTTCTGGATCGTAAGGCTTCCTAGCCCTGACGTGGCAACGATCAGATCGTCCGTCGAACCTATAGCGGCGCCGCCCACGCCGAGGACGGTCACGTTGGGCGCCGTCGTGTTGATGCCCGCATCAGTGAGATTGGTCGGCACGGTGCCGGTGGACCAGTTCGTGCCGTCGGTCCAGTCGGTGCTGGTGGTGCCGGTCCAGGTCTGCGCCGCTGCCGGCAGCGAGAGGGACAAGGCGAGGGCAGCGCCACTGACGACTGCGAGAAGCCTGCCATGAGTTCGAGACCTTATTCTCGAAACGCCCCGCTTCACGCCCGCATCCATCTCAGCCCCCACAAAGACATAGCCATCCTAGAGTTGCAAACATGCAGAGATTCGCCTGCCGCGCAAATGATAAAAACGGCAATAATAAGAATAGTTCGTTACGATGAGTGCAATTGCAGGAACACGCCTTTCCTGCGACGTTTCGTGGGTAATAAAAAAACCCCGCCGGCGCGAAGCCAGCGGGGAAAACGATTGGGCAACTCCTACCGGGCTCACCCACCCCGCAGCACGCGCCAGATGTCCGACCAGTATGCTGTAACGAGCGAAGCCAGCGCCGCTGCTCCCATGCCGGTGACACCGAGCGCCCCGAGCCCCATCAGCTTCCAGCGCGTCACCTCAGCGGTGACTTCCTTGACGCTGGTCATGTCGGCATTGAGCTTGCTGACCGCGGTCTCGGTGGCGCTCACGCGCTCGACCAGCTCGTCGGTCTTCTGATACATCTTCGCCCGGCTGGCGGCGGCGCGCTGTTCAGATTGCTCGTAACTGAGCGCCGCCCGGGCATCGCTATCCTTGATGTCGCGCCGGATCTCGGTGATGTCGCGCTGCATGTCCTGCGTCGCTTGCAGCAGGCCGCCGATCATCATTTCCAAGCTTTTCGTTCCTGATGTCGGCATCATCCCCGCCCTCATGCAATGCTATGATTTGAGTTCGGCGCGGCGCTCAGCGCTGGCCCTGGTGTGCCGGTCGCATTCCGCCGGCGTATAGAACTTCACGGCGCAACCTGGAGCCATGGTGCGATCGATCCTGTTCTGATCCTCGACCGTCTTGCCCTGCGCGCCAGCAAGGCTGCTACCGATCGCTGCGCGAAGGGCTGGAACACCGTTGACGCCGGAAGTCCCACAGCCCGCCAGCGCGATTGCAGTCATCAAAATTCCGACTGGCCTCAATGCCCTTGAGTACCGCATCCATGTTCTCCTTCTCGATCTGGTCGCGGACTTCCTCCGCCCCCCAATGCTTGATGAGCTGGTAGCCGCCGATGGCGGTGCAGGAGACGGCGACAGCAATGGCGGCCCAGGCTACTACCCCGGCCAGCGGGCGGGGAACGCCGACAAGACCGGCGATTAGGGAGATGAGCCAGGTCATGCTGGCGCGGTCCCGAGCGCTTCAGCCAGACGCTTGGCCCTGCGGTTGGCGAACCAGCGATAGCCGAGGCCACCGATCGCCAGCACGGCGCTTGCGAGCGCCACCACGACGACGACTTTCCCGATCCATTCGCTTGTGTAGGACAGCGGCGAAAGCTGGTTCTGGAGATCGTAGAGGTAGCCAGACAAGCCAAGGCCGCTGGCCCCCGCGCCAGTGGCAGCGTCGGCCGGCGCTGTCGATGGCGCCGCCTTGGCATCCTCGACCAGCGCCTTTGCCTGGCCGCCGTCGACGAAGTTGGCGGCTTGCGGCTTCTCGCCGGTCGCCCAGGCCTTGCCGATCGCGCGCACTTCGGCGACACGCGCTGTCCAGCCCTTGCCGAAGGTCGGGAACGTGCCGAGATGGCGCAGGAAGTTCATCCGCGCATCGCAGATGCGGTCAATCAGCGCGTCGTTGTTGTTGACCGCCTTCAGCGCCGCCAGCGTGCCCACGCCCATGACGCCGTCGATCGGCCCGGTATAGATCGGGCGAAGCGCCTGCTGAAGCCACATGATCGACCGACCGGGCCCGGAATTCACGCCGCCATCGAACACCACGTAGTCGACGCCGTCGGGCATCAGGTCGCCCTTTACCGCGTCCCAGTACTGGCGATCATAGATCTCGCCGACCTCGTCCATGGTGATGCTCTTGACCGAGCGTTTCGCCAGACCCTTGCCCTTCCGGTAGCCGTCATAGACGCGCTGCGTCACGCCCTTGTTGGTCGGGCCGCCCGGATCGGCTCGATTGTTGCTGTAGCCACCCTCGTGGCTAAGGACGTGGGCCAGCGCCGGCTGGAAATTCTGTTGAGCCATGATGTTCGATCCTGTGACAGTTGGCGCAAAGCAGATCGCACTTAGCGACCTCCTTTGCGATTTCTGCCAAGGACGCCGAGTCGATCATGTTTGCGGGGTGGTGATCTTTTTCCTGCGCGTTTCGATGATGGAAGTCGTAGACGAAGTCAGCGAATTGCCCGCGGCAGCGGGCGCACCTATTGCCGAGATGTTCGACGCAGACCCTGCGGATGATGCGCCGTCGCTTCAGCCGATAGTGTTGCTTACAAAGTGCCCAGCCGCCCTTCCCATCCACCGGCGCGCCACATTCGACGCATTCCGGCCTACGCCCGCGTTGCTGGATCGCCAGAGTGAGCGGCTTTCCGCTCCTCGATCGAATGTAGTGGGCGTTGCAAAAGCCTTTGGCGTAGCCACCGTTTGGGCACCCGGCGACCGAGCATTGGTAGGCCCGCCGGTTGGTCGGAGTGTAGGGCACATAGAGATCGGCTGCCGCCGCCTGTAACGCCGACCTTAGTTTCTCTGCTAAGTCGTTGGGTTCAAACAGGCTTTCCATGCTCGGAGTAGTATTGAAAACCCGACCGTTTCGCAATGCGCGGATGGTTCACATAGCCGCCTTCGTGCGCCAGCACCTTGGCAAGCGATTCCTTTTCGCGTGAAGCGACCATGGGGTTTCCTTTCGGGATGATGATTGGCTATGGTCGGCCCCGGGAGGGCCAGAGGGATGAGATACGACGAACCCCGAGGGGATTGGGTATCGCTGCCGAAACCGTGGCTGGAGCTACGGCAGCATTTGCGCGACGCGGTTTTCAACGCCGGCGAAATCCACACCTATGACGGCGGACATCTCCTGCTGGTCGACGGCCTATGGGAAGTGATGGTGAGCGGCTATCACAACGACGCCGATGTGGTTCTCAACGTGCTGCGCAAACCAAACTAAAGGCCCGTACGCGATGGAAACTCAACTGGGAGCCTGGGCCGGGCGGCTGCTGAAACTATGGCAGGAATGGGCGCCCGCCATGGGCGTCGTTATCGCGATCCTGGCCTGCCTGGTCTGGACGGTCTATCTGCCGATCGTCGGATTGCGGCACCTCTTGGGGTACTGAAGCGCGGGCGTGCCTGTTTCCGTTCTGGCTTCTGGAGCGCGTGAAGAGTTGCCTTCAATGGGCGCGCGGCTAGGACGGCCAAGCGATCACCGGCAGTTCGGCGAGGAACGCCTCGACGGTGGGAACCTCGCGCTCGCCAGCCTTCACCTTGTCCAGTTCGCCATAGGCGTAGACCCACACGGCATCGCGCCATGCGACGAAGGCTGTCGCCTCGGCCGACCATGCCGGCACTGTCGACGCGACATAGCCGGCAAGAGCGTTTCCATCGGCATAGGAGCGCGACCTAGCTGTCTGGTCGACGAGCGATTGGATTGCCGTCTGGAAACTCGCCAGCAGCGTTACCTGCGCCTCGGCTGCTCTCTGCGCAGCCGTGCTGATGATGGAAGGATCAGGCGTCCACATTGGCGGTCTCTTCCTCTTGCTCAGGCGCCACCGGCGGATCGGGGACGAACACCGTGTCGACCTGATCTGGCTGGTGCCAACGATGCGTTGTCGTGACGAGTTGCCTACCTCCCTCGACAGCCGTCTCGGTGGTCTCTGACCAGGTATTGGAGGGCACGTCGACCGTGCCATCGGGCACGTTTTCGATGTCGCCTGGACACGTCTGCCAAACCTCCGGGGACGGTCCATGCGGCAGGACTATCGTGACGTGAACCTCGCCGGCGATCTTGGTGACATTGCCGACGATGAACTCACAGGGGATATCCTCGACTTTGATCGCGTCGCCATCGCTCAAACCGTTGAAGTTGAACTGCTCCCCGTTGACGGTCAGAACGTCGCCGGACTTTGCTAGGGCGAGAGCGTCGTCGCGGCGCTGCGGTGCGAATGAGATGCGCATCAGAACCACCTTCCAATTGCTGTGGCAAAAAAGGTTTCTGTTTCACCTGCCACGAAACCTGCTGATGTGATGGCGTTTATTCGAGCCGACGTGGCTGTTATGGTGTCCATGGCGAAATGGAAACCAAACTTCGTGTTTGCCATTGTGCCGATGCCGTTTGCAGCCACCGAAAAAGTTGCGTTCCCGTCCGCAAAAGCGGCCGGATAGGTCCAAGTCCCCGCAATGCGGTTAGGGCTGGCAAAGGTACCAACCACGTTGTTGACCCTGCAAATCTGCGTCCCGTCGGCGAACCGCGTATAGGTTCCGTTGGCATTGCTGCCCGTCTCGATTATGCGACCGGAAGGAACGCCACCGATCTGTCCGACAGGCCCGACAATCAGATTTTGATGATAGACGGCGCGCGTTCCTGATCCGTCGAAAACGCTGATGCCGGAGCCAGTAAAGACCACGTCATCGGTGACGTTGTCGGCCACACGGAAATACACCTGATTTGCCGCATTCACGCCCCACGCGCCGCGAAAGCCAGCAGCGCCGTCGGAAAATAGCAACTGCTCGCTAAACAATGTCCCGCGCCTGCCAAAACAGATACCGCCTTGCGAGCTTACGCCGTTCGGATCGCCAAGATTGATCGGGGTGGTAACAATACCTGCGAGAAGCGTTGCGAGTTGTGCGGTCGCATCGGCATCGTCCAGAAGCGCGCGACCCGCCGCCGTAAACGTGGCCAGTGCCGCAGTGTTTGCCCCGTCAAAATAGGGAAGCTTGTCCGCCGCTCCTGTCAGACCAAGCATCGCCCGCGCGGCGGCCGTGAAGTTGGCCAAGCTCGCCGTGCCGGGTCCGGTGAAATATGGCAGCTTGTCCGCCGCGCTGGTCAGGGCGGCAATGGCGGCGAGATTGCCGTTGGCGAGAGCCTCGATCAGCGTTGCCGCCTGCGCCGTCAAGCGCGAGCCGTCCGACTGGAAACGAATGCGCAGCGGCTGGGCCGCGCCCGCGGCACCAGCCGGGCAATTTGCGACGAGCGTGCCAGCATTCTCCCCGGTGATCGACGCTATCACCAGGACCAGCCCCTTGGCCGGCAGGAGGATCTCGTCGCCAGCGCGGACCGCCGCCGATTGCAGCGCGGCGCCCGTCGAGGTGAAATTCGCCGAGCCGCTGGTCAGCGTGATCGTTCCCGTCACATAGTCCGGAACAACAGCCATGTCAGTTTGCCTTTGGCTTTTTGGCCGGCATCTCGGCCGGCTCCAGCGCGGCAAGCTTCGCTTCCAGCTCGGCAACGCGCGCCTTCAGGTTCGCGTTGCTCTGCGCCAGGAACAGGATCCGGTTCCTGGATGCCTTCGCCGCCGCGTCGAGGCGCTCGACCTCCTCCTCGAGCGCAACCTGCATTGAGATGGACATGGTCTCCGGTTCATTGGTAGTCATTTTCGGGCCTCTGTTTGGGTGTTTGCTCATTTTTTCCACCAGTTCGCGGTGACGGAGCAGTCGATCGTGATGCCGGCGCCGCCAGCGGGCGTATGGTTGGTGTCGATCCGATAGGTGAAGGTTCCCGCCGGAGCGGACGCATCGAGAAATACCGGCTCGTAGACCCCGGAGTTGCTGTTGTAGGTCACCGATCTCAGGACCGTATCGACGCCACCCACCGTTCGAACCAGCCTCATGTTGACGGTAGCGCTGCTGCTGCCGCCGCCGGCCGTGTAGACAGAATTCATCCTTGCGAAGACCAGAGGGGGAATCGCACCCGTGTTGTTGACGGTGATTGTGACGCGGGTGACGAATGAGGGTCCGTTGGCACCGGTCGAAAGAAGAAACGCCTGATTATCCCAATCGGTGATGGCATTGCCGGCGATCAGGTCGGTGATGACCGTGCCGTTCTGCAACACCACGCCGGCGTTGAGCGAATTTGCGGTGATGTTGCCCGCAGTCAGGTTGCGGATGCGCGCGTTGGCGATGAAGGCAGTGCCAGCGTCGAACAGCGCGGTGACGACACCGCCCGTCACAATGACAAACTGATCTGTGTCGAGGACGATGCGGGATGCTGATGCCGTCGCCTCGATGTAGAGGCCTGACGAGCGGAAGGTGCTGCCCGAAGTAACGCGCGCCTCTATGCCGATGCGCGAGGACCAGCCGGCCGCCGGTGTGTAATCGGTGCCCATTCTGAACGTGGAACCGGCAGAGACGTCGCCGATCGTGGTCTGCAAGGCGATGATCGCCGAAGCGTTGGCCGCGATCGTGCCTCCTTGGGCCGACACCGTCGTCGACAACAACGACACGGCGGTCGAACTGGCGACAACACCAGTGACCGGATCGTTGACCGTCGCCTCGAGAGCCTCGATCTTGAGGGCGAGCGCTGAGCCGGGACCGGTCGCAGTAATGATCTCTTCAGTGAACAGCGCGACTGCGCCGTCGGTTGCGGACCGCAGCTCCCGCCGCAGTTCCTGCTTGTCGGAAAAGCCGACCAGGTAGTTGCCGGCGCTGTTCGTCGATACCGCCTGCAATTGTTCAAGGACATCGCGCACCGCATTGCCGGTCCACGCCTGGAAGTCCTTCACATCCTGCGCGAGCTGGCCGAGGTCGATGGGGTAGAACGTATTGCCGGTGACATCCGCCGTCGTCAGCCAAGGGGTGAACGTCTTGAACCGATCGGGAACCGTCGTGATCGTGGCCCTGGCTGTATAAAACACTCCAGGCGAGACGTTCTTCGACGTGATGTAGATGCCGTCTTCGGGAGTGTCGCAGGTGTCCTGGTAGACCTGATCCGGAATATCGTCCCGGTAATAGAATATCCGAACGGCAATGATCGTGGGATCGTTCGGCGGATCCCAAGCAAAGCGCAGCGCGGGAACCTCCTGGCCGCCGGCACCATTGATTACACCGACCTCGACCCGCCAATTCTGCACTGTCGACAGGATCGACGGATTGATGGGCGGGCTCGGCGGGATGATGATCGGGCCCGGCTCGATGTCGCCGTCGTCGTAAATGTCTGCCGACGTTTCCGCCAGCGTCAGCGTGAAGCGAAACTGCTCGTCGCACTGCCATCCGGTGATCAGCCAATCGGTGCCGTCGAATGTGACCCACTCCCCTTCCTGCACCGTAAGGCCTACCCGGCGTGACACCGGAACCGTGGCGGACCCGCCCAAGCGGTTTTGCCGATAGCGGATCGTCAGCAGATATTGGGCGATGTCCGGATCGGTGACCTGGAGGAAGTCATTCGAGGTTTGCCGCGACCTGCCATCGGCCGCAACATCCGCATTGACGAAAATCGGCGTCAGGCTTTCCGGCCCCCACTGCGATTCCTCAGATGTGAATTGCCCCGACAGGTGGTTGAAAAGGTCGAACGCGGACTTGCGGCGTTGCAGATCCTGGGCGCGGTCGATCGGGATGTCGTCGGCCGTGATCTCCAGAACAGGAACTTGCGGCGCGCCGGCGATGATGCCTGAAAGGCCGCGGCGATTGAGGGCATAGCCAGCCATCGCATCGTCGAACTCCTTCAGCACCTCCGTATGATCGTCATCCGAGTTGACGAATAGGGCCGACTCATAGGTCGGCTTGCCATTCTTGACCGTGTCGCAGACGTTCATGGCGACGAAATAGGTGGCGAGATCGAGCTGGCCGATGCTCTTCCCTTCGCCGATCAGAGTTCGACCGGAGACCAAGCCTTTGAGGCCCAACTGGTAGTTCAGGCGATGGACGGCCGGGTTCTTGGTAAAGACATAGGTGGAGGTATCGCCGAGCCGCTGCGGACCGCTGCCGCCTGCGACCGTGCTGTCCTTGCGAGGATCGTATTCGCGCAAGCCGCGCAGCACGAAATCGAAGTCGGGACGCCCCTTGCTGAACCGCTCGTCATACTCGCGTTCGACCACCACATAGGTGAGGCCGGCACACACACTGGTCGACTTCCATGTCTGCCCAAGCGCCGCGCTATCCGAGACGAGTTTGGCGTCGACGCCCTGCCCCGGCCTTCCATCATAGAAGCGGAACGAGAGGTTGTTGCCGAACTCGGCCGTCTCATAGTGCTTCGCCTCGTTCCCGATTATGGCGCGTTCGATCAGGTCGTATTTTTGGCCGTAGAAATAGACATGCGGCTCCAGCCCATCACACCAGCCGTTGGCGAGCGCGAAGACCTCGGTATTGAATTTGTTGCCTTCCCCGAACTTGGCATAAAACAGCCGCTGACCGCGTACCTTTCCGGTGCCGAACAGGGCATTGACGGGAACATCGCCGCCGAACTGGGTCTCGCCTTGAACCGCCGAATACTTCCGCGCCTTGGGCCTGTTGAGATAGCTGATCGCCAGCTTGGCGCCAAAGGCCAGCGCGCCGGCGATCAGCGTTGCCGCAAGTACGGACCCGCCAAACAGCGCGCCCGCTATGGCGGTGCCGATAAGCGTGAAAATTGGCATGAATGACTATCCGAGCCGGAATGCGGCTTTGCAGGCGGAAAGATCGTAGTCGGCCCGCCCGCGCTCGGTCTTGGTGACGAAGCGCGTGGCCATGCAGATGCCGACATGTTCGGCGGGACCGACCTGAAGAATGACCAGGTCGCCGGTGCGTGCTTCCGCCGGCGCGCAGGGCTCAAGGTGACGTGCGAATAGTTGAACGAGGGATTTGCACTTCCGGCGCCGCAAAGCCCTCTGCGCGCCGGCCAGCGTCGTGTAGGAGCCGGAATACTTCTTCACCAGGCCGAGAGTGGTATCGAGCGCATCGGCCATGCGACAGCCGAGAAAGAAGCAATCGCTTTCGCCATAGACGTAGGGCTTGGCCATCTCGGCCTTCAGCGTCTCGGCGACGATCTCGAAACGGTTAGCCACTGCGCTGGCCCCATTCCTCGGGAATGGTCGCTGTCGTGGCAACGTATTCCATACAGGTGTCGGTCGGGTCGTTGTCGAACTGGTGTTCGGCCTGGCTGCGCTTGACCAGCGTTGAGCCCCGCGCCGAGCGGCCCGGAGGCTGGAGGTCGATCGTCAGCGTCAGCGAGCGCTCGCCTTTGCCGTCGATCGCGCCCTTGTTGTAGCGGACCTCATCGATCTCGTAGAGGCTCGACGCGAGAATGCCGAGCACCTCGTCGGTGGCGGGATCGCCGGCAAGATGCGAGATGATGACCGGCGCGTTTGGATAGTTGAACTCCTCGATCTTCGCGATGGCATCATCGACGTTGGCCGTCGGGATGTTCGAGAACGTGATCGTGCGCGTCGTCACCGCCACGCCGAGCGCCGAATTCATGCCGGCCGGCGAAAGCCAGCGGTTCGGCAGGTAGACCAGCCCGTTGTAAGTGTACGGGCGGCCGCCGCGGTGATAGCCGACCGACTTGCCCGGAAGATCGAAGCGGATGAGGTCGAGGCGAGAGATCTGCCCCTTCTCGACCAGATCCTGAACGGCGGGATCAAGGCTCATAGATGAACACCTCAGTCGCCGAGAATGATGGCTGGCGGCTCGACCAGGACTTGGCGCCGGAATAACTGCCGGGGTCGATCTGCATCACGCATGCCGCTTTCTCGAAATTGACGACGGCGGACGTGGTGAAATTGTCGAGGTCGAGCCCGTACTTGATCGACAAGGTTACGACACCGGCGCCATTGGTCGTGGCGGGCGCCATGATGCGGTGCAACGACCGCGTCAGGGCTGTCATGCGGAACTCGACATAGTCGCCGGGGGAGAACTGAAAGCCCGCCGGCAGGCCGCCTATGACCACCGTGCGGCTGTTCGTGATCGAATTGAGCACCGCCGTGCCGTTGAATGCGCCGCCGCCGGCCTTGGTGCCTGAGAGAGGCGCACCGGTGTCCATGAGGATCGGCCTCGGCCGGAACACGTCGTAGCCGAGGAAAGTCTCGCCATCGTCGCCAGCCTGCATCATGAACGCGTCGAGGAGGCCGAATTCAGCTTTGTTGCGCCATACTCCGGTGTATTGAGCCGTCCACCATGGCGTGCCGATGCTCTGGCCCTCGGTACGTCGGCCTTCCATGCGATCGGTGGAACGCGGGCGGACCGGATCAAAGCTGCATCCGTCCGTCCATGTGACGGCAGGCAAGTTGATTGGAGCGACCATTAGCGCGACGCCCCGTTCTGGTAGCGGTTCGCTTGAGCCTCATTGTTAGACTTGACGATCTCGATGGACTGGTTGCCGCTTTGCTCAAGTATCTTGGCAACAAGGTCCTGGCTGAGCTCGACTACGATGCGACCGTTCTGATTGGCCGACTGCATCTGCCCTCCGCCCGTCGCCATCACGCCAAGCTGACCCGAGCTGTTGCGCTTCAGCGGCAAGATACCTTCTGGCGCGGTCTCGGCGATGCTGCCGGTGCGGCCGCCTGCCATCTGGAATGTCGACATGCGATTGACGACACCGCCCTTTGCGAACGGGATCACATTGCCGCGGTCGAAAGCATTGCCCTTGGATGAGGCGAAAACGTCCTGGAACGGGTCTGGCGTGCCACCACCGAGGCCTGTTCCGCCAAGAAAGCTGGAGAACAGGCTATCAATGGCTGAGTTGAGCAACTTGTCGGCAATTTTGTCGAGGACCGACAGGGCTGCGTCACCGAAAGCCTGGAAGGCATTTTCGCCGTTTTTCAGCCCGTCGACGAAGGTGTTAACGAAATCGCCGGCCAGATCGCGGGTTTCTTTGAGATTGTCGTTCAGCCTGATTTGCGCAGCCAACGCCGCGCCCGCCGCGGAGTTGATATCAACATCCGCGTCACGAAGTGTCCCATAAACATCCTGCTCCGTTGGGGAGCGGAACATCTGCTGGCGGTCGAACAAGAGGTCTTGCTGAAGCTTGGCGGCTTTCGTGGCTTCCTCAAGCTTCGCCATCGCCTCGGCGCGATCATGCAATTCGGCCTTCTGCTTTTCGCCGATCGCCCGGCCATGATCCGTGGCCCGGCCGAGCAATTCCTGATAGTTGCGCAGCGTGTCGGCCGCCACGCCAACCTGCCCCGTCAGTTCGAGCTCAACCTTCATCTGGTCGATGCGGTCTTGGGCCGCCTTAAGCACATCCCGGTAGGCAGTCGCCGCGCGATTAGCCCCGCGATTTGCTCGCGCCAGGCGCTTATCATTCGCCGCGCCAATATCTTCGGCGTTGGGCCGCTCGTCCGGCGTTGGGGCTGAGCCCGGCAAGGTTATTGTGGGAGGGAATGCGTTGTCGTCCTTGGTGCGCGTGCCCCCGAGATTGATGTTGGCGACGGAAGCCGCGGCGGCATTCGCCTGCTCGATCAGCTTCCGAAAGCCTTCGATAATGCCTGCGAAGGTCGGGTTGGCGTTCTCAAGCTCGTTAAGCTTCGCCATGACGGCAGCAAGAGGCTGGGTGCCATCTTGCGCCGCGTCAAAGACGTCCTGAAGCGCCTTGCGAAGTGGTTCTGGCGCTGCCGCAGCTTCCAGCAGTTTCGCTTTGAAATCGGCAGTAGCCTGATCCGCGTCACTCAGCGCCGATTTCATACCTTCGACGGCGCGCGTCGTTCCGCCTAAAGCGTTCTCGACCTTCAGCGCTTCCGCAGCGGCGGAACTCAAGGTGGTAGCGAATTGCTTGCCTTCGCTTGTAGCATTCGGATCGAGCTGGATATCCGCAAGCTGGGTCGCAAGATCCTTGGCCGTTATCTTCCCTGAATCGAGAAGCACGAGCAGCCGTTGGAACGTGGCAAAGGTCTTCTCCCCGAACCCTCCAACGTCGCCCTGCTGCCCGCTAAGCGGATCGGTGATGGCCAAACGGATCTCACGACCGACCTCAGAGAATTTTTCTTTCAGGGTGTCTAGGTCACTGGCCGCCTTTGTGGCTGCATCGGCCTCGATGACAGACTTGGGCAGCCGAGAGGCGATCTCCTCATACTGCTGGGCCGCCTCCGCCACCTTGGGATATGAATCCGCCAGGCTTTCGATAAGCTTTTTGTGGTCCTCCAAGACCTCGTCGACCGACTTGATGTCGTTCCGCGCGACAAGCTCGTATGCCGCCCATGCCGCGCCAGCAGCAACAATCGCGGCGGTAGCAAGAGGAAACCTTGTTACGAGCCCAAGAATGCCGTCGCCGACAGCCTTCAATGATCCCGTCAGGCCGCCTGGCCCCTGTTGCAAGGCATCAACGATCTGGCCGGCTTGGCTTGCGAAAATCTGCATCGGCGGCGCGCCGAGTGCGAACATGGTCGCGACATCGTTCGCCTGCCGTGACAGGTTGAACATCTGGTTGGAGGTGAGCTTGGCCGCGGTTGCCACCTTCGCCGCCGATGCCTCTGCTTTCATTGCAGATGCGGCAAGCTTGTCGAGATCGGTGGCGGCTCTTGCTGCGGGCGAACTCTCAACAGCGATGCCAAGTGTTGCAACGGTCATTGCGGGTTTCCCGGAAGTGGATACGCTTCGCCCATCAGTTGCTCCATTCCATGGCGTGAGCTAGCTTCCCGTCTTTCGGGGAGGCTGATTTGGACAATTGGTTGAAAGGGCTGATCGCTGCCGCGTGCGTGGTCGTGATCGCCGGCGGTGCGTATTTTGCCTGGAACGACTACCGAGATCGAGCCGAAGCTAAAAGACTGGCAGAACAACGCGGCCAGCAGATGATGTGCGACACGATGTTGACCGAACTCAAATCTGGGAAGCCAACTCACGACTGGCGCATTCTTCATGTCGCCGGATGCATCGTCGACGGCTATTTGAATGAAAGTGATTTCTCACCATCCGAGCTCAAGCCGTATCTCGACCAAGCCCAAGATACGATCAAATGGAAGAGACAGGAAAAGGCCGGCAGCTGAGTGTGGTTCTTCGGAACCGCCCAGTGTGCCTGCCAATCAGACCAAGCCATTCCTTGCGGAACTGAGTGCGCCCGCAACTAACGGAAACTCTGCGGGAAACCGAGATGAGCGCAGTTTCCGTTAATTCAGCCGATCACATTTCGGTAATGGAACCGATAAACCACTTGTAAAGTTGTAGCCTGTAGGATACGTGTGCATGATCGAAGTCCGAGAGATCGACCGCTACTCCGACTGGTTCAATGCATTGCGAGACCTACAAGCCCGCGCGAGAATTCTCGCGCGCCTGAGGCGCGTATCGCTTGGTACGTTGGGCGATGTGGCACCGGTCGGTGAGGGGGTAAGCGAACTTCGTATCCACTACGGCCCTGGCTATCGGGTCTATTTTGTACAGCGAGGGAGCACCGTCATTATTCTGCTTGGCGGTGGCGACAAGAGTACGCAGAAGGAAGATATCGCCGCCGCTAAGGCATTGGCGAAGAAAGTTTAGGAGTGATCTCATGGCCCTCAAAACCAAACGCTGGGACGCATCAGAGCACCTCGAAAGCGAAGAGATGATCTTCGCATACATCAATGCAGCTTTCGAAGAAGGTGACCCTGCACTCGTGACGGCCGCCCTTGGTGACGTTGCTCGCGCTCGCGGTATGACACAGATCGCCAAAATGGCAGGCGTCTCTCGTGAGAGCTTATACAAAGCTCTGAGCGCAGAGGGCAATCCGGAGTTCGCCACCATCATGAAAGTGATGCAAGCCTTAAAGCTGCATGTCTCTGTCACAAGAGCTGATGACGGCGATCCTTGCGACGACAATTTTTCTGAGGCCCGCCTCTCTGCCTAGCGGGATGACGATGCATGCCATTGCCGACAATGGGTTAGATTGCGGTTCGCCTATCGAATTGTAGGCGAACCGCTCAATTTTGCCATTGCTAAGCGGTGCATAGTCCCTTCGCCGGCTTTGCGGGACATCACCCGCGATAGGTCGTTCGGTGACAGCTACGTCAACGCCGACTGAGCATGCCTGCCTTCATCTCAGGCAACTGGTCGGGCGTCTTCTCCCTCGTGATGAAACCCATCGTCTCGAACATATCAAGCTTGCCAGCATAGCCGACTTGGATGGCGTTCACATCGGCATTTAAGGCTTGGACCTCGGTCCACTGGAGCCAGCCGATCGCGTACATGGCCAAATCGTCGTAGAAGTCGACTAGGCTGATGCGGCCTTCGGAGGGTTTACCTCTACCTCCCCTCCGTCTTTATCCGTTGGCGGTCGTCCGCCGTTTGCAACGATCATGACGAAGCGGGTCAAATCGGCATTGAGATTTGCGATCCCGGTGCGCCAAACTGTCTCCTCGACCTCGGACGGCTTTTTCCCGAGGCCATCCGCGACAATGCTGGTCGCAACATCCAAATCGAGATTGGCGAGCCCGCGAAGCGCCCCCATGATCCCTCCAGCCTGCCGCGAAATGGCCTGCGCCGCCTTCAGGGTCGGCCGAAGCGTGAACGTCTCGCCTTCAAGAACGATGTCGACATCGCCGGCGCCGAGTTGTGGTTTGCTCATGTGCTTGCTCATGCTGGATTGATGAATTCGCCATAGGAATTCGAGACGCCAAAAGACCGCTTTGCGACGTTATTTGGGCCTGTGCCGTTGACGCGCGACCAGCTCATCACCGGACCGCGGATGTAGGACACATCGCCATTCTTCCATTCGAACTTGATGTTGAACTCGGCCTGGTTCGTCGGCGCCGCGGCTGCCTTGACCGCAATTTGCCCCAGATCGGTTGGCATGTCGGCACAGGTGATGGTGGCAACGCCGCCGTCGGTCGAACCCTTCAGGTGCCGGGTGCGCGCATCTGCGAGGGCCGTGAAGGCCACGTCGGCCGCCGTGTCGCCAAAATCGGAGATGGTTTCCGTCTCGGCGATCAGCTTGTAGGTGTCGAGCGCGAAATCTGCGAGGATTTCCGTTTCCGTACCAGTGAAGTCGATAACGGCAGATGTGCCGATGCTGACCTTGGTTCCGGCCAGGGTGTAAAGGGCCATCTCGGGCCTCCTATGCTGGGATGCCTTGCCGAAGGGCGGTTAGGCGAAACACTCGTAGGCGACAGTCACCGGCGTCTGCCAATGCGTGTCATCCGCAATGGCCTGCGCGACTTCCGCCGCCTTGGTGACACGCACTGAAACGGCGCCATAGGTCATGCGCAGATCGGTCGGGAACCATGCCGCCACCTGCCCTGCTATCTCCGCAGCGACCGACGCGTCCTGGTTCTTCTTCGCAAACGCATCGATCTGGAGCAGCCCGATGCGCTGGTGAGGATCGGTTGAGCCGATGAACAGCCGGCGGTTGATATTGGGGACGTGTGTGACGCGGAGATAGCCGGTGATCGGCTTGATGAAATCCTCGTTCGGCCATGCGATCGGCAGGACCGGCGATAGCGTGAGGGTCTGGACCCGGCCTTTCAGCGCGAGCCAAATCTGGGTCTCGATGGATGGCATGTCAGAGCCCCAGCCTGCGCTTCACTTCGGCCGCCTTGGCCTCGACAATCATGACCCAGCGCTGCGCAACCAGCGTCACCCAAGGCCGCGGCGTTGTGCCGTTGGCGCCGTAATGGACGAATGCCGCATAGTTGGCCGTGTAGCCGAGATAGATCGTGTCGCCGAGATCTGCGCCATTGATGACCAGGATGACATCGCCGAGGTCTGCCGGCACCGGTGCGCCGGGATTATTTCGCGACAGCGTCGGCATGGCGCTGGTCGACGCCATCAGCGAGGCCCGAAGGAACCCGGTTCGCTTGTAGCCCGGCGGCTGCGGTTTGGCGTAAACCTCGTCGGCGAGAAGCTGATCGAGTTGCGAAACAAGCTCTTGCGCCGATTCCTTGAACACGATCTCCAGCGCGTTGGGCACCTTGGCGCACCAGGCGCCGACGGTTGCGGCAAAAGACGCCATCACCGCACCAACTGGGCGACGAAATCGATCTTGTATTCTGCGAAGCACTTGCAGCCGAGTGTGTGCCTGGTCGGAACGCCGGGTGCATGCGGATAAGGAATTGCGGTACCGTCCGGCGCGGTGAAGGACTGATCGAACGGCACCACCTGCCCCTGCATGGCGATGTGCTGCATGCGGCCATGCTCCTGCGGTGTGTGCTTCCAACCTTTGGTGACGTGCTGGGCCTGAAGGTTGCCCTTCTCCATCTGTTGGCGAAAGGCGATGTCCTTGGAGGCGCCCAAGGCAGCGAAGGTTTCATGCAGGCCGATGGTGTCTGCCCTCAGCTTCAGAAGGCTGTCAGCGTACCGGCCGGTGATCCTGTCGACCATCGTGGCCGGAACAGGCTTGCCGTCGGCGATCGCCTTGGCCACGGTCTTGTCGAACCGCTTGTCGCGCCGCGTCCGCTCGAGATATTTCCGGATTTGCGCCGGATCGCCAGACAGCAGTTCATCCCGCGCGGTGGCGACGAATGAGGCCTGCGGACCCGTCAGGCCGATGATGCCGCCTTCTCGCCGCCCGGTGACGGTGGAGACACGCCCCACGACCGCAACAGCCGTCTTGGTCGGGTTGTTCCCTCGGGCCAGCCCCGTCTCCAGCGCCGTCCTGATGCTGGTCATCTGATCCTGGACGATGCCGGTGACTAGTTGCGCCGAATGAGCCTGTAGCCATTGCTCGGCCGCCAAATTGCGAGCATCCCAGCGCACCACGATGCGGTGTCCGGATGGGTCGCGAAGCGTGGGCATGCCCTCCACAGTCGCCACGCCGCCCCCGTTGAAAGCGGCTCGGATCGCCTCATCCAGCGGCCGGAAGGCGGCCGGGTCGAGATGCATTGCCGCGACTGCGCCGTTGATGTCTCCGCGCTCCAGGCGCTCCACGATCCGGCGCAGCACGATGTTGCCGGTGATGTCGTCGATCGCTTCGAGGAAAGCTGTGCGCAACTTGGGCGCGAAGTCGGCCAGAAGTTGTTCAAACCGTTCACGTGGTGATAGGCGTTTGAGCATTGGAGGAAGCCTGAAATGAATACATTCACATCGGAAGAAGCGAGCCTTGCCACGATCCTTCTTCTTGGTCGCCTGTTCGAGGCGTTGAATAAGTCTGGGGCGTTACCGCAGAACGACGCTTCGGTGGCCATCCGCGCCGCCATTACTCAGGCGAACGGGACCGGCAATCCAGGCGCCGCTAGGGTTCTGGATCACTACTTCCATCAGTGGACCGTTTAGGCCGCGCAAAACGCCTTCCAAGCCACCACAGTCCCCGCCGCTGGCGTAGGACGCAGGCTGGTGATGACGCGCTCGGTTCCGTCGATGACGAGCTTATCCGTCATCTGCGGCACCACTTCCGGCACCGCGAAGGTGACGATATCGCCGGTCTGGACGATCAGAACGCCGTTCTCGTACCGCTGATCAACGCGTTTGACCGCGGCATTGAGCGGCCAAGTCGTCACCGTCGGCTCAACCGGCACCCATGGCTGGTCAGGATCGACAACGCCGGGCGTCTCGCGCTTCAACTGGACGGTGCCCTGCCCTAGCCCGCCGGCGGCATCCGGTTGCAGGATTTCCGTGACCATCTCGGCCATGTCGTCATAGAAGCCGGCCACGTCACACCACCATGATGGCGGGGAACCCTGTCACCGGCCCGATCAGCGGCGCCAACAGGCCCTCAATGATGGTCGAGACTGGCGCGTCGGGTGCGAAGATGTTGCCGCTATCGCCGGGTTCGAAGAACTCCCGCTCGATCGTGTCGACCTTCTGGCGCTTCACCTTTTTCGACGGATCGAATGAGATCGACAGAGAGCCGGGGTTCTTCAGTTCCAGATATGCCGCCTCATAGGAGGCATCGATCACCCGTTGAGGGATGAGATCGGAAGCGAGCGCAGCACCAAAAGCCGTGGCGCCGGTGCGCGGCCATTCCCGTTCCTGGGCGATGCCGCCGGTCGGCTGGCCAGGGAAGCGCATGCCATACGTGCCGTCGATGTAGGCGCTGCCGCGCTGGCGGGCCGCTGAAATCGTCCCTGCGGGCACCGTATAGCCGGCTGCTGCCGCATAGGCGGTAAAGCCTGCATCATCTCCGTATCCAGCCATGACGCACCCTCACGCTCCGGAACATTCAGGTTCCGCTCACGTTGATTTCTGCAAAAGGAGAAAAGCTATGCACAAGGACGAGATTAAAGGTTCCGCCAAGAAACTGCGCGGCGAGGTGAAGGACAAGATCGGCAAGGCGACGGGCGATGATAAGCTGCGCGCCGATGGAGCCGCCGACAAGGCCGAAGGAAGCATCCAAAAAGGCGTTGGCAAGGCAAAAGACGCAGTTCGCGATGCCTTGAAAGACTGAAGTCGAGGGCCGCCAGTCAACCGGCGGCCCTTCGTTCTGCTCTACTGCCGCGAAGCCTCAACATAAGCGGTCTTGTCCTCGTCGCTCATGGCATTGAAGGCATCCGCATCGGCCTTGTTGAGGCCGGACAGAAGCACATCATCGCCCTTCACGATGTTGAACTTGCCGCCGCCGTGATGGACGGCCTTGGCTGCGCCATCATCGACGCTCGCGGCCTTCGCCTTGCCGCCTTCGAAGCCGAACCAGCCGGTGCCCTTGGCAACCTTCAGTTCGGCATCCGAGAGATCGACATCGACGGTCTGGCCCGGCTCGACGAGAACCGGACCATCCTTGGTATTGAGACCGCGCGGGCCTACCTGCATGTTGGTGACTTTCATCATTGCCTCCTCAGACGCCATCGAGATAGCGGATCGACTTCGGCCGGCGGATGTCGACACCACCGAGACGGAAGATGCCGGGGACATCGAACTTGATCGGCCCGGTCTGCCATGCCGGCAGGAACCGGAACGGCATCGGCATGTGGAACTTCAGCACCTCCGGCGAGCGGCGATAGGCCACCATGCGCTTGGTGCTGCCGGCGCCCGACGCATCGAGGTAGCCGAACATGCCGCGAATGGTCAGCGGCTGGCCCGTCACCAGCGTATAGATGTTGTTCTTCATGACCCATTCGAGGATCGTGGTCTGGTTCACCGCGTCGATGCGGCGCGTCGAGATGTCGAGCAGCACCGAATACGGCAGCAGGATGGTGTCCGCGATCTCCGCGCCCAGCGTGCCGGTGAAGATGCCGGTGAGCTGGCCGTTGATGTCACGGAGTATCTGATCCGGCGTTTTGGACGCGAAGGTCGTCGCCGAACCCGTACCGTCCGCCGGCGCCGTGGTTGCCGTGGGCGTGGTGGAGTTGACCAGACCAAGGAAGCCCTTGCCGGCATCGCCGACGAAGGCAACGCTGTCGATCTTCTCCTCGGCGATGCGGCGGGCGGCCGAGGCCTTGTCATTCGACAGGTTCATGCCGAGCAGCTGGGCGGTGCCGAGCTCCTCGAGATTGTAGCCGTAGCCGATCGCCGCCATTGAGACGGTCGTCTCGAACTTCTCGCGGGTCAGCTCGACCTTGGGCACGTCGTGCGCATTGCCGTTGAACCACTGCGCCTGGCCGACCGAATCCATCGAGAAATACGTGACGGACTGGATCCATTCCGGGGCGGAGGTATCGACCGGGACCAGGGACGGATACTGGATGTCCTGGTACCGGATCGCGTACACCGTCGGCTCGATGAGCGTGGCCTGACGGATAAGGAAGCTCATCGCGACTTGCTGAGCGTCCTGCATGGTGTGTGCGTTCATTGTGGCCGCTCCTGTTAGCCGAGGCGCAGCGCAGCGAGGCCGGCACCGGCGGTGCTGGTGTCCCACTGAGCATTGGCGATGAGGGTGTTGGACGTCGAGACGTTCGTGAGAACGCCCGTCGCCGGCACGTAGTAGACGGGATCGCCGACGGCGACCGCGACCGAAGCCTGGACGACGATGACGCCCTTCTTCATGATTGCCGCCGTGGCGTACTGCTCATACTTGCCAGTCGGCTGCGTCGCATCCAGAACGGCGATGCCGCAGAACTTGACGGTGGCTTCGCTGTCCACGACCTGGTTGTCAGCCGTGCCCTGAACCGCGACCTTGCCGAAGCCGATACCTTCCGCGTCCTCGCAAAGGCGGGACACGATGTCGGTCGGCTCCATGTTGAGGACCATGCCCTCGATCCAGCGCGCATGCTGGGCGCTGTAGGTAGTCTGGACTGCCGGCATGATCAGGCCTCCTTCTTGTTCTGCCAGGCCGAGGCGAGATGATCGGTCATGGCCTGGTGGGCGGTGGCGACAGTGCCGGCCGCGTCATTGGTCTGGAGGCCGTTCTGCACGACCTGGCGGAACGGATCGGCGCCGCCGATCTTCTTCGCCGCGTCCTCGACGAGGATGTCGAAACGGGCGTCGATATAGGCGTCGGCCTTGTCCTTGACAGCGGCATCGCCGAGCGCGGCGGTGACGGCGGCCTTCCGGATAGCGCCATCGGACAGACCATCGGTCTTGACGTCCTTGGCGATCGCCTTGGCCTTCGTGATGAGATCGGTGCGGGCCGCGACGCGCTTGTCGAGGTCGGCATCCGACAGCACCTTGGCGATGGCGGCATCGCGTTCGGCGTGGGCCTTGGCGAGATCGGCATCATTGGCCGCAAGAGCGGTCTGGTGCTTCGTTTCGGCGTCGGCGAGCTTGGCCGCCGAGGACTGCAAGTCCGCGAGCAGCTTGGAAATGGCCTGGGCGCCCGCGTCGGTCGTTTCGACCTGGAGCCCATCGACCAGCACTTTGCGCAGATCCATTTGGATATTCCTTTCATCTGCTGTCTGGAGTGTGACAGGGCTCGCGCCCCACTTCCCCGCATCGTCGCCGATACGAGCTTTTGAACCGGCCCGAGCTCGATCGACGAGCGCCAGGTGGTTGATCTTGATGCCGCGCTGCTGCGCATCGAATGCCTCGCCGTCGGCAGTCCTGCCGGGGGTGAAATCCAGATCGCAGGTATAGCCAGCGGAGAGCTCGCGCTTGCCGTCGATCACCGACTTGATCGCCGCCGCATCCTTGAGGATCAGCGGGAGCATCACCCACTGGCCGTCCTGCTTGGCGGCAGTGCTGACCTCACCGACAGATAGCGCCTTCCAGTTGTCGGCCGTCACCTCCTCGTCGGGATGATCGACCGTGATCGGGGCGTGGGAGAAGGATTGGAGGCTGTCCTGCGAGAACACCTGATCGGCGGCGCGATAGACGCGCACAACGTCCTGATCCGGCTTGCCGACCTCATGGCCGGCGTAGAGCTGGATGCCGGTGCGCACGGCGCGCGCGGTGGCGACAAGGTAGCCGTCGGCGGTCTGGCGCGTTCCCGCGACAGATACTTTGTCGGTGAATTGCATTTCATATGCCTTTGTGTTTGGATCAAGAAGGGCGGAGTTGTTACACTTGACACTTCATGACATTCACGACATCGCAGAGATTTTTGGTGCAATAGGTGCGCTTATCGGAGCGGTAGGTACCATCGCCTTGACTTGGCTAGTTTTTCGCTTTTCTCAAAAACAGGAGGCTCAGAAATCTACAGAGGATGTTCAAAATTGGTGGCAGACACACAACTCGGTGGTCTTGAGCAACCCTAGGCTTCTATCTTTGGAGAAGCGCCTTCATCCATTCGGCGATCTGACTGATGAAGAGGTTCGGCGGCTGTACATCCATTTCATGACGCTTAATGTTTGCTACAATGCCTGGGCCAACAGGGATCAGATCGACCGGTCCCTATCTGAGTCAACGATAGACAATAGCGTCAATCGACTGTTTCTCGACCGAGATTTCGTAGTGCAACACGTTTTGCCACGCGGGTATCCGAAAGACTTTGCCGAAGAAATCCTACGACGCCTTGGGCTCCGAGAGTCGACCGCGAAGCCTCTACCGATGAGCTAGGGCTTTTCCCGTTGACCAATCTGTAGTGTCGCGGCCACTACTTCATCCTCGCTCGGCTCTTGCTCTGCCAACGTGCCGAATTCCTCGATCGCGGCTTCCAGGCCAGGCAACGAGCCATCTTCCACGAAGGCATTGATCAGCGCCTCGCTGAGCGCATCGATCGGGAGCAGCGGCGACTGACCGTTGCCGCCGGCCAAAGCGCGGGCCGCATCGGACTTGGTCTTGAAGACGTCGGCTTTCTCCTTCTCCGACATGCCCCAGAGCGGCGCCCACTCGTAATAGACATCGGCCGGGCGCGACCCGAGCGCGGACCTGATCAAGCACTCGTCCAGCCGATGCATCGCAGGCGTCATTTCGACCTGCTGCATGGCGGAGAGGCGATCGTAGTAGTTGCGCAGGTCCGATTCGCCGGTGGCGTTCATGCCGGCCGGTGCTTGGCCGAGAAGCCTGGTTGCAGGGATGTCGGCCGCACCGGACACGATCTGCAAGAACCGGTCGAGCACATCGGGCAATGTCGCGAAGGATGCCGACTTCTGCTCGTATTCCTCTTCCTTGTCGAGGAGCAGCGTGCCGTTGATGCCCTTGGCAGTGTTGGCAAGGGTGTACCTCTCCAGGATCTTGGCCTTGTAATCCTCATTGGCGAGGCTGGCCATGAAGTTCGGCACCTTGATGATGTCGATCTTCGCCTCGAACACGAGGCTGGCGATATTCGCCGCGGTGCCGTCGGCCTGCTTGATGGCGTCCATCACGGACTGGAGCACGCTGTCGCCCCACGACAACTGACCGTCGACCAGATCAATATCGGGTTGCGCGTTGCCCTGGAAGATGACCAGCCGCGACGGGTGTATCTGGACCTGCGCAGTTGTACCGGCGGTCAGCGTGTAGAATTTCGGCTGGCCGTAGAACTCAGATGCCGGGTCGCGGTCAATCTCGCCAGCGCTCAACTGGCGGCGCGACAAGACGGTGAGGTATTTGACCCCTCCCTTGCCGATACGATCGATCTCCAGCGGCGCGGCTAGATCAGCATCACCGGTCCCGATGTGGATGGCAGCGCCACCCCAGAGCCTGGCCTTGACCTTGGCCTCGAACACCTTGCCGCGAACATTAAGCCGGTTCTCTTCCGCCTCGATCGGTTCGATGACGTTTCCCTCGGCCTGCCAGTCGCGCCATGCTCGGACGGCATCAAAGGCGGGGATGTCGACGATCTTCCTTGGCAGCCAAGCCGTTCGGTAGGCGTTGAGCAGTTCCGCATCCGACAGCGGCGTGAACGCGTAATAGCTCGATGCTGCCTTGTCCCTGCCCGTGCCCATGCGGGAAACGAGGTTGGTCAGGCTGTCCCTGGCAAGCGTGATGATGTTGCCCATGCCGGCTCCTAGATATTCGCCAAGGTGTAGGTGCTGGCATCGATCAGGGCATTGAATGCCCGGCTTGTGCTGTCCGCATCGTCATCGTGCGCGGCTTCGGGAAACCCTTCGAGCGCGGAGAACCATGCCTCATTCCAAGGTGCGCGGAGCACCAGCACGTTGCCGGCTTCGGCCTGGGCTGAAAACGGGCTGAACCGCGTTACCTTGTCGCCGGATTCCGGCGTTGCCCTGGCGTCGAACCCTATGAGCAACTTCACCAGGTTGGTGACCTGCGACTTGCCCGCCTGTCCAGGATCCTGTGGCAGCGAGATTTTAGTCGGAATGCCGTCGGCGTCGGCGGTGTTCTTGATCAAGCGCTCGACGCCTGCCGGGGACAGGAAGTCCTTCACATGGTGGCCGACGATGTAGCGCCCGTCCGGCAGCTTTCCGATCTTCGTTCCAGCCGTGCCGTCAGGATCATTCCCTTCGACCTTCGGCGTCGAGGCCAAATCCCAGCCGCGCATCCACCTGACGCCGGCTGGCACCGCGTCGACCACTTCGCACCAGCCGCGCTGGAACAGCAAGCCAGCAGCCGGCCGTATTTTCCAGTTACCGCCGAGTAGGCGTTCCCGCTCGACTGTCGGCTGCGCCATAAGATTGGCGAGATAGCCGGGGTCCGCCGCCATCAGCAGAGCATTGTCGCTCAGCTTGGCCGGGATGAAGGTGACCGACTTCGGCGGGATCGGCTCGCCGTCGATCGGGTTGACCTGATGGGCAAGCTCTTCCTTGCTGTCTGCCCAGATGATCGTGTCGCCGATGCGAACGAACCAGCGGATGACGCCAGCGCGCTCAGGGATCGCAAAGCCGGTTTCCTGATCGATCCACCAGGAGATAAATTCGGCTACCCAACTATCAGCGTCAGGGTTGCATGTTGCTCGAACGTATGGCCGCACGCCGCACATGGAGCGATTGCGGCTGAGCATGTACCAGAACTGCTTGGCCGAAAAATGCGTCAGCTCATCGAAACAGATGAGCGGGATCTGCGAGCCCTGCCAGTTGTAGATCGTCTTTTCGTGCTCGAGGTGAGCAAACGAGACGCCTGCGCCTGACGGAAAGGTCCAACTCAGGTCCGGCGCCGATCGCGGTTGCGCGCTCAAGTGCGGATAGAGCTTTTCGCTTTCGTCCCATAGGCCGCCCTCATTGCGGACCTGAGTGAGGTTGCGCCGGAAGAAGACCGCGCCGAAACCCGGATTGGCCACATGCCGAAGCGGCTCCATGAGCAGAGCCCACGTCTTGCCGCCCCCTGCCGCGCCGCCGTAGATTGCGATATCGGCCGAAGAGCCAAGGAACGTCGTCTGAGGGCCAGGCTGTGGCCTGATGACGGTTGGGGCGGCCTGCCCTTGCTCAACTCCTGCCATTGTCGGGCAACTGGAAGATCGTCACCGGTGCGGTAGGCGCCGGCAGGTCCTTTCCATCCTTCCCGGTCAATTCCCGGCGATTGGTGTAGGCGTTGCCCACTTCTTCGGCCGCCTGCTTATGAAGCTGTGCCGCCAAGCTCATGTTGCCCATCGTCTCGGCCTTGTCGGCCATACGCTGAAGGGCGCGAAGGCGAACGGCGCGATGGCTGATGGCGATGGTGGCGGTGTCCTCGAGAAAGGTCTTACGGGTCTCTGCGAACAAAGCGCGCCACTTGCTGGAAAGGGCCGCGCCCGCCTTCTTGGTCGGGTCGTACCCCTCGACAGTCTGGCGCGTGACCATGGCGCCAAATTCCTTCCTGACTGCCTCGACAACAACGGACGGGGTATCGAAACACGCGACGCTCTGTACAATGAACGTTTTCGCGGCCTCGCTGAGCTTTGCGTTGGCCATGATCTATGTCAGGCTCCGGTCAGGGAGGATTGAATGGCGACTTACCGGGACATCCAACAGCGCGTGAAGCAGCAGAGCGGCTTTGTGCCGAAGACTTGCTGGATCGCACATGTCCTTGCCGATAACGGATTGACTAAGCGCCAAGCAGTGAACCGCGCCGATCCCAGCAGCAGAGTACACCCCTGCCCTGACGAGAAGCGCCCGGCCATCGAGGCGGCCCTACGTGGCCTTGGCGTGCTGGCCGCCTAGGCTACCCGTAACCGGCAGGTCCCACAGGCCTGGGCAATGCTCACATTGGCGATTTCAGGTCCGGCCTTTGCGGCATCGACCAACTCGCGAACACCCGCGGCGTCGGCGCCGTATCGCCTGACCACACCGACGAATTCCTCAACATCATGTCCACGAATGGCGAAGGCCGGCAATCCGCTCTTGCGGAACTTCGGCTGGCCGAATGCATCGCGCTCTTGTCCGCAGTGATAAAGCTCGTGCTCGACCAGGACGCAGAACTCGGCATCACTGCACTGGCTGGCGTAGTGGGCGTCGAACGTCAGGATGAAATCCGGCACATCGCCGAACCAGTCTAGGATCTGCCGCTCGATCCGAGCGCGGAGCCATTTGCCGGCCGGCGGCAAACCTCTCTCGGCTTGGCCGATGATGGATCGCCCTGCCCTGCCATTCGGCACGTTCGTCCAGAGTGCGCCGATGGTGGCCTGGTTAAGGTGGCGATGGTCGTCGTTGCGGAGGAAGGCATCGTCAGCGATGAAGGTCGCGCGCGCCCACTTGCTCAAATCAGCCGAAGCGGCAAAACAGATCGCGTCCGTTTCCAGCAACTCGAGCGGCGGCAGCGGGCGCTGCTTGTCGGTGAGGGGCACGTGTCCTCGCAACCGATTAGGAAAAGGGCGGCTCACTCAATTCCCTGGAGCAGGAATATTCACTGACTGTGCTTCGATAGTGGCAAGCAGCGATCCACGTTTTTTAACCGCCAGGATGCCAACCCCAAACGCAACCACTGCAAACAACAGCGCAACCGGCGCACCGACAGAGGTTAATACCCGCCCTTCCGGGCTAGATCCATTTTGAAAAGCGGCATTCGCCCACAAACCCACCGCGAACGACAATAAACCAGACCCGATGGAAAAGAAGAGCGAGCTTAATCCATTCATGAATGAGATCTGGTGAACCTCGTGTTCGTGGATGGCCAGCACGCGGACGCTCCGCCTGACGTAGTCGTTTACGACGATTGATCCTTGCGTAACGCCTTCTTGCGTAATGTTTGAAGTTTGGCTCATACGACGCGAGCCTCGGTTATGGTAAAGGTAACAAGGCGGAACTTGTCACCGATCAGATGAACGCAAAGTGCGTATTTATACGCCCATGTCCCCGCCTGCCCCTTCACAGAGCCCGCACGCAGATTCATCATTCCGCTGACAGCCATGCCGAGTGGGCTGCCAAAATTGGCCAGCGGCAGTCGAAATACTCCTTCTTCAGCCCGGGGCGAAAGACTGGGTTTTGCTGTTGCGTCAGAGGAAAACGTGATCTCGACTGAGAAACCCTCTTCAACTTGAAATTTTACCCGGTGCTCGTCCTCCCTGAGCAGGACCTGCTTTGACAGGACAACGCTGTTCCCCTCAATCTCGATCATTTTATCCCCCGACTACACTCAGGCACGATATACGCTGCATGTCGCCATTGCTATCTTGAGCTGCCTATTTTTGACGCTTGTGTGCCTCTCGCTGACGGCCCGGCATGGCCAGCGTTGACAAATGCCTCCTTCAGACGGGTTGATGATATCTCTGGACACTAGCCCGCAGAGCGCACGCCAGCGTGTGTGGCGGCAAGGTTTGCCCGGCGAGTATTCCCTGCAAGCAGGTCCGCTTCAGAACAGCAAATCACCTGACCACAGATGATAAATCATCTGCGCGCCAGCGCAAGCGATGTTCACCCTTCGTTCGAAAAATCTCCAACGCCCTCTTGTCGCATCACGATTTGTCTGGTTGGCTGAGATGATCGGAGATGGGAGGACGAAATGATCAACTTGACGCGCTATGACGACGAGAAATTTCAAATAAAGGCGACTGACATAATCAGGGTTCGAAAGACGACGCTGAATGACGGCCCAAATGGAAAGTCGCGTATTAGCGACGCGGTCTACGGCGACGAGCTGTACAATGATGTCGCGACTGTTGTGGCGAATTCTGTTGCAGCGGAAGTTAAGACTTTCATCAGCTTGACGCAACCAGGCGGAGATCCTGTCTGGTTCAATGGCGCCACTGCGAAAGGGCCAGTTTTTGTTTCGAAGGCCGAGCAGACACCCGATTGGAGTGGCAAGATAAATTCGGCCTTGATGATCGGCGACAAAAAGCAGTTCGTCAAAAACACTCCGCAGGAGGTCTATGATGCAATCAAGGCGCAGGGAGGGGTGGCAATTCCTCCCAAGAAGAATGAATTTGCCGTTGACGCCTTCAAGGAACTAGAAGGTGTCGCCGCAAAAAGCCAAATTTGGGATGCAGAGATGTACCTCGAACCTGGTGTCTAGCTATAGCTAGGCGGCATCACGCGCCGGATAAGGCTCAATATCATCGGCGTCGAATTCGGCCGCAACCAGGCGGCCGAACATTTCGATCATGCTCTTGACCGTCCCCCTGCCTGTGACGCCGACCACCTCGCCATGGAAGCCGGCGAGCATGTGGGTGTGCTGCCAGTCCTGCTTGACCCGGATGGCCTGACCTTCTGGGAAAGTCATCTGGATGGTTTCGCGCCTGGTCTTGCCCTCAAGCCTGCGCTTGATCCTCGATTCCTTGGTGTCGTCGAATTCAAGATCCGCCTCGGCGTGCATGTAGCCCTCAACCGCGCCAGTCGGGACCTGCCAGGGCTTGCCGAATTCTCCGTTGTAGCTGAGCAAGCGGCCGAGCCCGTCGCAGTCCTTGAGGTATTCCCCGTTCGCCGACGGCAACGCAACGAAGATGTACCCGGTGAACAGCGGGAAGCGGCGCACGATGCGCACGTTGGTCCGATGGTGGACGATCTCCTTGCGCATGCGCGGGTAGTAGCATTCGAAGCCAGCATCCCGGATCGAGCGCTCGGCGACGATCTCACCCTTCCGATTTTCCGGCGTCCCGATGCGATCCTTAGCGGTTTTCGCACCGCCGAGGCCGATCCTGGCGATGAACCACTTTGCTGTGTTGCTCATGACCGACCTTTCACAATTTTGGTTTGCTCGACTTTCGAAATTTCCTGACGTGGCCGTTTGAGGGCGTCGATGCGCTTCTGCTCGGCTTGGTTCATCGCGATGCGAGGCAGGCCCTGGCGCTTCGCAGCGCCAGCTGTGGCGGCCTCGGCCAAGGCTGCGACACGCTTGCGCACCGCTGGATCTTGGCGCTCCATTTCGATCAGGTGGCGCTTGTGGTCTTCCCGCGCCCGGTCGATCAGCTTCGATGCTTCGGTGCGCAGCGCGGCGCGCTCGGACAGAAATGGCGTCATGATCGCCCTCGCCCGCTTTGCGAACTCGGCACAGGTCGGCATGAACTGGCCGGTGTGGTTGTCGACGCGGCCGGCGAGGAAGTCGCTGGCAGCTTCCGACACTGCCCACGTCGGCAGATCCCGACACGCTGCCAGGAACTCGCCGGCCATCTCGGCGTGGTCGATCTCGGGTTGGTCCCGGAACTGGCCGGCCATGCGCAGCACCGCGGCACGGGTGTCGGATGCATCACAAGGTTTCATCAGCCCGTCGATCTCGGCGACACGAGCTTTGATCGCTCTCGCCCGGTCCCGGTATTTCTCGGGCAGCTTGTTGAAATCGTCCGTGGCTACGAGTTCACGCATTTGAGGAACCCCTCTTCGATTTTTTGCTGACGGGATTTTTTCGGCGCTCTGGCGCGCTCTAGAAAACCGTTAGGTTTTCCTTTGATGGTTATGGAAGGATGGCATTGCTCAAGCATCGCCTGAGCATCACCTTTTTTCTTGTCTTTCCAGCGACTTGCAGCAGCATCGGCTGCTTTCGCTTTTCTATCGACCGCCAATCGCCTCTCTTTCTTGAGACGTTTTTGCGACCACCTTTTGCTGCGGCCGTCGAGGCTCCAGAAGGCCATGATGATGGATTTCATCTTGCGCCAGCGGGCAAGCGACACGCCTGCCACACGGGCCAGCATGTCATCATCGTCGGGCAGGGAATTGGTAGGCGACGCCCATGCCGCCATGAGCAGCAGCAGATAAGCGCCATGCTCCTCCGTGGTCAGGTGCCGCGTGTCACGCTGGTAGTCATCGACCCAGAACGGCATGTATGGCAGGCGTTTGCTCACCCAGCCCTCCGGTCGGCGCGAGCGCCTTCCTTGGCCAGCGCAAGCGTCCGGTAAACGGCATCCTCGCGGCAGCGCAGCGCGTCGGCGATGTCCTTGGTGTCGAACTGACCAGATGCCCACAGAACGATTGCAGCGTGCGCTTGGGCGTCGCGGAGATAGGCGGCGGTGGATGGATCGTAATCGGTCATACCCCGCACATCCCTTCGCACTCATGGCCGAACAGATCGGGGCCGGTGTCAGCAAGCGCGATGTTGGCCTCGGCAAGCGGCACTCGGCTATGGTGCAGATATACCTGACCGTGAAACCGGGCGATTTGCGCCGGCTCTCTAAGCCAACCATCCAACTCGACGGTCTCCGCCCATTCGTCGGGGTTCTCCCAGAGGCTGCGCCAGCCTTCGTTGCCTTGGAACGGGCAATATTTGCAGCGCGACTTTGGCGGAATCCGATATTGGCGTTCCTCAAGCCACCTATAACAGGCCTGCCGGGTCATCCTTGCTTCGATCAGCGGATGCCGGTTATGGATGAAGAGGCATCCGCTAGGCTTGATGCGCGTGATTTCATCGAGGGATATGCCGACCCAGCTTTCCACGGCGCCGGGAGCAACGTAGCCACGAAGCCCGACGCCAAGCAGTTCTCGGATTTTCCGCCGTATCGGCCGGATCTTCCAATTGCGGGTGCAGTTTCGGCCGCCCATGCCGCCGCGGCCAACGTGCCACGGGATGCGTGCGCCGTCCTCGTCGCCTGCCATCAATGCCGCTCTAAGCGACCGATCGCATTGGGCAATATGAACAGGAAACGGCAGCACGCCGGAACAGAGCCAAGCCAGATGCTCATAGACGGCTTGCGGCTCATCGCCGGTGTCGGCGAAAATGGCACAGTCAGGAGCCGCGATATCGCCGCGCGCAGCCATCAAGGCCAAGGTGGTGGACTGAACGCCGGCACCCAAGCTCAATACCCTCAGCTTGGGGCTAGCCAGCGGCCTGGACAAACCGTCATGCCAAAAGTCCATCAAGCCGCCTCCGCCAGGAAATTATGCTCGCGGTTCGTCAGGCGAGCGTCGTGATAGGCGCAATACGGTTTGCCGAGTTCCACGCGGAATCCGCAGCAAAGCATGTCTGGGCCGGGCCTTTCCTCAAGATCGGAACTCAGGGGAGCGCGGCAACGATCAAACAGGCAGTCAATGAAGCGCGTGGCAACGAAGTGCGCCTGTGCGCCGACGCTGCGCGCCGAGGGGCGCGTCAAGTGATCAAAGGCCGAGGGCTCCCGATCTAGGTCCGAGGTGACGGCCAGGAACAGCTTGCCCGGCAATTGGCCCGGAGAAACCTTGCCTTTGGTGGAAGGCCTCCCCTTCTTCCCCTGGAAACCGATTTCCTTCAATTCAGGGGTGCGCAGCACAAGGCTTTTCACGCCGAAGCGCGATATTGCCCTACCGCTCTTGGCGGCCAACTGGCGCGCGATCTGCGCATAGTTTTTCTTGGCCGCAAGCCCTTTCGCAACCAGTTCGATTTCAGCGGGAGTGTAGATGCTGCCTTGTCCCGAGCCGGGCGATGGATTGCTGCGGCTGAAACCAACTGCAGCAAGCGTCTTGTTGCGGTGAACGATGCCGATGATCGAGTTGCGCGAAACAGACCGACTACGGACCGATGATAGTTTGCTCGCTACCTGAGACGCCGAGTCGCCTTCTCTGAGCCAGACGGCAATTTGATCGATTTCCGATTGAGCGTAGCTGGTCATGCCACAGCGCTCGCGATCATGTCGGATTGGCGGTCCTCCGCATCGAAATACCGACAGGCCTGGCGCCAATAGCTTTCCTTGGTTTCGGTCCCGATGAACTTGCGGCCGAGGCGAAGCGACATGACGCCTTCCGAGCCGATGCCCATGAATGGCGACAGCACGATGTCGCCGGGATTGCTCCACATGACGAGCGCGCGTTCGATAACGTCGAGCTGGAGCGGACATAGATGACGTTCGTCGGCCCCTTCCCGCGCCATGGCGACGTTCAGAACATTGGACTGGTTGATCGTCATCCAGACCGGCTCCGCCCACTCCTGCCATTGCGAGAGCGGGAAATCCTCCGGAGTGTGCTTGATCGGCTCGGCGTTTTCACCGGGCTTGATGAAGGTCAGGAGATAATCGGGCATGCCGCCGCGCGACTTCGAACTGTCCTTCTGCAACTGCTTGTAGAGCAGGCCGATGTGCTTGGTGCGCGTCATCTCGGTCACGGGTGATTTCCGGATCGTGCGCCGGCCGTGATAAATCCAGCCAGCATCTTCGTGGATCTGGATTATTTGACCCGAGAAATCCTTAATGCCGATCGCGCCATCCTTCCATTTGGTCATCGGAAGGTCCGAGCAATGAACGGCCGTCAAACGGCCCGGCTTGGTGACGCGGAACTTCTCCCGAACCAGCCAGGCATAGTGCTCGGCAAATTCGTCATCGGTCGAGTTGCCCATGTCAGCGGCCGATTCCGAGTAGACGAACAGCGAGCCGAACGGCGGCGAGTAGACGCTGAAGTCGATGCTGTCATCGGGCAACTGCATCAGCACGTCGACGCAATCGCCCTGGATCGCTTGCCAATTTGCGCCTTCGTTCGAATTCAAGCAGCGGATATCCATGGGGCGAGCCTCGCAGTGTGGTTGGGCTGATAGGCCGTCTTGACGGCCCACGACTGTTCCTGCGCCCGGCGCATCGCTGCGCGCATGGCGACCTTCATTTTCGAGTGGTCATCCGATTTCCGGGAAATGACGCTGCCGGTTGCCATCTCACCTTCGGCAATCGCCAGATGCACCATGAGCTTGCGCTCCTGACCGAACCGGAGGCATCGGCGCACAGCCTGGTACCAGGTCTCGTATGAATAGGTCCGGCCGGCGAAAGCCATGCGGGCACAGAAGGGCCAATCCAGCCCGAAGCACATGGATGGCTTGGCGATCAGGTGCTTGAACTGCCTGGAGGCAAAGCCTTCAAGCTTTTCCTCCTTTTCCTCGATCGACTGCGTGCCGCGAACCTCGACGGCATCAGGCAATGCCGCAATGAGCGCATCCGCCTCGTAGTTCGTGTCGCACCAGATCACCCAAGGCTCGTCCGGCTCGGCGGCCACGGCGGCGGCGATCACCTCCGCGCGCGCCTCGCATGTCTGGCGCTTGACCTCGTGCAGGCCGGTGGCCGAGAGCGAGGACGCACCGAACATGTCGCCATCGCCTGCCTTGATGGGCTGGCCCCCGGCAGAGTGGCGGACAATCTCAAATCCCGGCAGCTGGTAGCGCGCATCGCTGGCCTCGTCACCGAGGTCTGACGGGCGCTCCGCCATCCTCGCCCAAGATGCCATCCAGTCCCAGAATGGGCGCTCGGCGTGGCCTTTGAGGCGCCATTGCTGCGATGCGGTCGAGGTGTCGTTGATGAAGAACCGTGACAGCATTTCGTTGTAGGCCATGACCGAGCAGAATTCGGCATATGACCCGAACTCCATATGATCGTTCGGCGCCGGCGTGGCCGAGGCAACGAGCTTGAACCGCGCATTGCGATGCGCTTCGGTCAGGTCTCGCCTGATGACACCGGAAAAGCTCTTGAGGATCGAAGCTTCGTCGCAGGAGACGATGCCGAACGAACTGGTGTCCAGCTGCTCGCGCCGGTCATAGTTGCAGATGTTGATCAGGCCGGGCCTGACTTCGGACTGATCGCGGACGATGCAGGCCTCATAGCCCCACTTTTCAGCGCGGCGCTTGGTCTGGCCGGCCACAGCCAGCGGCGTCCACATGATCGCCGTGAGGTTGGTCGCTTCCATGGCGCGCTGACAGAACTCGAGCTGAACTTCGGTTTTGCCGAGCCCCGTATCGAGGAAGCAGCCAGCCGCGCCGGCACGCAGATGATGCTCGACGCATGAGCGCTGGAATGGGAACAGGTGCTCGGAAAGATCCGGCGTCGAAGCCAACCCTCGATCCGAAACCATGCGAACCTTGCTCGCGAGAAAATCGGAATATGCCGCGATCGTCATTCCGCTGCCTCCTTATAGGCAGGGATGAATTCGGCGAGACGGCTATCGCGATAGGGCATCGCAAACGTGACCCTGGAAGCATCGTTCGGATCGTGGATCGTGATGCCGGTCTGGTGGTCTGCGTACCGGAGTTCGATGGTCTCGCAGTCGAAGCTGGACAGGATCGGAACCGCGACGTGATGGACGATAGCGATCTGGAAATCGTCGCCGTGATAGGCGATCTCATCGACCGCCTCGCCGGTCGCGGTCACAGATGACAACGTGATCTTGCCGTCCCTGCCGACGAACAGGATCGAATGTTCCTTGGCATCCGCGACGAGCGCAACGCGCCCCAGCGAGGCCAACAGTTCCTGCCGGTCAAGGATGATCGAAGTAGAGTTCTTCGGGATCAGGCGATGATAGTCAGGATAGGTGCCTTCGATCAGTTTCGATGCCAGGGTCTGGTTCCCGGACTGGAAGCGCACGAAGGCCTCGGACGCATCCACATTGACCGGACCAGACCACGACGGCGTGTCGATGATGGGAACGATGACAGATGGCATCGCCGCGGCCGCATACGGTGCATCGACCGACATCAGCGACAGTTTCTTGCCATCGGTCGCGCAGAACTCCAGCTGACCTTCATGGACACGCCATGACACGCCGATGAGGAAATAGCGGCCATTGGGCGGTTCGGCCGAGAACGCGACGGCCTTGCCGATCCTGGTCAAGACGGCGCCGTCGACCGCAAACGCACAGTCACCGTCCTTGGTGAGCATCGGCATTTTAGGGAAGTCGGCCGCTGGCAGGACCGGCATCTTGAACTTGGACTTGCCGATGGTGACGGTCGCCTGCCGATCGTCAGCTGAGACGCTGACCTCGCCCGACGAACTCTTGATTGCCTTGAGGAGCAGCGAGGCCGGCAGGCACAGCGCGCCCGGCTCCTGCACTTCGGCAGGGCACGAATCCGCGGCGGCTTGCTCGAGATCGGTCGCGACGAAATAGACCTGGCTACCCTTCGCCTTGATCAACACATCGGCGATGATCGGGATCTTGTTGTCGGATGCCGCGTATTTGCCGACGAAGGTCAGCGCGGCGAGGATGGTTTCACGTTCGGCGGTAAATTTCATGCCGGCACCCGATCGGGAAAGAGGTTGCGCTGCTCGCGAACGGAGCGAAGCCGGCCGTTGGTGATGTCATTCAGGATATCGACTGCATCCTGCCTGCTACCCTCACAAATCGCATCATGCAGACGGTCGGCATCGTCGGTGAAATCAGGCGCTTGCGCGATCTCCTTTTCGAGATTGGCGATCGCGTCGTCGTGATCATCTTTGGCGACAACCTCCTGGAGGTCGATCGCGTCATCGATCGCCATTTTGCGGACATCATTCCAAACGTTGTGCTCTTTGATCGCCGCGAGAAATTCGGTCTTGTCTTCCTCGACAAGGCTAGCCATGCGGTCGAAAATATCGGGAGACTGCACGTCCATCTTCATTGACCCCTTGATTGAGATTTTCAGGCGAGAGCGTCGAGCGCGGCGCGGTTGTAGGCCTTGAGCTTTTCGTCGTCGGATATGGCCTCGGCTGTGCGTTGCCGAGCGAAAGCCTCTCCTTCAGCCAAGGCGGTCATTTCGGCTTCATGCCGAGCCTTCTCGGCCTTCCGAGCGGCGGCGAATGCAGCGAGATCAGCCTTCAGCGCGCGCTTGGCCTCCGCGACGCGCTGCAAACAGGCGGCCGCTTCCCTGCGGTGGAGATCGGCCAGCTTTTCAGCGTTGGGCCGAGGCGCGAGCTTGAGCGGGAAGACGTTAGCAAGGTCGGCTTCGACCGCTTCGGCAAGGCTCTTGGTCATTGCGTTCATCGTTCACCTTTCAGCTTTCTTGCCAGCCACAAGATCAGCCAGCCTAACCAGCGCCGAACTATCTTCATGGCGCGCCCTTTCCTCGTCGTATGCTGCGTCAGCCTTGGCGAACCCGGCCGCAACCCAGGCTTGGAACAGGGGAAGCCATCTATGAGTGAGCATCCCCCGCGCCGGTCTATTCCACCCCTGTAAGATCACGTCGGCATCCACTCCGCATTCCGATTGGATGCGATATGCTGCCGTTTCTATGTTATCGCCGGGACCACGGTGGTATTTCCCCAGCAGGTCCGTCGCCATTCTCTTGGCGCTTCTGCCTGCAAACATCGGATCGTTGATTTCGATCACAGACATCTTGTTACCCTTTACACGCGACTTGTCGCCCATGACATGAACCCTTTGCTATGTTGCTTTCATGAGCAGCAGCAACAGAAGGGATTGGCGAGAACTTGAGACCATGGAAGAAGCCGCGCGTCGGTTGATTGGCGTCATGGACGAGCGAGCGAAACGAAGGGCTTCCGGACGCCTTCAAGGGCCGGAACAAATTCAGGATCAGCCGTTGTCCCCGGCTGAAAATGCGGACGGCGAGAGGCTTTTGGGTTCGGGTAGCCTCGATCGCCGTCCGCAGTCTGCCGATGCCGACAGAGAGGACAGTTGCGGCAGCGGATTGGGTTGAGGAGATCACGCGCGCCGCTCCCGCTTCATGGCCTTGCGGCGCTCGACCTCACGGCGTGCGGCGGTTTCGCTTGGCGCCGAGACAGTGCCGATTTCCGGATCGAACACGATGACTGTTCCGTCATGGGTCCAGATGGCGCTCATGCTGCCCTCCCCCGCTGCCGAGCTATGGCGGCGTCATTGGCGCATTTCGCGCAGGAAGCTTGGCTATGCGACCACCGGCAGGACTGCGGCTTCTGGCAATCGGGATTGAGTGCTGGCGATGGTGCCTTTTTGAGGAATGCCGGGACATCGGCATCGGAAATGGTGACGGCTCGCCCGGAATTGCCCTGGCCTATGGCACCCTGACCGACAACGAACTGATGAGGATCGTCGTTTTTTGCACGGGCGACTTCCGGGCTTGGTTTGCTGGGATGGCCGGCATCCCCTGGAGTAGCGCGGTCAGGTATCTCAGAATGATTGGCCGGCGCCGCGAGGGGATCGACGCCGGCCTCCTTTGTTGCAGGTTGGGCTTGGGGTGCGGGCACTGCAACAGAGCTGGAATTGGTGGCCGGAGCGGAGGGAGGAGGTTCCGCCCCGGCCGTATCCGTCGTTTCTGGGGAGGAGGTCAGATCGGACGAATTCTGTTCGATGATCTCGCCGGTTTCGGCGTCGTGCGGCGGAAGGTCGGTCGCGATGTTTTCATGCTTCATCGCGATCTTGGTGCAACCGTCGGCGCGCTTGCCGGCCGGAAATTCTTTAATGTTTTCTCGTGTGCGCGCACGGGCATGCGCCTGTGGCTTGCAAGCATCCTCGTAAGCGAGGCGATACAGGTCGAGGATGCTGTTGCGCTCCTCGAATTCCTGGATGCCAGTCTTGGCCTTCTTGCGAAGCTCGGTCACCAACGCGCCGACGGCGGTGCGGTCGAAGCCGCAGCCCTTCAATTCGGCATAGACTTCCTTGATGTCGCCGCCGATCGTGTCCTGCTCTTCCTTCAAACGAAGGATGCGATCGACGAACGCGCGCAGCTGGCCGGCGGCAACAGTCTGGCTGGTTTCGGTGGTGTCGGTCATGCTGCGCGCTCGCCTTGGATGGCCGCGAGAACACGCTGGCGGGTCGCGGTGCGCGGCTCCCTGCCCTTCCGAAGCTGGAAGACGAACAGCGGATCACCGGCAAACTGCTTGCCGAATTCGGTTGGGCTCATCGCCCTGTCGGCAATGAACTGCTCAACGATTTGCTGGAAGCGCTCAAGATCGGTCATGCCTCATGTGTAATAGGTTTTTTCCTATCATGCAAGAGGATTTTTCCTATTGGACGATAGGAAGCCGCCCTGCCACCGTTCGGGCATGGATACCGAAATGCTCATCGCTGAAATGAACCGGCTGCGCGACGACCTTGAGCGAGCGCAACATGCGAGGTTGATCGACTACAAGGCGCTGTCACAAGCGCTGGGCAAAAACCCGACTTACGTGCAGCAATTCGTCACGAAGCAATCCCCGCGGATCATGCATTCCCATTTGGTGGCGCAGATAAGGGAGAAGCTGGACCAGGCGACGCGAGATGGTCCCAAAACGCATGTCGGAAGGCAACCCCAACTTGCGAGAAGCGATGACGAGATCATCGAACTGTTACAGCGCATTGACGGCCTACCACCAAGTTCAATCCCGGCGATCCTCTCGACAATCAAGTCGGTTCTACCCAAGGCCGACGCGTCACGAACACAACACCAGCATCGTGATCCACATGGGTCATCCAGTCGCCCCCGTGTAAAAGCGCCATCGCGATAGCAATTTCGGCTGCTTTCCGCTTCACCAACATCTCCGGATCGATGGGCGCCGACGCGCCAGCCAGCGCACGAAGATTTGCAACGATCTGTTCGTTCCGACTTTTGTAGCGCGGCTTCACTTTGATCATGATCGAGGCCCCTCCGATTCGGCTGGCTACTGGACGCGTTCCATTTCCTTGATTTCGTCCGGCACATCCCCGAAGGCATCGATCAGCTTGGCGTCTTCCCATTCCCCGGTTTTTGGATCGCCTTCCCGCTGGAAGGCGACCACCAGCGCCTTCCTGACAGCCAGACGCTGAGCCAGGCCTCGAGCATGGCTGGTGCTGTTGGCTTGGATCGGACTATCGGCCTGCAGCTGGCCGCGCTTGCCGGCTATGAAAGATTGAACGACGTACATTGCACTCATCCTGTCGCCTCCCTGGCGCTCGTTGTTAACGAAGCTAGGAAAGTCTTCCTATGGCCGCAGAGTCAATTACCGGTCTAGGTCTCCGCCTGACGAGGCTCCTGACAAGTACCTTCAGGAGTGATCGCGGCTCGACTAGACTCCTGATGGTCTGGGATTGACGGCCTTTTACGGGCAGAAAAGGCTCGGGAAATTGAGACCGCTGTTACACCCGCTAGAACATAGCGCCAACGACTAGCTATAATTCCCATTGATTTCAGACAGTTGTTGAAACTCCACACTTATGTTGACTTCCACAGAAGTGTGGAATACTCTATCTGTATGAATGCGAACGAACTCCGGCGCTGGCTCGCCAAGCAGGGATGCACCTTCGAAACCCATCGTGGTGGAAGCGGTCATCAGACTGTCCGTCTCAAAGATAGGGTTTCCCAGTTGCCTATGCACGGCGGCGGCAAGGAGCTCGGTACGCGCTTGGTCGAGAAGATCAAGAAAGACTTGGGGCTGAAATAGAGGAGGCTCTTGTATGTGGTATGAACTCACTCTCACGCCCGACGACAATGGAACTTGGATGGTAACGGCACCTCAATTTGAGGAGGTCGTAAGCTTTGGCGATACCCAGGAACAGGCATGTCGGAACGGGCTCAACGCAATCGAGGAAGCGATCGCCGCTCGGATCGCCAATGGTGACGATATTCCGTTCCCACTCAAAGATACGCCCGGCAAAGGTCGGTTTGTTCAAGTTCCTGCGCTCGTCTTCCTGAAATCGGGGCTCTACATGATCCTGAAAGATAAGGGGTGGACCCGTGCGGACCTTATGCGGGAACTAGGTTGCAAACGGGAACACGTCGACCGCCTGTTCCGGCTCGACCATAATTCGCGCCTGGATACGCTTGAAGAGGCATTCAAAGCGCTCGGCCATCCCCTGCGCTTCGATATGGATTTTCCCAAGGCTGCCTAGCGCAAGACAAGCGACCCTCTCCTACGATTAGCCCGCTTCGGCGGGCTTTTTGTTGCGCGCGATTCGGCGTCCGCGGCGGGCTCACCATCAAAATATCCTACTGCTAGGATTTTTCCTATTTACATTTGATAGGAAATTCCCTATTGTCTCCTCATACCAGATGAGGAACGGCAATGAACGCCACCACTTACGAAATCACGCTCGACGGGACCAAGCGCACTGTTACGCTTGCGCAGTTCCGCGCCGAGATTGAAGCCCGTCGTGCAGCAGCGGCGCCAATCATGGCCGCTTTGCTTGCCGGCGATATCGACGCCTGTGCAGCTGCTCAATGCGCAATGCGCGCCAAGTTTGCGGTGTCGGCATGAACACCCACTCCCTCGACCTTACCCGCGACGGCCTGATTTCGGCTTTGTCGCCCAAGCCCGGCCTGCTCCTTCAGACTAAGGCTGAATTCCTCCGTGACGTGATCGCGATGAAGCACGAGCGCGGCGATACCGACGTCGACGGTTTCAAGCAGGTCTGCCGCGAGTTCGGCTCGGGCACCAACGCGACCGTCGGCGGCGCGGCTTGGGCGATGCGCCAGTGGGTCGCCAATCGCAAGACTTGGATCAGCGAAGAGCAGCATGCGCGGCGTGTCGCCTTCCTTGCCGATTTGGATGCGGTCATCGCCGGCAGGTTCGGCATCGAATTCAAAGCGGTGGCGTGATGTCCAGCATCATTGACGACCGCTACGCCCCGATTTCAAGCGCACCGCGCGACGGGACCCTGATTATCGTCGCCCACGATGATGTCGGCGCCTTTCCCGTCCGTTGGAATCCGGAGGCAACAAACGACTTGTTCGCGCCTGGATGCAGCGGGTTATGGGTTGCGCCGGACGGAACTTTCACTTGGTCGGAGCATGGCGGCCTTGGCCCCTCGCATTGGAGGGCCGCCCGGTGAACTCGCTCAGCTTCCGCGAAGTCTTCGTCATCATCCACAATCTCGACCTGTCCGACCTCGAGCAGGCCGGCGTAATCAATCCCGGCACCAATGGCGGGACGGACTGGCGCCGCTTCAACAGCGATTTCGGCACCTTCGTTCTCAAGCTCCCAAGCGAACGGCTCGACAAGCTGGTCGGCCTGATTGAAGGGCGCCGGCCACGCGAAAGCGCGGCGCCGGCCGCCTGCCTCGCCTTCTTCGATTTCGAAGACCGTTCCGGGGAGGCCTTCTGATGGATGCCACCTGCAATTGGCTGGTCCGTCATCCTTGGACCGCATGCCTCGTCATCTGCTCGGTCTGCATCGTCGCCGGGCGGCTCGATCTGGTGCTGCCATGACCGCGCCCGCATTCTTCTCCGAGCACGTCGACGCTGTCATCGCCGGCAAGCCGCTCGATGAGCAGCTGACCGCACTCGCGGCACTCATCCAGGAAGCACAGCACAACAAGGATGCCGGCTACGGCCCGCCCGCCGACGACCTGCGCATGGCGCGTCGCCGCTGGCTCACTCTCTACGACAAATGGGCAGCGGAAAATCTGCCGTCTTACGAAAGGAAGGTTGCATGAGCACGTCTCTCGACGTCCGCACGGACGATACCCATCTCGCACCATCGCCCGACGATCGCATGGTTGCCGCGATCGAACGCGTCGCCATGGATCCGACCGTCCCTATCGAGCGCCTCAAGGAAATGCTGGCGATGAAGGAGCGCATGGAAGACCGTGCGCTCGAAGCCGCTGACCGTCTGGCAAAGAAGGCGTTTTTCGCGGCCATGTCGAAGTGCCAGGCCGAGCTGCCCGTCGTCACCAAGAACCAGAAGAACGATCACACCAAGTCGACCTATGCCGACCTCGCTGCCATCGAACAGCAGGCCATGCCGATCATCCATAAGCATGGCTTCGCTGTGTCATTCCAGCCCGACGGGTACAACCAGCTCGGAGAACTTCGCATCCTTTGGGAAATCTCCCACGAGGAAGGCCACGTCCGGAACGGTGTCGGCGAAATCCCTGTCGATGGCGCCGGCTCGCAAGGCAAGGTCAACAAGACCGGCACCCAGGCATTCGGAAGCACCGCGACCTACGGCCGGCGCTACCTGCTCTGCATGCTGTTCAACATCAGCACCGGCGATGACCGGGACGGCAACCGCCCCGACGATGATGCAACCATCACCAACGAGCAGCGCGACGAGCTGCAGAACCTGATCGACGAGCTCGGCTGGAACGTCCCCGACTACTGCAAGTGGCTGGAGATCGACGCCTTGACCCATCTCAAAGCCCGCTTTTTCGCGCGGGAAAAGCAGCGCCTCGAAACCAAGATCCGTGTGAAGGGCTCGGCATCATGATTACGATCATCAACTGCGCCCAGAACACCGAAGAATGGCACCTCGCCCGCGCCGGCATCCCGACTGCCAGCATGTTCGCCACCGTCATGGCATCGGGCCGCGGCGGCGGCGACAGCAAGACCCGCGCAAAATACATGCGCCAGCTTGCCGGCGAAGTCATCACCGGCAAGCCCATGGAAGGCTTCACCAACGTCCATATGGATCGCGGCCACGAAATGGAGCCGGAGGCGCGCGAGCTTTACGCCTTTGCGACCGATACGCTACCCGAACAGGTCGGGTTCATCCGAAACGGCCAGAAGGGATGCTCGCCGGATTCGCTTGTCGGCGCCAACGGCATGCTCGAGATCAAGACCAAGCTGCCGGACCTCGTTATCGAATGTTGGGAGCGCGGCGACTTCCCTCCCGAGCACAAGGCCCAATGCCAGGGCGCGCTTTGGGTTGCCGAGCGCGAATGGATCGACATCGTCGTCTACTGGCCCGGCATGCCTGTCTTCATCAAGCGCGCCTTCCGTGACGAAGGCTACATCGCCGAGATTTCGAAGGCCGTCGACCAGTTCAACACGGAACTGGCGGCCCTCGTCGATCGCGTCCGGCACTACGGCCGCCGCGCTGAAACTCTGAACAATCCACTGGTTCAAAACGTCTTAGCTGGCTGACCTCCGGCGACCGGCGGCTGTGTTTCCGTACCGCCGGGAACATCTCAAGGAACGACGATGACCGACAAAATCGAACGACCGACATTCTGGCTGGTCTGGCGGGATCGCGGCAATGCACCGACGTTCCAGCACTTCCAAAAATCGGCCGCGCTGGCCGAGGCTGAACGCTTGGCGCGGCTGACGCCGGGCGAAGTGTTCTTCGTCATGAAGTCGACCGCGGCCGTTTGCGCGCCGCTGCCCGAGATCCAGCACGTCAAGCTGGTTTTCGACCCGATCCCGTTCTGAGGCCGCTCTGATGATCGAATTCTACGCCATCCGCACCGACAAGGGCATCACGCCCGAAATGCATATGGACGCCGATCAAATGGCAGATGTGCCTCTCGGCAAGCGTTTGAAGGTCAGCGTGTCGTTCCCGCGCAACCGCAAGCGTGACGGCCTCTATTGGGCTGTCCTGCGTGAGACCGTGCGCGCCACCGACCGCTGGCCGTCCGACAAGCACCTCCATGAGGACCTGCTCATCACGCTCGGCTTTTGGGTCAAGGTCGTTTCCCTGTCCGGCGACATCCGTTTGATGCGCGACAGCACCGCGCACGACAAGATGACCGATCCCGAATTCTCGGCCTACTTCACCAGGGCGATGGCGCTTTTGGCGCAAGAGGTCGGTTACGACCCGTTGGCGGAATATGAGGCGAAATACGGGAGGAAGGCTGCATGAAAACGCCTCAGCACCTCTCCGACCTCTCCGACTACCGCAAGCGCCAGCAGATGACGGAACAGCTTCGCCGCGATATTGTCGCCAAGCGCAGGATCCGCGTCAAGGCAGTCGGCCGGCACGTCGCCGCGGTGAAGCCGGAGGCGCGGTGAAATGGCCCGCCGCGAATTCAGCACCGCTGTCTACGCGCAAATCGTCCACCGCGCCACCAATGCGCATGGCCACGTTCAATGCGAAGGCTGCGGGCTGGTACTCGGCAAGCGACCTTATCATATCGACCACACCATTGCCGACGCTCTCCAGATCGACAAGCGCCGCAAGCTCACCGCAGATGACGGCCAGCTTCTGGGCGTCGAGTGCTGCCATAATCCGAAAACCCGAGAGGTCGACGTGCCGGCGATAGCGCAAGCCAAGCGTCGGGAGGCCAAGCATCTCGGCATTGCCAGACCCAAGCAGACCATTCACAGCGCCCCTTTCCCCAAATCCGACAAGGCCCCGCAGATAGACAAATCTGCCCTGCCTACGTCTCCCCGTCGAAACCTATTTCAGGAGCAGTCATGAAAATCAGCGGCGCCGAACTCCAGCAATTCACAGATGAAGCATGGCCCAGCCCAGCCGACGATTGGTATTGGGATCATGACCTTTTTTTCGATACACCTGACCCTTTGGCGACGTATGAAACGGACGACATCGGCCCCGTCCATTTCCAAGGTCACGGTGACGACCCGACAAATGGTGACGGCTACAACCTCGCAACGCTGATCAAGAAATGGCGGCGAGAGCGCGATTGCGACGTGTTCACGGTTCTCGTTCCCAAACCAGCCAAGGACGCATTCCTTGAGGCGCTTAGGGCTGTCGGTGGATCCATCTCCCGCGCCGGAGCCAAGCCATGACCAGGGTTGACGCAGCAGGCTACCGAGCCTTCCACGAAGAACTCTCGGGGCACATCGTGCACGGCGACGACGCCTACACCGCCGCTATCGCTGCCTATCTCGCCGCCCTCTCTCCCTGTCTGGATGGAGCGGGAGCAGAAGGCCTGCTGACCAAACTATGGTTCATAGCGGGGAAGCTCGATCCAGCGGTACGTGAAGACATCGCAAGCATCATCGTCGCCCTCCGCGCCTCTCTAGCTAGGAAGAACACCGGGGAGGCGACGCCGGTGGCTTGGCGTGGAGTTATCGATGGCCGCACTGCGTTCCTGTGCAGGACCAGGGACGAAATCGACCGGCTGGCCTCGGATTACAACGCCACCATCGAACCCCTCTTCGCCTCTCCACCTCTACCCGATACCGAGGAGAAGGCGCCGTGAACTGGCTGCTTTCGCACCGCGCGGACCCGGCGTCAGTCTCGATAGCTGATCGGCACTACAACCGGCAGAAAATTGGCTCGCCTCAATTCGTGCCGCCCGGCCGCTGCGTTGTGTTCCGGTCGGCATGCGACCGCGCGCTTTGGGTCACGTCCTGGCCTTTCGCCCAGTACGTCAAGCACGCATGGGCGGGCGCATGGGTCAATAGCCTGTTCCGCAATGAGGGTGCGGGCCTGTCAAGCGAACTCATCCTAGCAGCTGTTGCCGCCACGCGCGCCATCTGGCCTGACGTTCCACCGCTGGGCCTCACCCCCTTCGTTGACGCCAAGAAAACCCGCAAGAAGCGCGATCCGGGCCGCTGCTACCGCAAGGCTGGGTTCAAGCACGTTGGCTTCACAGCCGGCGGCCTCCATGCCTTCCAACTTCTTCCTGCTGATATGCCTGAAGCCATTGCGGCTGGCCCGATGGCGCTACCGATCCTCCCCCTCTTCAAAGGTGCAGCATGACCCCCACATCCCTACCCACCACCAAGGGCGTGACAGAGGCGCTACGCAGAATTGCCTCTCTCCGTTACGCAGAAGATGCGGACGTTTATGACACACTTGAAGAAGCCCTCAGCATAGCGGATACCGCCCTCGCATCCCTATCCCCGCTACCCGCTCCAGGGGAGGGAGAGGCCAGCGCGATTCTGCGAACCATCCGGTCAATGTTCGAAGTCGAGTACCACGACGACGGGCGCATAGCATCTGTCGGGCATAAATCCGATGGGCTGCGCAAGATGGTCGCCATCCTCGACGCAGCCCTTTCCACCCCCGCTGCTGGAGAACTGGCGGTGAAGGCGCTGCATGATCAGATCGACGCAGCGCGGGAGTTCGTCAAGCGGCATCCGGCGCTTAACCTGATCGACCTCGCCGAGTTCGAGGCTTTCCTGAAGGTTCCAGCCGCGCTTGCTGCGGCCCTCGCTTCCTCCCAGCAAGGAGAGAAGGCATGAAGCTGACACCCGCAAGGAAACGTGTGCTGCAATGCCTCGTCAAGCACGGTGGCAAGGCTGGGAGACACGACTTAGGCTACCCTCGCTCCAGCATGATGCATGAACTGCGAATGGCTGATTTTGTCGCCGTGGAGGGTCGTCTCACCAGCTGGGGCGATCCAGCGTATGATGGCCTTTACGTCATCACGCCAGCCGGCCGTCTTTCCCTCTCTTCCGGGAGAGAGCCATGATCAGCGTCGAATGGCCAAAAGACACAGCACCGAACTATGAAGCGTGGCTGAAGATCGCCGCCAACTTCGAAGCCGCGCTTGCTTCCAAGGATGCCGCCATATCGGAGATAAGGGCAGAACTGGAGCGGCTTCAGGATGAAGAGGACAAAGCGGCTCGCGACATGCAGGCCGTCATCCAAGGCTTGCGTGACCGCGCCACGTCAGCCGAAGTCGATAACCTTCGGCTTAGGGGAGCGCTGGCGCCGTTTGCGAAGGCTGGCTTTGACAAGCTTGCCCCGGTCGAGGCGATCCGGCACGCTCGAACCTTCTTCGCGGACAGCGAGCTTACCAATGCCGGCTCATTCGAGTTGCGCCCATGACCCACCCCTCCCATAGCAAGGCGGTGAAGAGTGGGACAGACGCGACCGGCGAATGGATTCCCTGGGAAGGTGGCGAATGCCCGGTTGGCTGGCGCACGATCGTCATGGTGCGTTTCCGGTACATGTACACCTTGGCGCGGAAGTCACGCCCCGCCAGCCGCTATAACTGGCACCATACCGGCTCAGGTGGTGATATCGTCGCCTATCGAGTTGATGTTCCGGCGCCTACCGCCCTTCCCCCATACGAGGGGAAGCCATGACGCGGGCGCTGTCGGCACCAGTGGATATCGGGGACGATGAGCCTGTGACCCTTGCGGAAGCCTGCCGGCTGTTCTTCGGTGGCCGTCTCTCGCCGTCGGCATTGCGGACTGAGGCGGCAAAGGGCCGCCTGGTGATCACCCAGATTGCCCGCAAGGACTTCGTGACCCGGAGAGCTATCGAGGAGATGAAGGAAAAATGCCGCGTGCCCGCAAGCCGCCCCGCCTCTGGCTTCGAACCGAAAAGGACGGAGACAAGCAGCGCTCCACCTGGGTCATCCTCGACGGAACTACCCATCACCGCACAGGATGCCTTGCGCATCAGGTTGCAGAAGCTGGGCAGGCCCTCAACGATTACCTCGCCAGCAAATACGAGGCGCCCAAGGGCGGCCGAGCTTCAGAAATAACCCTTGGCGCGGTGCTGACGGTCTACCTGGATGAGAAGTCCGCCGCCTCGGCAAGGCCAAAAGAGACGCAACAGACCATCGGCCGGCTGAACGACTTCTTCGGCGACAAGACCGTTTCCGAGGTCAAGGGCAAGCTCTGCCGGGAATTCGAAACTCACCGCGGCACCCGATCTGGGGCGAGACGCGACCTCGAAGTCATGCGTGCGGCGGTCCGCCACTATCACAAGGAATACGGGCTGGACGTTGTCCCTGCCTTCACGCTGCCGGACAAGGGCACGCCGCGCGAGGTCTACCTGACCCGATCGCAGGCGGCAGAACTCTTGTGGGCTGCGCTGGGCTGGGAGAAGCAGGGAACGGGCGACAATGCCTATTGGCTGCGCCGGCGGGACCAGAAGCGCGCTCACCTCGCCCGGCTGATCCTGATCGGCCTCTATACCGGCACGCGGCCAGGCGCGATCCTGTCCTTGCAGTGGATCCGGAACACCACAGGTGGATGGGCCGATCTCGATCGGGGCGTCATCTTCCGCCGCGCTGAGGGCGAGCGCGTGGCGCATAACAAGCGCAAGCCGCCTGTGAAGATCGCCCGCCGCCTGATAGCGCATCTGAAGCGCTGGCGCCGGCTGGATGGGTGGAGCGACGAGAAGGTCGGACTGCGCTACATCGTCAACTACCTCGGCAGCCAGGTGACGAAGCCAAACAAGGCATTCAGGAGTGCCATAGCGGCCGCGCAGTTGCCGACGACCGTCACGCCGCACGTCTTGCGCCACACGCGCGGTACGTGGCTTGCGCAGGCCAATGTGCCGCCGAATGAAGCCGCCGCCTCACTCGGGCTGACGGCGGAGGAGTACGAGCGCACCTATCTGCACAATGATCCTGACTTTCAGAAATCGGCGGCCGATGCCTACTGACACCGCCGCTGGAACAAACCCGGTTTCCGCAATGAAACCGCAACGTTTCGCGGAACATGGGCGGAACAGAGCTAGATCGGCTGCGATGAGTTTCGTTGAATCCGTTGAGCTTTTTGGGAGCCTACGCCGTTCGGGACGAGGGGGTCGCAGGTTCAAATCCTGCCACTCCGACCAG
>NZ_VFWC01000020.1:0-60654 GCF_006442405.1 Mesorhizobium sp. B2-2-3 | reverse complement strand
TGAACCGCTTCGACGCCAAAACAGAAGCGGACAGATCATGTGCTACCAAACCGGACAACTTGATTAGCTACCGACAGGTCCAAACAGCGCAGTGGTCTTCGCGCATGCCCGCGCTATAGTTGGCCGGACGCTGGGCTCACCTGGACAAGTTCACGACAACCAAGGAGGAATTCATGGACCGCACCGCAACCGCCGTCTGGAAGGGCAATCTGAAGGACGGCAAAGGCACGCTCGACAGCCAGAGCGGGACCCTGAACGGCACGCCCTATTCGTTCAAGGCACGCTTCGAGGACGAGAGCGGCAAATCCGGCACCAATCCGGAAGAGCTGATCGCGGCCGCGCACGCCGGCTGCTACGCCATGCAGCTGTCGCATTTCCTGGCCGAGAACGGCACCCCGGCGGCCGAGCTCGACGCCAAGGCCGTGGTGACGCTGGTTCCCGGCACCGGCATCACGGGCAGCGCGATCACCCTTGTCGGCATGGTGCCCGGCATCGACGCCGCGAAGTTCAAGGAATTGGCCGAGAAGGCCAAGGCCGAATGCCCTGTTTCCAAAGCGCTGGGCGCCATCAACGTATCGCTCGACGCCAGGCTCGGCTGAGACCACGGCATCCCGGCGCGCATGGTCGCGCCGGACACGCCCGACCGCTCAGGCGCCCAGCGCGTCGAGCCGGGCGCGAAGGGCTGCGACTTCCTGCTCCAGCGCCTCCACTCTTGCTTCAAGGTCGGAAGCGGGCACGGCCGATGCAGTGCGCTGCGCCGACAGGGCCGCAACGTCAACCGGCCCGGCGAGGAGATGCACATAGCGGTCCTCGCGTTGGCCTGGACCGCGCGGGATTTCCTGAACGAGCGGCGGTCGACGGCCGATCAGCATATCGAGTTCACCGCGCAAATCCTCGATCGATGAAAACCTTGCCATGCGCTCGCTGCGTGCCAACAATTCATGCGCCGTCTGCGGCCCGCGCAGCAAAAGCAGGCCGACCAAGGCGGTCTGCGGCGTGGTCAGCGAGAAGCGCTGCGCCATCTGGTGCTCGTAGCGCTCGACGCGGGAGCCGAACATCTGCCGCACCAGCCCCTTCTGCTCGAGCAGCTTCAGCGCCCGGTGCACCTCTGTCTGCTCCACCGCCATGACGGGCTCGCGCGCCGTCTTCTGGTTGGCGGCGGCAAGCGCTGCGTTGAGGGTCAACGGATAGACGTCCGGCGTCAGCTCCTTCTTCTCGATGAGGCAGCCGAGCACACGCGCTTCGGGAGGAGACAGGATGGGGAGGTCCGTCATTGGATTGCAATCCTTTTGAAGCTGGCAAGACAGCGCCCCTTTTTTCCTGCCGGAGAATGGGGGCGCGAAGGATCGCTGCGTTCAAGATTGCCGCGAGCGAGCGCCTAAACCCTTCTCTCCACCATCATCTTCTTGATTTCCGCGATCGCCTTGGCCGGATTCAAGCCCTTGGGGCAGGTCTGCGCGCAGTTCATGATGGTGTGGCAGCGATAGAGCCGGAACGGGTCCTCGAGATTGTCGAGCCGCTCGCCCGTGGCCTCGTCGCGGCTGTCGATCAGCCAGCGATACGCCTGCAGCAGGGTTGCCGGGCCGAGATAACGGTCGCCGTTCCACCAATAGCTCGGGCAAGAGGTCGAGCAGCAGGCGCATAATATGCATTCATAGAGCCCGTCGAGCTTCTCGCGCTCCTCATGGCTCTGCAGCCATTCCTTGGCCGGCTGCGGCGAGACCGTCTTCAGCCACGGTTCGATCGAGGCGTGCTGGGCATAGAAATTGGTCAGGTCGGGCACCAGGTCCTTGATGACGGGCATATGCGGCAGCGGGTAGATCTTGACGGCGCCCGAGATGTCGTCGCAGCCCTTGGTGCAGGCGAGCGTGTTGGAGCCGTCGATATTCATGGCGCAGGAGCCGCAGATGCCTTCCCGGCAGGAGCGGCGCAAGGTCAGCGTCGGGTCGATCTTGTTCTTGATCCAGAGCAGCGCATCCAGCACCATCGGCCCGCAATCGTCCATGTCGACGAAATAGGTGTCCATGCGCGGGTTCTCGTCATCATCCGGCGACCAGCGGTAGATGCGGTATTCCCTGAGATTGGTCGCGCCTTCCGGCTTCGGCCAGGTCTTGCCCTGCTGGATCTTCGAGTTCTTGGGGAGCGTGAGTTCGACCATTACCTCAGGTCCTTTCGGATGACGCGGCTGGACGTCATTTCAATACACCCTGGCCTTGGGCGCGATCTTGGCGAGACTGATGCCGCCGTCCTTTTCGGCCAGCAGCGGTTCGGTGTGCACCGGACGGTAGGAGAGCGTCACCTCACCGGTCTCGCTCAGATGGGCGAGCGTGTGCTTGCGCCAGTTGGCGTCGTCGCGGGCCGAGAAATCCTCCCGCGCGTGCGCGCCACGGCTCTCCTTGCGCGCCTCGGCGCCGTAGACCGTGGTGATGGCGTTGGCCATCAGGTTTTCCAGCTCCAGCGTCTCCACCAGGTCGGAGTTCCAGATCATCGAGCGGTCGAAAACCTTTATGTCCTTGAGCTCGCCCCAGATCTGCGAAATGCGCTTGCAACCGTTCTCCAGCGATTCCTGCGTGCGGAACACCGCCGCGTCTTCCTGCATGGCGCGCTGCATCTTTTCGCGCAGAACCGCCGTCGGCGTCGAGCCGTTGGCGTGGCGCAGCCGGTCGAAGCGGTCCATGATCTTGTCGACCGAGGCCTGGTTGGGCGACGGGATTGCCGATTTGCGGTCGATGACCTGGCCGGCACGGATCGCCGCCGCGCGGCCGAACACGACCAGGTCGATCAGCGAGTTCGATCCCAACCGGTTGGCGCCGTGCACCGAGGCGCACCCGGCCTCGCCTACCGCCATCAAGCCGGGCGAGACCCGATCGGGATTAAGGATCGTCGGGTTGAGCACCTCGCCCCAGTAATTGGTCGGCACGCCGCCCATATTGTAGTGCACCGTCGGCAGCACCGGAATCGGCTCCTTGGTGAGGTCGACGCCGGCGAAGATCTTTGCCGATTCCGAGATGCCGGGCAGCCGCTCGTGCAGCACCGCCGGATCGAGATGGTCGAGATGCAGGAAGATATGGTCCTTGTTCTTGCCGACGCCGCGGCCTTCGCGGATTTCCAGCGTCATGCAGCGCGAGACGACATCGCGCGAGGCAAGGTCCTTGGCCGACGGCGCGTAGCGCTCCATGAACCGCTCGCCCTCGGAGTTGACGAGATAGCCGCCCTCGCCGCGCGCGCCTTCCGTGATCAGGCAACCGGCGCCGTAGATGCCGGTCGGGTGGAACTGCACGAACTCCATGTCCTGTAAGGGGAACCCCGCCCGCGCGGCCATGCCGCCGCCGTCGCCGGTGCAGGTGTGGGCCGATGTGGCCGAGAAATAAGCGCGGCCATAGCCGCCTGTCGCCAGCACAACCATCTTGGCCGAGAAGCGGTGGATGGTGCCGTCGTCGAGGTTCCAGGCGACGACGCCTGTGCATGTGCCGTCCGGCTCCATGATCAGGTCGAGCGCGAAATACTCGATGAAGAACTGCGCGTTGTTCTTCAGCGACTGGCCGTAGAGCGTGTGCAGGATGGCGTGGCCGGTGCGGTCGGCGGCCGCGCAGGTGCGCTGCACCGGCGGGCCATCGCCGTAATTCATCATGTGGCCGCCGAACGGCCGCTGGTAGATCTTGCCCTCTTCCGTGCGCGAGAACGGCACGCCGTAATGCTCGAGTTCGTAGACGGCGGCCGGCGCTTCACGCACCAGATATTCCATGGCGTCGACATCGCCCAGCCAGTCCGAACCCTTGACGGTGTCGTACATGTGCCACTGCCAGGAGTCCGGGCCCATGTTGGAAAGCGAAGCGGCAATGCCGCCCTGCGCCGCCACCGTGTGCGAGCGGGTCGGGAAAACCTTGGTGATGCAGGCGGTGCGCAGGCCCTGTTCGGCCATGCCCAGCGTAGCGCGCAGTCCCGCACCTCCGGCACCGACGACCACGACGTCGAATTTGTGGTCGACATAGGTATAGCCTGCCGTATTGGCTTCTTTCGCGTCCTTGGCCAAAACGTCAGCCTCCGAATGCCAGTTTGAGCAGGGCGAAGAGCGAAGCCACGCCGACCGCTACGGTGAAGAAAGTGTTGAGGGCGATCAGCGCCAGCTTCATGCCTTCGCCATGCACGTAATCCTCGATGATCACCTGCATGCCGATCCGCATGTGATAAAGCGGCGAGATGAGCACAAGGGCCATCATCAGCGCCACGAGCGGGTTGGCGAGCGCTGCCCGCACCTCCGCATAACCGGCGCCGTTGAGCGCGACCAGGAACCCGGTGAAGAACAGGATCAGCGGGATGTTGGCGATTGCCGTGAGGCGCTGGCGCCAGAAATGCCCGGTGCCTTCGCGGGCCGAGCCCAGGCCGCGGACTTTCGCCAGCGGCGTGCGCATGTCGGTCTTTCCAGTGCTCATGGTCAGGCTCCTCGCGCCATATAGCCGGCGATCCAGATCAGCAGCGTGAGCAGGACCGAGCCGGCCAGGGTCGCCCAGGCGATCTTGGAGGCGGTATGCTTTTCGAGACCGGCGCCGGTATCCCAGATCAGGTGGCGCACGCCGCCCAGCATGTGGTGCATGAGCGCCCAGGTGTAGCCGAACAGGATCAGCCGCCCGAGCCAGGTTCCGAAGGCCCAGCTCACCCAATCGAAAGTGGCTTGCGAGCTCGCTGCCGCCATCAGCCATATCGCGACCAGGAGCGTGCCGAAATAGAGCGCGCCGCCGGTGATGCGATGGATGATCGACATCGTCATGGTGATCGGCGGCCGGTACACGCTGAGGTGCGGCGAAAGCGGCCGTTCACGTCTGGCGAATTCGCGGGTGGCTGGTGATTTGCTCATGGCTCCCCCAGTTCGGCGTTCCTGGAGCCTCAGGTGGAAATGCGGCATTGCCGCTTCCGGTTGCGACTTCGGACAGCCGGTTTCTAATGCTCTTTTTGCACCGCGTCAAAGCCAGAAAACCGTTTCGAAAACGTAATTTAGTCTTATTAAAAGGCAGGTCCGGGCTTCAATCGATTAGGCGTCGACGATGCCAAGCCGGCCCGTTCTCGCTGCGGTGCAGCATATATGTGGCGGGCGCGGGCTTCGGCTCAGCGGGTGCGGGTCAGCGGCGCCGAGCCCGCTTTCATCACCAGCGCCTCGCGACCGTCGATCACGATCGCGTCATGTGCCTCGTTAACCATGTTTATCAAGACATGGGTGAGAACCGCGCCAGCCTCTTAACAAAGGTTAAGAAAAGGTTAATTTCCGATTCGAGGAGGCTTTGTCTCCAACATGGAGGACGCCATGCGTTCGAATTCGGGCAGATCGCGCCTTGCGGCGTTCACAGTGGCGGTATTGGCCGTCGGCTTCGCCGCGCCGGCGCTGGCGGACGGACGCCACCAGGATCGGGTCTACGCCGATTCCTTCGGCAATCTCGTCATCGACAGTGCCGCCGGCTACAAGCGCATCCTCGTCGGCGAAGGCAAGCTCGCCAAGCAGCTGTCCGACTATACCAGCGCCGGCCAGCCCAAGGTGATCTACGAGAACGGGGCTGACGAGATGTCGGGCTATGGCGACTGCTATCGGCCGCCGGTGTTCGTGAAGGGGCGCAGTTATATGTATGGCCTCTCCGACGGCGAAATGCCCGAGCTCAGCCCCTGCCGCTGAACAGCGCCACGGCCTCTGGCCTGGCTGGCCCGGCGGAAACGCGCACGCAGTCGCGCCCGGCATCCTTGGCCTGATAGAGCGCTTCATCGGCACGCCGCATCAGATCGGAAAAATGCTCGCCGGCATGAAGCTCGGCGACGCCGAAGCTTGCCGTGCAGCGATTGTCGGCGGGGAGCCCGTCGATGGGCAGCGTCCCGAAGGCGCTGCGCGCGCCTTCGGCGAACAGCCGCGCGGCGGCAAGGTTGGTGCCTGGCAGGATGATGGCGAACTCCTCGCCGCCTATACGACCGGCGACATGGTGGTCGGCCGCGGCCTCGCGCAGGAAGCGGGCAAAGGCCTCGATGACCCGGTCGCCCGAGGCATGGCCGTAATTGTCGTTGATGGACTTGAAGTGGTCGAGATCGGCGATGACCAGCGCGACTGGGACGCCCCGGCGCGCCGCTTCCCCCAGCGCCCTCTCGGCGTGATGCTCGAAGCCGCCGCGGTTGAGGAGCCGCGACAGCGTGTCCGTTTCCGATTTCGACGTCGCCTCGGCGAGCACGTCGCGCACCAGTATGGCCAGCGCCAGCAAGGCCAGCGCCACGCCGAACACGGTGCCGAGCGATTGCGATACCAGGGCATAGCTGGTCTGCAGATAGGATTGTGGGGCGGCGCCGCGGCCGCCAAGCGCATCGGCGATGAATGGCTTGCTGGCGAACTGCATGGCGCTGGCCGCCAGCACCGCCATCAGCATCCGATCGAGCCGGCCACGCCTTTGCCTGGACGACCAGACAATGCCGAACCCGGTAAGCTGCATGACGGCGTAGGGCAGTTGGTAGGCCATCTTGCTGACTAGGGACTGGCGCGGCAGATCCTGGGCGAAATAGACCGCGACAGACGCAACGGCCAGGATCAGGAGCATCGCCGACCAGGGCGGCGTCACGCCGTATCTATGCGCAAGCCCGCCGTTGAAGGCGATGGTGGCGCCAAGGAAAACGGCAAAGGCTGCGACGACCACCAGCCGCGCATTGTCGAAGGCGGGAATGCTGAACTCAACGACGAAATAGGCCATGCCCAGCACATAGCCGAACGCCAGCCAGCGTGCCGAGACGCGTCCGATGTCATAGACGGCGATCGCCATGAAGGCCGCCGCCAGCAGCCCGGCAACGAACAGATTGATGACAAGGATGAAGTCCGCGCCGCCCATGATTTCCCAAGCCCCTGACGGCAGCAAACCATCGACGGGCGAAAAAGAAGTTAACGTGAGGTCATATCGAGGCTCGCGCACGCCTCGGACATTGGCCGAACGATGTTTGCCATCGCCTTTCAGGGAAGCAAGGAACGAAGCGGTGCGGCGCGGGTCCTGGATGATGAAGGCGTCAGGCCGATCGCCTTCAGCCGGCTTTGAGCGGCTCCGGCACGAACAGCGTTTCCGGCCGCTCATAGGACAGGCGCACGCTGTCACGGCCGTTTTTCTTGGCCTTGTAGAGGGCCTCGTCGGCGCGGCGCATCAACGGCTCCAGCGCTTCGTCGCCGCTGCGCGCCGCCACGCCGAAACTGGCGGTGACCTTGGTGCCGGGCGGAAGTCCGTCGACGCCGCCGGCCGAGTAGGCCACGCGCACGGCCTCTGCGAACAGCCGCGCGGCGGCAAGATCGGTCAAGGGCAGGAGCACCGCGAATTCCTCGCCGCCGATACGTCCAGCCTCACCGCGCGCACCGGCGGCCGCGCGAAGCCTGGCGGCGAAGTCAGCGATCACCCGGTCGCCCGCGGCATGCCCATGCAGGTCGTTGAGCGCCTTGAAGTGGTCGAGATCGGCCAGCACAAGGGCCACCGGCAATTTCGCCGCCGCGCAGCGTTGCAAGAGCAGGGCCGCCCGTTGCTCGAAGCCGCGCCGGTTGAGCAGGCGAGACAGCGGATCGGTGTAGGTTTCGACCTTCAACGCCTTCATCACGTCGAGCGCGGCGGCGGAGAACAGGCAAAGCGCGATCAGCAGCGACAGCAGCGCATGCGACAGCAACGCCGTCGTCCAATAGGATGATGTATAGAGCTCGTCATAAGTCGCGAAAGGCCCGTGCGCGACGATGACGGCAAGCGTGCGCACGAAGAAATTCAGCCCCGCGAGCAACGCCAGGACGAACAGGATCTTTTCCGTCGGGCCATTGCCACGCACCTTGCGCAATTCGGCGGCCGCCACCAGGCTGATGCCGCCGAGCGCGAAATTGATGACGAGGACCCGCCATGTCAGGTCCGGCTGGACGAACAGGAACCAGCAAAAGGCGGCCATGCCGCCGCTCGCCAAGACGCAAAGCCCGGCATAGGGCACTCGCTGGCCATGCCGCGCCACGATCGCGCCGGCCAGGCAGGATCCGGCAACGCAGAAGCATAGGTTGGAGAGCAGCTTCGACGGTGCCAGGCCAACGGGCAGCGTGAAATGCTGGAACAGGAACCCGGCCGCCGCAAGCGAATAGCTTACCGCCAGCACGGCCAGATAGGGACGGTGGCGCTGATAGAACCAAAGCACGAGGAACGCCGCGCCGAGGGCCAGCGCGATCGTCGGGTTTAGCAACGCTATCAGCAGGCCGGTGTCCAAAGGACCGTGACTTCCCCTCGCTTGACGTCGGGAAAGACCTTAGGCTGCAAGCCCAAACAAGCGGTTAAGCGAAAGCGAATATGCGTCACGCTGGTGCGGAGCGTGACGTGGAACCGGCGCGCCGGACCTGCGTTTGTCCAGCGCAGAAGAGGAACCGATAATGGCCGATACAATCACCCTGACCGATCACGAGGCAATCCGTTCATGGGCCGCTTCACGCGCCGGCTTTCCGGCCATTGTCGACGTGTCGCCCGAGGCCGGCACGCAGGCGATGCTGCGGCTGGTGTTCGGCCAGCACGCCTATGAGGACGAAGACCAGCCGGAGCGCCCGATCAATGCCGGAGGTTATGAGTTGGTCGAGTGGGACGAATGGTTCAAACTCTTCGATGAACGCGGGCTGGCCCTGGTGGTTGCCGCCGAAGAACCAGGGCGCCGCGAGCAGTTCCACGAGATCATCCGCCGCGACGACCGGTGAAGCTCCAACATGCTCTGGACGCTCAAGCAGAAGGCCCGGATCGCATCGCGGTCCGGGCCCTTGCGTTTCGATCGAACCAGCCGCGATTTACTTCCAGTCGCGAATATCGACGAAGTGGCCGGCGATCGCCGCCGCCGCAGCCATGGCCGGCGACACCAGATGGGTGCGCCCCTTGAAGCCTTGCCGGCCCTCGAAATTGCGGTTCGAGGTCGAGGCGCAGCGCTCATGCGGCTTCAGCCGGTCGTCGTTCATGGCAAGGCACATCGAGCAACCCGGCTCGCGCCAGTCGAAGCCGGCGGCGAGGAAGATCTTGTCCAGCCCTTCGGCCTCGGCCTGTTCCTTGACCAGGCCGGAGCCCGGCACGATCATGGCGTTGACGCGCGGATTGACTTTTCTGCCCTCGACCACCTTGGCGGCGGCGCGCAGATCCTCGATGCGGCCGTTGGTGCAGGAGCCGATGAAGACACGGTCGAGGGCGATGTCGGTGATCTTCGTTCCCGGCGTCAGGCCCATATAGTCGAGCGCGCGCTGCTTTGAGGTGCGCTTGTTTTCGTCGGTGATGTCTTCCGGGTTCGGCACAATCCCTTGCACCGAGACAACATCCTCCGGGGAAGAGCCCCAGGAGACGATCGGCGGCAGTTTGGCCGCATCGAGCACGATCACCTTGTCGAAATGCGCGCCTTCGTCGGATTGCAGCGTCTTCCAGTAGGCGAGCGCGGCGTCCCAGGCGGCGCCCTTGGGCGCGCGCGGCTTGTCCTTGACATAGGCGAAGGTCGTCTCGTCGGGTGCGATCAGGCCGGCGCGCGCGCCGCCCTCGATCGACATGTTGCAGATCGTCATGCGGCCTTCCATCGACAGCGAGCGGATCGCCTCGCCGGCATATTCGATGACATAGCCGGTGCCTCCGGCGGTGCCGATCTCGCCGATGATGGCGAGGATGATGTCCTTGGCGGTGACGCCTTCCGGCAACTGGCCGTCGACGCGCACCAGCATATTCTTGGCCTTGCGCTGGATCAGCGTCTGCGTCGCCAGCACGTGCTCGACCTCCGACGTGCCGATGCCGTGCGCCAGCGCGCCGAAGGCGCCGTGGGTGGAGGTGTGGCTGTCGCCGCAGACGATGGTCATGCCGGGCAAGGTGAAACCCTGTTCCGGCCCGATGATGTGGACGATGCCCTGGCGGATGTCATTCTCCGAATAATATTCGACGCCGAAATCCTTGGCGTTCTTGGCCAGAGCCTCGACCTGGATGCGGCTTTCCTCGTTCTTGATGCCGAACTTGCGCTCGGGCGAGGTCGAGACGTTGTGGTCGACCACGGCCAGCGTCTTTTCGGGATGACGGACTTTGCGACCACTCATGCGCAGGCCCTCGAAGGCCTGCGGGCTGGTCACCTCATGGACGAGGTGGCGGTCGATATAGAGCAGACAGGTGCCGTCGTCCTGGCGGTCGACGACGTGGTCGTCGAAAATCTTGTCATAGAGGGTGCGCGGTGCGCTCATGTGCGTAAATCCGTCGATATGAGAAAGGGAAGGGCAGACGCCAAGATGTCAGGCGAAACGAGTTGATCAGTCGGCCCGCGTAAGTCGGCTGGTCGGCGCGCCACAGACGCGCGCGGAGAAGCGCGACGGCAGGCGTTTTCTGTCCTGCAGCACGAACCCCTTGTAGGCCGGATCGCCAAAAAGCTCTTCCATGGCGGGGTAGATAGCAATGTTTTGGCTTTTCGGCAATTGGCGGTGGCTGCGCGGGACCTGGGTTCCTCGTCCTCGCGTCCACGCCTCCGGGGGATGCGCACCAAGCTTGGCGGACCCGCGGTTCAAAGCACCTCGAAGACAAACGTCTTCACCAGCGCATCCGGCTCGGCAATCGCATAGCAGCGGAACCACGGGCTTTGCTCGACCAGCCGCCATTTTCCTGTCCGTTCCAGCTCGTCGAAGACGGCCTGGAAACCACCGCTCTCGAACACCTGGTCGCGTACGGTGAAGATGGCGTGGCCGCCTTTCTTCGTGATGCGCACCAGTTCGTGCAGGCCGGAAGCCGGCGCATGGCTGATGGTGAACACGCCGGTCGAGAAGAAGGCGCGGAAATGGCCGTCGGGCCAGGGCAGCGGGCCGCCCAGCATTGCCTGCTTCAGCTCGCCATAGGCGTTGCGGCTGCCGGCGATCTTCAGCATGTCGTCCGACAGGTCGAGCCCGGCGATATCGCCGTAGCCCAGCGCCTTCAGCGACGGCCCCGACAGGCCGGTGCCGCAGCCCGCGTCGAGCAGCGGCCCTTCGCCCGCAGGCACATGGCGCGCCACCCAGGCGGCAATGAGGAACGGCAGGAGATAACCGAGCGAGGCGGTCTCGCTGTCATAGGTCGCGGCCCATGCGGCATAGGCCTGCGCCAGGGTTTCGGGCGTATCGGCCGTATAGACCGAGTCCAGCGCTGCATTGGCCTTGTCGACGTTCATGGGCATGCTCCTCCTCCAGTGCGCAACCGGAGCGTAACGCCGTCCTTGCCGAAACACTATTGCAGATGTTGGCGGCGCAACCGCCGTTCCAGCGCCCGGAGCGCCAAAGACAAGCCGACGGTCAGGATGAGATAGATGTAGGCTGTTATCGAATAGGTCTCGAAGAAGCGGAAGGAACCGGCGGCATAGACCTTGCCCATCTGCGTGATGTCGGCGACACCGAGCACCGAGACCAGCGAGGAATCCTTGACCAGGGCGACGAAGTCATTGCCGAGCGGCGGCAGGATGGTACGGATCGCCTGCGGAAAGACGATGAGCCGGAAACGTTGCGCCCGCGTGAGCCCGAGCGCCTTGGCCGCTTCGATCTGGCCCTTCTCGACCGCCTGGATGCCGGCCCGGAACACTTCGGAGATGAAGGCGGAATAGCCGATGGTCAGCGCCATGACGGCGCGCCACAAGAGCGAGACGTCGCGCACCTGCAACTCGCCGAGATAGCCGGTGCTCTGCAGCGGCGCGGTCAGCGCGTTCCAGGCTGCGACGAAAGCCGGTGCGCCGGCAAACGCGATCCAGAACAAAAGCACCAGGATCGGTACGCCACGGATGATCTCGACATAGAAACGCGCGATCTGCCGCAGCCACTGCGAACCCGACAATCCCATCAGCGCGATGCCGAGGCCGATGATCGAGGCCAGCGCGAAGGCGACAATGGTGACGAAGACGGTGACGCCGATGCCCTTGGCAACAGTGGCGAAGACCTGGGCATAAAGATCGCTGGCGGCGATGGCGAGCGCGGCGGCCAGGGCAAGGACAAGGGCGGCGGCCAGCCACCAGGGGAATTCAGGTTTGGCGGAGGACTGTGGGGGTGCCATCAGGCGTGGCCGGCGAGGTGCATAGTGCGCAAGGCAGGCGCCAAGGCGCCCCCCTCTGTCCTGCCGGACATCTCCCCCTCAAGGGGGGAGATCAGATGTCTCATCGGCCTTCGCCAATCTTCATCGATGCTGCATGTGGAACGAAGGCCAAGCTGCCAATCTCCCCCCTTGAGGGGGAGATGCCCGGCAGGGCAGAGGGGGGCGTTCAAGCGCAAACTCAGCGCGAGTTCCCGCACGCGCACCGCCCGCATCAAGACGAACTACTGCCCCATCTTGTAATCAAGAAACCATTTCTTGTTCAGCGCATCGAACGTGCCGTCGGTCTTGAGCGCGGCGATCGCGGCGTTGACAGGCTTCACCAGGTCGGAGCCCTTGGGAAAGATGAAGCCGAAATCCTCGGTGCCGAGCGGGCCGCCGATCAGCTTCAGCTTGCCCTCGGAAGCGTCGACATAGCCCTTGCCCGCAGTGCCGTCCGTGAGCACCACATCGACGTCGCCAGTCTTCAGCGCCTGCACGGTGGCACCGAACGTCTCGAACAGCTTTATGCGCGGGTTCTGCTCATTGCCGTCCAGCACGCTGTAGACAGCGGTGTAGAAGGGCGTCGTGCCGGCCTGCGCGCCGATCAGCCCGTCCTTGAAGGCGCCGAAGGTCTTGGCGTCGGTGAAGCGGCTCTCATCGCCGCGCACCAGCATGAACTGTTCCGAGCGCATATAGGGGTCGGAGAAATCCACCTTCTCCTTGCGGTCGTCCTTGATGGTGATGCCGGTCATGCCGATGTTGTACTGGTTGTCGGAAACCGCCTGGATCATCGCGTCCCAGGAGGTGTTCTGATACTCGACGGTGAAATTCAGCCGCTTGGCGATCTCGTTCATCGCGTCATATTCCCAGCCGATCTGTTTTCCGGTCTTGGCATCGATGAACTGTAGCGGCGGATAGGCGTTTTCCGTCACCACCACCACTTTCTTGCCGCCGAGATCGGGCAGCGCCTGGGCGAAGGCGGCAACGGGCGCAAGCATGACGGCAAGCAGGCCGGCCAGCAGCAGTTTCGATTTTGTCATGACACACTCCCCGGAAGTGAAAGCGCCCGGACACGGGCCGGGCTTGCAAAGGAATCCGGCGCCGACTTTAGCTCTCCGCAAGCGCCATGCAAGACGCTCCGCTGCGCCACGGCCGGCGAAAAACGCAAATAGATACTTTCGGCCGGGATTTTGGGGAACGATCCTTGCCGTGGCCGATCAGCCGCGCTGCGGCGCTCCGGCATCGGCCTCGCGCAGCCCGGCGACGAAGCGGGTCAGCGTGCCATGCAGCGACTTCAACTCGGCTGGGTCGAGCGGCATGCTGCAGAGCATGGCGGCGGGGATGTCCCTGGCGCGCTCGCGCAAGGCTTGGCCCTTGGCTGTCGGCTCGACCAGCACGCGGCGCTCGTCGGCAGGATCGCGCCGACGCGTAACCAGGCCGCCGGCCTCGAGCCGCTTGAGCAGCGGCGTCAGCGTCGCCGAATCGAGGCCCAGCGCCTCGCCGAGCTCGCCCACCGTGCTCGGCGCGCGCTCCCACAGCGCCAGCATGGCCAGATATTGCGGATAGGTCAGGCCAAGCGGATCGAGCAACGGCCGGTAGAGCTTCGTCATCAATCCGCTCGCCGAATAGAGCGCGAAGCAGAGCTGGTCGCTGAGCCTTGGGACCGCGCTTGTCCCGGCGTCACCCGCCGGGACCTGGTTGGCCGTGTCTTTGGTTTTCGCCGTCATGTCGCCTTTGCCGAAATCGCCACCTCGATATTGCCCCTGGTTGCGTTGGAGTAGGGGCAGATCTGGTGCGCTGCCGATACAAGCGCTTCGGCGGCCGCCTGATCAAGACCTTTCGTCTCGGCCGCCAGGGAAACGCCGAGCAGGAAACCGCCCTGACCGTTGGGATGGAGGCTGACAGTGGCCGTCACCGAGGCATCGCGCAGCGGCAGTTTCTGCTTGCCGGCGAGAAACCGCATGGCGCTTTCGAAGCAAGCGGCATAGCCGGCGGCGAAAAGCTGTTCGGGATTGGTGGCGCCACCCTTGCCGCCAAGCTCCTTCGGCATTGCGAGGTCGACGCTGAGCAGGCCGTCATTGGTCTGGACGTGGCCGGCGCGGCCGCCGACGGCACGAGCCTGGGTCGAATAGAGTGCGGGCATATCAAGTCTCCAAAATTAATTTGTACACGATTAATTAGTATACCGTATTATAGGAGTCAATCCCGCTTTGGAAGCCCGCATGTGGCAAAGGGCGGGCTCCGAAACGAAAAAAAGGCGGCCGAAGCCGCCTTTTTCAGAAGTCTCTGTCGAAAGCCTTATTCGGCGGCAGCGGCTTCCGCAGCCTTGGCGGCTTCGTCGGCGGCCTTCTTCTCGGCGGCTTCCTTGGCGGCCGTCTCGGCGGCCAGCGCCTGCGCGGCGGCAACCTTCTCGGCCTCGATGCGCGCCTTCTCGGCGTTCAGCGCGTCGCGCTCCTCATCATTGAGCTTGCGGGCGCGCACGCCGGTGTTTTCCGAAATACGGGCCGACTTGCCGCGACGGTCGCGCAGATAATAGAGCTTGGCACGACGCACCTTGCCGCGACGCACGATCTCGACGCCTTCGACCATTGGCGAAAACACCGGGAACACGCGCTCGACGCCTTCGCCGTAGGAGATCTTGCGGACGGTGAAATTTTCCTGGAAGCCCGAACCGGCACGGGCGATGACGACGCCTTCATATGCCTGGACGCGGGTGCGGGTGCCTTCGGTCACGCGGACCTGGACGCGCACGGTGTCGCCGGGCTGGAATTCGGGAAGCTTGCGCTTTGCTTCGATCTTGGCGGCCTGTTCGGCCTCGATCTGACGGATGAGATCCATCTCAATAATCCACTTCTTGTTCTTCCGACAGTCAGAGCGCCCGGCGCTCGCCTTGCAGTTCCAATGACCGCTAGGCTATGCCCTTTGTTCGAAAACATCGGGCAGGGGCGACTACACCGCCATTGTTGACGGGTCCGGCAGATTTCTCCCGGTTCGGCGGGCACATACAGCTATTTCGACGCTTTGTCACGTCTTGGCCGCGTCTTTTTTGCTCGCGTGCACCATCGTATCTGTCCACTACCGGGTTGCAAGGGCCCTTCAAGCTGCCTAAGGCGGGGCAACCATAGTTCTCCGGCGGCATCCTCATGTCCTTTTTCGACGCGGTCCTGCTATTCATGGCGGGTTTTCTTTCCGGCGCCGCCAATGCGGTCGCGGGCGGCGGCACCTTCATCACCTTCGGTGCCATGACCTTGGTCGGCCTGCCGCCGATCGTCGCCAACGCGACCTCCTCGGTGACGCAATTTCCCGGCTACATCACCTCGACGCTGGCCTACCGGGACGACATCCGCCATTTCTGGCGTGGCGCCCTGCTGCTCTGCCTGATATCGGCGCTCGGCGCACTGGCCGGCGCACTCATCCTGCTGGCGCTGGACAATCCGTCATTTCGCGTCCTGGTGCCGTGGCTGCTGCTGGCCGCGACGGCGCTGTTCGCCGCCGGGCCGTGGCTGAAGCCCGCACCCAAGCCGGGGCATGAGGCTTCCGTGGGCTCGTTGGCCGGCTCGCTGGCGCAGTTCGTCACCGCCATCTATGGCGGCTTCTTCGGGGCCGGCATGGGCGTGATGATGCTGGCGACGCTCGGCCTGACCCAGGCCGGCGACTACCACCGCCTGAACGCGCTGAAAAACATGCTGGCCATGGTCATCGCAGCGGTCGCCATCGTCGTCTTCGTCTCGGGTGGCGTCGTCGCCTGGCCGCAAGCGATCATCATGATCCCCGGCGGCGCGTTGGGCGGCTATGCCGGCGTGTGGATCGCCAAGCGCGTGCCGCAGAACGTGGTGCGTGGCTTCGTCGTCGCGGTCGGGCTGTTCCTGGCTTTCTACTATTTCGCCAAGGGCTGAGGAGAGCCGAGCAAGTCCGGCCGCCGTTCTCGAGTCAGCTTCTCCGACTGTGCCCGCCGCCACGCCGCGATCTTGCCGTGGTTGCCCGAGGTCAGCACCTCGGGAATAGGCCGGCCCTCGAAATCCTGCGGCCGCGTGTAGTGCGGGTGTTCGAGCAGGCCGTTTTCAAAGCTCTCTTCTTCACCCGACACGGCATTGCCCATGACGCCGGGCAGCAGCCGCACGACCGCGTCGAGCAGCACAAGCGCCGCCGGCTCGCCACCGGACAGAATGAAGTCTCCGACCGAGACTTCCTCCAATCCTCGCGCGTCGATCACCCGCTGGTCGATGCCTTCGAAGCGGCCGCACAGGATGACGGCGCCCGGCCCGGCGGCCAGTTCGCGCACGCGCGCCTGCGTCAGCGGCTTTCCACGCGGGCTCATCAGCAGCCGTGGCCGCAAATCGCCTTCGGGCGAGGCATGGTCGATCGCCCTGGCCAAGACATCGGCGCGCATGACCATGCCGGCGCCGCCGCCGGCCGGCGTGTCGTCGACAGTGCGGTGGCGGTCGGTTGCGAAGTCGCGGATCTGGATCGCCTGCAGCGACCATGTACCGGCCTCCAGCGCCCGCCCGGCCAGCGACAGGCCAAGCAGACCCGGAAACATTTCCGGGTAGAGCGTAAGCACGGAGGCGGAGAAGCTCACCGGTTGCCCCCGGCGTCCCTCGGGCCGCGCGGCCTGCCCTTCGGGTCGAAGCCTTCCTCGCGCGGCGCTTCGCCGTCCTCGTCCTCGACCAGTCCGGCCGCCGCCTGGTTGACGCGCACAAAACCCTCGGCGATGGACACTTCGGGCACCGCGGCCTGCGTGAACGGGATCAACACGCCCTTGCGTCCGGCCAGCGTCACATCGAGGATGTCGCCGCCGCCGAAATTGTGCACGGCGACGACCTTACCAAGGACGGCTCCCGTATCGTCCCGAACCTCCAGACCGATCAGGTCGGCATGATAGAATTCGTCTTCCTCGCCGTCATCGGGCAGCATGGAGCGATCGACGAACAGCTCCGTGCCGGCCAGCGCCTCGGCCGCGTTGCGGTCGCTGACGCCCTTGAAGCGCACCACGACCACGGTGTTGGCGGGCCTTATGTCGATGATCTGGAAGGCGCGGCCGTCCTTCGCATAAAGCGGCCCGTAATCGGCGAGCGCCAGCGGATCGCCGGTGAAGGTTTTGACGCGCAATTCGCCCTTGATGCCGTGGGCGGCGCCGATCACGGCCATCTGGACGGGGTTCTGGGGCTTGCTCATGGCGCGCTTTTACCTTCGTCATCCATGGGCGGAGCAGGCACGAAGCGACTGCGCAGACCCGTGGATCCCTTCCGTTACTGTGATCAAAACCGACGGCAGTTCAGAAAGGCTCACGGGTCTCGTCCCTGCAACTCTCTATTTGCGGATACCCCGTTTGGCCAATCACCACGGTTTTGACTTGCCGCCGGTCGACTCCTAGCCCCACCGGATTGTCATTTCAATGACGCCTCTTCACCGCTTCCTAACCCGGCTGCCGGAAAATGACGGCGAACCGGAACGACGCCATGCAGGAATTCCTTATCCCGGCAAAGCCCGACCTCCAGGCGGCGCGCGAAAGCTGGCTCAAGATGCTCGCGCGAGAACGCCGCTTGTCGCCGCAGACGGTGGAAGCCTATGAGCGCGACACCAGGCAGTTCCTGCATTTCCTGACGGGCCATAATGGCGGCCCGCCCGGCATTGCCGACATCGCCGATCTGCGCCCGGCCGACCTGCGCGGTTTTCTGGCCGCCCGCCGCAATGAAGGCGCAGGCGCCCGCACGCTCGGCCGGGGGCTGGCCGGCATTCGCTCACTCTTGCGCTTTCTGGAACGGCGTGGTCTCGCCAACGCGGCCGGCGCGGCGGCCCTGCGTGCGCCTCGCCAACCCAAGTCGCTGCCGAAACCGCTGACGGCCAGTGATGCAAAACATGTCGTTTCCGTCGAAGGTCAATTGGCGGAGGAACCCTGGATCGCCGCCCGCAACGCCGCCGTGCTGACGCTGCTCTACGGCTCGGGCCTGCGCATTTCCGAGGCGCTCGGCCTTGCCGGCGCCGACCTGACGTCGGAGGCCGATACGGTGCTGCGCGTCACCGGCAAGGGTGGCAAGACGCGGTTGGTGCCGGTGCTGCCGGTGGCGCTCAAGGCGGTTGCCGAATACCGCCGGCTGTGCCCCTACCATCTCGACCCCAAGGGGCTGTTGTTTCGCGGCGCGCGCGGCGGCCCGCTCAACCCGGCCATCGTCCAGCGGGAGATGGCCAAGCTGCGCTCCGCGCTCAACCTGCCGGACACCGCAACGCCGCACGCCCTGCGCCATTCCTTCGCCACGCATCTGCTCGGCCGTGGCGGTGACCTGCGCACCATCCAGGAACTGCTCGGCCACGCCAGCCTGTCGACCACGCAGATCTACACCGGCGTCGATACGGCGAGGCTGTTGGAGATCTATGAATCGGCTCACCCGAGGGCGTGAGTATTGGGGTTGTGCGAGGCTTCCGGACTTCGCCACGGGATGACGATGGGTGGGCGGCTCAACCAACCATCAAGCCGTTCGACCCAGGTAATTCGAGCGATAGTCAAAATTGACTGAACCGGAGACAATTTCATTCTCCCGATTAACCGTTTTGCCGTTTTTCCAGCTTAGGAAAGGACCATGAAACGGGTCATCGTCATCGCCGACCGCGCTGCGCTCTTCTCGCTGAAGCTGCTCGTGGCGCTCCATGTGCTGTTCTTCCTGTCTCTGCTCGCCGTCCTGCTGTTCGCGGCGGACAAGGCGCATGCCGAAATCCCGTCCTGCACCGGCGCCGACATGCTGTCGGCGTTGCAGAAAAGCGACCCGTCCACCTACCGCAAGATCGAGGCGGAAGCCGCCGCAACGCCGAACGGCAAGGGCCTGCTGTGGAAGCTGGAGAAGACGGGCGAACAGCCCTCCTTCCTGTTCGGCACCATGCATATGACCGACCCGCGCGTCACAGCGCTGCCGCCGGCCGCGCAGAAGGCCTATGACGGCGCCGGCACCATCGTCATCGAGACCACCGAAGTGCTCGACCAGCAGAAGATGATGGCGGCCCTGCTCAAGCAGCCGGACCTGATGATGTTCACCGACAGCACCACGCTGTCGTCGCTGCTGTCGCCCGACGACGCCGCGGCGGTCGACAAGGCGCTCGACGAACGCGGCATCCCGCCGGCAACCGTCGCCAAGATGAAGCCGTGGATGCTGTCGGCCATGGTGGCGCTTCCAGCCTGCGAGCTCGCCCGCAAGGCCGGCGGCGTGCCGGTGCTCGACGTCAAGCTTGCCGAGGATGCCAAGGCCTCCGGCAAATCCGTCGAAGGGCTGGAAACCGTCGCCGACCAGCTGCGCGCCATGGCTTCGCTGCCGATGGCGTTCCACATGAAGGGACTGGTCGACACACTGAAGCTCGGCGACAGGATGAACGACGTCAACGAAACCATGATCGTGCTCTACCAGCGCGGCGAGACCGGCATGTTCTGGCCGCTGTTTCGCGCCGTGCTGCCCGGCGAGACGGGCGACGCGACAGGCTATGCGGCGTTCGAGCAGACCATGATCACCAGCCGCAACAAGGCGATGGTCGATCATGCCGGACCATTCCTCGCCAAAGGCAGTGCCTTCATCGCCGTCGGCGCGCTGCATCTGCCCGGTCCCGAGGGCCTGGTCGAGGATTTCCGCAAAGCCGGCTATACTGTCACCGCTGTCGATTGAGTCGCGTGGGCAGCGGAGGAATCAGGCGCCGCGTTTTCGGCGCTTTCCTTCCCTAGCGTGAAACCCCATCAACGGTTGCGCGTTGATGGCTGTTGATTGATCATTTTCATCCACGGAGGACACTTTTATGGCGAATCCATCAAACGACACGCCCAGATCAGGTGGCGGCGGCAGCCCTTGGCTGATTGCATTGGTCGTCGTTATTCTGGCGATTGTCGCGTATTATGTTTTCGGAAGAAGTGGTGAGCATCCGGCGACCGAACCGCCCGCCGCGAGCACACCGGCCCCGGCGCCAGCGCCCGCGGAGCCGATGAAGCCCGCCGAACCGGCTCCTGCCCCTGCCCCAGCACCCGCGCCGGCCCCTGCACCGGCGACACCGGCTCCTGCGCCGGCCCCAGCTCCCGCACCGGCCCAGTAATCGGGCCACGGCTTTCAACGAAGAACGGCCCGCCTTCCGGTGGGCCGTTCTGTTTGGGGCAGGCAAGGAGGCAATTCCCTCAAGGGAAGCGTTACGCGCTTGCCCGGGAAAACCGTTTCATGATTTTCCTGGATCGTTCTAAATATGGATCGGCTTGAAGAACGTCGCCAATGCCGCTTCCTTCACTGCTTCCGACATGGTCGGATGGGCATGACAGGTGCGGGCGAGATCTTCCGACGAGCCGCCGAATTCCATCAGCACCGCCGCCTCGTGGATCATCTCGCCGGCGCCGAAGCCGACGATGTGAACGCCGAGCACGCGGTCGGTGGCCTTGTCGGCCAGGATCTTGACGAAGCCGTCGGTGTGCAGCATGGCGCGCGCCCGGCCATTGGCGGTGAACGGGAATTTCCCGACCTTGTAGTCGATGCCGGCCTTCTTCAATTCTTCCTCGGTCTTGCCGACCGAAGCGATCTCCGGGCTGGTGTAGACGACGCTCGGAATGACGTCATAGTTCACATGGCCGGCCTGGCCGGCAATGGTCTCGGCCACTGCCACGCCCTCATCCTCGGCCTTGTGCGCCAGCATCGGCCCGGCGATGACATCGCCGATGGCATAGATGCCTGGTATGTTGGTCCTGAGGTGCGCGTCGGTTTTGACCCGGCCGCGCTCATCGACCTCGACGCCCGCTTCCTTCAGGCCCAGGCTGTCGGCGAAAGCTCGGCGGCCGGTGGCGATCAGCACCATGTCGGCCTCGATCGTCTCGGCCGCGCCGCCTTTCACAGGCTCGAAAGTGACGCTGGCGCCCTTCTTGGCCTTGGCGACGCCGGTGACCTTGGCGCCGAGCCTGAATTCGAAGCCCTGCTTGGAGAGCAGCCGCTGGAATTGCTTGGAGACCTCACCGTCCATACCGCCGAGGATGGTGTCGAGGAATTCGACCACGGTGACCTTGGCGCCGAGCCGCGCCCAGACCGAGCCGAGCTCGAGCCCGATGACGCCGCCGCCGACCACGACGAGATGGCCGGGCACCTTGTCCAGCGACAGCGCGCCGGTCGAGGACACGATGACTTTTTCGTCGAAGTCGACCGTGACGCCAGGAATGCCGGCGACATCCGAGCCGGTGGCGATGACGATGTTCTTCGTCTCGATTTCCTCGACCTTGCCGTCCTCGCTCGTCACCGACACCTTGCCCGCCGCGACCACCGTGCCGATGCCGCGAAAACTATCGATCTTGTTCTTCTTGAACAGGAAGGCGACGCCGTTGACGTTCGCCGTCACCGTGGCGTCCTTGTGCGCCATCATCTTCTTCAAATTGAGCTTCGGTGTCACTTCGACACCCAGTGTGTCGAAGGAGTGGCCGGCTTCGGCGAACATCTCGGAGGCATGCAGCAACGCCTTGGACGGAATGCAGCCGATGTTGAGGCAGGTGCCGCCGAAGGTCGGGTTCTTCTCGACCACCGCGACCTTCAGCCCGAGCTGCGCCGCCTTGATGGCGCAGACATAGCCGCCCGGTCCCGAGCCGATGATTACGACGTCATAAGCCATGTTTGTTTCCCTTTTTCTTGGGGCGCTCAGCGGCCGCCGCTGACATTCAGGATCGCGCCGGTCGTATAGGACGCGGCATCGGACAACAGGTAGAGAACCGCGCCCGCGACTTCATCCGCGGTGCCGGCTCTTTTCATTGGCAGAAGATCGCGGAACCGCTCTATCCGGTCCGGCTGCCCGCCCGAGGCATGGATTTCGGTATCGATGATGCCCGGCCGCACCGCATTGACGCGGATGCCTTCCAGCGCCACCTCGCGGGCGAGCCCCATGGTGAAGGTGTCGATCGCGCCCTTGGACGCGGCGTAGTCGACATATTCGCCCGGCGAGCCCAGAATTGCCGCAGCCGACGAGATGTTGACGATGGATCCACCCGACCCACCGTGACGGCTCGACATCCGCTTCACCGCTTCGCGGGCGCAGAGGAGCGACCCCACGACGTTGATGCGCATCATGCGCTCCAGCCGTGAAACATCCATCTCATCGACCCGCGCCTTGACGTCGACGATGCCGGCATTGTTGACGAAAGCATCGAGCCGGCCATAGCCGTGGTCGACGGCTTCAAACATGGCAACGATATCGGATTCGACGCCGACATCGCCCCTGACCGCAAAGGCCTCGCCGCCTGCGGCCTTGATTTCGCCGACCAGTGCCTCGGCGGCGGTCTGGTTGGAGGTGTAGTTGACCGCTACGCGATAGCCAGCCTTCGACCCGAGCCGGCAGATCGCGGCGCCGATGCCGCGGCTGCCGCCGGTGACCAGCAGCACCTTTTGCGTCCCGCTCATTCCTGGCACCCCTTCAAGGCGAACACATCCGACGGCACTTTCGAAAATCCGCTGCCGCCATGGGCGGTGGATTGATGCAACACCGGACCGAGATCGGGCAGGATCAGCGTCTTCGGTGCTTCGACGCCTTCGGCCGGCAACAGGCCGATGCTGCCCTTTTCATCCGACGTATAGATGACGCCGTTCCACAAGGTGCAGGCGGCAAGCTTGGTGCCGGTAACGTCGCCTCCCGGGCATTTGTACATCAGCGCCCCGTTCGGCCGCGAAACACCCTCGTTCCATTGGACGATGCCGTTCAGCACCACATTGTTGTCGAGGATCAAGCGGAACGTGTTGGTGACGGTCGCCGACGTGCCGGTCGGCGTAAAATTGATCTCACTGCCGCTCTGGGCATCGCCGTAGACGGCGAGTTCGGCCGGGCATGCGGCATTAGCGTGGACAGCGGCGAATGCCATACCGGCCGCCAGCGCTATCGGTCTGGCAGGCCCAGGGAACAGGGCCATTATTGGCTACTCCGACCGCGAGCCGCCATCCGACCGCCTCACAGATCAAGCACCAGCCGTTCCGGATCCTCCAGGCTTTCCTTGACGCGCACCAGGAAGGTCACCGCTTCCTTGCCGTCGACGATGCGGTGATCGTAGCTCAGCGCCAGATACATCATCGGCCGGATCACGATCTGGCCGCCGACCACCACGGGCCGGTCCTGGATCTTGTGCATGCCCAGAATACCCGACTGCGGCGCGTTGAGGATCGGCGTGGACATCAGCGACCCGTAGACGCCGCCATTGGAAATCGTGAACGTGCCGCCCTGCATGTCGGCGACCGACAGCTTGCCGTCGCGCGCGGCGATGCCGAGCCGGCCGATCTCCTTCTCGATCTCGGCGACAGACATCTGGTCGGCATCGCGCACCACCGGAACGACCAGACCCTTCTCGGTGCCGACGGCGACGCCGATATGGGCGTAGTTCTTGAAGATGATATCGGTGGCATCGATCTCGGCGTTGACCGAGGGGATTTCCTTCAGCGCGTGCGTGACGGCCTTGGTGAAGAAACCCATGAAGCCGAGCTTCACGCCGTGCTTCTTCTCGAACACGTCCTTGTACTTGGTCCTGAGCGCCATCACCGCTGACATGTCCACCTCGTTGAAGGTGGTGAGCATGGCGGCGGTCGACTGCGCTTCCTTGAGCCGGCGCGCGATGGTCTGGCGCAGCTTGGTCATGCGCACGCGCTCCTCGCGCGCCGCGTCGTTGCCTGAGGACGGCGCACGGGCAGCAACCGGCGCTGCCGGGGCCGGGGCCGCCTTCGGCGTCTCGGCCGGCTGCGACGGCGCACCCTTGGAGATGGCGTCGAGCACGTCGCCCTTCAGCACCTGGCCGCGCTTGCCGGAGCCGGAAAGCTGGTCGACCGACAGATTGTTCTCGGCGATCAGTTTCGCCGCTGCCGGCGCCGGCGGCATGGTGCGCGGCTCGACCGGACCGGCGTCGCCGGCGACCTTGGCGGTCTCGGCGGCGGCCTGTTTGGTGGTCTGCGCGGCGTCGGGGCTCGATGCCTGCGCCACGGCTTGCGGCTTGGTCACTGGTGCGGCGGCGCCGCCGGCCGAAATGGAGCCCAGAAGCGCGCCGACCCCGACCGTCTCGCCTTCCTTGGCCGCGATCTCGCCCAAGGTTCCAGCGCCCGGCGAGGGAACCTCGACCGTCACCTTGTCGGTTTCGAGCTCGACCAGCGGCTCGTCGGCGGCAATGGCATCGCCCACCTTCTTGAACCATTTGCCGATGGTTGCCTCGGTGACGGATTCGCCGAGAGTGGGAACGCGGATTTCGGTAGCCATTGTGCCTGTCCGTTTGTTGTCTGTCTGTTCTATTCGCTCAACTCTGCCTACTCGCCGAGCGCGTCTTCGAGCAAGGCGGCGAGCTGGGCGAGATGCTTGGACATAAGCCCGGTCGCCGGCGAGGCGGATGCCGGCCGGCCGGTGTAGCGCACCCGCTGGTGCTTGGCGTCGATATGCGCCAGCACCCATTCCAGATACGGGTCGATGAACGACCAGGCGCCCATGTTCTTGGGTTCCTCCTGGCACCACACCATTTCGGCATTGCGGAAGCGCGACAATTCGGTGATCAACGCCTTGGCCGGGAACGGGTAGAGCTGTTCGACGCGCAGCAGATAGATGTCGTTGATGCCACGCTTCTCACGCTCCTCGTAGAGGTCGTAATAGACCTTGCCCGAGCACAGCACGACACGCCGGATCTTGGAATCCTTGGTCAGCTTGATGGCCTGGTTGGGCAAGAGCTGGGCATCGTCCCACAGCAGCCGGTGGAACGAGCTTTCGCCCGACATTTCCGGCAGCGTCGACACCGCCCGCTTGTGGCGCAGCAGCGACTTCGGCGTCATCAGGATCAGCGGCTTGCGGAAGTCGCGCTTCAACTGCCGGCGCAATATATGGAAGTAGTTGGCCGGCGTCGTGCAGTTGGCCACTTGCATGTTGTCCTCGGCGCAGAGCTGCAGGAAACGCTCGAGCCGGGCAGACGAATGTTCCGGTCCCTGGCCTTCATAACCATGCGGCAGCAGGCAGACGAGGCCCGACATCCGGAGCCACTTGCGCTCTCCGCTGGATATGAACTGGTCGAACACCACCTGGGCGCCGTTGGCGAAGTCGCCGAACTGAGCTTCCCACAACGTCAGCGCCTTAGGCTCGGCCAGGCTGTAGCCATATTCGAAGCCGAGCACGGCTTCTTCGGACAGCATTGAGTTGATGACCTCATAGCCGGCCTGCGCCGCCGACAGATTGTTGAGCGGGATGTAGCGGGTCTCGTCGCGCTGGTCGTAGAGCACGGAATGGCGCTGCGAGAAGGTACCCCGCTCCGAATCCTGCCCGGAGAGGCGGATCGGGTTGCCGTCGAGCAGGATGGCGCCAAAAGCCAGCGCCTCGGCCGTCGACCAGTCGATGCCTTCGCCGGATTCGATGGCCTGGCGGCGGTTTTCGAGGAAGCGGATGATCGTCTTGTGCGCCTCGAAATTCTTCGGCACCTCGGTCAGCTTCTTGCCGATCTCCTTCAGTGTCTTGGCCGGCACCGCGGTCTTGCCGCGCCGCTGTTCATCCTGGTTGTCGGCCGTACGCAGGCCCGACCAGGCGCCATCCAGCCAATCGGCCTTGTTGGGCTTGTAATGCTGGCCGACTTCCCACTCGGATTCCAGATGCTCCCGCCAGTCGGCCTTGAGCTTGTCGAACTCGGCCTGCGTCAAGTGGCCTTCGGCGATCAGCCGGTCGGCATAGATCTGCACCGTTGTCTTATGGTTGCGGATGTTGCGGTACATGATCGGCTGCGTGAAGGCCGGCTCGTCGCCCTCATTGTGGCCGAAGCGGCGGTAGCAGAACATGTCGACCACGACAGGCTTGTGGAATTTCATGCGGAATTCGATCGCCACCTTGGTGGCGTGCACCACGGCTTCCGGATCGTCGCCATTGACGTGGAAGATCGGCGCCTCGATCATCTTGGCGACGTCGGACGGGTAGGGCGACGAGCGCGAGAAGCGCGGATTGGTGGTGAAGCCGATCTGGTTGTTGATGATGAAATGCAATGTGCCGGCAACGCGGTGGCCGCGCAGGCCCGATAGGCCGAGGATTTCGGCAATGACACCCTGGCCGGCAAAGGCTGCGTCGCCATGCAGCAAAAGCGGCAGCACCTTGGCCCGCTCTTCCAGCGGCACGATCTCCTCGCGACCGCGGCCGAACAGATAATCCTGCTTGGCGCGCGCCTTGCCCATCACCACAGGGTCGACGATTTCCAGATGCGAGGGATTGGCGGTCAGCGACAGGTGCACCTTGTTGCCGTCGAACTCGCGGTCCGAGGAGGCGCCAAGATGGTATTTGACATCGCCGGAGCCCTCGACGTCGTCGGGTGCGGCCGAGCCGCCCTTGAATTCGTGAAAGATGGCGCGGTGCGGCTTGGCCATCACCTGGGAGAGTACGTTGAGGCGGCCGCGATGCGCCATGCCGAGCACGATCTCCTTCAGCCCGAGCTGACCGCCGCGCTTGACGATCTGCTCCAGCGCCGGGATCAGCGCTTCGCCGCCGTCGAGGCCGAAGCGCTTGGTGCCTTTGAACTTGACGTCGGCGAACTGCTCGAAGCCCTCGGCCTCGATCAGTTTCTGCAGGATCGCCTTCTTGCCGGTCGCGGTGAAGGAGATCTCCTTGTCGGCGCCCTCGATGCGCGCCTGGATCCACGCTTTCTCTTCCGGATCGGAGATATGCATGAACTCGACGCCCAGCGTCGAGCAATAGGTGCGGGTCAGGATGTCGAGCATCTGGCGGATGGTGCCGAATTCGAGCCCGAGCACATTGTCGAGGAAGATCGGCCGGTCGTAGTCGGCTTCGGTGAAGCCGTAATTCTCTGGCGACAGCTCGTTGTAGTCCTCGAGCGTGGCGATGCCGAGCGGGTCGAGATTGGCGTGCAGATGGCCGCGCATGCGATAGGCGCGGATCATCATGATGGCGCGCACGGAATCGCGCGTCGCCTGGTGCACGTCGGCGTCGGAGGGGACGGCGCCGTTGACGGCTGCCTTCTCCTTGACCTTCTTTTCGATGTGCTTCTCGACCAGGCCCCAATTGCCGTCGAGCGCCGACACCAGCTCGCCATTGGCCTGCAGAGGCCAGGAGGGCTTGGCCCACGAGGCGCCCTTGGCGTTCTTGCGGACATCCCCGGCATCGTCCTTCAGGCCGGCGAAGAACTCCTGCCATTCGGGATTGACCGAGGCTGGATCGTCCTCATACGCCGCATAGAGCGCGTCTATATAATCGGCATTGCCGCCATAGAGGAAAGAGGTGAGCGAAAATTGGTCGTTGGCCTGATCTTGTCGTGCCATTTTGTCTGCGGAGCCTGGCTCCGTCTCCTTTCGAGGGGAATAGTGAGTAGTCAGTAGGGAGTAGGAAAATGAAGACTTTCCCGTTCAGCTGCTACTCACCCGTTCTTCCCTTTTCACTACTCACTATTGACTACTCACTAGCCCTTAATTGCCTCGACCAGCGTCGTGCCCAGCCGGGCCGGCGATGGCGAAACTTTTATCCCGGCCGATTCCATTGCCGCGATCTTGTCTTCGGCGCCGCCCTTGCCGCCCGAGATGACCGCGCCCGCATGGCCCATGGTGCGGCCGGCCGGCGCCGTGCGTCCGGCGATGAAGCCCGCCATCGGCTTGCGGCGGCCGCGTTTGGCCTCGTCCTTGAGAAACTGCGCGGCGTCTTCCTCGGCCGAGCCGCCGATCTCGCCGATCATGATGATCGACTTGGTCTCGTCGTCGGCGAGGAACATTTCGAGCACGTCGATGAATTCGGTGCCTTTGACGGGATCGCCACCGATGCCGACGGCGGTGGTCTGGCCGAGGCCGACATTGGTGGTCTGGAACACGGCTTCATAGGTAAGCGTTCCCGAGCGCGAAACAACACCGACCGAACCCTTGCGGAAGATGTTCCCGGGCATGATGCCGATCTTGCATTCGTCGGGGGTGAGCACGCCGGGACAGTTCGGGCCGATCAGCCGCGACGTCGAACGGTCGAGCCGCGCCTTGACCTTGATCATGTCCATGACGGGAATGCCTTCGGTGATGCAGACGATGAGCGGGATTTCGGCCTCGATGGCCTCGATGATGGCTTCGGCAGCACCCGCCGGCGGCACATAGACGACGGAAGCGTTGGCGCCGGTCTTGGCCTTGCCCTCGGCGACGGTGGCGAAGATCGGCAGGTTCTCGCCCTTGGCGCCGGTCCAGGTCTCGCCGCCCTTCTTGGGATGGATGCCGCCGACCATCTTGGTCCCGTGATAGGCCAGCGCCTGTTCGGTGTGGAAGGTGCCGGTCTTGCCGGTCAGGCCCTGCACGAGCACCTTGGTGTTCTTGTCGACGAGAATGGACATGGTGAGAACGCCTCTGAATTCAGCGATTACAAGAAAGGATTGACGGCTCGCACCGAGCCATAAACCTGGTTGTGGTTGAGATCTTCGGTGTAGAAAATCGGCGCGCCGAGATATCCGGCTGCGGCAAGAAGCGCGGCGTCGTAGTAGTGAATTCCGTAGCGGCGTGCGAGGTCCAGTCCTGCGCGAACATAGCTTTCGTCGACAGGCACCAGCGGACAAGTGCCGAGGAGGACCAGCCATTGGTCGAGCAGATCATCCCCCAGAAGGGATTTTCCTCGCGCCACCGCTGTGAATTCGGCCAAGGTTTGCCCCGACACGCCAAAGACAGTGCTCGATACCAGGTCTTCTGCGATTGGCGCGCGACGTGGGTCACGATTCTTCTCCGAAGCCGCGTAGATCAGGACGTTCGTGTCGAGAAAGCAGTCGATCTTCCCGGTCGGCATAGGCGTCCCTTCGATCCCACTTATAGGGGGTGTCGGCGCTGTCGCTCCGTTTCGCAGCCTCGTCCATAAGCCGCTTCATTCCCGCCTTGGCCCAGGCAATCCGATCTTCCTGCTCGACTTCATGCGCAAGCAGTGAACGAATGAGGGCGTTGAGCGTCGTCTTGCGACGTCCGGCAAGGCCTCGCGCCTTCTCGAGCAGGGCCTCGTCCATGGCCAGGGTGACGTTCTTCATCGCTCGTCTCCACATAAACACACAGCCAATATATGTGTGATTATGTGTCTTTCTTCAACCGCTTTGCCCAGGATTTCCATCGCTCAGCCATCCCCCAAAACGGAAGGCGGGACGCGCCGGTAAAGGCCGCTCATCATGTCTTGCCAGCCGTCGCTGCCGACGGGCTGGAATTGCAGTCGCATGCGATAGCTGTCGCTGCCGTCGAAAGCGTAGGTCACGCGTGCGGCCCCGCGCGGCGACGAGCGCAACAGCGTCAGTGTGTTGCCCTCCCACGTGCCGGAGGCCGGCGAGGCCGGCACAAAGCCCATCGAATCGAACTGATGCATGGTGACAAGGCTGTTTTGCCGGTCGAAGCCGAACACGCTGTGCGCGCCGAACGAAATCGTCCCGTCGCGGCGCTGGCGATAGCGTTGCACTACGAACAGGCCGCCGAACTGTGCCTCTGCCAGTACTTCCGAAGTCGCTGAGCCCCCATCGGCCCATTGTGTGTCCGCGACCTCTTCCTCGCCGCGCCACGCGCCGACCAGAGCCTGCAGGCGCTGGTGATCGGCCGAGAGCGAGGAGAAAGGCGCAGCGTTCATGGGTTCACAGCCGCTTCAGGTCGGTGACGGTGAGAGCGCTCTTGGCATTGCCGGTGTTGAGCGTCGTTGCCGGTTCGAACATCAGCACCACAGGTTCCGGTGTCAGCGAACGCGGCCGGTGTTCGACGCCGCGCGGCACGACGATGAAGTCGCCTTCGCCGAGTTCGACCGGACCGTCGCGGAAATCGATGGCGATGCGACCGCGCAGCACGAGGAAGGCTTCGTCTTCGTTGTCATGGGCGTGCCAGTCGAAAACCGCGCCGAACTTGGCGACCTTCGCCTGGCTGTCATTGACGTCGCCGGCGATATGCGGATCGAAGACCTCCGCGATCTTCGCATCCGCCGCCTCGACGAGGTTTATCTTGCGCGGAGGCACTTGATCAGCCCTTCACCGCCGCCACGATCTTCTTGGCCGCGTCGTCAAGATCGTCGGCTGACACGACGTTGAGGCCGCTGTCGTTGATGATCTTCTTGCCGAGTTCGGCATTGGTGCCTTCCAGGCGCACGACCAGCGGCACTTTCAGGCCGACTTCCTTGACCGCGGCGATGACGCCCTCGGCGATGATGTCGCATTTCATGATGCCGCCGAAGATGTTGATCAGGATGCCCTTGACCGCCGGATCCCTGGTGATGATCTTGAAGGCCGCCGTCACCTTTTCTTTCGACGCGCCGCCGCCGACGTCGAGGAAGTTGGCCGGCTCGGCGCCGTAGAGCTTGATGATGTCCATCGTCGCCATGGCGAGGCCGGCGCCATTGACCATGCAGCCGATATTGCCGTCGAGCGCGACATAGGCGAGGTCGTATTTCGACGCCTCGATCTCCTTCTCGTCCTCTTCGGTGGTGTCGCGCAGCTCGAGCACATCCGGATGGCGAAACAGCGCGTTGTTGTCGAACGACACCTTGGCGTCGAGGACGCGCAGCCGGCCGTTCTTCATGACGATCAGGGGATTGACCTCGAGCAGGCTCATGTCCTTCTCGACGAAGGCCTTGTAGAGGATCGGGAACAGCGTGCCGCCGTCCCTGGCAGCATCGCCGTCGAGCTTCAGCGCGCCATTGAGTTTCTTCACGTCATCCGCGGTAACGCCCTTTTCCGGATCGATGGCGACGGTGATGATCTTTTCCGGCGTGTCGTGGGCGACCGCCTCGATGTCCATGCCGCCTTCGGTCGAGACGACGAAGGCGATGCGGCCGACCGAACGGTCGACCAGAACAGACAGATAGAGCTCGCGCTCGATATCGGCGCCATCCTCGATATAGAGCCGGTTGACCTGCTTGCCGGCCGGGCCGGTCTGCTTGGTCACCAGCGTGTGGCCGAGCATCTCGTTGGCGTTGGCGACGACGTCGGCGACCGACTTGGCCAGCCGCACGCCGCCCTTGGCGTCGGGCCCGAGCTCCTTGAACTTGCCCTTGCCGCGGCCGCCGGCATGGATCTGGCTCTTCACCACATAGAGCGGGCCGGGCAGCGCCTTGGCGGCGGCTTCCGCCTCATCAGCCTTGAACACCGGCACGCCTTGGGCCACCGGCGCGCCAAAGCCCTTCAGCAGCGCCTTGCCCTGATATTCATGGATGTTCATCTGGATCGTCTCCGGATCAGCTGCTGGGGTTCACTTCGAGGCGAGTTGCGGCGCGATCTTGACGCAGGCCTCGGTCAGGCCTTGCACCGCCGCTACCGAGCTATCGAACATCTTCTGCTCTGGCTTGGAAAGCTCGATCTCGATGACGCGCTCGACGCCACCGGCGCCGATCACCACGGGAACGCCGACATAGGTGTTCTTCACGCCATACTGGCCGGAAAGGTGGGCCGCGCAAGGCAGCACACGCTTCTTGTCCTTGAGATAGGCTTCGGCCATCGAGATCGCCGATGCGGCCGGCGCATAATAGGCCGAGCCGGTCTTCAACAGGCCGACGATTTCGGCGCCGCCATCGCGGGTGCGCTGCACGATCTGGTCGAGCTTCTCCTTCGAGGTCCAGCCCATCTTGACGAGATCGGGCAGAGGAATGCCTGCAACCGTCGAATAGCGGATCATCGGCACCATGGAATCGCCATGGCCGCCGAGCACGAAGGCGGTAACGTCCTCGACCGAGACCTTGAACTCCTCGGCCAGGAAATAGCGGAAGCGAGCGCTGTCGAGCACGCCGGCCATGCCCACGACATGGGTGTTGGGCAGGCCGGAAAACTTCTGCAGCGCCCAGACCATCGCATCCAGCGGATTGGTGATGCAGATGACGAAGGCCTTCGGCGCGTACTTCTTCAGGCCGGCGCCGACCTGTTCCATGACCTTGAGGTTGATGCCGAGCAGATCGTCGCGGCTCATGCCCGGCTTGCGCGGCACGCCGGCGGTGACGATGCAGACGTCCGCCCCTTCGATCCCGGCATAGTCGTTGACGCCGGTCAGCCTGGAATCGAACCCGTCGACCGGCGACGATTGCGCGATATCGAGCCCCTTGCCCTGCGGGATGCCTTCGGCAATATCGAACAGAACCACGTCGCCGAGGTCCTTGAGGCCGATCATGTGAGCGAGCGTGCCGCCGATCATGCCAGAGCCGATAAGCGCTATCTTGTTGCGTGCCATGTCAGGATAGTTTCCCTTTGTTCGTGATGTCGCTCAAATCGCTGACGATCTGATGACGGCGTCGAGGAAGAGACCGGAATGCTGCGGGGATCCCGCGAGATTTCGCCGCACCCAATAGCCCCGGCGCCGCGTAAATTCAAACGATTATTTTGGAGCGAGCGTTTTCAATCGGTTAGAGTGACCGGGAATTACGTAAACGTAAAAGTTTGAAAACTCGACTGGGGAAAATCTACACGATGAAGATAGAGATCGTAAGACTTGATGCCGGCAATGACGCCCTTGTGATGCGGGTCGCCGAGGATGTGTTCGACGAACCGGTCAGGCCAGATCGATTGGCAGCCTATCTCAGGGAACCCGGCCACTTCATGGTCGTGGCGCTCGCCGACGGCGTGACCGTCGGTCAATGCGCCGCCATCATCCACCGTCATCCCGACAAGGCGACGGAGCTCTACATCGACGAGGTCGGCGTATCGCCGGCCTTCCAGCGCCAGGGCATCGCGCGAAAGATGCTCGACGCGATGTTTGCGATCGGCAGGGAGAATGGCTGCGAAGAAGCCTGGGTCGGCACCGAGCCGGACAACCGTGCCGCCCGCGCTTTACGAGTCGCGCAAGGAGACGCACGGTCCAGCGGAAGATTTTGTGATGTATGTATACGACTTGTAGGGCTCTCATAGCAGGAGCCGTACGGATCAGCCTTTGAAGGCCCCCGTCGGCTGGTTCTAGGCTTGCGCCTGCGCTTCGGTCGGCGTCGCCTTCGCCTTCCGCCGCTCCGCCCAATCCTCCAGCCAGTCGCGGCTCTGCATCTCGATCAGCCGCGACGCCGTGCGCTCGAACTCGAACACCTCGACGCCGCGCTTGGCCACATAGAGTTGCTGCGGCGGCGCTTCCGCGCTTACCACCAGCCTGATGTGATGGTCGTAGAGCGTGTCGACCAGCAGGATGAAGCGCTTGGCCTCGTTGCGCCGGCCTTCACCCAGCACCGGAATGTGGTCGATAAAGATGGTCGAGAAGCGGTCGGCAAGGGCCAGATAGTCGCGCGCGCCGAGCGGTTTCTCGCACAGATCGGCGAAGGAAAAACGCGCCGCGTCGCCGGCGGCGCGCGGAACGGCCAACTGCCGGCCCTTGACGGCAAGCGACGCCTCGGCCGTCGGCGCGCCGCGCGTCATCGTTTGCCAAGCCGCGTCCAGCGCCTCATCGGCCGCCGCATCGGCGGGCGTCACATAGACTGGCGTACGGGCAAGCTTCTCCAGCCGATAGTCCTTGTCGGCATCGAGCGAGAGCACCTGCGCATGCCGTTCCAATATGCCGATGAAGGGCAGGAAAAGCTGACGGTTCAGCCCGTCGCGATAGAGGTTCTCCGGCGCTACGTTCGACGTCGCCACCAGCACCACGCCGCTGGCGAACAGCGCCGAAAACAGCCGGGACAGGATCATCGCATCGGCGATGTCGGTGACCGAGAACTCGTCGAAACACAGTACCCAGGCCTGTTCGGCAAGCGCCCGCGCCACCGGCGGAATCGGATCGTCTTCCCTCACCGTGCCGTCCTTGCGCTCCTGCCGGTGCTTCTGGATGCGGTCCTGCACCTCGGCCATGAAGTCGTTGAAATGCACGCGGCGCTTGCGCCGCACCGGCAGCAGCTCGAAGAACAAGTCCATCAACATGGTCTTGCCGCGGCCGACGCCGCCATGGATGTAGAGGCCCTTGACCGCCTCGTGCGTCTCGCGCCTTCGGGCGAAGAGCCAGCCAAGCGCGCTCGATTTGTGCGCCAGCCGCTTCACCGAAATCTCTGATATCAGCCAGTCGAGAGCGGTGACGATCCGCTCCTGCGCCGGATCGCGCTCGATGGCACCGGTGTCGACCAGATGGTCGTAACGCTGCCTGACGGTCACATGGGTCTGGAGGCCGTCACGCAGATGCATAGGTCACGTCGTTGTCGAGGGATTGGCTACCTTGTAAGCGAGATCGGCAGGCCATTGGAAGTCTGGCCGTCGAATTTCGAGCCGCCCGAGGAATAGAGCCGTGCCAGCGTGCCGCCATTCTCATCATAAAGCGTCAACTGCTTGCCGGCGACGTTCCATGACTTGATGCCGTCGATCGGCGCCGGGCAATGCAGCGGTCCGGCGCGGAAACCGGCGCCGAATTTGGTCTGCGGCGTCGCCACCTTGCAGCTCTGGCCGGAAACGCTGGCGTTCCATACGCCGGCGACACTGGCCGCGGTCAGGTCCGGCGCACCCGCCGGCGCCGAACCGTCCGGCGGCAAGGAGGCGACCTGGCTGTTCTGCGGGGCGGTCGGGAATTGCGACGGATCCGTGGTGCCGGGGGAGGCCGGGGGCGGCAACTGGTTGGCCGTCACCTGACCGGACGGTGCTGGCTGCAGCGGCGCCGGCTGCTGGTCGTCCATCGAGGAAAACCGTGACGTTGAGCAGCCGCTCGCAACGAGCGCCGCCAGCGATACGGCCACCAGGGCTGTTTTCGAAAAAGTCATTCCAACCTCCGTCGGATCCGGCGGGGCTGCCGTCCGCACAATGTCGCCCTCCACCAAGATGGAGAAGGTGGCGAAATTTCAACCCGATATGGTTAAAATAGGGTTTGCGCCAAGAATTGTTGCAAATTTGTCGCTATCATCCGGCCAGCGGAGCGCTCGGCACGAATATATAGCCGTCCGGTCCGACGACATAGCTCTCGCGCAGGCCGTGCGGCTTGTCGATCGCTCCAGCCAGCACGATGTGGCCATGATCGCGCGCGGCGGCCTCGACCGCATCCGGGTTGGCGCCGTAAAGACGCAGCTCGACGCCGGCGCCGCGTGTCTCGGCGCCGGCGATCGTCCCTGTCATGGCATTGTCAAGATAGGAATGGTCGGCGTGCAGCATGAACACCGAGCCCAGCAGCTCGATTGCCGCGAAATCCTCGTCGGCATAGATGATATCGGCGCCGAGCACGTCGCGGCAGAAGGCTTCCATGGCCGCCATGTCGCTCACCAGCAGGTTGACGCCGATGCCGCGCGCCAGCGAGCGGCCGAAATCCCCGGCCTTCATCCATGGTGTCCTGGTCCGCTTCATCGCCATGGCATCGTCCTCCCCAATCCGATCCTACTCAAGCCGGCCGCCCGGGCCGTTGGCATTCGGCCGGCAAACGCTTGCGCCAGCCGGCACAAGGGCTATGTCTATCAAGACGAAATTCGCTGGAGCCGCAAATTGGCTGCGAGACCGAAAGCCGCCAATCGCTACTATAACGGCCCGCCCAGCGATCATTTCGACGGAACCTTGTTCTTCAATCCCGGCGGCCAGCCGCCGGCGCGTTTCGCCGATCTGCTGAAATGGCAGTTCAATGGCCAACGCTCGAAATGGCCGGCCACCAATCCGAGCCCCTTTCCGCAGGCAAAGCCGCCTGCACGTGTCGAGGGCGCCGGCCTGACCGTGACCATGGTCGGTCATTCCACGCTGCTGGTCCAGACCGCGGGCCTGAACATCCTCACCGATCCGGTATGGTCGCTGCGGGCCTCGCCGTTCTCCTTCGTCGGGCCGAAACGCGTCAACGCGCCGGGCATCGCCCTGGCCGACCTGCCGCCGATCGATCTCGTGCTGGTCAGCCACAATCACTACGACCATCTCGACATCGCGACGCTGAAGCAGCTCAAGGCCAGGCACGACCCGCTGGTGGTGACCCCGTTCGGCAATGACGTCCTGATTGGCGGGGCGGTTCCCGGCATGCGGCTCTCGGCGCATGACTGGGGCGACAGGGTCGACATCGGCGATGGCGTGGCCGTCCATGTCGAGCCGGCGCATCACTGGTCGGCGCGCGGCACACGCGACCGGCGCATGGCGCTATGGGCCGGCTTCGTCATCGAGACGCCGGCCGGCCGGATCTATTTCGCGGGCGATACCGGCTTCCATGACGGCATCAACTACCGGCTCATGGCTCACAAGCACGGCGGCTTCCGCTTCGCCATCCTGCCGATCGGCGCCTATGAGCCGCGCTGGTTCATGGCCTCGCAGCATCAAAACCCGGAGGAGGCGGTGCAAGGCATGACATTGTGCAACGCCGCCTATGCGGCCGGCTGCCATTGGGGCACGTTCCAGCTCACCGACGAACCGATCGACGAGCCGGCACGCAAGCTCGACGAGGCGCTGGAGGCCGAGGGCCTGCCGCGCGAACGTTTTCGCGCCTTGCGGCCAGGTGAGGTCTGGGACGTGCCGCAGGAAGCGGCGCTTTGACCGGGGCCGGCCGCGGCCGGCGGAACCCGAGCGCCACCGGCGCGTTTGTTGAAGGGGCTTCGATTTCTATCGCTTTGCGAGGCATTTCCATGCTTAAATGGATCATCATTCTCCTGATTATCGCCGCCGCTGCGAGCCTGCTCGGCATGCCGGCATTAGCAGGTGCGGCCGCCACCGGCGCGCGCATCCTGATCGGTATCGTGCTGATCATATTCCTGCTGATCGTGCTCGGCGTCTTCGCCGTCACCTGAAGGCGCGATGCACTGGTAATTCCCGCCCTTTTCCGCCATATAGCGGCAAACAGTACGGAATGACCGGAAGAAATGGCAGGCACCGCCCCTTTCGCCAAGATGAACGGCATCGGCAACGAGATCATCGTTGCCGACATGCGCGGCCGTGCCGACCGGGTGACGCCGACAGCTGCGATCGCGCTCAACGCCGATGCCTCGACGCGGTTCGACCAGATCATGGCGATCCATGAGGCGCGGACGCCGGGTACGGCCTATTTCATCGACATATTGAATTCGGACGGCTCGGGCGCGCAGGCCTGCGGCAACGGCATGCGCTGCGTCGTCCAGGCGCTGGCGGCCGAGACCGGACAAAAGACATTCACCTTCGAGACCGTCGCCGGAATCCTCAACGCGCAGGAACATGCCGACGGCTCGATCTCGGTCGACATGGGCACGCCGCGCTTCGGCTGGCGGGACATTCCGCTCGCTGAGGAGTTTCGCGATACCCGCATGATCGAATTGCAGGTCGGCCCGATCGACGCCCCGGTGCTGCATTCGCCCTCGGTCGTCTCCATGGGCAATCCGCATGCCATCTTCTGGGTCGACCGCGACGTCTGGTCCTACGAACTCGACCGCTTCGGACCGCTGCTCGAAAACCATCCGATCTTCCCCGAGCGCGCCAACATCACCATCGCGCAGGTGACCTCGCCCGACAGCATGATCATCCGCACCTGGGAACGCGGCGCCGGCCTGACCAAGGCTTGCGGCACGGCATCCTGCGCCGCCGTCGTGGCTGCGGCCCGCACCCGGCGCACCGGGCGCAGCGTCAATCTACTGACCCCCGGCGGCGGCTCGCTGCACGTCGAATGGCTTGAAAACGACCATGTCATCCTGACCGGTGCGGCCGAATGGGAGTTTTCCGGCAGCTTCGATCCCTCGAGCGGCGCCTGGGCGCGCGACACCGAAAGCGCGGCCTGATGCCCGCTCCTTTCAAGGATGGCGATGTGGGGAAGGGCCCCAATCGCATCGAACTGGTGACCTTCGGCTGCCGGCTGAACACTTATGAATCCGAGGTGATGCGGCGCGAGGCCGAAACTGCGGGCCTCGGTGGGCTGGCTGGGGGCGCCGTCATCTTCAACACCTGCGCCGTCACCGGCGAAGCGGTCCGCCAGGCCAAACAGGCGATCCGCAAGGCGCGCCGCGACAACCCCGAAGCTCGCATCATCGTCACCGGCTGCGCGGCGCAGACCGAGCCGCAGAATTTCGCGGCCATGGACGAGGTCGATCTCGTCCTTGGCAATGAGGAGAAGCTGAAGGCCAATTCCTATCGCGCGCTGCCGGATTTCGGCGTCAACGACAGCGAGAAGGCGCGCGTCAACGACATCTTCTCCGTACGCGAGACCGCCGGCCATATGGTCGATGCCATCGAGGGCAGGGCACGCGCCTTCGTGCAGGTGCAGAATGGCTGCGACCACCGCTGCACCTTCTGCATCATCCCCTATGGCCGCGGCAATTCACGCTCGGTGCCGATGGGCGCCGTGGTCGAACAGGTCAAGCGGCTCACCGGCAACGGCTATGCCGAGATCGTGCTGACCGGCGTCGACATGACCAGTTTCGGCGCCGACCTGCCGGGTGCGCCGAAACTCGGCAGGCTGGTGAAGACGATCCTGCGCCAGGTGCCGGACGTGAAGCGCCTGCGCCTCTCCTCCATCGATTCCATCGAGGCCGACGACGATTTGCTCGACGCCATCGCCACCGAGCCGCGGCTGATGCCGCATCTGCATCTGTCGCTGCAATCGGGCGACGACATGATTTTGAAGCGCATGAAGCGTCGGCATCTGCGCGATCAGTCGATCCGCTTCTGCGAAGACGTGCGCAAGCTGCGCCCCGACGTCGTCTTCGGCGCCGACATCATCGCCGGCTTCCCGACCGAGACGGAGGCGATGTTCGAAAATTCGGCAAAGATCGTCGAGGAATGCGGGCTGACCCACCTGCACGTCTTTCCGTTTTCGCCGCGCGAAGGCACGCCCGCCGCGCGCATGCCGCAGGTCCGCCGCGAAGTGATCAAGCAGCGGGCAGCCCGCCTGCGCGACGCCGGCGAGACGGCATATCGCCGCCATCTGTCGTCGCTCTCCGGAACGCGTCAGTCGATCCTGATCGAGCGCGACGGGCTCGGCCGCACCGAAGGGTTCACGCTCGCCGCGCTCGCCACCGGCGCGCCGGGCGAGATCGTCGAAGCAACAGTCACCGGCCATGACGGCGCCCGGCTGATCGCGGTTCCGCTTGCCGCCCGCGCCGCCTGAGAAACGCAAGAGATGGCCGGGTTCTTCAAGAAGATATTTTCGTTCGGCAAGAAGGAGGTCGTCGAGGAGCGCGTCGACGAGACCGCCCCGCTGCCGCCGATCAAATGGGATCAGCTCGACACGCTGAAGCCGGCGGCCGAGCAGGCCGTTCCGGAATTCCTGAAGCGGGAGGAGAGCCAGGCTCAGCCTCCCGTCGAGCCCGCGCCGCCCGAGGAGCCGACACCCGAGCCTGCCCCGGCCATTCCGCCGGTGCCGGAGCCGATCGTTCCGCCCGAGCCGGAACCCCTGCCGGAGCCGCGGCCGGAGGAGGAACCGGCACCGGCGCCAGAGCGCCCGGAGCCGCCGGCCCCTGAGAAAATTCCGACACCCCCGGCCATTCCGGAGCCTGCGCCCGAACCGCGGCCGCAGGAGGTACCGCAACCAGCGCCCGCCGAGCCGGAAATTGTCCCGTCGCGCCCGGAGCAGCTGCCGGAACCGGCACCCGCCGAAGTGCCGACGCCCGCCGAAGCTCCGGTCGAGACGCCGGCGCCAATCGAGATTCCTGCGACACCGTCTTCGGCGCAGCCTTCACAGGCCGGCGCCGCCCCTCATCCGCCTGCCGGCACCTTCTCCCCCTATAGTGACGGGGAGAAGGAAGAAGTTCCATCGCCAACGCCTCCCTCTCTCCGTCCTTCACGGGGAGAGGGCAAAGGTGAGGGGCAGCGCCGACCTGTCGAGAACCTGGCCCCCAGTGCCGAAACCGCCGCCGAAATCTCGCCGCCAATTCGCCAGCCTGCGCCGATCGAGCCGCGGCCTGTACGCGCCGAAATCGCACCGGAACCTGAGGCAGTTCCCGCGCCGCCGAAGCCCACGCCCGCTCCCGTCAAGGTGACGGTCGCCAAAAAAGTGGAGCAGAAGGCCGAGCCGCAGAAGGCGCCGGCGCCGGCGCCGCGGCGCTCCTGGTTCCAGCGCATGCGGGACGGGCTTGCCCGCTCCTCGCGCGAATTGTCGGGCAACATTGCCGGCGTCTTCACCAAGCGCAAGCTCGACGACGACACGCTGCAGGATCTGGAGGACGTGCTGATCCGCGCCGATCTCGGGCTGGAGACGGCCTTGCGCGTCACCGATTCGCTAGCCGCCAGCCGCTACGGCAAGGATGTCTCCGACGCCGAGGTCCGCACCGTGATGGCGCAGGAGGTCGAGAAGGTGCTGACCCCCGTCGCCCTGCCGCTGGAACTCGATCTCAGCCACAAGCCGCATGTCATCCTGGTGGTCGGCGTCAACGGTACCGGCAAGACCACGACCATCGGCAAGCTGGCGGCCAAACTGACCGATGGCGGCCTGTCGGTGATGCTCGCCGCCGGCGACACGTTCCGCGCCGCCGCCATCGAGCAGCTCAAGATCTGGGGCGAGCGGACGAAATCGCCGGTCATCGCCTCCAAGCTCGGCGCCGATGCCGCCGGCCTCGCCTACGATGCCTTCGAGAAGGCGAAGGAAGCGGGTTCCGACGTGCTGATCATCGACACCGCCGGCCGATTGCAAAACAAGGCCGAGCTGATGGCGGAGCTCGAGAAGATCGTGCGCGTGCTGGGCAAGCTCGATCCGGAAGCGCCGCACACCGTGCTGCAGACGGTCGACGCCACCACCGGCCAGAACGCGCTCAACCAGGTGGAGATCTTCCGCAACATCGCCGGCGTCAACGGCCTGGTGATGACCAAGCTGGACGGCACGGCGCGTGGCGGTATTCTGGTGGCGATCGCGGCAAAACACAGATTGCCGGTCTATTTCATCGGCGTCGGCGAACAGGTCGACGACCTCGAACCGTTCTCGGCAAGCGAATTCGCCAGGGCGATCGCTGGCGTTGCGTAACAGCATGATCCCGGGAAGATTGCTTCAACCGGATCGTGCGTAAGAAGGAAGATATGAACCCACCCATTCTCGAACGCGATCCGTCCGACCCGCAGAAAGAGAAGAAGGAAGGCGTCAACCCGCTGCTCAAGCTCGTTCTCGAGCTAGGGCCGCTGCTGGTGTTCTTTTTCGCCAATGCGCGCGGCGAATGGCTGACGCAGAAATTCCCGGCGCTGGCTGAATTCGGCGGCCCGATCTTCGTCGCCACCGGCCTGTTCATGGCCGCCACTGCGATCGCGCTGGTCGCGTCGTGGCTGCTCACCCGCACCCTGCCGATCATGCCAATGGTATCAGGCGTCGTCGTCTTCATCTTCGGCGCGTTGACGCTCTACCTGCAGGACGACATTTTCATCAAGATGAAGCCGACCATCGTCAACACGCTGTTCGGCGGCGTGCTGCTCGGAGGGTTGTTCTTCGGCAGATCTCTGCTTGGCTACGTCTTCGATTCCGCCTTCAGGCTCGATGCCGAGGGCTGGAGAAAACTCACCTTCCGCTGGGGTCTGTTCTTCCTGTTCCTGGCCCTCGTCAACGAGGTGGTGTGGCGGAATTTTTCGACCGATGCCTGGGTTACCTTCAAGGTCTGGGGCATCATGCCGATCACGCTTCTGTTCACCTTCAGCCAGATGCCGCTGATCCTGCGCCATTCGCTGGACGACAAGACCGGCGGCGAAGAGAAGGCCGGCAAGTAAGGCCTGCAAATTGGGGGGAGTGCCATGGAATTCGTCACCACGCGCGAAGAGCTGCGGACGATCTACAAGACGCCGCGTCCGACGGATGGTTCGATCCGCAAAGAATTGAAGGCGCTGGACGGCCATTGCCGCTCCTTCATCGGCAAGAGCCCCTTCGTGCTGATCGGCTCCTCCGACGGCGAAGGCAATGCCGATGTGACGCCCAAAGGCGACAAGCCAGGATTCGCCGCCGTGCTTGACGACAGGACCATCGCCATCCCCGACCGGCCCGGCAACAACCGGCTGGATACGCTGGAGAACATCCTGCTCAACCCGTCGGTCGGGCTGCTGTTCCTCATTCCCGGCATGAACGAGACGCTGCGCGTCAACGGCGACGCCCGCATCACCGTCGACGCGGGTTTGCGCGAACGGCTGGCCGTCGACGGCAAGGAGCCGCAGAGCGTCGTCGTGGTCGCCGTCAAGGCCGCCTACATGCATTGCGCCAAGGCCTTCATGCGCTCCGAGCTTTGGAAGCCGGAGAGCTGGCACGATCGCGCCACGCTGCCGACGCTCGGCCAGATCCTGCGCGACCAGCTGGCGCTCGCCGATTCGGCCGAGGCGACCGACCGCTGGCTGGACGACGAATACAAGCAGACGATGTGGTAGCCTGCGCGGAAGATTCGTCCGAGCGTCGCCTTGCTGAACCTCCTTGCCATTTCCGGCAGCCTGCGGGCGGCCTCCACCAATTCGGGCCTGGTCGCGGCACTGGCGTGGAACGCGCCAGAGGGCTGCCGCGTCGCCATCCATGAAGGACTCGGCCTGCTGCCGATCTTCAACCCCGACGACGAGGGTGAGCGGACGCCGTCCGAAGCGTCCAGGCTGATCGATGCCGTCACCGCCGCCGACGGCGTCATCATCTCATGCCCGGAATATGCGCATGGCGTGCCGGGCGGCCTGAAGAATGCGCTCGACTGGCTGGTGTCGCGCGATGCCGCCGTCGACAAGCCGGCCATGCTGGTGCACGCCTCGCCGCGCTCGCTCTATGCCCGCGCCGCATTGGCGGAGATCATGCGCACCATGTCCTTCGCGCTTTATGACGGCGGGCTGGAGATCGGGCTGCTCGGCAAGAAGCCAGCTGAGGTGGAGGCCGCCCTGGGGGAGCAGGCGAACGCGTTGGCAATGCGCGATGCGTTGTCCGCTTTCGCGGATTTCATTCGCGCGCGTTAGCGCCTACCCTTTTCTCAGCGTCTCGACATCGGTCTTGCCGACGTACCAGTCGCGGGCGTTGACCTCCTCGAAGACCACCCAGACATCGTCATTGCCGAGCCCGGTGGCGTCCATGATCGCCGCCGTGACTTTTTTGGCGATGTCGGCTTTCTTGCCGGCCGGATCGGCGGCGATCACTTCCTTGACGATGCGGATGTTGACGAATGGCATGACGTCCTCCCCTTTAATTCAGCTCAGTAGGTCTTGGCGCCGTTCACCATCAGCCGGACCATGTAGAGCGAGGTGGTGCCGGCAATGTAGAGACAGTTCAGCTTGGCGCCGCCGAACACGCAATTGGCCGTCACCTCGGGCACCTTGACCTTGCCGATCAGCGTTCCGTCCGGATCGTAGCAATGGATGCCATCGGCGGCGCTGGTCCAGATGCGCCCGGCATCGTCGAGCCTGAAGCCGTCGAACAGGCCTGCGGTGCAGTCGGCGAAGACTTTTTCACCCGAGACCTTCTTGCCGCCCTCGCCGACATTGAATACCCGCATATGCGCCGGGTTCTGCGCGCCATGCGTGCGGCCGGTGTCGACGACATAGAGCTTGCTCTCGTCGAGCGAGAAAGCCAGCCCGTTCGGCCTGACCATGTCGGTGATGACAGCCTCGACATCGCCGGTACCGGGATCGACCCGGTAGACATGGCAGGCGCCGATCTCGCTCTCGGCCCTGTCGCCCTCGTAGTCGGTGTCGATGCCGTAGGTTGGATCGGTGAACCAGATCGAGCCGTCCGACTTGACCACCACGTCATTGGGCGAATTCAGCCGCTTGCCCTTCCATTTGGCGGCAATGGTGGTGACCGAACCGTCGAACTCGGTGCGGCTGACGCGGCGCCCCGAATGCTCGCAGGTCACCAGCCGGCCCTGCCGGTCGACGGTGTTGCCGTTGGAATTGCCGCATGGCTGCCGAAACACGCTGACGCTGCCGTCGGTCTCGTCGTAACGCATCATGCGGTTGTTCGGGATGTCGGACCAGACGACATAGCGGCCGGCGGCGAACCAGGCCGGCCCTTCCGCCCATCGGCAGCCGGTGAAGAGCTTATCCACTTGCGCATTGCCGTTGAACAGCCGCGCAAAACGCGGATCGAGAATTTCGTAGTCGGCGGCGGCCATTCTTTCCTCCCGGTAACGTTGGCAATCCGGCGGCGATCAAGCCAGCAGGAGATCGATATGGCAAGGTCGGCGGCGATGACATTTCCGCAATTTGTAAGACAAAACGACAGGAACCGGCATTCCCATCACGGAAGGGCAATGCGCCGGCGCCGGGGGTGGCGTTCAGGCGCCATTAACCGGCTATGCACATAGCGCAATGGTGCATTGCAACATCTTCTTTTTGCGATGCACTATTCCTATGTCATGCTCCGTATCGATCAAGGGAGGAAGAAACCGGCCGCCAAATGCGGCCCAGAAGGAAACTCGCTATGATCCTCGACAGCCTCTTGACCCGCGCCCGCAGCAGCATTGCCAAGCGCAAGAACTACAACCGCCTCGTCGCTGAAATCGACAGCTTCTCCAGCCGCGATCTGGCCGACATGCGCGCCGACCGCTCGGAAATGCTTTATCAGGTCCACAAGCAGATCTACGGCTGAGCCCGCAACAAGCAGACCAGCGCGCTCCGAGACATTGCTGTTCCTCAACGGTGATGACGAGGGCGCGTGAAAACAGAAGCATTTGACGCGTCGGCGAGCGGCGAACGCTTGTCCTTCAATTGTCGACGCGCCCGAAAGCCGGCACCTCGCCGATGACGGTGCGCCGGTCCTTGCCGCAGGCGAAGGACCGTGCTTTCTCGTCGGCAAGCTTGCGCGCCTGATCGTTGGCGGCAGGATTTCCTGTAGCCAGCACCAGTGCGACCGTGCAGCCGTCGCGCGCATCCATTTGCGCGACCTTGGAGACGAGCAGCACGTCGGTGGGTTTCTTCTCGTCTTCCGGATTGCTGATTGAGCGGCGGTGAATGACCGCGAACGGCACCGCCTTGTCGCCGTCGGTCTCGATGCGCCACTCGATCCTGGCGCCTGAGGAATTGAAGCCGGAGAAACTTTCCCAGACCGATGTCATGTCGCCGCCGGGCGGGAAACCATAAAACAGCGATTCGCGCGCATCGTCATAGGCGATCAGCACCGGATAGCCACGATAGCCCGAACAGGCGAGGTCGGCCCAGTCGCCATCACCGTCCCCGGCCTGCGCATAGGTGACGCAGTCGTTCTTCCAGTCGAGATCGGTGTAGGCGCTCGATATCTCGCCGGCATGCGCTGCCCGGCAGACGCTGGCGAGAACGAGCGGAAGAACCAGGCTGCGCATCGCGGACATCTCCGTTGAAGGTCGCAGCAGCCTATCGCCAAACACTATTTCTTCAAGCTCGCCTCGATCAGCAGATCGGCGTTGATCGCCACCGACGCCGCCGGGCCACCGGCGCCGAACAACTGGCCGCTGATATAGGCGCCTTCGATCAGAAGCAGCAGACCGTCGCCCAGCGTGTCGGCGTCGGCGGCATTCATCGCGGCGGCCATGGCGCGCAGGCGGCGGCGCAGTTCCTGCTTGTTGTCCTCGCTCACCACGCGCGCCGGATGGCCGCGCTCGGGATATTCTACGGCCGCATTGGTCATGCCGCAGCCGCGATAGTCAGGCTTCTGCGTGCGCTTGCCGACGCGGGTCAGGAAGGCTCGGATTTGCGCGCGCGGATCGCTGGGATGGGCGTTCACCGCCTCGTCGAAGCGTTCCCAGAATTCGAGGTCGTATCGGCGCAGATAAGAGGCGGCCAATTCGTCCTTGGAGGGAAAGCTGCGATAGAGGCTGGGCTTGGTGACCCCTGCGCGCCTGACGATCTCATCGACGCCAATTGCCCTGATGCCTTGCCGGTAAAACAGATCGCGCGCCACGCCGAGTATCTTTTCCGCCGCCTTTGGCGGAGCCGACGCGTGAGCGCTGCTGATGGACGGTTCAATTTTATTGTCTGGTGGCATTCGCGGTCTCGGTTGACACTGTTACCGATCGGTACGTATACATGTTTCCATCCTGCAACGTACCGGTCAGTAACATGCTAGCTCAATCCCGTCCATTTGGCCAGCGCTACGCTTTCGTCGTGGTCGCCGTCATCTTTCTCTGCCTGCTGATCGCGGCCGGCCTGCGCTCCGCGCCAGCCGTCATGATGCTGCCGCTGGAGGAAAGTTTCGGCTGGCGGCGCGACGTGGTGTCGCTGGCTGCCGCGGTTGGCATCTTCCTCTACGGCCTGACCGGGCCGTTTGCCGCCGCGCTGATGGAGCGGATCGGGCTGCGGCGCACACTGCTTGCCGCGCTTGTGGTGATGTCGGCCTCCACCGCGCTCAGCCTGCTGATGACCAAGCCATGGCATCTGCTGATCACCTGGGGCGTGTTTTCCGGCGTCGGCTCCGGCGCGGTCGCCACCGTGCTCGGCGCCACCATCGTCAACCGCTGGTTCAAGACCAACCGCGGTCTCGTCATGGGCTTGATGTCGGCCTCCAGCGCCACCGGTCTGCTGGTCTTCCTGCCGCTGCTGGCCTCGCTGGCGCAGTCAGGCGGCTGGAAGCCGGTCGTCACCGCCATCTCCGTCGCAACGGCCTGTCTGGTGCCGCTGGTGCTGCTGCTGGTGCCGGAACGCCCGGCATCGATCGGCATGGTGCGCTATGGCGCGGAAGCCGACGACGTGCCGCCGGTACCGCCGGCGGCACAAGGCAATTTCCTGACCCACACGCTGACCACGCTGCGTCGCGCCGCCGGCACGCGCGTCTTCTGGTACCTGTTCGCCACCTTCTTCGTCTGCGGTTTCACCACCAACGGGCTGGTCGGCACGCATCTCATCGCATTTTGCGGCGATATGGGCATCAACGAGGTGCAGGCGGCTGGCCTGTTGTCGATGATGGGCATTTTCGACCTGATCGGCACCACGCTGTCGGGCTGGCTCACCGACCGTTTCGATCCGCGCAAGCTGCTCGGCGTCTATTATGCGATCCGCGGCCTTTCGCTGATCTATCTGCCCTATTCCGGCTTTTCGGCGACCAGTCTGATCATCTTCGCCGTGCTTTACGGTCTCGACTGGATCGCCACCGTGCCGCCGACGCTGCGGCTCGCCAATGAAGCCTTCGGCGACCGCAGCGGCCCGATCGTGTTCGGCTGGATCGTCGCGGGCCATCAGGTGGGCGCGGCAACCGCCGCCTTCTTCGGCGGCACCATGCGCGAACTGCAGGGCAATTACGAACTGGCCTTCCTGATCGCCGGCATGACCGCGATTGCCGCCGCCTGTATCTCGCTGCTGATCAACACCAGCCGGCCGGCGTTCGACCCGGAGCCGCAAGCGGCATAGTGCGCCTTCGAACGAGTGTGCCGTCGGTCAGATTGGCGATCTTTTCGATAAAGGGGAGATCGGCAGTTCGCCGACGGCGCGCAGCCGATCAGTCGGGATAGCAGACCAACGGGACGTTGGGCCAAACCGCGCTATCGCAATTGGCGCTTTGCTGCCTTTGCTTGAACGCCGCGCTGACCGGCCCCGTCACCACCGGATCGACGCCATCGGGCGCATCCGCAAAGACCTGTTCGGCGCTCGGGACATCGTTCGGCAGAGCGGGCCGCGCTTCCTTGAGCGTCGCCGCGGATTGAGCGGCGCCGGCGGCCAGCAGCACGGCGAGGGCCGCAGTTGCGAGAATCGGCCGAAATTTGACGACTGCGTTGGTCATGGTGTTCGAACTGCCCGGGCCCGCAAAAGGTTCCCGCCTTGGTTAACAAAACCATTTCACATGGCGATGCTTAAGATTTGATGATTATTTGGTGGCGCGCTTCCTCTTTCGCAAATGCGAAAAACCCTGTATGAGCCGCGCAACACGAAAGAGGCGGCGCCTTTTGGCCTGCTGCCTGCAACGCTCCCGAGACCAGATCATGAACCTCCGCAATATCGCGATCATCGCGCACGTCGACCATGGAAAGACCACCCTTGTCGACCAGCTTCTGAAACAATCCGGCGCCTTCCGCGACAATCAGCGCGTCGCCGAACGCGCCATGGATTCCAACGACCTCGAAAAGGAACGCGGCATCACCATCCTGGCCAAGGCGACCTCGGTCGACTGGAAGGGCACCCGCGTCAACATCGTCGACACCCCCGGCCACGCCGATTTCGGCGGTGAGGTCGAGCGCATCCTGTCGATGGTGGATTCGGCGATCGTGCTGGTCGACGCCGCCGAAGGCCCGATGCCGCAGACCAAGTTCGTCGTCGGCAAGGCGCTCAAGGTCGGCTTGAAGCCCATCGTCGTCATCAACAAGATCGACCGGCCGGACGCCCGCCATGTCGAGGTGGTCAACGAGGTGTTCGACCTGTTTGCCGCGCTCGACGCCACCGACGAGCAGCTCGACTTCCCGATCCTTTATGGTTCGGGGCGCGACGGCTGGGTCTCGGAAAATCCGGAAGGTCCCAAGGACCAGGGCCTGTCGCCGCTGTTCGACCTCGTCCTCAAGCATGTGCCCGCGCCGACCGTGCATCCCGGCCCGTTCCGCATGATCGGCACTATCCTGGAAGCCAATCCGTTCCTCGGCCGTATCATCACCGGCCGCATCGAGAGCGGAACGCTGAAGGCCAACCAGGCGGTCAAGGTGCTGCATCATGACGGTACCCAGATCGAAACCGGCCGCATTTCCAAGATACTGGCCTTCCGCGGCCTCGAGCGCCAGCCGATCGAAGAAGCGCAGGCGGGCGACATCGTGGCCATTGCCGGCCTGTCCAAAGGCACCGTCGCCGACACGTTCTGCGACCTGAACGTGAGCGAGCCGCTGCACGCGCAGCCGATCGATCCGCCGACCGTGACCATGTCTTTCCTCGTCAACGATTCGCCGCTGGCCGGCACGGAAGGCGACAAGGTGACCAGCCGCGTCATCCGCGACCGCCTGCTGCGCGAAGCCGAGGGCAATGTCGCGCTCAAGATCGAGGAATCGCCTGACAAGGATTCCTTCTTCGTGTCGGGCCGTGGCGAATTGCAGCTTGCCGTGCTGATCGAGACCATGCGCCGCGAGGGCTTTGAAATCGCCGTGTCGCGGCCGCGCGTGGTCATGCAGAAGGGCGAGAACGGCGAATTGCTGGAGCCGGTCGAGGAAGTCGTCATCGACGTCGACGAGGAGCATGCCGGCGTCGTCGTGCAGAAAATGTCCGAGCGCAAGGCCGAGATGGTCGAATTGCGCCCCTCCGGCGGCAACCGCCAGCGCCTCGTCTTCCACGCGCCGACGCGCGGCCTGATCGGCTACCAGTCGGAACTCTTGACCGATACGCGCGGCACCGCCGTGATGAACCGGCTGTTCCATGCCTATGAGCCCTATAAGGGCGAACTGCCCGGCCGCACCAACGGCGTGCTGATCTCCAACGAGCAGGGCGAGTCCGTCGCCTACGCCATGTGGAACCTGGAGGATCGTGGCCCGATGGTCATCGATCCGGGCGTCAAGGTCTATCAGGGCATGATCATCGGCATCCACTCCCGCGACAACGACCTGGAAGTGAACGTGCTGAAGGGCAAGAAGCTGACCAACATCCGCGCCGCCGGCAAGGACGAGGCGGTCAAGCTGACACCGCCGATCCGCATGACGTTGGAGCGCGCGCTGGCCTGGATCCAGGACGACGAGCTGGTCGAGGTGACACCGAAGACCATCCGCCTGCGCAAGCTTTATCTGGATCCCAACGAGCGCAAGCGCTTCGAGAAATCGTCCAAGGCCGTCGGCGCCGCGTAATTTCTGCTTTCTGATCGTATCCGGGAGGGGCGGAGCACCAGGTGCTTCGCCCTCTGCCGTTCATCCCCTGGCGGCAGATATGATGGCCTGCCGGTCGGGTTCGCCGGCCAGATCGACGCGGACCGTCGTCCCGTCGCGTGCCGGCTTGCGCAAAGCCTTGGCCCCGTCGCAATCGACAACCAACAGGCCTTTCTCCTCCAGGGCTTGAAGTCGCGACCGTGAGATGCCGAGTTCGTTGGCGAGCAAACGATCGAGCCGCAGCGATATCGGGATTTCGAGCCCGAGCCGGAGCTCCAGCACGCTTGCAGCTTCGCTTGTCCCGCCAAGCGCCGTCTTGTGCACGTCGACGTCGGGAAACTCCTCGACACGCCACACCTGGCCGCGCAGTGCGGTCACATCGAATGCATGGCGCCGGGCAAGTGCTGCATCGTTGCTCTCCAGCGCCCGCAGCAGCGCCGGCTCGATGTCGCGGCGGTTGCGGCGCTCAAAAATGCCGAAATTCCAGGAATTGTCGCAGTTGATACAACGATAGATCAGCCAGGCGTCAATGCGCTTCCCGTTGGCGTTGACGCGGAACTTTCCGCTGCTGCGATAGGCTTTGACGCCGCCGCAGCGATTGCAGGTGATCAGGGGACGTGGTGCGGTTTGAGGCGCGACCGTCCAGCGGATGCGCAGAATAGAAGACATGCCGATATGCCCTTCCCGTCGGGAAGTTCATCAGGTCGGCAATGTCGAGATGCCCAGGCGGGCGCGGCGTGGCGGTAGGCTGCGGTTCTTGGGATCAGGCGTCGCGGCGCATGCGACAGCGGTTCAGCAGTGCCAAACCGGTCTCGAACCGCCGCCCAGAGGAACACATGAAATGGAAAAAGGCACCGTTGTGGCGGCGCCATGCATTGTGTCGGGGGAGTTGACGAGACCGGCGGTTACGTAGGCAAAGTGAAGCTCGAAATTGTTTCGCGGCGATCTATCTAGCCGCGAGATGCCGGGCCGGCAAGCATGTTGATGCTACCGAAGCTCGATCGCTTGCGCTAATGTCTGGCATTGCTAATGTCTGGCATTGAAGGTTTTCAAGCCGAGATCCTCGCCATGCACCTCACCTCGCTCCTGATCTTCGCCGCCGCGCTCTTCGTGGCCGCCGGTTCGCCGGGTCCTTCGATCGCGGCACTCGTCGCCCGCGTCATCGCCAAGGGATTTCGCGACGTGTTCCCGTTCCTGCTCGCCATGTGGATCGGCGAGGGCATCTGGCTGTCCCTGGCGGTGTTCGGGCTGGCGGTGGTGGCGCAGACTTTCCATTTCGCTTTCGTCATCGTCAAATGGGTCGGCGTCGCCTATCTCGCTTACCTCGCCTGGAAGATGTGGACCGCGCCTGTCGAAGCCAAAGAAGGCGAGATGCCGCGCGAGGACTCGCCCGGCAAACTGTTCTTCGCCGGCATGGCCGTGACGCTCGGCAACCCCAAGATCATGATGTTCTACCTGGCCTTGCTGCCGACCATCATCGACCTTGCTTCGGTGACGGTGGTTGGCTGGCTCGAGCTGACGGCGACCATGGCGGTGGTGCTTGTTATCATCGACCTTGCCTGGGTGCTTGCCGCCGCCCAGGCGCGCAAGCTCCTGAAGAGCAAGCGCGCCATGAGAATCGCCAACCGCGTCAGCGCCACCACCATGGCCGGTGCAGCCGCGGCGATCGCGGCGCGCTCGTGACCGTCACATCATTTCGATGATCGGCGCGATCTCGACGCTGAAGGCCGGGTTCATCAGGATCGGGCAATCCCTGGCCTTGGCGACGGCATCGTCGATATCCCTGGCTTCCACGATCGTGTAGCCGGCGGTCGGGTTGCTGCCGCCATTGTTCTCGACCTTGCCGTCGGGCAGCACCGTCTTCGACATGCCGACCGGATTGCCGCCGTCGACCACGGCCGAGCCGAGCTTGCCGTACCAGCCGTTCCAGGCATCCATCGCGGCTTTGCGTTCGGCCTCCTCGGTCGGCATCTTGCCGGAGCCGTGATAGACATAGAGAAATTTCGCCATGTTCTCCTCCCTTGTCGGCGGCATCGAACCGGCATGCGGTCATGCCGCCCGGCGATCATCGGACCAAACCGGCAAACAAGCAATGAGAATGAGAGGTGGCTAATATATGAGCAGGTAGCCTGCTCGTCACCTTGCCATGGCGTGGTACTCGGGGTTCGGGCGCATATCGATTGCCGCCGCCACCCGGTTCGACATGTTGAAGAAGGCGGCCGTGGAGGCGATGTCCCAGATGTCGCGGTCGGTGAAGCCGGCCATACGCAGGGCCGCGCGGTCGGCTTCGACGATCTTGGCCGGCTCCTCTGTCAGCTTGACCGCGAATTCCAGCATCGCGACCTGCTTCGATGAAAGATCGGCGGCGCGGAAATTCATTACCATCATCTCGCCGAGCGAAGGGTCGCCCGACAGCTGCCGCACGGCGGCGCCATGCGCCGTCAGGCAGTAGTAGCAATGGTTGATGGAGGAGACAGCGACCGCGATCATCTCGCGCTCCAGCTTCGACAGGCCTGAATCGCCCAGCATCAGATCGTTGTACATGTCGGTGAACGCACGCAGCTTCTTGTCGTCGAAGGCATAGGCGCGCAACACGTTGGGGACCAGGCCGAGTTTCTCCTCGCATTTGGCGAAATAGGTCCTGGTCGCATCGCTCAGCTCAGCAGCGGCGAGATCGAGCGCGGTGATCTTGTCGGTCATGGGCATTCCTCCTCGTTTGTCGCCGGCTGCCGCCGAATTGCGATAATTCTTGGCACGCCGTCAAACCTTTGTCGCCAAATAGCGGTCATCTGCTACATAGTCCGCAAAAGCATACGACGGGAGGAAAGAAGCGTCATGGCCAGCGTGAAATCGGCGAGTAGGTCGAAGAAGAAAGCCACGGCGATGCCGAAGACGCAGGAAAGGCCGGCCAGGCTTGCCGACTACCTGCTCGCCCGCGCGCCGGCGGAAGACATTGCCGCCTATGAGGTGGCCGACCTCGAACGCGCCGCGGATCTCGCCGGCCGCGCGGTCGCCGGTCACAAGAAGGGCGCGTGCGCCGTCGCCGTCGACACCGATTCCGGCGTCGTTCGCGAGGGCCGACCCGTCACGATCGTCACCGTCGTCAACGACAATATGCCTTTCCTGTTCGATTCCATACTCGGCGAGATCACCGAGAGTGCCGGCGAGCCGACCCTGGTCACCCACCCCGTCATCACCGTCCGCCATGGCAAGGACGGCGTCGAGGAAATTCTCGGCGACGGCAATTTTGCCAGGGACGACGGCAGCCACGACCGGCTGAGCGTCATTCACGTCCATATTCCCCGGCTGACCCCGGAGCAGGCGAACGGCTTGGCAGAGCGGCTGCGCAAGATCCTCGGCCAGGTCCATTCAGCCGTCAGCGACTGGAAGCCGATGCTGGCCCGCCTCGACCAGGCGATCTCGGAATTCCGCTATTCGGCGGTACCCCTGGACAAGAAGAGCGTGGCCGAGGCGATCGCCTTCCTGGAGTGGCTGCGCGACGACAATTTCACTTTCCTCGGCATGCGCGAATTCACATATGTCGGCGGCGAGGAAAGCGGCACGCTGGAGCGTGCCGACAAGCCTGGCCTGGGCATATTGTCCGACCTGGACGTGCTGGTGCTGCGGCGCGGCACCGAAGCGGTGACGACAACGCCGGAGATTCGAGCCTTCCTGCATGGGCCGGAGCCGCTGATCGTCACCAAGGCCAATGCCAAGTCTTCCGTGCACCGGCGCATCTATCTCGATTATATCGGCATCAAGACCTACACCGCCAAGGGCGCGCTGGCGGGCGAACTGCGCATTGTCGGCCTGTTCACGTCGACCGCCTACACGCGCTCGGTGATGAAGATCCCCTATCTCAGGTCGAAGGCCGAAACCGTCATCGCCAAATCCGGTTTCGACCGGCACGACCACTCCGGCAAGGCGCTGATCAACGTGCTGGAGAGCTATCCGCGCGACGAGCTGTTCCAGGTACCGGTGCCGATCCTGAGGAAGCATGCCGCGGCCATTCTGGGCCTCGTCGAGAGGCCGCGCGTGCGGGCACTTGTGCGCGCCGACCAGTTCGACCGCTTCGTCTCCATCCTCGTCTTCGTGCCGCGCGACCGTTACGACAGCGTCGTGCGCGAGAAGGTCGGCACCTACCTCAAGACGGTGTTCGAAGGCCGGCTGTCGGCCTACTACCCGGCCTTCCCGGAAGGCGGGCTGGCGCGTGTGCATTTCATCATCGGCCGCTCCGGCGGCAAGACGCCGAAGGTCGAACAGGCGACGATCGAGGCGGCGATCCGCGACATCGTGCGCACCTGGGAGGATGCCCTTTCCGAGGCGGCGGAAACCAGCGGCAGCGACCCGGCGCTGAAGAGGATCGCGGCACGATTTCCGGAAAGCTACCGGGACTCCTTCAGCGCCGGTGTGGCGCTGGTCGATGCCGGGCGTATCGCCAAGATCAGCGCCAGCAATCCGATCGCCATCGATTACTATCGCCATGCCGAGCAGAAGCCGCACCAGGCGGCGCTGAAAATCTATCACCATGGCAGCCCGGTGGCGCTGTCGCGGCGCGTGCCGGTGCTGGAAAACATCGGTTTCCGCGTCATCAGCGAGCGCACCTTCGAGGTCGGCGACGACAAGGCCGGGAATAGCGGCCAGCCCGGCATGATCGATAGTGATCAGCCCGGCACCGTGTTCATCCACGACATGGAGCTGGAGAACGGCTACGGAAAGCCGATCGACCTCAGCAATGGCGGCGCGCTGTTCGAGGACGCATTCCTGTCGGTGTGGCGCGGCGACGTCGACAATGACGGCTACAACGGCCTTGCCCAGACCGCAGGCCTGTGGTCGGGCGAAATCACCATCCTGCGCGCCTATGGTCGCTATTTGCAGCAGGCCGGAATCCCGCAGAGCCAGGATTTCATCGCCGCGGCCCTCAACCGCTATCCCGAGATCGCACGCGGCCTGCACGCGCTGTTCATCGCCCGGCTCGGGCCGACGGCCGAGACGGAAGGCGTGGTGGCGGCAAAGCATCTCAAGGCCAAGATCAGGGACGCACTGGAAGACGTTCCCAACATCGATGACGACGCCATCATCCGCCGCTACCTCAATCTCATCGAAGCCTCGCTGCGCACCAATCATTTCGTTGCCGATACAAAAGCCAAGGGCCAGTCGCTGGCGATCAAACTCGATTCGCGTTCGGTCGACGGATTGCCCGAGCCGCGACCGTGGCGGGAAATCTTCGTCTACGGCTCTGAGGTCGAGGGCGTGCATCTGCGCTTCGGTCCGGTGGCGCGCGGCGGCCTGCGCTGGTCGGACCGCGCCCAGGATTACCGCACCGAGGTGCTCGGCCTGGTCAAGGCACAGCAGGTCAAGAACGCGGTCATCGTGCCGGTCGGCGCCAAGGGCGGGTTCTATCCGAAGAAGCTGCCGATGAGCGCCGGCCGCGACGCCATCTTCGAAGCAGGCACCTCGGCCTACAAGAACTTCGTTTCCAGCCTTTTGTCGATCACCGACAATATCGGCCTCGACGGCGTCATCCCGCCGGCCGGCGTTGTCAGGCGCGACCAGGACGATCCCTATTTCGTCGTTGCCGCCGACAAGGGCACGGCAACTTTCTCGGACACCGCCAACGCCATCAGTGAAAGCCATGGCTTCTGGCTTGACGATGCCTTCGCCAGCGGCGGTTCGGCCGGGTACGACCATAAGAAGATGGGCATCACCGCCAAGGGCGCGTGGGAGGCGGTCAAGCGGCATTTCCGCGAGATGAACCGCGACATCCAGACCACGCCCTTCTCCGTCGTCGGGGTGGGCGACATGTCGGGCGACGTGTTCGGCAACGGCATGCTGTTGTCGCCGAAGACAAGGCTGATCGCAGCCTTCGACCACCGCGACATCTTCATCGATCCCGATCCCGACATGGCGGCATCGATGGCCGAGCGCCAGCGCATGTTCGCTCTTCCCCGTTCGAGCTGGCAGGACTACGACAAGAGCAAGCTCTCCGAGGGCGGCGTCATCGTCTCGCGCGGCCAGAAATCGATCACCTTGCCGGCCGCTGCTGCTGCTGCGATCGGCCTCAACAAGACGACCGCCACGCCGGTCGAGATCATGAGCGCCATCCTCAAGGCGCCGGTCGACCTCTTGTGGTTCGGCGGCATCGGCACGTATTTGCGGGCCTCGACCGAGACCAACGCCGAGGTCGGTGATCGCGCCAACGACGCCGTCCGCATCACCGCGCTCGACGTGCGCGCCAAGGTGATCGGCGAGGGCGCCAATCTCGGGGTGACGCAGCGCGCGCGCATCGAATTCGGCATGAATGGCGGGCGTTGCAATTCCGACGCCATCGACAATTCGGGCGGGGTCAACTGTTCCGACGTCGAGGTCAATATCAAGATCGCGCTGGCGTCCGCCATGCGCAAAGGGTCGTTGACCCGGCCTGCGCGCGACAAGCTTCTCGCCGAGATGACCGGTGAGGTCGGCGAGCTGGTCCTGTCCAACAACTATCAGCAGACGCTGGCGCTCTCCATCGCCCGCAAGCGCGGCCTCGCCGACATCGCCCACCAGGCCCGCTTCATGTCGGCGCTAGAAGCGCGCGGCCTGCTCGACCGCACGGTCGAGACGTTGCCTTCGCCGGCGGCCCTTGCCGAGCGCGAGGCGCGCGGCGAGCCGCTGACCAGGGCCGAACTCGGCGTGCTACTCGCCTATGCCAAGATCGTGCTGTTTTCCGACATCGTCGCAAGCGACGTGCCTGACGAGCCGCATTTCGACCGCGACCTGATGGGTTATTTCCCCGACCGGATGGCGAAGCAATATGCCGCCGAGATCCACGGCCATCGCCTGCGCCGCGAGATCATCGCCCGCGTCGTCGCCAATGAGCTGGTCAACCGGGGCGGTCCATCCTTCGTCAACCGGTTGCGGGAAGCGACGGGGCGCACCGCCGCCGACGTGGTGCGCACCTTCGCCGTGGTGCGCGACGGCTTTGCCTTGCCGGCGCTTTACCGCGAGATCGACGCGCTCGACAATCAGATCGACGGCCAGATGCAGCTCGATCTCTACCAGGCGGTCAGCCGGCTGATCTACGTGACCAGCGGCTGGTACTTGAAGAACGATGCCGGCACGGCGCCGCTTGCCCAGCGCATCGCCGAATTGCAGGAAGCGCGCAAGGCGCTGGAGCCGAAACTCGTTTCGCTGCTCCCCGATTATTCGCGCGAACGGATCGACGAGAAGCGGCATGGACTGTTCAAGGCCGGGGCGCCGGACAGGCTGGCAGCGCAGCTGGCGCTGACCGATGTGGCGGAGCTGATCCCCGACATCGCGCTGGCGGCGCGAACGGCAGGCGCCGACATCGTCGCCGCGGCGAAGGCCTTCTTCGCGGTCAGCGACGCCTTCCGTATCCCGCGCGTCGAGGAGGCGGCCCGCTCCATCACACCGGCGGACTATTACGACCAGCTCGCCCTGTCGCGCGCTACCGACACGATCGGGACCGCGCGGCGCGGCATCGCGGTGGCGGCACTCGTGAACCACGCCGGGGCAGCCGACCCGGTGGCGGCGTGGCTGGAGGCCGGCGGGGAGAGGATCGGCCGCACCCGCGAACGGCTGCAGGCGCTGACCGAGGGCGGCGACATCACCGTGTCGCGGCTGTCGGTGGCATCGGGCCTGATGAGCGATCTGACGGGGATGTGAGCCATCGCCTGACTTACCCTCGCCTAGGCGGGGAGGCGGCGCCGGCCCTCACCCGGACCTTCGGTCCGACCGTCGCACAAGGGGCATAGGGGTGGCGCCCTTGCTCCGTTGATCTGAATGAAGGCGGGTAGGCCAAAGAACGGCGGCGCGGCGCGTGTTCGTTTGCATGACCCGCGGAAAACATGCAGACATGGGTGAACCGCCAACGAAACGAAGGCGACCGGAGGGGACATGGCCGAAGTAGCAGTGCAGCGGGCGTCCGGGCGCGGCATCTGGGGGTGGATGTTGTTCGACTGGGCGGCGCAGCCCTTCTTCACGGTCGTCACCACCTTCATCTTCGGCCCCTATTTCGTTTCGCGCATGGCCAGCGATCCGACCACCGGCCAGGCCGTCTGGGGCTACGGCATCGCCGCGGCCGGACTGGTCATCGCCGTGCTATCGCCGATCCTCGGTTCGATCGCCGACCAGACCGGGCCGCGCAAGCCGTGGATCGCCTTCTTCGCGGCGATCAAGATCGCCAGCCTGGCGCTGCTGTGGCTCGCCGCGCCCGGCTCGAACCTGTTCCTGATCGTGGCATTGTTCTCGCTGGCCTCGGTGGCGGCTGAATTCTCCACCGTCTTCAATGATTCCATGATGCCGCGCCTGGTGCCGAAGAGCGAGATCGGCCGCATCTCCAACATGGCCTGGGGGCTTGGCTATCTCGGCGGTATGATCGCGCTGATCTTCGTCGTGCTGTTCCTGGCCGGATCGCAGGAGACCGGCAAGACCATCATCGGCCTCGACCCGCTGTTCGGGCTGGACCCGAAGCTCGGCGAGGATGCCCGCGCCACCGGGCCGCTGTCGGCCGGCTGGTATTTCCTGTTCATCCTGCCGATGTTCCTCTTCACTCCCGATGCCATCAAAGGCATCCCGATCAAGCCTGCGGTGCGCGAAGGCCTGTCGGAGCTGAAGTCGACCTTGGTCGAGGTGCGCAGGCGCGGCGGCATCTTCCGCTTCCTCGTCGCCCGCATGATCTATCAGGACGGCGTCAATGCGCTGCTGGCGCTCGGCGGCACCTTCGCGGCCGGCATGTTCCAGTGGTCGATCACCGAGATCGGCATGTTCGGCATCATCCTCAACGTCGTCGCCATCTTCGGCTGCTGGATCGCTGCGCGGCTCGACACCGCGCTCGGCTCCAAGGCGGTGGTGATGATCGCGCTGGTCATGCTTTCGGTCGCCACCATCGGCGTCGTCTCGACCGGCCCCGGCTTCACGCTGCTCGGGCTTATCCAGCTCTCGACCACCGATTCCGGGGGCCTGTTCGGCACCGCCGCGGAAAAGGCCTACATCCTCTATGGATTGCTGATCGGGCTCGCCTTCGGGCCGGTGCAGGCGTCATCGCGGTCCTATATGGCGCGCAGCGTTACGGCGTCGGAATCCGGCCGCTATTTCGGCATCTATGCGCTGGCCGGGCGCGCGACCAGTTTCCTGGCGCCGTTCCTGGTGGCGACCATCACGGCGGTGAGCGATTCGGCGCGGCTCGGCATGGCGGTTATCATCCTGTTCCTGGCCATAGGCATGGCGATCCTGATCAGGACGCCGTATCCGGCGGACCGGGCGGCGGAGTGATTTACCCTCCCCCTTGTGGGGAGGGTCGATCCGCGAAGCGGAGCGGGGTGGGGGACGGCGCTGGCCCCACCCCGTCTCACGAGCTTTGCTTCGCAAACATCGCTCGCCGACCCTCCCCACAAGGGGGAGGGTGAGGCGCTCAATGTCTGAAGTGTCTCACGCCCGTGAACACCATGGCGATGCCATGCTCGTCGGCGGCGGCAACCACATCGTCGTCGCGCATCGAGCCGCCGGGCTGGATCACCGCCGTGGCGCCGGCCTCGATGGCCGACAGCAGGCCGTCGGCGAAGGGGAAGAAGGCGTCGGAGGCGACGACAGAGCCTTTGGTCAGCGGCTCGGCCCAGCCCGCCGCTTCCGCAGCGTCGAGTGCCTTGCGGGCAGCGATGCGCGAGGAATCGACGCGGCTCATCTGCCCGGCGCCGATGCCTACCGTGGCGCTGTCCCTTGCGTAGACGATGGCGTTCGACTTGACGTGCTTGGCGACGCGGAAGGCGAATTTCAGGTCGGCCAGTTCGGCCGGCGTCGGCGCCCGTTTCGTCACCACCTTCAGTTCGAGGTCGTCGACGACGGCGTTGTCCCTGCCCTGCACCAGCAGGCCGCCGGCGACGGATTTGACGGTTGTGCCGATCGCGCGCGGATCCGGCAGGCCGCCCGCGACCAGCAGGCGCAGGTTCTTCTTCGCGGCCACGATCGCTGCCGCCTCGTCGGTGGCGCCGGGCGCGATAATGACCTCGGTGAAGGTCTTCACGATCTCTTCGGCCGCCTCGGCGTCAAGGATGCGATTGACAGCGACAATGCCGCCATAGGCCGAGACCGGGTCGCAGGCCAGCGCCCTGGCGTAGGCCGCCTTCAGCGTCGAACCCTCGGCGACGCCGCACGGGTTGGCATGCTTGATGATGGCGACGGCGGCCGAGCGCGCCGGGTCGAACTCGCCGGCCAGCTCGAAGGCGGCGTCGGTATCGTTGATGTTGTTGTAGGAAAGCTGCTTGCCCTGGAGCTGGCGCGCGGTGGCCACGCCCGGCCGCTTGTCGCCATTGACATAGAAGCCGGCGCCCTGGTGCGGGTTCTCGCCATAGCGCATCACGGTTTCCAGCCTGCCGCCGAAGGCGCGCCAGGTCGGGTGCTCGATCTCCAGCGCCTCGGCGAACCAGCCCGAGATTGCCGCGTCGTAGCTGGCGGTGCGGGCAAAAGCCTTGGCCGCGAGCTTCTTGCGGAAATCCAGCGAAAGCGAGCCGATATTCATCTCCAGCGCATTGAGAACGGAGGCATAGTCGCCGGGATCGGTGACGATGGCGACATAGGCGTGGTTCTTGGCGGAGGCGCGGATCATCGCCGGGCCGCCAATGTCAATGTTCTCGACGATCGCCGCGTAGTCGGCGCCGGAGCGGCGGACTTCCTCGAACGGATAGAGATTGGAGACGACCAGGTCGATCGGCTCGATGCCATATTTGTGCATCGCCGCGGCGTGATCGGGATCATCGCGCACGCCGAGCAGGGCGCCATGCACCGACGGGTGCAGGGTCTTGACGCGTCCATCCATGATCTCGGGAAAGCCGGTGAGCTCGGAGACGTCGCGAACCGCCAGGCCGGCATCGGCGATCGCTTTTGCCGTGCCGCCGGTCGACACCAGCTCGACGCCGGAAGCGGCGAGCGCCCTGGCGAGATCGATGAGGCCGGTCTTGTCGAAGACGGAGAGCAGCGCACGACGCACGGGAACGAGGTCGGGAGCGGGAATGTTCTTGGCGGCGACGGCCATGGGCGTGCTTTCACGGCTGGAGGGGCAGGCCCGCGCCGTATCATATGAGATCAGGAAATCAAGGCGCAAGCTCGGTCAGCGCCGGCTGTCGTAAGCAGATGAGTTGTCCGGATTAGGTAGCACGTGAGTTGTCCGGTTTTATCGCCAGCGGATGGAGGCTGG
>NZ_VFWC01000002.1:415000-551627 GCF_006442405.1 Mesorhizobium sp. B2-2-3 | reverse complement strand
GGGGCAAGGGTGGAAGCAAGGGGTCAAGTCGTGACGGTGCGATGGAGATCGAAACCGGGCTGATACCCAGTTCAGTCAACGCAACAAACCCTACGCAGGTAAGATCTTTCAAAATTTTCGAAGGCAAGGGATGTCGCCGCGACTACGCACGGTTTTGCCCGACGAAACCGATGGGTAAATGCGACCTTGAAAGCCAGATCGAACGGCTTTCACCTGCGTGCAGAGATTTCGTCGAGAAGCATCGGTGAAGTCGCGTGGCTATTATGCTAATGTAGCTATCTCTCATTCGATGCGTCAGTCTGACGATAGGTCCTCAGCTGACCGTCTGTCGAGCATGGCCGCGGGAAATAAACATCCCTGGCCGGAGCCGGTTGCGGGGCCTGTAGCTGGAGGGCCGTCGACGGGCCATGAGGAGAAAAAGGGCGAGAAACCGGGATCGCGACGCAAATCCTATGTCCGACAATCGGAACATTGCCGCTGCGATCGAGGCTTGCTACGACGCCGCGTTCGAGTTTAGGCAGTGGCCCGCAGCGCTTCAAATGCTGGCCCACTCCCTAGGAGCCACAAGTTGCGTTATCCGCACCTGCGATCCAACTCACCCGTTTCGTAGCGATCAGCGATCGCCGACCGCGCTCAGACCCGATTCGACCGAACATGCCGAATTCGCCGCCCTTTGGATCGAAAGAATCGAAGGTGCTCCCGATCCGCATGAACGTAGACCGCGCAAGAGGTTGGCAAAACTGACAGACAGCTTCGTTGTCGAGGATGAGATCACCACTCGTGATGAGCGCGAGGTTCTCCCTTATTACCAAGAAATCGCGCGTCCAGGCGACCGGGAATGGTGGGCTGCAATAGACTTCATGGTGAAGGATCGAAGGTGGATGCTCTCGATGTTTCGTGACGCTCATAAGGGGCCATTCTACCGGAATGAAGCCGAGGATTTCTTGGCGATCGTTCCGTCGATGGTTCGCATCATCAGTGCTGCGGAAAAGGTTTGGGAAACGGCAGTCGAACCGAACCTGGCCATTCTGGATCGGATGGGAAGCGCAGCGCTGTTGCTGAATTGCCGAGGCCGCGTCACCCGCTACAATAAACACGCGGAAGCTCTGCTTGGTACTGGCCTCGTTATCCACGGTGGTCGTCTCCGGGCGGCAGATCGGCCCAGTGATTCACGCTTGCAGAAATTGATCGCAGGCGTGGTCAGCCAATGCGGCGACTTGAGCGACGGGGAGCCCGTTTTGATTGCTCGCGAGGGTTCGCCATGGCTTCTTGCTGAAGCCATTCCGATGACCTCGTTCGTCCATGACCTCTTTAACGGCGGAGACGGGCTCCTCTATTTTACCGATCTTGTGGCCGAACCGGCGCTACCCAAGCAACTGATAAGGCACGCCTTTCAACTAACAGCAGCCGAAACGCGGCTGGCCTGCCGCCTTGCCGATGGCCGAGGTATCGGCGCGGCAAGCTCTGCCCTGGGAATTGGCCGTGAAACCGCCAGAACCCAGCTCCGTGCAATATTCTCGAAAACAAGCACCGGAAGTCAGGCGGAACTCGCGAAGCTCTTGTCCCGATACCAAGGGTCCTCCACGCATTGAAGTCGCGGTGTCACCCGTTCGGGTGAAGCCCTGACGGTCCAAGGGTTGCACTCTGCGCTGAATCGGGGCCGTGGCACTTCACAACAACAGGCGCCGGTCTCGATCCGATACGTCTCAAGCGGGGCGGGCGGTCAGACGATATTTGGTTTTTGCAACGGCGCGTGCCTGAACCCCTCTGGTGTCCGACTAGTGCCTTCGGGCCGAAGAGGTGAGCAGAAAACATCGCGTCCGCTATTACATTAGCAGTATGAAATATATTGCCAAACGGCGGCGCGAGGCGGATCATCAACGCCCGCACCTCCGATCGAGAATTGGAAAGACAGGGCTGATCGGAGCTTGCCGATCGTACCGAACGCCAGGAGGTTCAGATGAAACTGCGTGCTTGCCTGCCAAGTGCAGGATGGACAGCTATTGCCTTAATGAGTTTCGGCACAGGTGCTGCCATTGCTTACGCCGCGGACAGTCCGTTGCAGTCGCAGCTTGCGGCGCCAAGAGTATCGTTGCCGGGGGAACTCGACATCACACACTGCGTCGCTCTGGCCGCTGCCGGCCAATCACTGGCCCCGCAAGACTTGAAGGCCTACGAGGAGGCCCAGCCGCCATTGTGGGATGACCTGGGCTCCCTGAGCTATCCGATCAGCACAAAGAGCGCCGATGCCCAAAAATACTTTGACCAGGGGCTGCGGTTCGCCACCAACTTCAATCACGCGGAGGCGCGACGCGCCTTCCGCAAGGCACAAAGCCTCGATCCCGACTGTGCGATGTGCTTCCTCGGCGAGGCACTGGTCCTGGGCCCGAACATCAACGTGCCGATGGATCCCACCGCAAATGCACCAGCGATCACTGCTCTTCGAAAGGCGCAGGCGCTTTCATCCGGTGCCACCGAGAAGGAGCGGGGACTGATCGAGGCGGTCGCCACGCGGTATTCCGAAGATCCCAAGGCCGATCGAAACACCCTGAACGCCGCCTTCGCCGATGCAACTGCGGCGCTTTCCGACAAATATCCTGACGATCTCGAACTCGCTGTGCTGGCCGCAGAGGCCGGCATGGACACGCAGCCCTGGGACTATTGGCAGCCGGGCGGCAAGGAACCCAAGGGCCGCACCGCCGACATCCAGAGGCGGCTGGAAGGCGTTCTCGCCAGGAAGCCCGACAATCCGATGGCGATTCACCTCTACATTCATCTTGTTGAGGCCTCGGATCGTCCGGAGCGCGCCGAGCCCTACGCGGACCGGCTAGCAGCGCTGATGCCGGGGGCCGCACACATCGTCCATATGCCGAGCCACATCTACTATCGCGTCGGCCGCTACACGGATTCGCTGAAGTCCAACGAAGCTGCCTCGAAAGTGGACGAGACCTATCTCGCCGAAACCGGCGCTACCGGTGTCTATCCGCTCGGCTACTATTCCCACAACGTGCACTTCGTATTGGTTTCGGCCCAGCTCCTCGGTGACTCGAAGACGGTGCTTGCAGAGGCTGAGAAGCTGGACAAGTTTCTGACTAACGAGGTGGCCACGGCAATACCGATCGTGCAGCCGGTGAAGGCAGCTCCGTATTTCGCCTGGGCGCAATATGCCGAACCGGATGCGATCCTGGCTAAGGCCGAGCCGGCCGGCGCGCCGCCTTACATCACATCGATGTGGCACTATGCGCGCGGCGTCGCCCTGGCCGAGAAGAAGGACGCCTCGGGCGCGCGAGTCGAGGCGGACGCCATCCACAAGATCGCTCAGGAAACCGACTGGTCGGTGCACGATGCCTGGGGAATCCCGGCATTGTCGGTCCTGCAAGTGGCCGAAGATGTCGTACGTGCCCGCGCTGCGCAGGCCGAGAATGACGTCGGCGGCTCGATAGCCTTCTGGAAGAAAGCGGTCGAAACGGAGGACACGATCCCCTACATGGAGCCTCCGTACTGGTATTATCCCGTGCGGCAGTCCCTCGGTGCCGCCCTCCTCAAGAACGGTCAGCCGGCGGACGCGGCGAAGGAGTTTGTGGCGGCGCTCCACCGCGCACGCAGCAGCGCCTGGGCACTGTTCGGGCTGCAGCAGGCGGCGGAGGCCCAAGGCGATACTGCCGCCGCAACGAAAGCCGCGGACGAACTTTCCAAAGCCTGGAAGGGCGATCCGGGCATGCTGACGCTGGAACGGCTCTGAACCTCATCCCGGACGGGACCGCTGCGGTCCGTCGACCGGGCTCCAACCAATCACCCAATTTCCGATTTGTCGGAACGTCTGCAAGCGCTTTTCTGACGTTATTCGAAGGGTAGAAATCCGCATGCAGGTTCCGTACAGATGACCGATGCGACCCCGGTGATCGGCTCTGGTTTCAGTCCGATTCAGGTCCGACAGTATCCGGCTTAAGCAGCAAAACGTGGTGATCCCGACAGGAATCGAACCTGTGACCTACAGATTAGGAATCTGCCGCTCTATCCTACTGAGCTACGGGACCACGCGGCCCGACACATAGCCGCTTCCGATCGTTTCGCCAAGGGGCGGGCCGAACACAATCGGCCCGCCCCTGCCGCCGCCAGGCCTCAGGCGGCGAGCGCGGTTTCGGCCAGCTTCACCCAGTAGCTCATGCCGTGCGGGATGGCTTCGTCGTTGAAGTCATAGGCCGGGTTGTGAAGGCCGGCGGTGTCGCCATTGCCAATGAAAATGAAGGCGCCGGGCCTGGCTTCAAGCATGTAGGAGAAGTCCTCGCCGCCCATCACCGGCTGGATGCCGCGGTGGACATGAGCGTCGCCGGCGACGTTTGCCGCGACGTCGCTGGCAAAAACCGTCTCTTCCGCATGGTTGAAGGTTACGGGGTAGTTCGCCTGGTAATCGACCTCGATCTTGGCGCCGAACGCCGTGGCCAATCCGTCGCAGATGGCACGAATGCGCTCTTCCGATTTCTTGGCGATTTCCTTGCGCAAGGTGCGCACCGTGCCTGCGATCTCGGCCGATTCCGGGATGATGTTGTAAGCGTCGCCGGCATGGAATTTGGTCACCGACACCACCACGGCTTCGACCGGGTCGGTGCTGCGCGAGGCGATCGTCTGCAGGGCACCAACCAGCTGGCTGGTGATGACGATCGGATCGATCGTGCCGTGCGGCATCGCCGCATGGCCGCCGCGGCCCTTCACGGTGATGGTGAATTCCGCGGTCGCCGCCATGATCGGGCCCGGCCGGATGGCGAACTGGCCGACCGGCAGGCCCGGCATGTTGTGCATGCCGAACACTTTCGCGATGTCGAAACGCTCCATCATGCCGTCCTTGACCATCTCGTTGCCGCCACCGCCGCCTTCTTCGGCCGGCTGGAAGATGACCGCCACCGAACCGGCGAAATTGCGCGTCTCGGCGAGATATTTCGCCGCACCCAAAAGCATCGCCGTATGGCCGTCATGGCCGCAGGCATGCATCTTGCCGGGAACGGTCGAAGCATAGGGCTTGCCGGTGATCTCGTTGAGCGGCAGCGCGTCCATGTCGGCGCGCAGGCCGATGGTGGCGCCTTCGCCCTGGCGGCCGCGAATGATGCCCACGACGCCGGTCTTGCCCAGCCCCGTCACCACATCGTCGCAGCCGAAGGCTTTCAGCTTCTCGGTGACGAAGGCGGCTGTCTTGAAGACGTCGAAATTCAATTCCGGGGTCTGGTGCAGATGTCGTCGCCAGCCGGCAACCTCGTCCTGCATTTCGGCGGCACGGTTCAGGATTGGCATGATGGTTCCATCTCGCTGTTGGGGCAGGTCCGCTGCCTTGCAATTGTGATCGTCAGGCACTTTGCCATGTTGACGTCACATAGAGTAAATAGCACCGCAACAATGCGGTCCGTTTTTGAGGGCGGACTCATTTTGCTGGCGATCGCGTAAATCTTACGGAGCCAGGGGCGACTACGGCAAGAGGCGATTTCGGATTCGATCATGCGGCACAGGCATTTCCTCAAACTATTCTGCGCGGGCGCCGTGGCGTTCTCGGCGCTGGCCGGGCCGGTGCTGGCCAACCCGGTCGTGCTGTTCGACCTGAACAGCGGCAAGATCCTCCAGCATCAGGACGCGTTCAAGCGCTGGTACCCGGCATCGCTGAGCAAGCTGATGACGGCCTATGTGACCTTCCGGGCGATAGCGGCCGGCGAGGTCCGGCTCGATTCGCCGATCAAGGTAACGAAACATTCCGCCGCCGAGCCGCCGAGCAAGATGGGCTTCAAGCCAGGCTCGGTGATGCGGCTCGACAATGCGCTGAAGATGATGCTGGTCAAGTCGGCAAACGACATCGCCATGGCCGTCGGCGAGAATATCGGGGGATCGCAGGCAGCCTTTGCCGAGCGCATGAACGCCGAAGCGGTCCGGCTCGGCATGAACGGAACGCATTTCGTCAATCCGAACGGGCTTTATTCGCCGGACCAGTACACCACAGCGCGCGACCTGGCCGTGCTGGTGACGGCGATCCGCCGCGAGTTTCCGCAGTATGCGCCGTGGTTCTCGATCGAGGGGCTTGCTGTGGGCAAGAGGGCGATCCCCAACTACAACCTGTTGATCGGCCGCTATCCCGGGGCCGACGGCATGAAGACGGGCTTCGTCTGCCCCTCCGGCTTCAACATGATCGGTTCGGCGACCCGCAACGGCCGCACGCTGGTGGCGGTGGTGCTCGGCGAGAAGTCGGCGATCACCCGTGCCGAGGCCGCGGCCAAACTGCTCGACCAGGGTTTCGATACGCCTGCCGCCGGCTCAGCCACGATCGCCACGCTGGCGCCCTACGGTGATACCATCTCGCCCAACGACGTGCGGGACGAGGTCTGCAAGAAGAAGGCGCCGGCGGAGCAGTCCGAGGCGCCGCCCGCCGTCGCCAAGAACGTGCCGAAATCGCCCTACCAGGAAAAGCTCGACCATGTGCCGACGCTGGTTGCCGTCGGGCTTGGCGGCGCGACCGGCCCGACCCCGCTGGCCATGCTCGCCCAGGGCAGCCAGGAATATGCCGACGTGCCTATTCCGACCTGGCGGCCGGACAGACCGGCGCCCGGCGCCGGCCCGACGGTGGCGGGCTCGGCTGCGCAGGGCGACCAACCCGTCAAGGTTGCGAACTAGGCAATGAGCGGTTTTCCCATCCCTGTTTCCGTGCTGACCGGTTTTCTCGGCGCCGGCAAGACGACGCTGCTCAACCGGCTCCTGAAGGACCCGGCGCTGGCCGACACGGCCGTCATCATCAACGAATATGGCGAAGTGGCGATCGATCACCTGCTGGTGGAACAGGCGTCCGACGGCATCATCCAGCTTTCGGACGGCTGCCTTTGCTGCACGGTACGCGGCGAACTGGTCGACACGCTGGCCGATCTGGTCGACCGGCTGCAGACCGGCCGCATCGCCCGCCTTGCCCGCGTCATCGTCGAGACCACCGGCCTTGCCGATCCGGCACCGGTGCTGCAATCGATCATGGCGCATCCGGCACTGGTCCAGGCTTTCCGGCTCGACGGCGTCATCACCTTGGTCGACGCGGTCAACGGCGATGCCACGCTCGACGCCCATGTCGAGGCGGTCAAGCAGGTCGCCGTCGCCGACCGCATCGTGCTCTCCAAAACCGACCTGGTCGCTGGTCCGGATGGACCGGAAGCGCTGCGGACGCGGCTGCGGCAGATCAATCCGGGCGCCGAACTGCTGGCTGTCGACGATGCGAAAACGAGCGTCGCGGCGCTGTTCGACTGCGGCCTCTATAACCCGGCGACCAAATCCGCCGATGTGCGGCGCTGGCTCGGCGAGGAGGCGATGCATGACCATGATCATCATGATCATGACGGGCATGACCACGGGCACGGCCACGACCACGGGCACCGGCACGATCAGCGCATCCGCACCCACTCCCTGGTGCATGACGGCCCGGTGCCGTTCTCGGCCATCGAGATGTTCCTCGATCTTTTGCGCTCCACGCATGGCGAGCGCCTGCTGCGCATGAAGGGCGTCATCGAACTCGAGGAAGATCCGTCGCGGCCGCTGGTGGTGCATGGCGTGCAGAAAATCCTGCATCCGCCGGCTCGATTGCCGTCCTGGCCGGACGGCCAGCGCGGCATCCGGCTGGTGCTGATCACGCTCGACATGCCCGAAGACTATGTAAGGCGACTGTTTGCCGCCTTCACCAACCGGCCCTCGATCGACACGCCCGACCGCGCGGCGCTGGAGAACAATCCCCTGGCGATCGCGGGACGCTGACCTTTACGACAGCTATTCGCCGCGCTCGACCAGGAAGCGGTGACCGCCTGATATGGCGGATGTCTCTACGAGATGATGACCAGAGTCGGCGCAGAACGCCGGAATGTCGATAACCGCGAGCGGATCGGTCGTTTCCAGCCAGAGCCGGCTGCCGGGCCGCATCCCGGCCAGCCGCTTCTTCGCCTTCAGCACCGGCAAAGGGCAGTTCAGCCCCTTCAGATCGTAGACGGTGACGTCGGTCACGGCGAAAAATGTCAGCCGCCGAACATGCCGAGCAGCTTGTTCTTCAGCCTCGTCACGCGGCTCTCGTCGGCACTCGCGGCCTGCGTTTCGGCCGGCGGTGCGGGCTCGGCCGGCGCTTCGATCGTCGCGGTGGCGACAGGGGCTTCCTTGGCGGTCTTGGCCGCTTCCTTTTCGGCCAGCGCCTGCGCCTTGGCGGCTTCCTTTTCGGCCAGCGCTTGCGCCTTGGCCTGCTTGGCAGTTTCTATCGCGGCCAGCCGCTGCTCCTCGGCTTTTTGCTTCGCGGCCTTTTCGGCATCGAGCGCGGCCATCTTGCGGCCGGCGGGCGAATCGATGCGGCCCATGCGCGCCGTCTCGGTGACCGAGCCGTCCGAGTTGAGCGATGGCGGGTCGATCGGCACGCGCTCGCCGCGCGCACGGCGCTTGGACCAGTCGGAGACGATGCTGGCTTCCTTGATGCCGGCGATGGTGGGCTTGGGCGCCGGCGTGCTTGCCTTGAGGGCGCCGTTGAACGCAGCCTCATACGTGCTCTGATAAGCACTGTAGGCGCTTTTCAGCGAATCCGGCTGCGTGGACGCAGGGCAGGGGCCGGTCGGATTGAATGTGGTGCCTTCGGGAGCCACCTGGTTGAAGACGTAGCGCTTCTCGCAAACGTCGACTTTCGGCGGTACCTTGGTGATCTCGAAATTGTCGTAGCCGACCTTCAGCATCTTCCAGAATTCGTAATTCGGGTCGTTGCGGTAGCGCGCCATGTTGGCGGCGGTCATGCGGAACGGGAAGGCCTGGATCTGGAACTCGGTCTGGCCGCCCTGGAAGGCATCGCGGCCGAACGCATAGATCTGCTCGATCTGGGCATCGGTCATCGAATAGCAGCCCGAAGACGAGCAGGCGCCGTGCACCATCAGGTTGGAGCCGGTGCGGCCGTTGGCGCGGTCATAGGCGTTGGGATAGCCGATGTTGAAGGACAGATGATAGTTCGAGCGCGGGTTCATCTGCGCCGGACGCACGGTATAAAAACCTTCCGGCGCCTGGCGGTCGCCCTCGGTGTATTTCGGCCCCAGCTTGCCCGACCATTTGCAGATATCGTAGCTGGCGACCATGTCGTAGCGGCCGTTGGTCTTGGCCTTCCAGATTTCGAGCTTGCCCTCTTCCTTGAAGATGCGCGCCATCACCGAGGAGGTGCGCACCATGCCCTTGGCCCTCATGTCGGCCAGGATCTTGTCGGGCAGGGGCTTGTTGGCCTCCGGGGCAAAATCCTTCATCGACGAATCATTGCAGCCGGCGACGGCTATCGCGGTGATGAGAATTCCGGTGCGGGCAAGCTTGGCAAACATGGATAAGGCTACGTCTTCTCTTTCGGGCCAATGGCTTCGAAACGGCCGAGCCCGCATGCTGAACACAGACGGACCGTAAGCCCGTTAACCTTGAAAATTCCTTACCGCAAGCCTCGGCCACCCCTCACGGCAATTCCATTGAACCGAATCCGGCGGCATTTTTGTGGCGAAATTGCTCATCGCCGCCACATTGCCGTGGAGCGTTGCCGTGGAGGCGGCTTGCGGCGGCCCGGTTGAGCCGCCAAATCGTGGTCAGAGGCTGCGGCCCATTGCCAGATACTTCTCGCGGCGCTGCTCGCGAAAATCCATGTTGGCGCCGGCAAAATCCTTCATCGTCCTGGCGATGAGATCGCCCGTCGCGGCAATCACCGTTTCGGGTGCGCGCTGGGCGCCGCCGATCGGTTCGGGAATGATGGCGTCGATGATCTTCAGTTCCAGAAGGTCCTGGGCGGTGATCTTCATGTTGGTCGCCGCGTCCTTGGAGCGCGTCGTGTCGCGCCACAGGATGGAGGCCGCGCCCTCGGGCGAGATCACCGAATAGATGGCATGTTCCAGCATGTAGACGCGGTTGGCGGTGGCGATGGCAATGGCGCCGCCCGAACCGCCTTCACCGATGACAACCGAAATCGATGGCACCTTGAGCGCAAGGCAGGCCGAGGTCGAACGGGCAATGGCTTCGGCCTGGCCGCGCTCCTCGGCGCCGACGCCGGGATAGGCGCCGGCCGTGTCGACCAATGTCAGCAGCGGGATCTTGAAGCGGTCGGCAAGCTCCATCAGCCGCACGGCCTTGCGATAGCCTTCGGGGCGCACCGAGCCGAAATTGTGCTTCAGCCGGCTCGCCGTGTCGGAGCCCTTCTCCTGGCCGAGGATCGCTACCGGTTCGCCGCGGAACCGGGCAAAGCCGCCGACGATCGCCTGGTCCTCGCCGAAATTGCGGTCGCCGGCGAGCGGCGTGAAATCGCTGAACAGGCCCTTGATGTAGTCGACGCAGTGCGGCCTGTCGGAATGGCGCGCCACCTGCACCTTCTGCCATGGGGTCAATGCCTTGTAGAGATCGCGCAGGGCATCGCGCGACCGCTTCTCGAGCCTGCTGATCTCGTCGGCGACATCGACCGCCTCGCCGTTCTCGGCAAGCTTCTTCAGTTCCAGGATCTTGAGTTCCAGATCCTGCACCGGCTTTTCGAAATCGAGGTAGTTGTACATGCTTGGGCGGACCGATACGTCGGAAGCAAAGACTGGCGGGACCCTGAAATCCGGGGCTCCGGGCGATGGAACGTCGCCCTCACATAGCGATATGAGGTCTAGTCGGCAAGCGGGTGATGATCGTTGACCAGCCGCACCAATCGCTCCTCCAGCACATGGGTATAGATCTGTGTCGTCGATATGTCGGCATGGCCAAGCAGTTGCTGGACGGCCCTGAGATCAGCCCCGTTCTGTAAGAGATGGCTGGCGAAAGCATGGCGAAGCACATGTGGCGAGACCTTGGCCGAGGCGATGCCGGCCCGGGCCGCCAGCCCCTTGAGGTCGCGAGCGAAGACCTGGCGCGAGAGGTAGCCGCTGTCCGACGCGGCAGGAAACAGGAACGGGCTGTCAGCGAAAGCGGGCACCTTGGCCCGGGCGGCGAGCCAGGCTCGCATCGCCGCGCGCGCCTTGGCCGACAGCGGCACCATGCGCTCCTTGTCGCCCTTGCCGCGCACCATGAAGAAACGGTCGTCGCGCTGCGCCACCGTCACCGGCAAGCCGACCAGTTCCGAAACGCGCAGGCCTGTCGCATAAAGCACTTCGACCAGCGCGTGCAGACGCAGCGCCGCCAGCCTGTCGCTGTCGCCGAGCCCGGCATCGCCGGCCTCCTGCGCGGCGCGGTCGATCAGCCGGCCGGTGTCGGCCTCGCTCATGGTCTTCGGCAGCGGGCGGCCTTTTTTCGGGCTGTCCAGCGTGCCGGTCGGGTCGTCGCGGCGCAGGCCCTCGGCGTAGAGGAATTTGAAGAACTGGCGGATCGCCGACAATTTGCGTGCCTGCGATGTCGGGGCGAAGCCGCGTGCGGCGATGTCGTCGAGATAGGCGCGGATGTCTTCGGCGCCGGCGCCGGCAAGACCGCCGGGGATTTCCTGCGAAGCGTCATCGAGGTCGCGGCGATAGGAGGAAAGCGTGTTTTCGGCGGCACCCCGCTCGGCGCTCATCATCTCCAGAAAGGCTTCGATGCGGGCAGCGCTGTTCATTTCCTGAAGTTTTTCTTCGGGCTCAGTTTTTCTTTGGGTTCAGCTTTTCCGCAGGGATGCGCACGCTCATTTCCGCCTTTTTCGGCTCGACGAACATCACCAACGCGAACATCGTACCATAGGCGATGCCCGCCAGAATCGCTGTTATCACGACAAGGCGAAACAGTGTCGGCATCAATCTTCGCCCGTCTTCTTGTTCTGCGTTTCCAAACCCTGTGCCCTTATGGGACGCCAATCCGGCCAATTCAAGCAAGAAGCTGAAGCGCGCCGGCAACTTCCAATGCAGCTGGTTCCTCGCTCGCGGGAGGCCAGCCTGCCTCAGTGCGCTTGACGCAACCGGGCTTTTCATGTCGATACGCCGGCAAAGAGGGCTTCGAGGCTGATGAACGCGCTACCAGCAAATCCTCCGGGCGGGAGCCATGCCGCGCTGCTGGGCAGGCTCGGCGGCCGCTCCATCGTCTTTGTCGGCCTGATGGGCGCCGGCAAGACCGCGATTGGCCGCAAGGTCGCCAGCGTGCTGGCGCTGCCTTTCATCGACAGCGACCAGGAGATCGAAAGCGTCTCGCGCATGACCGTTCCGGAACTGTTCGAACGCTATGGCGAAACCGAGTTCCGGGCGCTGGAGCAGCGCGTCATCCTGCGCGTGCTGGAAAACGGCCCGCAGGTGCTGTCGACCGGCGGCGGCGCCTTCATGAACGCACAGACGCGCGAGGCGATAGCGGCACATGGCGTGTCGGTATGGCTGAAGGCCGAACTCGACCTTTTGATGGACCGGGTCTCCAAGAAACAGAACCGGCCGCTGCTGAAGAGCCCCGATCCGCGTGGCGTGCTCGAGCGGCTGATGAGTGAACGCTATCCGGTCTATGCGACATCGGACGTCACCGTGCCGACCCGCGACGACCGCAAGGAAGTCATCGCGGCCGAGGTGGTGGAGGCGCTGTGCCGGCATTTCGATATCGCCCAGACCACTCCCGCGGGCGAGGTCGAACCGTGAACGCCAACGCAGCCGTTGCCGTCGAGGTCGGACTCGGCGAGCGGGCTTACGACATCCTGATCGGGCCGGGGCTTTTGTCGCGCGCCGGCGCCGAGATGTCGCGCCGCCTGCCGGGCCGACGCGCCGCAGTCGTGACCGACGAAAACGTCGCGGCGGCGCATCTCCATACGCTGAAGGCCGGTCTGCTGGAGAGCGGCATCGAGCCCGCCGTGATCACGCTGCCGCCCGGCGAGAAAACCAAGAGTTTCGCGCATCTCGAAGCGGTGGTGGACGGCGTCCTGGCCGCGAAGCTGGAACGCGGCGATGTCGTCATCGCCCTCGGCGGCGGCGTTATCGGCGACCTGGCCGGCTTTGCCGCCGGCATCGTGCGCCGCGGCATGAACTTCGTGCAGATCCCGACCTCGCTCCTGGCGCAGGTCGATTCCTCGGTCGGCGGCAAGACCGGCATCAACAGCGCGCGCGGCAAGAACCTGGTCGGCGTCTTCCACCAGCCGAAGCTGGTGCTGGCCGATACCGGAGTGCTCGATACGCTGCCGATCCGCGAATTTCGCGCCGGCTACGCCGAACTCGCCAAATACGGGCTGATCGACCGGCCCGAATTCTTCGCCTGGCTGGAGAAAAACTGGGCCAGAGTGTTCGCCGGCGGACCGGAGAGGGTGGAGGCCATCGCCGAGGCCTGCCGCGCCAAGGCCGATGTCGTTGCCCGCGACGAGTTCGAGACCGGCGACCGCGCGCTCCTCAATCTCGGCCACACGTTCGGCCATGCGCTGGAAGCCGCCACCCGATATGACGGCGCCCGCCTCGTACATGGCGAAGGGGTCGCCATCGGCATGGCGCTGGCGCATCGCTTCTCGTCACGACTCAACCTGGCCAGTCCAGACGATGCGGCGCGAGTCGAGGCGCATCTCAACACGGTGGGACTGCCGTGGCGGATGGCCGACATTCCGGGCGAACTGCCCGACGCCGATGCGCTGCTTGGCTTCATCACCCAGGACAAGAAAGTGTCGCGCGGCGCGCTGACCTTCATCCTGACGCGCGGCATCGGAGAGGCCTTCATCGCGAAGGACGTGCCGGCCTCGGAAGTGCTGTCGTTCCTCAGGGAGAACCACCCGAGCGCGACGGAAGGCCATCCGGGCCGGCAAGGCAGCCGTCCGGACAAGCAAAAGAGCCGTCCGAAATGAACGGGGCCGGCTGGATCGTCGTCGCTGTCCTTGCCGTCCTCATCGTGTTGGCCGTCGCCATGCGCACGCGCCTGCTTGCCGCTTTCGGCTATGAACTGTCGCGCATCGAGCCGCAGCGTTCGAGCGGGGACGAGCTGCGCGGCGCCGTCGACGATTTCCGCCGTGACGGCCAGGTGGTGCGCGAGGAGCGCGACCGCGTCGGCGGGTTGTTCGACCTCGAAGAGCTCGAAGTTTCCGACGTCATGGTCCACCGCACCAATATGCGCTCGGTCAATGCCGACAATGCGCCGGAAGCCGTGGTGCGCGAGATCCTCCAGAGCCCGCACACCCGCATGCCTTTGTGGAAGGGGTCGCTCGACAACATTGTCGGCGTGCTGCACGCCAAGGATCTGCTGCGCGCCCTCAACGATGTCGGCAACGACTTCTCCAGGATCGATGTGATGAAGATCGCGTCAAAGCCCTGGTTCGTGCCCGATACCACGACATTGCAGGAACAGCTCAACGCCTTCCTGCGCCGCAAGGCGCATTTCGCCGTCGTCGTCGACGAGTATGGCGAGGTCGAAGGGCTGGTGACGCTGGAGGACATCATCGAGGAGATTGTCGGCGAGATCGCCGACGAGCACGATGTCGACATACAGGGCGTCAAGCAGGAGGCGGACGGTTCCGTCGTCGTCGACGGAACCGTGCCGATCCGCGACCTGAACCGGGCGCTCGATTGGGACCTGCCGGACGAGGAGGCAACCACCATCGCCGGCCTGGTCATCCATGAGACGCAGTCGATCCCCGAGGAGAAGCAGGCCTTCACCTTCCACGGCAAGCGTTTCATCGTCATGAAACGCGACAAGAACCGCGTCGCCAGGCTCAGGATCAGGCCGGCAGGCGACAGCTGAACGGTCCATCGTGTCGCAGACACGCACAACCGCGTCATCCCTGATGCTCAACAGTCCTTGGTCGAGCGTTCGCCGACCATTGCGTCGGTGTCGGCGTCGACGGCCGCCAAGCTGACTTCATAGCCCCAGAGATGCCGGATGTGGCGAAGGGTCGCGTCGCGGCTGTCATTCTCCAGCACGACCCCATTCTTCACCTTGTGCTGTAGCCGCAAATGCCGGTCGCCGAGCAGGTCCACGTCCACAACCTGGATGTCGGGCCGGCTCGCGCCCACATCATAGCTGTGGGCCAGCGCGGCGCGTATGTTGTTGTAGCCCCGCTCGTTGTGGATCGATGCGACTTCGTAGTGCGGTTGGTCGGCTCCATCGGCCAGGACGAAGAGCCGCCATTTTCGTATCAAGGTCGGGCTGAGATACTGGCGAATGAAGGATTCGTCGCGGTGGTTGGCCCAGGCGTCGAGCAGCGTCTCAAGCCAGTCGCCACGGCCGGCTATGTCCGGGAACCAGTCGCGATCTTCGGCTGTCGGCTCGGTCGAGATGCGCTGAATGTCCTGCATCATGTCAAGCCCGAGCGCGTAGGGGTTGATGCCGGAAAACCGCTGGTCGTCGAAGGATGGCTGGAAGATCACGTTCGAGTGGTTGCGCAGGATTTCGAGCATCGCGCCTTCGGTGATCCGGCCACGGTCGAACAGCATGTTCATGAGCGTGTAGTGCACGAAAGTGGCGCAGCCTTCGTTCATCACCTGGGTTTGCCGCTGCGGGTAAAAATACTGCGCAATGACGCGGACGATCCTGAGGATCTCGCGCTGCCAGGGTTCGAGGACAAGGCTGTTCTTCTCAAGGAAATAGAGCAGGTTTTCCTCGGGCAGATTGAGCGATTTCTTCCGCTCCGACACGCCTTCATCGCCCGCTTCGGAGTTGTCGGCGTCCTGCGCGGGCGGCAGGGTGCGCCATAAGTCATTGTAGGAACGCTCCTCGTATTCGAGGCGCTCGCGAAGTCCCTCGCGCTGCTGCTCCGACGACAGTTTCGGCGGCCGGTGATACCGGAACACGCCTTGCTCCATCAGCGCGTGTGCGGAATCGAGAATGGCTTCCACGGCAGCCAGGCCGTGCCGCTCCTCGCACCGGGCGATGTAGCCCTTGGCAAAGTCCAGATAGCTCAGGATTCCTCCGGCATCCGTCCATTGGCGGAAAAGGTAATTGTTCTTGAAGAAGTGATTGTGTCCAAGTGCTGCATGGGCGGTCACCAAGGCCTGCAGCGCCATGGTGTTTTCCTCCATCAGGTAGACGATGCAGGGATTGGAATTGATGACCAATTCATAGGCCAGCCCGCGACCGCCTTTGCGATAGAGAAGCTCGTTGTAGAGGAAATGCTTGCCGAACGACCAATGCCGGTACATCAGCGGCATGCCGACCGACGAGTAGGCGTCGAGCATCTGCTCGGAAGAGATGACCTCCATCTGCACCGGATAGGTGTCGAGATGAAGCTGGTCGACCGCAATCGCCTCGATCTCCTCATAGACCCGCGACAGCTTTTTGAAATCCCAGTCGGATCCGGAGAAAAGCAACCCCGATTTGTTGGCCTGGCCAGCCATCCGGCACCCCTTACGCGCTCTTGGCCATAGCCGGCTGCCTGGCGAAAAGCTGGCGAAATACCGGGTAGATATCGGCCGGAGCGGCGATGCGCCTCATCTGGAAGTTCGGCCATTTTTGCTCGACGGCGCTATAGGCGCGCCAGAGCGAGGTGCCATTTTCGGTCGAGCCGAAAATATGACTTTCGCGTTCGTCGATGATCTCCACATAGGCGAAATACTGGCACAGGCGCATGAGCTTGCCGTGGAGCAGTTCTATGCAGCGCTGCGAGTCGGTGGCGAAATTGTCGCCGTCCGAAGCCTGGGCGGCATAGATGTTCCACTCCGTGGCCGGATAGCGTTGTTCTATGATGCGTTGCATTTCCTCCAGCGCGGTGGAAACGACCGTGCCTCCGCTTTGCGTGCAGTAGAAGAATGTCTCTTCGTCCACCTCCTGGGCCTCGTGCGTGTGGCGGATGAAGACGATCTCCGTGCGCTCATAGCGTCGGGTCAGGAACAGGTGCAGCAGAACGAAGAAGCGCTTGGCCAAATCCTTCTCGCGCTCGCCCATCGACCCGGAGACGTCCATCAGGCAGAACATGACGGCGCTGGCATTCGGCACCGGCTGCGGGTCGAAGCGATTAAAGCGGATGTCGACGGGATCGACAAAGGCAATACGCTTTCGGCGGCGCTCCAGCCGCTCGAGTTCCTCCCGCAAAGTCAGGATGCGTTCGTGGGTCGCGGCGTTTGGCGGCTTCGATTCCAGTTTGGCGAGCTGCTGGAGGATCGCATCCAGCTCCGGCTGCTTTGGGCGCCCAAGCGCGATACGGCGGGCGTGGCTGTTTCGCATCGTGCGCCCGACATTGATGTTGGTCGGTGATCCTGTTGCCGCAAAACCTGCCCGCCTTGGCTTGAATGCGAGTATCTGCTTGAGATTGAGCTTGACCAGATCCGGCAGTTCGAGATCCTCGAAAAAGAGGTCGAGAACTTCCTCGCGCGAAAGCACGAAGCGAAAGTCGTCCTCGGATGCCGTGTTTCCCGGCGACGAGGAACCTGCGCCGCCCTGCCCGGGTTTGGGCACCAGGTCACCGGGAATGAACGTCCTGTTTCCTGGCAGGATGTGCTGGCGCCGGCCGCTGTCCCTGGCATCGCTGAAGGTCGGTTCGCTGGTGCCTCTGTGAGGCATCGGCACGGCATGCCCGCTGTCCACATCGGCGATCCGGCCCGTCCTTATCTGGTCACGGATGCTCCGCTTGAGTTCTTCCCGCGCGCGCCTGAGAAAGCGCTGGCGATTGCCCAGGTTCTTGTCCTTCGGATTGAGGCGGCGGTCGATGAAGATCGGCATGGAACCATCCGGGCTTTTCTCAGCCCGCCTTGTTCACGCGCATGTACCAGTCGACCAGCCGCCGTACCTGCCGCTCGGTGTAGCCGCGTTGCACCATGCGCTGCACGAATTCATTGTGCCGCTTTTCCGTGACGCTGTCCTGCTTGGAGCCGAAACTGATCACCGGCAGAAGATCTTCGACTTGGCCGAACATGCGCTTCTCGATAACCTCGCGCAGCTTTTCGTAGCTTGTCCATGATGGGTTGCGGCCGTGGTTGCGTGCCCGGGCACGCAGCGTGAACTTGACCACTTCGTTGCGGAAATCCTTGGGGTTGGCGATGCCGGCCGGTTTTTCGACCTGCGACAATTCCTTGTCCAATATCTCGCGATTGAGGATCTGGCCCGTATCGGGATCCTTGTAGTCCTGATCTTCGATCCAGGCATCGGCATAGGCGATGTAGCGGTCGAATAGGTTCTGGCCATACTCGCTGTACGATTCCAGATAGGCCTTCTGGATCTCGTGGCCGATGAACTCGGCATAGCGCGTTGCCAGTTCCGACTTGATGAACTCGAGATAGCTCGCTTCCGTCTCCTTTGGGAACTGCTCGCGCTTGATCGCCTCTTCCAGGATGTACATCAGGTGCACGGGATCCGCCGCGACCTCGTTGGTGTCGTAGTTGAATGTCTGCGACAGGATCTTGAAGGCGAAGCGCGTGCTTACGCCGGTCATGCCCTCGTCGACGCCGGCGGCGTCGCGATATTCCTGAACCGACTTGGCCCGGGGGTCGACCTCCTTGAGGTTTTCGCCGTCATAGGCGCGCATCTTGGTGTAGAGCGGCGAATTGTCGTGCTCGGCAAGACGGGTCGAGACCGTGAACCGGCTGAGAATATCCAGCACTTCAGGTGCGCAGGGGCTGCCGGCCAGCTCGCTCTCGCGCAACAGTTTCTCGTAGATATGCCTTTCTTCGGTGATCCGCAGGCAATACGGCACCTTGACCACGAGGATGCGGTCGAGAAAGGCCTCGTTGTTCTTGTTGTTCTTGAACTGTTGCCACTCCGATTCGTTGGAATGGGCAACGATGATGCCCTGATAGGGGAAGGCGCCGAAATTCTCGGTGCCGTTATAGCTGCCTTCCTGGGTCGCCGTCAGCAGCGGATGCAGGACCTTGATGGGCGCCTTGAACATCTCGACGAATTCGAGCAGGCCTTGCGTGGTCCGGTTCAGCCCGCCGCTGTAGGAATAAGCGTCCGGATCGGACTGGCTGAAATCCTCCAATTGCCTGATGTCGACCTTGCCAACCAGAGCCGAGACATCCTGATTGTTCTCGTCGCCAGGCTCCGTCTTGGCGATAGCGATCTGGCGCAGCCGCGAGGGCATCAATTTCACCACGCTGAATTTGGAAATGTCGCCAGACAATTCATCAAGCCGCTTGGCCGCCCAGGGCGAGATAATGCCGTTGAGGCGACGCCGGGCTATGCCGTATTTGTCCTCCAGCAGATCGCCCATGCGATCGGGATGGAACAGGCCGAGCGGCGACTCGAAAATCGGACTGATCTGATTGCCGGCCTTGAGCGTGTAGATCGGGCGTTCCTCCATCAGTTTCTTCAGCCGTTCGGCCAGGGAGGACTTGCCGCCGCCGACAGGGCCGAGGAGATAGAGGATCTGCTTGCGCTCCTCGAGCCCCTGCGACGCATAGCGGAAATAGCCGGCGATGCGTTCGATCGTATCCTCCATTCCGTAGAAATCGGAGAAGGTGGGATACACCTTGACCGTGCGGTTGGAGAAAATGCGGCCGAGCCGCTCGTCCTTGCTGGTGTCGACCAGGTTCGGCTCGCCGATTGCCTCGACCATCCGTTCCGGCGCCGAGGCATACATTGACTTGTCTTCCCGGCAGGCAAGGAGATACTGCTGGAGGCTTATTTCCTCCTGGCCCGCGTTTGCATAAATCTCCGAAAACAGATCGAAGACGTCGGACTGGTTCTCACCCATGATGGTTGCCCTCAGAGCCATTCTGGCTGCCGCCCGGCTCATCTCATTCAACTACCGGGATGCATTGTGGTTCCCTCCACATTGGAGAGAGAGCGTGTATCTGCATCGAACTTGGACAGCACACAGTTACAATGCTCGTCTGATATCTCAGGTGGTGATGGCCAGAGGAGACCGTCAAGGGCAAATATCGATTTCGTGAACCGAACGGCAAAGCGAGTGCATTGATGCGGCTGGTACGGTGTTGAATCAGATCGTTGAGCACTCCCAAGTCTAACGGGATGCTCGTGGTGCGTGCGGGCATTCCTCGTCTACATATCGGGCCCAACGATCGGGAGATTGCGATGATCGATCGACGAAGCCTTATTCTGGTCTCCGCGGCGGCGATGTTGCCATTGGGCACATCGGTCGCATGGGGCCAGCGCCAACCCGTGCCGACAACCTTCGATTACGGGCCGGCCAAGCTCGATATCTATGCGCCGGATGGCGCACGCGGATTGCCGGTCGTCTTCTTCGTCCATGGCGGCGCCTGGCGCTCCGGCAAGCGCTCGCAGGTCAACGCGAAGCCGGCCTTCCTGCTCGCCAACGGGTTTTGCCTGGTCTCCATCGACTATCGCATGCTGCCCGAAGCGGAGGCCGCCACCCAGGCCGACGATGTCGAAAAGGCCTATGCCTATGTCCGCGCCAACATTGCCCGGCATGGCGGCGATGCCAGGCGCATCGTGGCCATGGGCCATTCGGCCGGTTGCCACCTCGTTGCGCTGACCGGCATGCGCGGCGGTCTACCGGGTGTCGCCGCGCTGCTTCTCGACGACACCAGGGCCTATGACCTCACCGCGCTTTCCAGGAATGGCGGCATGGCGGGGGCCTATGCGCGGGCCTTCCCCGATCCCGCGCAATGGGCGGCGTTGTCGCCGGCCAGTTATGTAGATGGCCGCAAGCACCCGCCGACCTTCATCGCCTACTCAGGCGCTTCGGGCCGGGACGGGGACTCCAAGGCGTTCGCCGAGCGCTTGCGCGCCACCGGCACCAAGGTGACGCTGTTCGACGGCAGCGCCTATACGCACATGTCGATCAACCGCGATTTCGGCGAGGATGGCGACGCCTTGACCGGGGCGGCACTGGCATTCCTGAAATCGGCGGTTGGGTGATTGCGGCATCGAAACGGAGCTCTGAACGTCACCGCGAGGAGCGAGGAGGACCGGCCTACCAGCGCGTCTTTTCGCCGGGAGCCGCCGGTTCGATCGCCAGCGCGTGCAGGCCAGCCTTCAATTCGTCGGCCAAAAGCGCGTTGACCGCGCGGTGGCGCTCGATGCGGCTCATGCCGGCAAAATCCGGCGAAACAATGCGGACGCGGAAATGCGTCTCGCCGGTGCCGTCGAACGTAGCCTGGTGGCCGGATTCCACATGATGATGGCCGGCGTGCAGATGGCTTTCGTTGATGACGACCAGCCGCTCCGGCGAAAATGCCTTGCTCAACTTGTCTTCCATGGTTGCCTGTATGGACATTGCCGTCTCCCTTCACCACATATCGCCAGCGGGATCGCGGAAGCCGAACCGACTTCGTTGCATGTCGCGCTTCAACAAAATCGGTCCTTCGCCTGCTTTATGCCGCGATTCAGCGGTTAGGGCGATCATCGCGAAAATGTCAATTCTTGTTTCGCATCTGCGAACGCCCCATAAATGGGTTAGATGAAGCCGTATCCCAAATATTTCGAGAAGATCCGCATCCGCCAGGAGAAGGACGCGGAGCTGAAGTCGCACGCGCCGATCTGCCAGTGGGATGGCTGCAAGGAGGCGGGCACCCATCGCGCTCCGGTCGGGCGCATGAAGGAGGGCGAGTATTTCCGCTTCTGCTTCGACCATGTGCGCGAGTACAACAAGGGTTTCAACTATTTTTCCGGCGTTCCGGACACCGAGGTCGCCCGTTTCCAGAAGGAGGCGATGACCGGCCATCGGCCGACCTGGAAGATGGGCGTCAACGGCGCCTCGACGCGCTCGTCTCCCGATATGGCGCAGATGCGCTCCGGCCGCGCCGGCTACTACAACCGGATGCGCGACCCGTTCGACCTGTTCAAGGGGCCGAAAGATCCCCGCGAGGTGCGCGAGCGCAAGGCCAAGCCGCTTGAGGCCAAGGCGCTGGAAACGCTTGGCCTTGATACAAAGGCGACTGGCAAGGAGATCAAGGCGCGCTATAAGGAACTGGTGAAGCGTCACCATCCGGATGCGAATGGCGGCGACAGAGGTTCGGAAGACCGGTTCCGCGATGTGCTCCAGGCCTATCGCGTGCTCAAGCAGGCGGGTTTGTGCTGAGCGACCCAACGGTTCGTGTCGTTTTCCAACTTTCATAAGGGTGGAAAAGGCTCTAAGACCGCCCCCGGAGAAAATCGATTGCCGGCGAAATCAGTCGTTTCGCCCGTGGAGACGTGGATAGAGATGAACAAGGTCGATCGCGACATCGCCAACCTACCCGACACCACGGTGTCGGTGAAGGACAAATTCGGCTTCGACTCCAAGATGGTGGTGCCGGCCTATTCGGTCACCAGCGAACATGTGCCCGACATCGATCCCGACTATCTTTTCGACAAGGCGACGACGATGGCGATCCTCGCCGGCTTCGCCTACAACCGGCGCGTCATGGTCTCGGGCTATCACGGCACCGGCAAATCGACCCATATCGAGCAGGTCGCGGCCCGCCTCAACTGGCCTTGCGTGCGCGTCAATCTCGACAGCCATGTCAGCCGCATCGACCTCGTCGGCAAGGACGCGATCGTGGTCAAGGACGGCTTGCAGATCACCGAATTCCGCGACGGCATTCTGCCCTGGGCCTACCAGCACAATGTGGCGCTGTGCTTCGACGAGTATGACGCCGGCCGTCCGGACGTGATGTTCGTCATCCAGCGCGTGCTGGAATCGTCTGGTCGGCTGACGCTGCTCGACCAGAGCCGCGTCATCCGTCCGCATCCGGCGTTCCGGCTGTTCTCGACCGCCAACACGGTCGGGTTGGGCGACACCACCGGCCTCTATCACGGCACCCAGCAGATCAACCAGGCGCAGATGGACCGCTGGTCGATCGTCACCACGCTGAACTACCTGCCGCACGACAATGAGGTGAATATCGTGCTGGCCAAGGCCAAGCACTATCGCGACGGCAAGGGCAAGGACATCGTCAACAAGATGGTGCGCGTCGCAGACATGACGCGCTCGGCCTTCATCAATGGCGATCTGTCGACCGTGATGAGCCCGCGTACCGTCATCACCTGGGCCGAGAATGCCGAGATCTTCGGCAATATCGGCATGGCGTTCCGGCTGACCTTCCTCAACAAATGCGACGAACTGGAGCGCTCGGTGGTGGCCGAGTTCTACCAGCGCGCCTTCGGCGAGGATCTGCCGGAGAGCGCCGCCAATGTGGTGCTGGGCTAAGCAGAGCCTCGATGGCGGGTCCGGGCGACAATACGCGCAACAAGTCGAAGACGGGCTCTGAAGCCGACAGCTTCAAGCGCGCCGTCACCGTCTGCATGCGCGCCATCGCCGGCGACAAGGAGCTGGAAGTCGGCTTCGCCAAGGACCGCCCGGCGCTCGCCGGCAGCCGCGCCCGGCTGCCGGAATTGCCCAAGAAAGCGTCCAAGGCCGACATAGCCATCACCCGCGGCCTCGGCGATTCCATGGCGCTCAAGCGCGCCTGCCATGACGTGCGCATCCACAGCAGACTGGCGCCGGAAGGCAAGGCGGCCCGCGCCATCTACGACGCGGTCGAACAGGCGCGCGTCGAGGCGATCGGCAGCCGCGCCATGCAAGGGGTCGCCGACAATATAGGCTCGATGCTGGAGGACAAATACGCCAAGGCCAATCTCGTCGACGTCAAGGATAAGGCCGACGCCCCGATCGAGGAGGCGCTGGCGCTGATGGTGCGCGAGAAGCTGACCGGCCGGCCGATTCCCAAGAGCGGCGAGCGGCTGGTCGAGCTCTGGCGCCCCTGGGTCGAGGAAAAGGCCAGCGCCGACCTCGACGGGCTGTCGTCCAAGCTCGACGACCAGCAGGCCTTCGCCCGCGTCGTGCGTGAAATGCTCGCCTCCATGGAAATGGCCGAGGAACTCGGCGACGAGCAGGAGACCGAAGACTCGGAGGACAATGACGATAACCAGCCGCAAGGCGAGGAACAGAGCGAGGAAGGCGGCGAGGACGATTCCGGCTCCGAACAGTCGCAGTCCGAGGATGCCGAGGCTTCCTCTGACGACGAGCAGTCGGCCGAGACCGAAGCCTCCGACGCCACTGCCGACGATTTGTCCGACGACGACGATGCCGATGCCGAGACGCCCGGTGAGGCGCGCCGCAACGACAACCCTTTCACCAACCTTCCGAAGGAGATCGATTACAAGGTCTTCACGTCAGCTTTCGACGAGACGGTGGGGGCGGAGGAGCTTTGCGAGGAAGAAGAGCTCGACCGGCTGCGCGCCTTTCTCGACAAGCAACTCGCCAACCTGTCCGGCGTCGTCGGCCGGCTGGCCAACCGTTTGCAGCGCCGCCTGATGGCGCAGCAGAACCGGTCGTGGGATTTCGACCTGGAGGAGGGCTATCTCGATCCGGCACGGTTGGTGCGCGTCGTCATCGATCCGATGCAGCCGCTGTCTTTCAAGCAGGAGCGCGACACCAAATTCCGCGACACGGTGGTGACGCTGGTGCTCGACAATTCGGGTTCCATGCGCGGCCGGCCGATCACAGTGGCCGCCACCTGCGCCGACATTCTGGCGCGCACGCTGGAACGCTGCGGCGTTTCGGTCGAGATTCTGGGCTTCACCACGCGCGCCTGGAAAGGCGGGCAGGCCCGCGAGAAGTGGCTGAAGGACGGCAAGCCGCCGAATCCGGGCCGGCTGAACGACCTGCGCCACATCATCTACAAGTCGGCCGACCATCCCTGGCGGCGGGCACGGCGCAATCTCGGCCTGATGATGCGCGAAGGCCTGCTCAAGGAAAACATCGATGGCGAGGCGCTGCTGTGGGCGCATAACCGGCTGATCGCCCGGCCAGAGCAGCGCAAGATCCTGATGATGATCTCCGACGGCGCGCCGGTCGACGATTCGACGCTGTCGGTCAATCCGGGCAATTATCTCGAGCGCCATCTGCGCGCCGTCATCGAACTGATCGAGACGCGCTCGCCGGTCGAGCTGCTTGCCATCGGCATCGGCCATGACGTCACCCGCTATTACCGGCGCGCCGTCACCATTGTCGATGCCGAGGAACTGGCCGGCGCCATGACCGAGCAATTGGCTTCGCTGTTCGCCGAGGAAAGCGCACGCGATACGCGGCGCGGCGGCATGCGGCGCGCCGGATGATCTTTTCGCACGGCGGATTTCGACAAGCACTTTTCGCCGCCATCGCCCTGTTTGCCGGTGCAGCCCCGGTGCCATCCAGTTCGGCCGGCGCGACCTCGGTTGAACCGGTCGAGGTCTCGGCCCGCCCGATCACCGAATTCCGTATAGGCCGTGCCGACAAGCAATTCGGTCCGCTCGAATTCGTCGGCGGGCTGGAGATGACGTCGCCGTCGCGCGATTTCGGCGCGCTGTCGGCCTTCCGTTTCCTGAAAGGCGGTCGCGACTTCGTCGGCGTCGCCGATACCGGATTCTGGTTCTTCGGCACCGTGACCCATGATGCGGACAAGCGCCCGTCAGGCATCGGGGACTTCCGCATGGAACAGATGGTCGATGCATCGGGCCAGCCGATCGACGAGAAATCGGAAGTCGATGCCGAGGGGCTTTCCGTCAAGGACGGCATTGCCACCGTGGGTTTCGAGCGCAACCATCGCGTCGCCCAGTTCAAAATTGGCCCCTACGATATGAAGGCGCCGTTCAGGCAGATGGATTTCCTGGTTCCGGCATGGGAGCTGCGCCGGAACCGAGGCTTCGAGACCGTCACCCACGCCAATGCCAATGGCCGCCACCAAGGTGGCCTGGTCGTGGTGTCGGAAAAGAGCTTGGACAAGGCCGGCAACATCTATGCCGCCATCATCGAAGGTCCGCACAAGGGCGTCTTCACCGTCAAGCGCAACGGCGATTTCGATATCACCGATGGGGCTTTCCTGCCGGATGGCGACCTTCTGCTGCTGGAGCGCAGTTTCACGATGGCAGGAGGCCTCAAGATGCGGCTGCGGCGCATTGATGGCGAGACCGTCGAGAAGGGCGCGGTCGCCGACGGTCCGGTGCTGCTGGAAGCCGATATGGGTTACCAGATCGACAATATGGAAGGGCTCGACGTCTGGAAGCGCGAAGACGGCGCGCTGATGGTGTCGCTGATCTCCGACGACAACCACTCGATCCTGCAGCGCAATCTCTACCTGGAATTCATTTTGCACCAGGACTGATTTGGCGCTCCAGCTGCGAAGCTGAAGTTGAAGGTATTCAACGCCGGCTTCGATTTGGTCGGCTATTCATCAAATGACGGCGTCCGCTCAGGGTCGCGAGCCGTTGGTGGCGATCCAGATGACATGACGCGCGCCGCGCTTGCCGTTGGCGCGCGTGCTCACCTCCTCGACCGCGAAACCTGCCTGCTTCAGCCGCCGGGTGAAGCCGCTGTCCGGCCCTTGCGACCACACGGCAAGCACGCCGCCGGGCTTCAGTGCGGTGCGCGCTGCCGCCAGGCCCTGCAGGCTGTACAGCGCGTCGTTGGATTTGTGAACGATGCCGTCCGGGCCGTTGTCGACATCGAGCAGGATGGCGTCCCAGACCGCGGGCCGGGATCTTATAAACTGCCCGACATCGGCCTCCCGGACGATGACGCGCGGATCGTCGAGACAGCCACCAAACAGCTCGGCCATCGGCCCTCGTGCCCACGCGACGACCGCCGGCACCAACTCCGCGACAGTGATTTCGGCATTCTCGCCCAACTCGGCGAGAGCGGCGCGCAGCGTAAAACCCATGCCAAGGCCGCCGATCAGCATTCTCGGCTGTCTGCGGCCGGCGATCCTCTGACAGGAGAGCCTGGCCAACGCTTCTTCCGAGCCGCTGAGGCGGCTGTTCATCAACTCGTTGGTGCCCAGCATGATCGAGAATTCGGAACCGCGCCGCTTGAGCCGAAGCTCCTGCGCGCCATCCGGGGTTTTCGCGGAGTCCAGCTGGATCCAGGGAATCACGGCCTAGACCGCAGCAACAGCCGGCTGGCTCCAGCGGGCGGCGAGCAGCCGATAGGGGATCAGTGCCACGACGGCGATGATCAGCTTCACGCTGAGGTCGCCAAGCGCCCAGGAGACCCAACGCATGGCCTCGACCGGCAGCACGCCCATCAGCGGCGCCGTTTCCAGCGCAAAACTGTCGCTTGGGCCAGCGAAGGCGAAAGCCGCGGAGAAAGCGACGCTGAAGAACACGACGGTGTCGAACACCGAGCCGACCAGCGTGCCGACGATCGGCGCCCGCCACCAGCTCTGTCGGCGCAGACGGTTGAACACGGTCACGTCGAGCAATTGCGCGGTGAGGAAGGCCGCGCCGGACGCCGCCGCGATGCGCACCAGCCGGTCGGCGGCGGTCTCGAATTCGATGAAACCATGGCGGAACAGGAAGGGTGGCACGAAGATCGAGCAGACCACCGCCGTCATGAAGCCGACAAAGACGATCCGGCGCGCCACGGCAGGCCCGTAGCGGCGATTGGCAAGGTCGGTGACTAGAAAGGAGAACGGGTAGGTGAAGGCGCCCCAGGTGAGCAGGTCGGCCAGCGACAAGCCGCCAATCCGACCCTGCATCGGGAACTGCACGAGGATATTCGATGCCACGACGACAAGCGCCATGGCGGCCACGAAGGGCAGGTATCGCGAGAAGGAAGTCATTTTTTTATCCTGGGTAATGGAACCAGCGGAGCGTCATGCCGAAACCGGATCGCGCTCGCTTTGTTCGAGCATCGGATTTCCGAAACCGCCTTGCGGACGGCGACCCGATGTCCAAGGCCAACAAGAGGTTGGCCAGGGCGGTTGTCCCCCGCCTTGAAACGGTATTACGCCGCAGCCTGCTCGGCGAGCTTCTTGGCGATCTGCTTCTTCAAGAGGCGCGCGCGCTGCGACAGCTCCTTGACGTCAGCCTTGGCCAGGAAGGCGTCGAGACCGCCGCGATGCTCGACCGAACGCAGCGCGTTGGCGGAAATGCGCAGGCGCACATTCTGGTTCAGCGCTTCCGAAATCAGCGTCACATTGACGAGGTTCGGCAGGAAGCGACGCTTGGTCTTGTTGTTGGCGTGGCTCACATTGTTGCCGGTCTGGACTGCCTTGGCAGTGAGTTCGCAGGTGCGGGACATGGTTCTAACCTTCAGTTCTCTCGGGGACCTGCCAAACCTTCGTGCCCACGCCGGGTGGCGCGCGGTTCTGGTCAAGCGGCCTTATGGAAAAAGTTGGCGTTCCATAGTTGCATTTCGCCCATGCGTCAAGCTCCAGCCTGGGCCCAGCGGCATTTCATACTAAGGCCGGAATTCGTCGTATAAGCGGTTCCATAGGGACATGCCAGACCGGAGTTGTCCGCCTCCGGTTGAAATCAAGGATCCGATCGCGCCATGCTTCGCTTGCCCCATGCCCTTGCCGCCGCGCTGGCCGTCGCCTTGCCGTCGGCCGCGACGGCCGCCTCGCCGCAGTCCTTCAGGGGCGAATACACAGTGTCGTTTCTCGGCCTTTCTATCGCGAAATCAAGCTTTTCAAGCCATTATGAGAACGGCGTCTACTCGATCGACGGCAGCGTTTCCGCGGCTGGTCTCGCCAAGCTGTTCGATGACACGCGCGGCACGATCTCGTCCAAGGGTACGATTTCGGGCCAGAAGATGGTGCCGCAGGCGTTCCGCGCGGACTACACTTCCGGCAAGAAAGCCTCCGCCATCGACATTCGTTTTGCCAATGGCAACGTCATCTCGACGACGGTCGTTCCCGCGCCGGAAAAGCGCGATCCCGACAGTTGGGTGCCGCTTGGCGCCGGCGACCTGGCATCGGTGCTCGATCCGATGGCGGCAACCGTCATCCATGCCGGCAGCCTCGACAAGGTCTGCGGCCGCACCGTGAGGCTGTATGACGGCGAGATGCGCGCCAACCTGACGCTGAGCTACGCTTCAAAAGGGTCGATCTCGGTGCCCGGCTACAAGGGCGACACGGTCACATGCCGGATGGGTTTCGAGCCGGTGGCGGGCTACCGCAAGGGCCGCAAGGCGCTCAACTACCTCAAGAACAAAAGCCGCATAATGGTGACATTTGCGCCGCTCGGCCAAACCGGGGTATATGCGCCGATCCGCGCGACGGTCGGGACGCAGATCGGCACCTTGATCATCAGCGCCAGGCGTTTCGAAGCAATACAATAAGGCGCCACGCGCGCCGCTGGAGACAGAATGGGGCGCGCGACACTGATCGGCTTTTCGGCCGTCGCCATGTGGGCGCTGCTGGCGTTGCTTACGGACGCATCCGGCAAGGTGCCGCCGTTCCTCTTGTCGGCGATCACCTTCTCGATCGGCACCGGGGTCGGGCTTTTCGCGCGCCTTTTCATGCCGGCCGCGGATAAAAGCCAGAGGATACCTCGCCAGGTCTGGGTGATCGGCATTGCCGGCCTTTTCGGCTACCACTTTTTCTACTTCACCGCGCTGCGCAACGCGCCGGCGGTGGAGGCCAGTCTGATCGCCTATCTGTGGCCGCTGCTGATCGTGCTCGGCTCGGCGCTGATGCCGGGCGAGCGGCTGGCCTGGAACCATATCGTGGGCGCGCTGCTTGGCCTTGCCGGCACCGTGCTCATCGTCACCAAGGGCGGCGGCCTCGCCTTCGACGCGCGCTACGCCTTTGGCTACGCCATGGCTGCCGTGTGCGCAGTGCTGTGGTCGTCCTATTCGCTCCTGTCGCGGCGTTTCCCGTCAGTGCCGACCAGCATCGTCACTTGGTTCTGCGCGGCGACCGCGCTGTTGTCGCTTGCCTGCCATCTGGCGCTGGAAGAGACGGTGCTGCCCGCGAGTGCCGGGCAATGGCTTGCCGTGCTCGGGCTCGGCCTGATGCCAGTGGGGGCAGCCTTCTATGCCTGGGATGTCGGCGTCAAGCGCGGCAATATCCAGGTGCTGGGCGCGGCAAGCTATGCCGCGCCGCTCCTGTCGACGCTGGTGTTGATCGCGGCCGGCGTCGCCGAGCCGTCGCTGCGCATTGTCGCGGCCTGCGTGCTCATCACCGGGGGGGCCGCACTTGCGGCAAAGTCGCTGTTCCTGCGCAAGCCCGCTGCTTCCGAAAGCGGAGCCGGTGCATCCGAAGGCGGAGCCCGGGCGTGACGATGCCGTTTCCAGGCGGCATCGACGCCAACGCCAATGCGACGCTGATCTTTTCGCTGGTGGCGGCGGTTGTCTACGCCTTCACATCAGGCATGGCGCCGACGCTCGCCCATTCGGCGGCAAAAACGCTCGCCGTGGCCATGCTTGCCGTGCTGGCGGCGATGCAGGGCGGGCCGCTGCTACTGGTCGCCGCTCTTGCGCTGAGCGCCATCGGCGACGCCTTCCTGTCGCGGGATGGCGAAAAGATGTTTCTGGGCGGGCTGGGCAGCTTTCTCGCCGCGCATATCGTCTACGTCGTGCTGTTCCTGCGCAGCGGCGGGGGGATGGGAGTGCTGGGGGCCGAACCTTGGCGCGCGGCAATCGCACTTGCGATGGCGGTATTCGTTATTCTCATGCTGGCGGCGCTGTGGCGCCGCGTCGGCCCGGCCCTGCGAGCGCCGATCGCGGGCTATGTCGCGGCCATCCTCGCCATGGGCATTTCGGCGCTGACGACGAGCAGTGCCGCTGTTATCGGCGGTGCCGTGCTGTTCATGGCGTCCGACGCGCTGCTGGCCACGGAACGCTTCCTGGCGGCCGCCATTTCGCCACATCGCGCCTGGATGCGTTTGGCGGTCTGGGTGCTTTACTACGCCGCGCAGCTCGTGGTCACGCTTGGTTTCCTGCTGCGCTAAGGGTTTCCGGCTGGGTCAGAGCTGTTTAGGCCGCCAACCAGGCTCCGCCAGTTCAAACGCCGCAAAGTCGAAGCCCGGCGCCACGGTGCAGCCGACCAGGGTCCACTCGCCCAGGCTGCGCGCCGATTGCCACCAGCCCGCCGGCACGACGATTTGCGGCCGCTCGCCGGCCGCAAGCTCGATGCCGAGCACCTGCTCGATCACCCGGTTAGCCTTTGGGCCGCCTTCTTCCCATATCGACAGCGCCAGCGGCGCGCCGGCGTAGAAGTGCCAGGCCTCGGCTGCATCCCTGACGCGATGCCAGGCGGAAACCTGGCCCTGCTCCAGCAGAAAATAGATCGCCGTCGAGTGGCCTCGAGCTCCGCCGCCACCGTCGCGAAAGGTTTCCGTGTACCAGCCGCCTTCCGGATGCGGCTTCATGCCAAGGATGGCGATGATTTCTGCGGAACTCGTCATGGTTTCGACCAGTGTCGCTTGGCCTAGAAATTATCCTTGCGCTTGCGGACCTCGGCAAAAACCTCGACATCCGACGCCTTCTCCATGCCGAGATGCCTGCGGATTGCCGGATCGTGCCAGCGCAGGAAAGGGTTGGTCGACAATTCCTCGCCGATCGTGGTCGGCAGCGTCGGCTTGTTATCGGCGCGCAGCGCTTCAATTTTTGCCGCGCGTTCCTTCAATGCCGAATTGGTCCGGTCGACGCTCAGCGCGAAACGGGCGTTGGCGAGCGTGTATTCGTGCCCGCAATAGATCACGGTCGCGGCAGGCAGTGCCGCGAGCTTCTTCAGGGATCCATACATCACCGGCGGCTTGCATTCGAACAGCCGCCCGCAGCCGAGCGCGAACAGCGTGTCGGCGGTGAACGCCACTTTCGATGCCGGCAGGTGATAGGAGACGTGGCCCGCGGTGTGGCCGGGGGTGGCGATCACTTCGATGCGCTCCTCGCCGAGATGCAGGATCGAACCGTCCTCGACAGTGTCGTCAATGCCGGGAATCTTGGCCTTTTCGGCTTCGGGACCCACGATGCGCAGCTTGAAGCGCTGCTTCAGCGCCAGATTGGCCTCGACATGGTCGGCATGGTGATGCGTGGTCAGGATCATCGTCGGCGTCCAGCCGGTGCGCTTGACCGCAGCCAGGATCGCCGCTTCTTCCGGCGCATCGATAAGCGCGGTCTGACCGCTTTTGGGGTCATGCACCAGCACGCCGAAATTGTCGCTGCGGCACATGAACTGTTCGATTTCGACCGCCATCGCATCTCTCCATCTTTCGCCGCAGACATAGGACGCCGACGCGCGGATGTCATCCCGGAGATGACTAATGTCAGGATGTCATTCGACATCCGGGATCTCGGGACGTCGCGGCCTTTTGTTGAAACCCGCCGATATCGCGGCTACATCCCTGACATGCATTCCGACATCGTCGATCTCCGCTCCTTCTATTCGACAGCGCTCGGTCGCTTCGCCGAGCATTCGATCACCATGGCCTTGTCATCGATATGGGCCACCGTGCCCAATGAGCGGCTTGTCGGGCTCGGCTACACCTTGCCTTGGCTGGAACGGTTCGGCAGCGACGCCGAGCGGGTGTTCGCCTTCATGCCGGCGACGCAGGGCGCCGTGGTCTGGCCGGCGGCGGGACCGACGGCGACGGCTCTGGTTTTCGACGAGGAACTGCCGCTGGTCGATTCCTGCATCGACCGCATGCTGCTCGTGCATTCGCTCGAGCATGTCGAAAACCCGCGCGAAACGCTGAACGAGATCTGGCGCGTGCTGTCGCCGGCCGGCCGGGTGGTCATCGTCGTGCCCAACCGGCGCGGCGTCTGGGCGCGGTTCGAACATACGCCGTTCGGCAATGGCAGGCCCTTCTCGCGCGGTCAGCTCACCGAATTGCTGCGCGAGGCGAATTTCACGCCCGCCGCCTGGTCCGACGCCCTGTTCTTTCCGCCATCGCGGCGGCGTTTCATGATGCGCTTCCACAATATGCTGGAGCGCGCCGGCCGGCGGCTGTGGCCGATCTTTTCCGGCGTTATCGTGGTCGAGGCGCAGAAGCGGCTCTATCAGGGCGTGCCGGCCGCCCAGCGCGCTTCGCGACGGGTTTTCGTGCCGGTGCTTTCGCCGCATGCAGCAACGCGGCTCGGCCGGCGAATAGAGACCGGGGCCACGACATCGCCGGGTCCGCGAATGACACCTTCGTGATCATGCCGGAAACTTGCGCCGGACGGCATTTCGCGACCTATCTGTCGCTGACGGGCTCGCAGCCTGGCTGAGTGACCGGTGGCGTCACTACACTTCATCCGGTTTTCAGCACCGCTTTTGAACGCAAGGACTTCAGCTCATGGCCGATTATCCGGACAATGATGCCTCTGCCCGGCCTATCGCTGCGGTCGAAGCTTCGAGCCTGCGTGATCAGGTGGCAACCATCAAGCTGGCGCTTGCCGGGTCGCCGGTCCGCAAAGGGCTACGCTGGGCCTCCATCGGAATGGTTGCCGTCATTGTCGCGACCTCGATCGGCCAGGTTCTGCTCAACCGCTGGAACCAGCCTTTCTACGATGCGCTTGCACGCCGCGACATGCAGGCCTTCCTGCACCAGCTCGCCATTTTTGCCGCGATTGCCGGTGGGCTTCTTGTGCTCAATGTCGGCCAGACCTGGCTCAATCAGACGATCCGGCTGAAGCTGCGCGAGGCGCTGACGCTCGATCTGATCGATGGATGGATGCGGCCGGCGCGCGCTTTTCGCCTGGCGCATGCAGGCGCCATCGGGGTCAATCCCGACCAGCGCATGCAGCAGGACGCGAGCCATCTTTCCGACCTGTCGACGGATCTCGGCGTTGGCCTGCTGCAATCCCTAATCCTGCTCGCCTCCTTCGTCGGCGTGTTATGGGAGCTGTCCTCGGGCTTCGTCTTCCATGTCGGCGGGACATCGCTCGCCATACCAGGCTACATGGTGTGGGCGGCCATCCTCTATGCCGGAACGGCTTCCTGGCTGAGCTGGCTGGTCGGACGGCCACTGATCCACCTCAACAGCGACCGCTACACACGCGAGGCGGAGCTGCGTTCCTCGATGGTGCGCGTCAACGAGAACATCGATGCCATCGCGCTCGCCCGAAGCGAGCCCGATGCCAGGCGGCGGCTGGAAACCGACCTGGGCACCGTGCTCGGCGCCATGCGACGCATCTATAACGCCCAGATCAATCTCGCCTGGGTGACGGACACCTATGGCTGGATCACCGTGGTGGCTCCCATCCTGGTCGCTTCGCCGGTCTATTTCGCGGGCGATATCAGCTTCGGCGGACTGATGATGGCGGTCGGCGCCTTCAATCAGGTCCATTCTTCATTGCGTTGGTTCATCAACAATATCGGCAGCATCGCCGATTGGCGCGCGACGCTGATGCGCGTCGCCGATTTCCGCATTGCGCTGGATGAGACCGATGTGCTGCACGGCCAGGAAAGGCGCATCGAATTCGGCGAGAATGCAAACGGCAAGCTGACCTTCGAGAAACTCGAAGTGGCCTCGCCGGAGGGCTGCACGAGGCTCGCCGACCAGCATGTCGAGATCCACGCCGGCGAACGCGTCATGCTCACCGGCGAGCCTGGCGCGGGCAAGACGCTGTTCTTTCGCGCCATTGCCGGCCTGTGGCCGTGGGGGAGCGGGCGCATCGGCATGCCGGCGGGAGAGACGCCCATCTTCGTGCCGCGCACGCCTTACTTCCCAACCGCCACGCTGCGCGAAGTGCTCGACCGCGTGGACGGGGTTGCGCCGGCAAGCGATGCCGATATCTCAGCCGTGCTGGCCGAGATCGGCCTGGAGCGCCTGTCGTCGTCGCTCGACCGTAGCGCGCGCTGGGAGCATGAACTGGCCGACGACGAACTGCGCCTGCTAGCCTTCGCCCGGCTCGTGCTGCGGCAGCCGAAATGGGTGATCATCGATGAGGCTCTCGATGCCTTCGACGGACCGACACTGCGGCGGGTCCTGTCGACGCTGGAGAAGCGGCTGGGCGGGGCGACGATCCTCAATATAGGCCGCGGCCAGCACAACAATCAATTCTTCCCGCGCGCACTGACAATCGTGAAGGCGTCCGGCGTGCCGGCTCTGAAGCCCGCGCGCCTAAGGGCAGGCGCGATCGAGCCGCCGCCGGCCGCTCCTCGCCGCAAGAAATAGCACTTCCGGCATCTATTCGGACCAGCCCGCGCCACGCCACGTGGCAGCTTTATTTCGCCGTGATCGCGAGGGAAGATCGCACCGGAAACATAGCTTGAGCCGGCCATGCTTGATGCTCTCAGCCTGCTTGCCTGCCTGGCCTGCACCGAGGCCGCCGTGACTGCGCCTGCGCCGGATAGTCTGGCCGTTGATGTCCAACTGGTGCTGGCGGTCGATATCTCATTGTCGATGGACGAGAAGGAGTTCGCCCTGCAGCGCGCCGGCTATGTGGAGGCGCTGCGTCATCCCGACTTCATCAAGGCGGTCCGCGCCGGGAACGCCGGTCGCATCGCGCTCACCTATTTCGAATGGGCCGGCACTGTGCGCGACGACGCGCTCATCGGCTGGCAGGTCATCGACGGCGCTGAGAGCGCCAACGCTTTTGCCGACAAGATTGCAGCCCGCCCGTTCCGCAGCTTCCGCGGCACGTCGATCTCCGGCGCGCTCGCCTTCGGTGCAGGGCTTTTCGACCGCACTACTTTCGAAAGCGAACGCAGCGTCATCGATATTTCCGGTGACGGACCAAACAATATCGGGCTGCCCGTCACCGCCACGCGGGATGCGGCAAACGCCAGAGGCATCGTCATCAACGGCCTGCCGATCCTGATCAATCCATCGCCCACCTTCAGCCATCTCGACCGGTATTACGCCCAGTGCGTAACCGGCGGGCCGGGCTCCTTCGTGCTGCCGATTTATACAGCCGCCGAATTCTCGACGGCGATCCGGCGCAAGTTGATCCTCGAAGTGAGCGGCGTTCAGAACGAGACCAGGATCATTCCCGCCGAAGCCGAGGCTCCGATCGACTGCCTGCAAGGCGAACGCGACAGACGGTTCTTGTCGGATCCGTATTTCCCGGAGCTCGATCGCTGAGCCTTCGCCGGGCTATGCGTCCCAACCTGCTGATGACCTTCGTCGCAGAGATCAGCCTGCAGCTCGACTTCGCCCGAAAAGGGGGTGTCATAGCCACCTCCGGGATGGCCCTTATCGCTTCAACAAGAACACCGCTTGCTGGCCGAAGAAGTTCCAGAACCACCATGGCATCGACAGGCCGATCTTCTGGCCGTTGGCGTCGAGCGCGGTCGCCCTTTCCACGGTCGCGCCAAGCTCCTCGCACAGATTGACGAAGTCGCGGATGGTGCAGAAGTGGATATTTGGCGTGTCGTACCAGGAATAGGGCAGGTCCTTGGTCACCGGCATGCGGCCCTTGACGAACAGCGACAGGCGCACCCGCCAGTGGCCGAAATTGGGGAAGGACACGATGGCGTGTTCGCCGATCCTGAGCAGTTCGTCGAGAACGAGCTTCGGGTTGCGGGTCGCCTGCAAGGTCTGCGACAGGACGACGAAATCAAAACCCTTGTCGGGATAGAATTCGAGATCCTTGTCGGCGTCGCCCTGAACGACGGAAAGGCCGCGCGCCACGCATTCGTTGACACCGCGCTGCGACAGCTCCAGTCCGCGGCCGTCGATCTGCTTGGTTTCCTGCAAAAGCTCGAGCAGCGAGCCGTCGCCGGAGCCGACGTCCAGCACCCGCGATTGCGGCGGGATCAGACCGGCGATCACCTCGAGATCGACGCGCTGGGCGCGGTTGACGCTCATGGCTTGCCCCTTGTCGTGGTGCGTGACCCTTGATGGACAGGTCTGCAATTTTGCGGGGTCATGCGCCGAGCCCTCTCGCTCGCGCGGCCGAGCCGATGAAGCCATTGATGGCGGCGAACAGTTCCGGCTCGTCGAGCAGGAAGGCGTCGTGCCCGCGATCGGTCTCGATCTCGACGAAGGACACCGACGCGCCGGCGGCATTCAGCGCATGGACGATCGAGCGGCTCTCCTCTGTCGGAAACAGCCAATCCGAGGTGAACGAAACCAGGCAGAAGCGTGTCTTGGTGCCGGCAAAAGCATCGGCCAGCCTGCCGCCGTGGTCGGCGGCGAGGTCGAAATAGTCCATGGACCGCGTCATATAGAGATAGGAATTGGCGTCGAAGCGGTCGACGAAAGTCATGCCCTGGTGACGCAGATAGCTCTCGATCTGGAAATCGGCGTCGAAGCCGAAGGTCAGCGCTTCGCGGTCCTGCAGGTTGCGGCCGAACTTCCGGTGCAAGGCGGCTTCCGACAGGTAGGTGATGTGGGCGGCCATGCGCGCCACGGCGAGCCCCTTTTCCGGGCGTTTGCCGTGGTCGAAATACTTGCCGCCATGCCATTCTGGGTCCGCCATCACGGCCTGCCGGCCGACCTCGTGGAAAGCGATGTTCTGCGAGGAATGACGCGCGCCGGTGGCGATCGGCAGCGCCGAGAAAACACGCTCCGGATAGCTCGACGCCCATTGCAGCACCTGCATGCCGCCCATCGACCCGCCGAGCACGCAAAACAGTTTTTCGATGCCGAAATGGTCGATCAGCATCTGCTGGGCACGCACCATGTCGCGGATGGTGATGACCGGAAGGTCGAGCCCATAGGGCTTGCCGGTGGCGGGATTGGTGGATGCCGGGCCTGTGGAACCGAGGCAGCCGCCGATGACGTTTGAGCAGATGACGAAGAAGCGGTTGGTGTCGATGATCTTGCCGGGCCCGATCAGCACTTCCCACCAACCCGGCTTGCCGGTCACCGGATTGGTGCTGGCCACATGCTGGTCGCCGGTCAATGCGTGGCAGACGAGAATGGCGTTTGAACGGGCGTCGTTCAGCGTGCCGTAGGTCTGGTAGGCGATCTGGAACGGCGACAGCAGCGTGCCGGCGTCGAGCTTGAGCGGCTTGTCGGCGCCGAAGCGCACGACCGGGCTCGACGGTTGGTCTGCCTCGTTGTTGGTTCTGCCAGCGCGCTGAGCGGCCATCTCGTCTCTCTTGCTGCACCTTGCCTTTGCGGAAATCGCTGCCGATCTCCGCGCCGCCGATGCGTTCGTCCGGCCGATCGCGGACAACAAAAAACCGGCATTGCCTTCGCAAAGCCGGTTACGTCGCGCAAACGGCCCTTTAGCGAATTGTTTAACGTGGCTGCAAGCCGACCGGCCAAATCACCACGGAACTGTCGATGCCCTTCTAGAACTCACCTGCCTCGCCGTCAATGCCGCTTGCTGGCACCACTGCCACCTCTCGACATTGCCGGCCATGGCTTGTATTTCCGCAGCGGCTTCCAGGATGGAGGCGTTCTCGACGGATTTTGCGATATGAGCCAGACCTCGGACAAGGCACGTCCAACCCCGCGCGCGGGCATCATGGACATCCAGGCCTATGTGCCGGGCAAGAGCTCGGCCCCCGCCGGGGTGGACAAGGTCCACAAGCTGTCGTCGAACGAGAACCCGCTCGGCCCCTCGCCGAAGGCAATCGAGGCCGCGCGCGAGGTCGCCACCAAGCTCGACGTCTATCCCGACGGCACCGCCCGGCGCCTGCGCGAAGCAATCGCCGAGGTGCATGGTCTGAACGCACAGAACATCATCTGTTCCAACGGCTCCGACGAGATCCTCGGCCTGCTGGCGCAGACTTATCTGGCGCCCGGCGACGAGGCCATATTCACCGAACACGCCTTCATGGTCTACAAGATCTACATCCAGTCGGCGGGTGCGACGCCTGTCGCGGTCAAGGAGACCGAGGAGCGCGCCGACATCGATGCGATCCTGGCGGCCGTCACGCCACGTACGAAGATCGTGTTCCTCGCCAATCCCAACAATCCAACCGGCACTTACGTGCCGTTCCAGGAGGTGCGCCGCCTGCATGCCGGCCTGCCGAAGAACGTGCTTCTGGTGCTCGATGCCGCCTATGCCGAATATGTCAGGCGCAACGACTATGAGGCCGGCATCGAGCTCGCGGGCAGCTCTCAGAACGTGGTCATGACCCGCACCTTCTCCAAGATCGGACTTGGCGGGGCGCGGATCGGATGGATGTATGGGCCGATGCACATCGTCGACGCGATCAACCGCATACGCGGTCCCTTCAACGTCAATGCGACGGCGATCGAGGCCGGCATCGCCGCCGTCCGCGACCGCGCCCATATCGAGCGCAGCGTCGCGCATAACGAGACCTGGCTGGCCTGGCTGAGCGAACAGATGACCGGGCTCGGGTTGCGGGTGACGCCGAGCGTCGGCAATTTCCTCCTCATTCATTTTCCCGACGACGGCAAGCATTCGGCCGCGGCGGCGGACGATTATCTCACCCAGCGCGGCTACATACTGCGGCGTGTTTCGGGCTATGGCTTCCCCAACGCACTGCGTATGACGGTCGGCACCGAAGAGGCCAATCGCGGCGTTGTCGCGGCACTCACGACATTCCTGAAAAGCTAAAACGCCATGGCATCACCGATGTTCGAAAAGATCGCGCTGGTCGGCATCGGCCTGATTGGCTCGTCGCTGGCCCGCGTCATCCGCCGCGAGGGCCTGGCCGGCCATATCGCCATCTCGACGCGCAGCGCCGCGACGCTGGCGCGGGCGCAAGAGCTTGGGCTGGGCTCCTCCTACGCCATAGATGCCAAGGAAGCGGTCCGCGATGCCGACCTGGTTATCGTCTCGGTGCCGGTCGGCTCGTCCGGCGCGGTGGCGCAAGAGATCGCGCCGGCGCTGAAGAGGGGCGCCATCGTCACCGATGTCGGCTCGACCAAGGCTTCCGTGATCGCACAGATGCAGCCGCATATACCCGGTGGGGTGCATTTCATTCCCGGCCATCCGCTGGCCGGCACGGAGAAATCTGGGCCCGATGCCGGTTTCGCCGATCTGTTCGACAACCGCTGGTGCATTTTCACCCCGCTGCCGGACACGGATCCGGACGCGCTGGAAAGGCTTTCCGAATTCTGGCGCCGTTGTGGCGCCAACATCGACACGATGGATCCGCAGCATCACGACATGACGCTGGCCATCGTCTCGCATTTGCCGCACATCATCGCCTACAACATCGTCGGCACCGCCGATGACCTGGAATCGGTGACCAAGACGGAAGTCATCAAATATTCCGCTTCCGGTTTCCGCGACTTCACGCGCCTCGCCGCCTCCGATCCGACCATGTGGCGGGACGTGTGCCTGCACAACAAGGACGCGATCCTGGAAATGCTGGCGCGGTTCTCGGAGGATCTGGCTTTTCTGCAGCGGGCGATCCGCTGGGGCGACGGCGACAAGCTGTTCGACCTGTTCACCCGCACCCGCGCCGTGCGACGCTCGATCATCGAGGCCGGCCAGGACATCGACGTGCCGGATTTCGGTCGCCAGGCGGTCGAGCATCCGGCGAAAAACTAGGCTCCTTCAGGCCAGGTCGCCGCCATCATCGCCAGTGTCTCGGCACGATCGGGCGCGCCCAGCCTGCCGCCGAAGCGCTGGCATTTGAGCGCTGCGGCCGCGCTGGCAAAGCGTAGCGCCTGCTCGATCGGCATGGCTTGCGCCAATCCGGCTGCGAATGCGCCATGAAAGACGTCGCCGGCTGCCAGCGTATCCACCACCTTGACCTTTGGCGCAGCGACGTGGCGTACGCAACCGGCCTGCCTGTCATGCCACCAGGTTCCAGCCCCGCCGGCGGTTACCGCGACGAAAGCGTCGGTGCGCGACGCAAGGTCGGCGCATGCGGCCTGCGGGTCCAGCGCCTGGCCGCAGACGATGCGCGCCGCCGGTTCGGAGGCGACGATGTGCGAGGCGAGCGGCAACAGCCGCTCCAGCACTGCCAATGGCGCGGTGTCGGCATCGAGGATCCCAGGGCGGCGGGCAGCGCGCGCAGCGCTGAGCGCCAGCGCCGCCGCACCCGGCCAGCGCACATCGACCAGCACGGCATCGAAAGCCGTGAGATCGGCGACCGGCAAGCCGTCGGGATCGGCCTGGGCGCGCTGATCGTAGAAAGGCACGATGATGCGCTCGCCATGGCCGTCGACAAGGATCGCGGCCAGCGCCGAGGACGCTCCGGGGACGCGACGGACGAGGCTGCAATCGACGCCCTCCGTCTCTATGCCCGATATCAGCTGGTCGCCGACCCGATCATCGCCGGCGCTCGCCCAAAGCCACACTTCGGCGCCCAGCCGGCGTGCGGCGCAGGCGGCACTCGTGGCCATGCCGGAAGCGATCTGGACGCCATCGGCGGCCATGAACTTGCCCTGATGGATGGGAAGCGCTTCGACGCGAAGAATGGTGTCGAGCGTCAGCGCGCCGACGCTCAGGAGTTTTGCCGGTCTGTCCATTGGGGATGCTTAGTCGACCGGCTTGATCTTGCCCAGCGGGATAAAGCCGAGCGAGGCCTTGCCCTTGACCACCTTGAGTGGCATCGACGGTTCGTTGCCGAGCAGCGCCAGGGCGGCAAAGCCTTGTTCGATCTGGTTCTTCTGTTCGGGTATGGCGGCGCCGAGAATGGCGGCCACGGCTTTCGGGTCTTTCAGTCTGATCATCAGATCGGCATCGACCAGGCCCTCGGCGTCGACCGACAGCGGCCCGGAAACGGTGACGTGCGCCGTGCCCGACGACAAATCGAGCCTGCGGATCTCGACGGCCTGGCCGCGCAGGCTTTTCAGTTGCGTGCCGATCAGGGCCAGGCCGTTCTTCAGCGTCGCCTCGCCACTGGCGTCGAGCGGCGGCAGGACGCGGCCCCCGATCGCATCGGGGTCGATCTCCAGATCGCCGAAGCTGCCGATATAGTCGATATCCCTGCCGTTCGGCTGCAGCTGACCCGCCGCCTTGCCGGCGCTGAACAGTTGCACCGGATCGGTGTCGTCGGCCGGATCGGTCTGGCCGGACAGGCCCTCGGCCGTGAGCGAAATGCGTCGCGGCAGCGGCCATGAGAGCTTGACGTTGGCCTTAAGATCATCCCAGTCGATCCACAGCGGCACCATGCCCGGAACCGAGGTCCTGAGCGGACCGCGCAGGTCCGCGACCGGCGACAGCGGCTGGATGATCTGGGCGACGGCGTTGAAGGAGCCGGCAGAGGCGGCAAGGTTCTTGGCGTCGTCCTCATAAGCAAGATTGTCGCAGGAGACGGCGAAGCTCAGGGGATAACCGCTGACCTGGAGATTGGCGCAGCCGGCCTCGATGCCACTCTTGTTGAGCGTGGCGATCGCCTTGTCGGCTTCGCTCCGGACCCTGTCGGCGAGATAGAACCAGCCGCCGCTGTAGATGGCGAACAGCGCGATGACAAACGCTGCAAGCCAGAACAGGCGGCGGCGATGCTTCGGCTGGCGTTCGTCAGTGGACGTCATGCTGCGGTTCTCGTTCACGCATGGGGGCTGTGGGCGGGCTGTCGATTCTGGCAACGACAATAGGTAGACAGAGATGGACGGAAAAAACACCGATTCCGGTGTGGTGTTGCCATTCTTACGCAATCAGGCACGGCGATATGGGCGATTTTTGGGTGTTTGGCTATGGTTCGTTGATATGGCGGCCGGGGTTCGCGCATGTCGAGACAAGGCGGGCGCGCCTGCATGGCTATCGTCGCGCGCTGTGCGTCTATTCCTTCGTGCATCGCGGCACGCGGGAACGTCCGGGGCTGGTGCTCGGCCTTGACCGCGGGGGTTCCTGCGTCGGGCTGGCTTTCCGGGTGCCGGGCGAGTTGCGGGACGAGGTCATCGCCTATCTGCGTGAGCGCGAGCTGGTCACCAATGTCTATCTCGAGCGCATGCTCAATGTCCGCCTTGACGGCGGCGGCACGGTCGAGGCCGTGGCCTATATCGTCGACCGCAATCATGAGCAGTATGCCGGTGCGCTCGATGCGGCCCACGCCGCTGATGTGGTGCGCGGCGCTGTCGGCCAGTCCGGCAATAATGAGGATTATGTGTCGAGCACGCTGGACCATCTCCGGGCGCTCGGCATCCGCGATCACTGGTTGGAAGACGTGGCCAGGCGGATCGCGCCTTTGTGAAGCGCTGGCTTGCGGAAAAATCCGGCGAGGTCTTTGACCTCGATGCGGCGAGACCTAGGTTAGGCTCCGACTCTCAACGGGCGATAGCCGCCCAATCCCACCAACACGGAGATCAGCCTTGCAGAAACGCCGTCTCGGTCGCACCGACCTTTCCATCGCGCCGCTGGTTCTGGGCGGCAATGTCTTCGGCTGGACCGCCGACGAGAAGACGTCGTTCGACCTGCTCGACCGCTTCGTCGGCGCCGGCCTGAACGCGGTCGATACAGCGGACGCCTATTCGCGCTGGGTGCCTGGCCACCAGGGCGGCGAATCGGAAACCATCATCGGCAAATGGATGAAGGACCGCGGCAACCGCGATAAGGTCGTGGTGGTCACCAAAGTCGGCTCGGACATGGGACAGGGCCACAAGGACCTGTCCGCCGCTTACATCGAAAAGGCCGTCGATGCTTCGCTGAAGCGGCTGCAGACCGAGTTCATCGATCTTTATCTGTCGCACTGGCCGGATCCGACCACGCCCTATGAGGAAACCCTCGGCGCCTATGAAAAGCTGCTCGCCAAGGGCAAGATCCGTTATGCCGGCTGCTCGAATCTCGACGCCGGTCAGTTGCGCGCCGCGCTTGACGTGGCAAGCCTGCGCAGCCTGCCCCGCTATGAAGTGCTGCAGCCGGAATACAATCTCTACGACCGCTCGTCGTTCGATGGCCCGCTGCGCGATCTCTGCATGGCCGAGGACATCGGCGTCATCACCTATTTCAGCCTGGCCAAGGGTTTCTTGAGCGGCAAATACCGCAGCGAGGCCGATCTCGGTCAAAGTCCGCGCGGCGGCGGGGTGAAGGATTACCTCAATGCGCGCGGGATGCGCATCCTCGCGGCACTTGACGCGGTGTCCGCCAGGCATTCGGCCAAACAGGCGGAAGTGGCGCTTGCCTGGGTCATTGCCCTGCCGGGCGTCACCGCGCCTATCGCCAGCGCCACCAAGCCTGAACAGATGGACAGCCTGATCAAGGCGGTGTCGCTGGAGCTGAGCGCCGACGACATGGCCGAGCTCGACAAGGCGAGCGGCTGAGCCGTCAGCACCGCGCACGATCGTCCAAGACGGTCGCCCCGACCTTGCCATACCGTCATTGACGCTTGGCAAGACAGGAGGCGCGGATGGCAGGCCCGCTTTTTTCGCAGCCGGATATGTGGCGTCAGCTCGTTGCGCTGATGCTTGCCGCCACGGCCGTCATGGGCAGCCCGGGACCGGCGACGATAAGCGTCACCGCCGTCGGCGCGGCGTTCGGCCTGCGCCGTTCCCTGAGCTACGCCTTGGGGGTCATCCTGGGCACGATCACCGTGCTTCTGGTCGTGGCAAGCGGGGTGAGCGCCATGCTTGCCACGATGCCGCGGCTCGCGCCGCTGCTTGTCGCGGCGTCGGCTGCCTATATCCTCTATCTCGCGTTCAAGATTGCCAGCGCGCCGCCCCTGGCGGCGGATGCCGGCGAGGCCGCGCGACCGACATTCACCGGCGGGTTCCTGCTGGCGGTGGCCAACCCGAAGGCTTATGTGGCCATCGCCGCGGTGTTCGCCGGCGCGTCCGCGGATTCGGGCGCCGGCGCCATCGGCACCGGGCCGAAGCTGACCGCTCTCGCATTCATGATCGTCGCCATCCATGCCGTGTGGCTGCTTGCGGGCGCTGCTTTCGCACGCTTTCTTCGCAGGCCGGTGGCTTCGCGCATCATCAATCTGGTCTTTGCCGCGACGCTGGTGCTGACGACCGCACTGGCTGTGTTCGCTTGAACGTTGCGCGGGCCGCCATCGGTCGCGCCGAAGGCCGCCCTTCAGGCTTTGGCGCCGAGTTCCCGCAGCCGCTTCACCGCCGTCGGCGGCAAGGCGGGCGGATTGGGTGCACGGGACGCGTCGATGAGGAACTGGTCGCAGGCGGTTTCGGTTTCGCCGATCAGCCGCCGCATGAATTCCTCCTTGTCCAGGCCCGGCGGGATCGGCGGCAGGAAGCGCGCCTTGATGGTGCCGGGATAGCGCAGGAACTTGCGGCGCGGCCAATAGAGGCCGGCAACATGGGCGACCGGCACCACGGGAATGCCGAGCTGCGCATAGATTTCGACAATGCCGTATTTGTAGGCGGGTTCGTCGCCGGGCGAGCGGCGGGTGCCTTCGGGATAGATGATGAGCTGCCGCGGGTTGCGCGCGATTTCTTCCTTGGTCGACGCAACCACCGCCTTCAGCGCCTTGGAGCGGCTGCCGCGGTCGACCGGGATCATGCGCATTTTCAGGATGTACCAGCCGAAGAACGGAATCCAGGTCAGCTCGCGCTTCAGGATGTAGAGTGGATCCTGGAGATAGGGGAAGAAGGCGATCGCGTCCCAGAAGGACTGGTGCTTGGGCGCCAGGATGAAGGAACCTTCGGGCAGATTTTCCACCCCGGTGATGTCGCTCTTGGTCCCGGCGATCTTGTCGTAGAGCCACATCGAGGTGCGCGACCAGAACTTCGGCACGAACCAGGCGCGATGGCGCGGCGACAGGAAATAATAGGGAGTCCAGAGGATCATCTGGACGATCAGATTGACGTAGAAGACGAAGTTGAACGCCAGCGATCGGACTTGGAGCATTGGGGGAGGCCCGGTAAGGAGGTGTGCGTTGGTTACACCAAGCGGGCGCAAAAAGGAAATGGCCGAAGATGCCCCCGAACGGCGCCGAAAGACGTTTCGGCTTCGCCCACGGCCCAGCCGCGCTACATCAGCCGCGCCAGTCTTTCTTTCAGGCGCGGGGCGGCGAAGTCAAGAAATGCGCGCAGCTTGACCGGCAGCAAGCCGTGGCCTGCGTGCACCAGGCTTACCGGCCAGGGTTCCGGTTCGAACTCCCGCAGCAGCACGCGCAGCGCGCCTGACCGCACCGCCGCGTCGACCTGGTAGGACAGCACCCTCGTCAGCCCGACGCCGGCGAGCGCGGCATCGATCGCAGCTTCGGCGGTGTTGACCTGAAGCCGCGAGCGGACCCGAATCGGCATCTCGGCCTTCCCGACGGTGAAGCTCCATGTCGAGAGCGCGCCCGGCCCTTCGAAGGTAATGCAGCTGTGGGACTCGAGGTCCGCAAGCGCCGTCGGGGCGCCGCGTTCGGCCAGATAGCCGGGGCTCGCGCAAACGACACGGCGGATCGTACCGATCCGCATGGCGACAAAACTGGAGTCGGGAAGCCGGCCGATGCGGATGGCGAGGTCGAAATGGTCCTCGACCAACCGGGTTATGCGGTCGGCCAGCGTCAGGCGGATGTCCACGTCGGGATAGGCGGCGAGGAAGCCGGTCACGACCGGCAGCACGTGCAGGCGGCCGAAGACGACCGGCGCGGTGATGGCCAGTTCGCCCGTCGGGGCGCTGTATTCGCCGGCCGCCATGCGCTCGGCCTCGCCGACCTCGCCCAGGATGCGGCGGCAGGCGGCAAGATAGGCCTGGCCCGCATCGGTCAGCGTCAGCCGACGTGTCGAGCGGTTCAGAAGGCGGGTCTTGAGATGCCTTTCCAGGTCGGAAACCTTGCGGCTGACCGTCGCCAGCGGAATGCGAAACCGGCGCGCGGCGGCAGACAGGCTGCCGGCCTCCGCCGCGGCGACAAAAAGCGACATGGCTTCGAGCCGGTCCATCGATTCTTCCGGAAATTGGAAGGATAGATTACAAATATGGCATCTACATCTGCCTGATGGAAGCCTCCATATTGGCCGTGACGCACACGACCTGGGTCAAGAAAGGAATTGTCATGTCGCAAGAGCGTCCGCCGCTGCCGCCATTCACCGCGGAAACCGCCGCGCAGAAGGCGCGCATGGCCGAGGATGCCTGGAACTCGCGCGATCCAGCCCGTGTCGCACTTGCCTATACGGTAGACAGCCGCTGGCGCAATCGTGCCGAGTTCCTGCAAGGCCGCGATGCCATCCAGGCTTTCCTTACGCGCAAATGGAGCCGGGAACTCGACTACCGGCTGATCAAGGAGGTCTGGGCTTTCCATGGCAACCATATCGCGGTGCGTTTCGCCTATGAGTGGCATGACGACAGCGGCTCGTGGTTCCGCAGCTATGGCAACGAGAACTGGGAATTCGACGAACATGGGCTGATGCGGCTGCGCATCGCCAGCATCAACGACCTGCCGATCGGCGCTGCCGACCGTAAATACCACTGGCCGCTCGGCCGGCGGCCGGACGACCATCCGTCGCTGTCGGAACTCGGGCTTTAACCTCTCCGGCAAGAAAGGCTATCGATGGACGCGCATGCTTTTACCAGCGACGTCGCTTTCACGCCGACCGTCAAGGCGATCCAGGCCCGCAAGGGCTCTCGCCAGGCCTATTCCCGGGTCGAGGAGCGCGGTGGCTGGCAGTCGGTGATTACATCGGACCTTGCGGCCTTCATCGAGATGCAGACCAGCGTCTTCCTGTCGACGGCCAACGGTGTTGGCCAGCCCTATATCCAGCATCGCGGCGGGCCGGCCGGCTTCCTCAAGGTGCTCGATGAAAAGACGGTCGGCTTCGCCGATTTCGCCGGCAATAGACAGTTCATCACCCAGGGCAATCTCGCCGACAATCCGCAGGCCTTCCTGTTCCTCATCGACTATGCCCATCGCCGGCGTGTCAAGATCTGGGGCACGGCGCGTGTGGTGGAAGGCGACGCCGAGCTGATGGCGAGGCTGATGCCGCGGGATTATGCGGCACGGCCCGAACAGGTCATCCTGTTCACCGTGGCGACCTGGGATGCCAATTGTCCGCAGCACATTCCTCAGCGTTTCGAGGCCGCCGACGTGGCGGCGGCGCTGGCCGAACGGGACAGGCGGATCGAACGGCTCGAACAGGAAGTCGCTCGCCTGCGGCAGGCGCCGGGATCCGTCGTCACCAAATGACGAGCAGGTTCAGCTGCCGGCGGCGATCTCGGCCAACGCGATGCCGTCCGGCGTCGGCTTCACCGGAACGATGCCGCGCGCCAATGCCAGCAGATATTTATTGTATTCGGTGAACAGCACGCGCAGCGCCCGCGGCTTGGTCAGCCAGCCGCCATTGTCGAGATTGCTGTTGACCACCGGATAGGGTTCGAGCTTGGCCTTGTGCAGCAGCCGGCCCATTTCCAGCAGGCTGCGCGGCATGTGGTAATTGTTGGTGACGAGGATCACCGTGCCATAGGCATGGCTCTCGACCCATTTGGCGCTTTCCTCGGCATTGCCGATCGTGTCGAGCGCGGCGCGATCGATGTCGACGCAGCAGGAAAACAGCCTGATGTCACCGCCGGTCGCGGCCTGAAGCTGACGCCGGCTGGCGGAGGGATGCACACCGCTGATCAAAAGCCGCGCGCCCTTGCCGGACGCCAGCAGTTCCATCGCCGCATCGAGGCGCGATTGGCCGCCGGTCAACACGATGATCGCGTCGGCCCTGGCCGGGTTGGCAGGGGTGGTCAGATGGCTGACGGTGTTGGCGAACCAGCCGAAGCCGCCGGCAAACAGGGCGACCAGGGCAAGCAAGGCGAAAGAAGAAACGCGCAGCACGGCCGAAACCCGGCCGCGTCCATGCGGACGCGCCGCCAACGCCGGCATCGGTCCAACGGTACTGGTCGAGTCCCGCACCTCCATCATGGCATGGTTAATCCCGAAATGCGGCCTTTGGTAGGTAAAAATCGCAATTTGCGTTACGGCGGTTCTTCATGCGTGATCGATCCTGGTCATTCGACGTCGTCATGCTTCAGGCTGGCGCACGTCGATGTCGCTGAGATAGGCGACGACGGTGGCGTGCGAGGTTGCAGCCGTCAGCGCGCCGATAATCAGCACCATCAGCACGACACCGAGATAGCCGGCCGAGCCGATGGCGAAGTTGCCGAATAGCGCAGTCGCCTGGTCGGCCTGCGGGGTCGCCATGTTGCGCGAGGACCACCAGGAAAAGACGATGAAGACGGCGACCGCGGCGGCTCCGCCGGCGGCCGCGCCCTTCATGCCGGTGATCAGGAAATGGCGGCGGAACTCGCGGGCGATGAAACGCGCTTCGGCGCCGACGAAATGCAGCACCTCGATGATGTGGCCGTTGCCGGCCATGGCGCCGCGCGTGGCGAACACCACGGTCAGCACCGTCGCCGAGAGCATCAGCGCCAGCACCGCGATACCGATGGTCACCGTGGTGCGGGCCATGGCCACCAGCCGGTCGACCCAGGTGCGGTGATCGTCAAGCGATGCGCTTGGCAGCTTCGGCGTGATCGCGGCGCGCATGGCGGCGAAATCGGGCGGGTTGTTCTCGTCGATGGTGACGATGATCAGCCGCGGGACCGGCAGCTCGTCGATGTTGAGGCCCGAACCCAGCCAGGGCTCCAGCAATCTGGCGGTGGCCTCGCGGTCGATGATCCTGGTCGCCTTCACGCCGGGGAATTCGCCGGCGATCTGCGAGGCCTGGGCAAGAGCTGCCTCCATGTCGAGGCCGTCGACCGGCTTGATCTGGATCGTCGCCTCGCGCGAGATCTGGTTTTCCCAGACCGAGGCGGTGTCGCGCACCAGGGTAACCGCGCCGAAGGTCAGGCAGGACAGGAAGGTCATGATGGCGATGACCAGCACCAGGGCGCGGCCGGCGATGTTCTGCGCCGGCACGATGGGCGCCATCTTGCGCTGGACGCGCGGCCTTGGCGCGGCCGCTTCGTCGGCCTGTGCGTCGAGGTGTTCGGCGGAAAGCTCAGTCATAGATATCAAGCCTCCCGCCGGCCAGGATCATGCGGCGCGCATCGACCTGCTCCATCAGGCCGAGATCGTGGGTCGCGATCACCACGGCGGTGCCCAGGCGGTTGAGTTCGATGAAGAGCCTGAGCAGGCGTCGCGCCAGCGGCGGATCGACATTGCCGGTCGGCTCGTCGGCCAGCAGGATCTCCGGCTGCTCGATCAGGGCGCGCGCGATCGCGGCCCGCTGCTTCTCGCCGCCCGACAGGACCGGCGGCAGCACATGCATGCGTTCGCCGAGCCCGACCCATTTCAACAGCTCGGTGACGTCGGTGCGGTAGCTCGCTTCCTCGCGCCCGCGCACGCGCAAGGGCAACGCGACATTCTCATAGGTGGTCATGTGGTCGAGCAGGCGGAAATCCTGGAACACCACGCCGATGCGGCGCCTGAGATGCGGCAGTTCGGCGCGCGAGATGCGCGAGCGGTCCTTGCCGAAGATGGTGATCAGCCCACGCGTCGGCTTCAGCGACATGAAGAGAAGCCGCAGCAACGTCGTCTTGCCGGCGCCCGAAGGCCCGCTCAGGAACTGGAATGAGCGCTCCGGTATGTGCAGGGAAATGTCGCGGAGGATTTCCGGACCCATGCCATAGCGGAGGCCGACATTTTCGAAGCGAATCACTTTCGGCGACCTGAAATTCCTAGAGCGTGATGCCGAAAAGTGTGAGGCGGTTTTCGGGCGACATCATGCTCTATCACTCTAATTCGGAGGCGGATTCCGATTTCAGGTCGATTTGACCTGAAATCGGAATCCGTCGGCGGCAAGCCGGCCTGTTCTGGGAAAAGACCATCGGCCGGCATGGTTAACCGGCGGTTAATTGGTGGGCTGTTTCGGCTCGTCACAAGGGCTCCGGTGGGGAAGCGTTAACCATTTGCCTTTACGCAAAAGAAACGAAAAGCGAACGTGCTGCAATGCTGGGGCCATGATGGCTGAGGATCGAACCGCGCGCCCGGTTTCCGGCGAAATCATGACCGATCCGCCGGCAAATGCCGCGCCGGAGCGTATCCTGCGCGCTGACGCGGCGGATATCGTCGATGCCGACTATGTGGTGGTGCCGCGGGCCGCGCCCCGTGCCGAAGCCATTTCACCGCGGCGCGTGATGTCCATGCCATCCCTCGAAGGCATGGACATGCTGCGCAAGCCCGAGCCGCCGCCAGTGCGGCCGCCGGCGCCGCGCGGCGGTCCGATCTTCTGGATCGCCGGTGTCGGCGCCGCCTTTGCCGCCTTCTGGGTTTCCGGCGGGCACGCACTGGTGCGCCAGGCGGCGCCCCTCGCGGGCGGACCGGGCTCGGCGTTGAGCATTTCAGGGGTGACGTCACGCGTGGACGCGTCCGGGGCGAACCCCGTGCTGTTCGTCGACGGCGAGGCCGCCAATGACGGTGCAAGTCCGGCGACGCTGCCGCCTCTCGAGATCCGCGTCACCGGCAATGACGGGCGCACAACGCGCTATACTTTGGGGACATCCAGCCGCTCATTGGCGCCAAGTGAAAGATTCGGCTTTGCCAGCCGGCTTGACGTGCCTAGAAACGGCGTAAGGACGGTGTCGGTCACCTTCGCGGAATAGCATGTGCGACAGGTGAGGCCGGCCCGCAAACGGCTGATGTCAGCGCTTCCGGTGCGCGAAGGCCTTTGAAAATCTTGAAGGGACGAAGAATGCCAGTTGTGCGCGGCAAGGACATCGAGGTCCTGTTTTCGGCGTCGGCCATCGCCCGACGCAATCTCGAACTCGCCAAGGAGATCGCCGGGCACGACTATCACGATCTTCTGGTGATCTCGGTGCTGAAGGGCTCGTTCATCTTCGCCGCAGACCTTATCCGCGCCATGCATGATGTCGGCCTGTCGCCGGAGGTCGAGTTCATCTTCATCTCCAGCTACGGCGCCGGCACCACAAGCGGCGAGGTGAGGGTGCTGCGCGACATCGACAACGAGGTCGCCGGCCGCGACGTGCTTCTGATCGACGACATTCTGGAGTCGGGCAAGACGCTGAGCTTCACCCGCGACCTGATGCTGTCACGCGGCGCCAGAAGCTGCGCCATCGCGGTGCTGCTCGACAAGCGCATGCGTCGCCAGACCACCCTCAATGCCGATTATGTCGGCTTCGACTGCCCCGACTATTTCGTCGTCGGCTACGGCATGGATGTCGCGCACGCCTTTCGCGAACTGCCGTTCGTCGGCGTCGTCAAAGGCGATGCGTGAGGCAGCGGCAAATACTGAAAAAGGCCTTAACGGCTTCAAGAAAATAACCCATGCCGGAGCGCCGGGCCCTTCAGAAAAAGTCAACGTTTGCTCGCCAAACATGCCGGCCATGGCAAAGCTTCTGATCGTTGAGGACGATGAGTCCGTCCGCACCCTCGCAGCCCGGGCGCTCGAACGCGCCGGGCACGCAATCGACATCGCCGCCGACGGCGCGCAAGGGCTGGCGCTGATACGCGCCGCGATGGGCGCCTATGATCTCGTCGTCTCCGACATCCGCATGCCCGAGATGGACGGCATCGAGATGGCGATTGCAGCTTCGGCATTTTTCCCGTCGATGAAGATCCTGCTGATGACCGGCTATGCCGATCAGCGCGAGCGCGCCGAGGAACTGAACGGCATCATCCTCGACGTCGTGCAGAAGCCGTTCACGCTGGCCGAAATCCGTTCACGCGTCGAACGGGCGCTGAGCATTTTCGCCTGATCAGGCGGGATCGGCAGCGACGAGTACGGGGAGCTTGCGCCGTCCGGTGTTGAGCGCAAGCAGGCCGGCGCCGATGATAAGGGCGGCGCCGATCACGGTCGTCGACCGCGGCACTTCGGCGAAGAACAGAAAACCCCACAGCGGCGACCAAAGGATGCCGGTGTATTCGAAGGTGGCGACGCGGTTTGCCGGCGCCATCCGGTAGGCCTGCGACAGCAAGATCATGCCGGCGGAGGCGACGAAGCCGCAGGCGGCCATCTTGAGGAAATCCGGCAGCGTCGGCCACAGCCAGGGCCGCACCAGGAATTCCAGGCTGGGATGGGCGGCATGATTGATGCCGGCAAGCCAGAACAGGCTTGCGACCAGTGCGGCGCCGGCGAGATAGGCACCGTTCTGGTAGAAGGCCATCACGGTCGAGGATTCGGTGTCGCCGATCTTACGCGCCATCAGTTGCGAGAAGCCGTAGAGCACCGCGGAGCCCAGCGACAGCAGCGCCGCCCAGTCGAACAGTCCCGCACCCGGGCGCAGCATCACGACGACGCCAAGCAGCCCGATCAACACGGTCGCCAGCGTCTGCCAGGAGACCCGTTCGCCAAGATAGGGCCCGGCCAGCACCATGATGCAGAGCGGGGCCATGAAATAGAGCGCCACGGCATCGGCCAGGGGCAAGGCGGCGATGGCGAGGTAGTACATGGTGTAGGAGGTGAACTGAATGAAGGCGCGCATGGTCAGCACGCCGAACCGCCGCGACAGGATCGCACGCAGCCCGACATCGGCATGGACGAGCACGATCAGGATCGGCAGGGCGACGACCGCGCGGATGGCCATCACCTCGGTCACGGGGTAGCCGCCCGACACCGCCTTGACCAGCGGGTCCTGCAACGAGAAGACCAACACGCCCAGGCACAGGCTCAGCATGCCGAGCACCATCCGATTGCGCATAAGGATCCCAAGCTCCCGTACCAGGACGCAAGCAAGCTTGCAGCAAGCTAAAAAGAACCCGCCACCGTTTCGGGCAGCGGGCATGAGTGAGGACTCTTGATTGGTGCGTGGCCGAATCCTCAGCCACATATCCAATGGGTGAAGCAACTATCATCCCGTGTTTGACATGTTGCAAACGAATTGGAATGATACCAGCAATCAAAATTCCTTATGGCGGACAGGATGCGGCCCACCCTCGACAGCGATCTCCTGCGCACCTTCGTGGCCATTGTCGAAGCAGGCAATTTCACCAAGGCGGCCGAGCAGGCCGGTCGCACCCAATCGGCGGTTTCGATGCAGATGAAGAAGCTCGAAAGCGTCATCGGCGACAGCCTGTTCGAGCGTGGGTCGCGCGGCGTGGCGCTGACGCGGCGCGGCGGCGATCTGATCGTCAATGCCCGCCGCATCGTCTCGCTGCTCGACGAGACGGCAGCGTCGATGGCGGCGGCGCCGCTCGGCGGGCCGGTGCGGATCGGCATTCCGGAGGAATATGGCCATGCCATCCTGTCGCGCGCGCTCGGCGCATTCTCAAAGCGTCACACCAAGGTCGAGGTCACCGTGCGCTATGCCCATTCGGGGGCGCAGATAGCGGCGCTTGCCGCCGGCGAGCTCGATCTTTGCGTGGTGTTCGAATGGCAGGATCCTTCAGGCGGCGAAGTGCTGATGCACGATCCGACGGTGTGGGTGACATCGATCCTGCATAACATGCATGAGGAGCGTCCGGTGCCGATCGCGCTCTACAACCGGGCCGGCTGGTGCAAGGATTTCGCCATCAAATCGCTCGAGCAGCGCGGGCTCGGCTATCGTGTCGCCTACACCAGCGACACGACCGGCGGCCTGAAGCTTGCCGTCACCTCGGGACTGGCGATCGCACCGATTTCGCGCAGCAACATTCCGGACGGCTGCCGCGAGTTGACGTCCGCCGACGGTTTCGGCGACATCGATTCCTCGAATGTGGTGATGCATCGCAACCCGAATGCGTCGGGCGAGGCGATCGACGGCATGCAAGAGGCGATCCGCGAGGCGTTCGTCAACAGGCAGACTCAGCCGGCCGCATCCTCGTAGAAATGCAGCCGGTTGCCGAACGGATCGGCAACCGACACCTCGCGGGTCTTCCACGGCGTCTTTTCCAGGCCCGGCCTGGCGAAACGGTATGCTTTGCCGATCAGCTCGCGATGCAGGGCGGCGATGTCCTCGACCTTGATGCGCATGGCGATGCCGGGCGCGCCGTCGCCATGGTGTTCGCTCAGATGCAGGATGCAGCCGTCACGGCCGACCGCCATGTAAAGCGGCGCGTTGTCGTCAAAGCGGCGCTCCCACAGCACCTGGAAGCCGAGGAAGCCGACGTAAAACTCGTGGGCCTTGGCAATGTCGAAGATGCGCAGGATGGGCGTCACTGTGCCGAGTTTGGGCATGATGTTGCAGCCGCTCCCAGCGGATGCCGCGGCGGCGATCCCTATTTCAGTTCCAGCAGCCGTTCCAGATAGCTGCGCTCGATATCGGGGCTGAGCGCATTGCCGAGCCGCTTGCGGATCGCTTCCAGGATCTGGCGGGCGCGCTGCACGTCGATCTCGTCCGGCACCTTCACCGAATCGCCGAAATCGGGACCCTGGCTGGCACGCGGCCGGCCGAGCGGATCGCGATCGGCGTTCTGCTGGCGACCGCCTTCCTGGCTGCCGCCTTCGTCGCCCTGCATCGCCTGCATCTGCTTCATCATGTCTTTGGCGCCCTTGCGCAGCGCCTCCAGCGCGCGCCCCTGGTGGCCAACGGCCTGATCACCTTCACCATCGCCCAGGGCCTGCTCGGCATTGCCCATTGATTTGCCGGCCTCGCCAAAGCCTTCATTGGGCTCCATGCCCATGCCTTCGAGCCCCTTCTTCAACTGCTCGAGGTCGTTCTTCAACTGGCCTTGGCCTTCCTGCAACTGCTTCAGCGCATCGGCGAATTCCTGCGGCGTCATCGGCTTTTGACCGGCGAGCGGATCGCGGCCCTCGCCTGCGCCCGGTCTGTCCTGATCCTCGCCACCGCCTTCGCCGAGCTGTTCGTCGCGGTTCTGGCCGCGCTGGCGCTCGCCGCGCTGCATCTGGTCCATGCGGAAGGTATCGTTCATCATCTCCTGCTGGCGCCGCAGGATGTCGCCGAGCTTGTCCATCTGCTGGCGCATCTGGCTGTCCTGCTGGCCACCCTGCTGCTGGCGGCCTGCCTGGAGGTTGTTCATCATGTCCTGCAGCTGCGACAGTAATTGCTGCGCCTTGTCGCGATCGCCGGACTTCGCCAGGTTCTCGATCTGGTCCATCATGCGATCGATGTCGCTCTGGCGCAGTTCCTGGCCGTTCTGCTGCATCTGCGGGGCGTTGGGATTCTGCTTGGCGCGCTCGGCGAATTCCTGCAGGAACTGGTTCATCGCCTCGCGCAGTTCCTTCATCGCCTTTTCGATCTCCGCGTCGCTGGCGCCGTTCTTGATAGCGTCCTGCAAAGCCTGCTGCGCCTGGCGCAGCCGCTTCTCGGCAGCCGAGAGATTGCCCTCCTCGATGCCGAGCGCGATTTCCCAGAGATAGGAGACCTCGTTGCGCAACTGGTCGTCGCTGTCGGCCATCTTCAACCGGCTGCGCGCGCTCATGATGGCGAGGTAGTGGGACATGTTGTCGAACGTGTCCTCGGGCCGCAGCGTGATCGCATCCATCAGGTCGAGCACGCGCGGCTTGGCGTTGGCGTCGAGCGCCAGCAGGCGGCGCTGCTCGATAGCGGCTCGCGCCAGCGGATTGGAGAACGGCCGCTCCGGCATCACCAACGTCTTGGTTTCGCTGCTCGCCGTATGCCCGGCATCGTCGGTGGCGACCAGCGTCAGCTTGATCTCGGCGCCAGCCCAGACGTGTTCGGTCAGGTCCTTCGAGGTCCTGGCGGCATTCGCCTTGCCGCCGCGGCGCGGTAGCGTCAGCGGCATGTCAGGCGGACCGTAGAGCGGACGCGCATCGGGAGCCTGCGGATCGGCGAGCGCGAACACGGCCTTGGCGTTGGCGGCGCCATAATCGTCGTCGATCTGGTAGTTGAGCTCGAAAGCGCCGTTGACAGCGCGCTTCGGCTCGCCGACGAAACGGATCTGCGGCGGCTTGTCCGGGATCACCGCGAAGGCCCAACGGCCGAGTTGGTCCTCGCCCGACTTCAGCGTCAGCGTGCCATCGCTCGTCAGCTTGCCGATGAACTGGCGCACTTTGGACTGCGCTGCCGGGCTTGCCGCCGGCTTGGCCGCGGCCGCCTGCGGGTCGGCGGGATCGATGGCGCGCGCATTGCCATCCTTGTCGGCATAGGCAAGCGTCTCCTCGCCCGAGCCGCCGGTGACGCGCAGCGAAACATCACTGCCTTCGGGAACGTGGAAAGCCGGCGCCGCCTGGTTGGCGTCTGCCGTAAGGAAGATCGGCGGCTTGCCGGTATAAGCGGGCGGCGTCACCCATGCATCGATGCGCGGCGGCACGGCGTCATGCGCGTCCTGGGCGCTGAACGCGTCGGCTATCCGGCCACCGGTCGGTCCGAAGGAAAAAGCGAAGGCGGTGACCAGCAGAAGCGCCGCCACGGCGCGCAATCCCCAGGGATCGCGTTCCGGCACGCGCGTGCGCGGCACGTCGGCGCCGAGGCTGTCGAGCCTGTCGGCCATGCGCTTCTGGTGCTCGCGCCACAGCGCCTGCGAGAAGCTGCTTTCGCGGCCGCTCGGCCGGTCCGTCTGGGTCTGGACGGGGTGGTGCAGCAAGTGATTGGCCGCCTCGATGCGGCGGTCGATCTCGGCGCCGCCCGGCATGTGGAAAAAGCGCAGCGGATAGAGCGCGGCCAGTGTCGCGACGCCGAAGGCGGCGACCAACCCGATGCGCGCCGCATCGGGCAGGCGCGGGAAAAGCCCTAGCCAGGAAATGCTGAGAAACAGGCTGGCGACGACGAGAAGCGGCAGCAGGAGCGGCCAGCCCCGTTCGACCATCATCGAGACCCGCGTCGCCAGCCGGCTGAGCGCCAGGCGCCCGGCAAGACCGCGATCGCTGCTGAAGATCGGTCGTTCCGTCATCGGCCCTTCCACGGGAGCGGGCGGGATGGCCCGAACCTCACGACTCGAAGAATACCCAGCAAACGCGGCGAAGGCGAGGCAGTTCCTGAAAAACGTGAAGGAGAGAAAGGCGCAGCGATCAGAATTTCGCCGGGTTTGCGTTCGCGCCGCAGACCAGGACGGCGAGCCGTTCGCCGGGTGCCGGCGCATAGCGGCCGGACAGGATGGCGCCGAACGCCGCGGCGCCACCGGGTTCCGAGATGATCCGCACCCGGTCCCACAGCGCCTTCTGGGCGACGACGATGTCGTCGTCGCTGACCAGGATGGAGCGTTCCACGAAGGCCTCGGCGATCGGGAACATCATCTCGCCGACGCGTTTGGGCGCCAGGGAATCGGCGGCGATGCCCTCGGCCGGCGCATCGACCGGATGGCCGGCCTCGAGGGCGCGATAGAGTGTCGGCGCGCCCTCGGGTTCTACGGCGACGATGCGGATACGGCCGGCGAACCAGGCGGCGATGCCGCCGATCAGGCCGCCGCCGCCCACGGCGACCAGCAAAGTGTCGATCTGAGGCAGGTCGTTCTCGATTTCCAGCCCGAGCGTGCCTTGCCCGATAAGCGTTTCCTCCTGGTTGAAAGCGTGGATCTGCAAGGCGCCGGTTTGCTCGGCGAAACGTTCGCTGGCGGCCAGCGCCTCGGCATAGCGGGCGCCGCCGACGACCAGCTCGGCGCCGTAGCTGCGAATGCGCTCCAGCTTGGCCGGCGGGCTCACCTCCGGAACGAAGATGGTCGCCCTGTGGCCGAGACGCATGGCGGCATACGCCACCGCCGCTCCATGATTGCCGCCCGAGGCGGCGACGACACCGGCCCCGGGGACCTGCCGCTCGAGAAGATTGGTGAACGCGCCGCGCGCCTTGAACGAACCGGAATGCTGCAGGCATTCGAGTTTGAGATCGACCGCCAGCGGCGGCCGGTTGAAGTCGGCCATGTCGACGCGCAGCACCGGCGTGTGGCGCACATAGCGACGGATGCGCGGTTCCATCATCGCGATGCGTTCGCGCGTTATGGTGTTGCCGTTGGTCATGGCCATCTCCTTGGGATTGACAGCAATTAGTAACTTGGCAAAATGCCTAAATGCAAGAGGTTGACGTGTTCAAGGCGATTGCCAACGAACGAAGGCTGCGGATCCTCGACTGGCTGAAGGATCCGCGCGCGCATTTCCCGGCCCAGGCGGATGGCGATCTGGTCGAGGACGGCGTCTGTGCGCTGCTGATCGCCGAAAAGCTCGGCATTACCCAGGCGACGCTCAGCGAGCACATGCGTGTGCTCACGCAGGCAGGGCTGTTACGGGCCAAGCGCATCAAGCAATGGACATTCTATCGCCGCGACGAGGACAGGATCGCTGAGACAAGAGCGCTCATCCAGAACCGGCTATAGCTAGGACCGCCTTCGGCGGCTTCTATGCAAGCCAGTCGGGGATCGAATCCAGCCCGATCAGTTCGTCATAGGTCTGGCGCGGGCGCACGACGTGGAAACGATCGCCGTCGACCAGCACTTCCGGCACCAGTAGGCGGGTGTTGTAGGTGCCCGCCTGTACCGCGCCATAGGCGCCGGCGGTGGCGATGGCGACCAGGTCGCCGGACTTGAGCCTTGGCAGGTCGCGGTCGAGGCCGAGATAGTCGCCGGTCTCGCAGACCGGGCCGACGATATCGACCGTCATGCGCGGCGCGTCGGCGGGCGGCAGCACCACCGGTCTTATGTCGTGGAAAGCGTCGTAGAGCGTCGGCCGGATCAGGTCGTTCATGGCGGCGTCGACGACGAGGAAATTCTTGGCATCGCCTTCTTTGGCGAAGATCACTTGCGAGACGAGGATACCGGCATTGCCAACGATCAGCCGGCCCGGCTCGAACATCACCTTCAAGCCAAGCTTGGTGACGTGCTTGCGGACGATCTGCGCGTAGGCGTCGGGGAGCGGTGGCGGGTTGTTGTCGACGCGGTAGGGAATGCCGAGACCGCCGCCGAGATCGACATGCTCGATGGCATGGCCGTCGGCGCGCAGCGCGCCGACCAGTTCCACCAAAAGCGCGAAGGCATCGTCGAAGGGTTGCAGCTCGGTGATCTGGCTGCCGATATGGGTGTCGATGCCGGTGACCTTGATGCCCGGCAATTCAGCCGCGCGCGCATAGACCTGACGCGCCTTCTGCCATGGGATGCCGAACTTGTTCTCGGCTTTGCCTGTCGAGATCTTCTTGTGCGTCCTGGCGTCGACATCCGGATTGATGCGCAGCGAGACCGGCGCCACCTTGCCCAGGGCAACGGCGCGCGACGAGAGCAGTTCGAGTTCGGGCTCGGATTCGACGTTGAAGCACAGGATGCCGGCTGCCAGCGCAAAGTCCATCTCACGCGCGGTCTTGCCGACGCCGGAGAACAGGATCTTGCTGGCCGGGATGCCGGCTGCCAGCGCGCGCCGCAACTCGCCTTCCGACACCACGTCGGCTCCGGCGCCGAGCCTGGCCAGGGTTTTGAGCACCGCCTGATTGGAATTCGCCTTCATGGCGTAGCAGACCAGTGCATCGAGCCCGGCAAATGCCTGGACGAAGACGTGGTAGTGCCTGGTCAGCGTGGCCGTCGAATAGCAGTAGAATGGCGTGCCGACGGTTGCGGCGATGTCCGATATCGCCACGTCCTCGGCATGAAGCACGCCGTCGCGGTAGTCGAAATGGTTCACGAGAGTGGTTCCGAAAAGTTGGAGCAGGGTAGGAGCGGGTTTAGCACTCTAAACCGCTCTGACCGGCTCTAGAGCAGCGGGTCGAGAATGAACTTCTTGTCCGCGACCGGTTTTTCCGGTTCCGGCGGCACGGGTTGGTGTGCCTTCTCGGCGTCCTTGCGCGCCTGCACGGCCGCCTCGTAAGGCGTGTCGAGACCGGACCTTCTGCCGCAAGCCGTAACGGCGGCAACCGCCGCAAGCAGCGTCAGTGTCACCAAAATCCTGCTTCCGGTCATCGATCCATCCGTCCGAAACTTTTTTCCGCCGCTGCTTTTAGCCGAGTTCTCGGCGCATTGCACCCTGGATATTGCCGTTGCAATACCGTGGATATTGGCGGTTGCAATATCCGGGATATGGCTGGCCGCAATGTCCGGCATCACGCCTTGGCCAGCCGCTTTTTCCAGTAGCGGATCTGCTTCCTGACTTCCGACGGTGCGGTGCCGCCGAAGGAGGTGCGGCTCTTCACAGAGTTCTGCACGGCCAGCACCGAAAAAATGTCCTTCGTGATGCCGGGGTGGATCGACTGCAAGTCTTCCAGCGCAAGCTTCTCCAGGCTCAGCTTCTTCTCTTCGGCCAGCGCCACCGCCCGTCCCGTGACATGATGCGCTTCCCGGAACGGCAGGCCGAGCGTGCGCACCAGCCAGTCGGCAAGGTCGGTCGCGGTTGCGTGGCCGGAGCCGGCAGCCTTCTTCATCGCCGCCGCGTTCACCGTCATATCGGAGACCATGCCGGTCATCGCCGCCAGCATCAGGTCGAGCGTCTCGGCGGCATCGAACACCGATTCCTTGTCTTCCTGCATGTCCTTGCCATAGGTCAAAGGCATGCCCTTCATCACCGTCAGCAGGCCGACCAGATGGCCGGTGACGCGCCCGGTCTTGCCGCGCACCAGTTCGGCGGCGTCGGGGTTCTTCTTCTGCGGCATGATCGAGGAGCCGGTGGAGAAGCTGTCCGACAGCCTGATGAAGCCGAATTGCGGCGTTGACCAGATGATGATTTCTTCCGCCAGCCGCGACAGATGCGTGGCGCATATGGCCGCCAGTCCCAGGAATTCCAGCGCGAAATCGCGGTCCGAGACGCTGTCCAGCGAATTGCGCATGGGCTCGCGGAAGCCGAGCGCACTGGCGGTCTGGTGGCGGTCGATCGGAAAGCTGGTGCCGGCAAGGGCTGCTGCACCGAGCGGGCTCTCGTCCATGCGTTCGATGGCGTCGCGCACCCGCGACAGGTCGCGCGAAAACATCTCGACATAGGCCATGCAGTGGTGGCCGAATGTCACCGGCTGCGCCGCCTGCATATGGGTGAAGCCCGGCATCACCGTCGCGGCGTGCTGCTCGGCCCGCTCCAGCAACGCACTGATGAGACCCTTCAAGGCCTCGGCGACGCGAAAGCACTCGTCCTTGACCCAGAGCCGGAGGTCCACTGCAACCTGGTCGTTGCGAGAGCGGGCCGTGTGCAGCCGGCCGGCGGCCGGACCGATCAGCTCGGCGAGGCGGGCCTCGACGTTCATGTGGATGTCTTCCAGCCTGGTCGAGAATTCAAACGTGCCCGCCTCGATCTCTTTCAGGATCGTGTTCAGGCCGTGAGCGATTTTCTCTTGATCGGCCGCCGAAATAATGCCCGTTTGCGCCAGCATCGCGCTATGGGCGATCGAACCTCTGATGTCCTGCGCATAGAGTTTGCGGTCGAACGAGATCGACGCGTTGATCGCTTCCATGATCGCGGCCGGACCCGAGGCAAATCGTCCGCCCCACATCTGGTTGCTGGTCTTCTTGTCGCTCATGGCTATAAAACCCGTGCTCGGAGCAGTTTTGAGAACATGGCAGACGGAAACAGATTTTTCCCGGCCCCGCGCCTGATCCTCGCCGCCCTGGTGGCGGGAGCGCTGGCCGGCGCGGTCGCGGTATATGTCAGCGAGAGCCGGTCTGGCAACAACGCCGCGTCGCAAGTCGCCGTCGGCGACAGCAAGGACGATGTCGCCTGCGCCGCCAAGAGCGAACGCGCCAAGAAGATCGCCGCAGCCGCCACCGGCGAGGTCGCGGCGCTCTTGCCAGCCGATCCGCCGCAATCGATGAAGAGCCTCGCCTTCAACGGCCCGGACGGCAAGCCGATGACCATCGCCGACCGTGCCGGCAAGACGGTGCTGCTCAATCTGTGGGCGACATGGTGCGCGCCATGCCGCGCCGAAATGCCGGCGCTGGACACCTTGCAGAAGGAGAAAGGCAGCGATGCGTTCCAGGTCGTCGCCGTCAACGTCGATGCCGGCGACGACGTGAAGCCGAAGAAGTTCCTCAAGGACACCGGCGTCGAGGCACTCGGCTATTACAGGGATTCGACGATGGCGCTGTTCAACGAGCTCAAGACGCGCGGCTTGGCGCTCGGCCTGCCCGTCACCATGCTGATCGACGGCGAAGGCTGCCTGATCGCTCATATGAACGGCCCGGCCGAGTGGTCGGGGCCGGACGCCAAGCGGCTTGTCGAGGCCGCGCTCGGGTCTTGAAGAGGCTGGGACAAGGCTGGGCGCAAGCGCGGCCTGACCACGCAACGGTTCCGCCCAGCCCATCCGCGTCGGCCTGAGCCGACCCGGTCAATTCGTCGAATGCCTGGATCGGCGCCGGCTTGCCGAGATAGTAGTCCAAGCCTCGGCGTCCAGGGACTCACCTTAAGGACATATATGGCGAGCCGTTTGTGCTATCGGCCAGACGAGCCGTTGGTCGGCAGGGGATAGACGCCCTTCAATACTTCGTCGAAGTGATGACTGACCGCCGCATTGCACTCGCAAGCAAGCCACCGCAGGCCGTCGACCTTGCGAACGACGATCCGGGCACGATGGGTCTCAATGAGACCGTGTTCTTTCAGATCGCGTATGACGCGGCTCAAATAGCTCCGGCCGACTCCGAGCATTACGGCGAGCTGTTCTTGTGTCAGCGCCAGATCGGGAGTGCCCGTCCGATCAATGGCGGCCAGCAGCCATTTCGCTGTCCGTTGCTCGATCGAATGCGCGGCATTGCAGGCGACGGACTGGAACATCTGCGCCATCAGGCAGTCCGCGTACCGCGCGAACAGATTCCGTAGCGTCGACGACCTGGACTTCGCCTCTTCAAGGTTAAGCAGGTCGATGCGGAAGAACGAACCTCCCAATTGTACTTCAGCGCGAGCGTAAGCTGGGAGCCTGCCTTGGCTGACAACTCCGCCAATTGCCCCTTCTCGTCCGACCAGAGCCGTCTCGATCGCACGCCCGTCGCTCAGCACGACGAGATAGGAAATCAGGCTGGGACCTCTCGGGAAGTATGCATGGCGAACCGTGTCGCCAGGTTCATAAAGCAGTGTTCCGGTGGGGGCCGACCACTCATCCAGCCAAGGCTCGAGGATTGCCCAATCTGCCGCGGTGAGTGCCCGCAGAAGATTGTTGCCGATCATGCCGGAGTCTATGTGGGCGCGGGCTTCCATTTACACTCCTCCGAACGATCGCTTGCGGCCCATATCCCAATAACCGGAGAAATGTCCACTAGTGCGCAGACGCGCAAAGCGCGAATGTCTAAGAAGTGACAGGGGTGCTGATCCAGGCCCCATCGAGCGCGAGCTGTGGCGCGTCGGCTCCAGGCGAAATGCTAGAAGATCGCCCAAGGCGGACAACAAAGCCCTGCGGTTGAATTGCTGGCGTGTCGCGTAGAGCACGTCGATACTGAACCCGTGCAACCAGCGTGAGATATGAACCCGGAACAACCGCCCGCTTCAGGGGCCCATCCCCTTCTCCGGCTCTACATCGCCGGAGACACGCCCGGTGCTCGTCGGGCACTGGAAAGCCGCCTGAAGATAATCGAGGAGATGAGCGCATCCATTGAAATCCAGATCTTCGATATCCTGGAACATCCTCATGAGGCGGAGCGAGCAGGGATACTAGCAACGCCGACGCTCTCCGACGAATCCGCCGATCCCCCGCGCCGTCTGGTGGGCGACATCAGCAATATCGCTCAGGTTCTGGACTATTTCGGTTTTCGCAAGAAGGATGATATTCATGACCGCGACGGATGAGATCTCTATCGACCCGGTTCTTGAACGCGTCAATACAGGGATCGAAGCTTTTGACGACTTGGTGATGGGTGGCTTGCCGCGCGGACGCACCACCATCGTGGGCGGCACGCCCGGTAGCGGCAAGACCGTATTCGCCACGCAGTTCCTGGCGCATGGCATCACCGGTCTCAATGAGGCCGGTGTCTTCGTCACCTTCGAGGAGTCGCCAACCGAGATCGAGGTGAACATGGCGAGCTTCGGCTGGGACATCCGCGGCTGGCGAGCGGCGGACAAGCTTGTTTTCGTCGATGCGAGCCCGCGCGATCAGGACCAGGTGGTTGTGGGCGATTTCGACCTCGCCGGTCTTCTGACCCGCATTCTGCACGCGAGCCGAAGCGCCGGGGCAAAGCGCATCGTGCTCGATTCGGTTACCCAACTTTTCGATCATTTCGTAGCCGAGCAGACGGCAGTGCGCCGCGAACTTCTACGTATTGCGACCGCGCTGAAGAAAGAAGGGCTGACGGTCCTTATGACCGCGGAACGCAACAGTGAATATGGTGAAATCTCCCGTCACCGAATAGAGGAGTTCGTCGCAGACAATGTCGTGATCCTTCGCAATGCCCTTGATCGCGAGCGCCGTCGGCGGACCATAGAAGTCCTGAAAATGCGCGGCAGCCGTCACGTTGAGGGCGAAGTGCCCATAACGCTGGTCGCCGAACAGGGCATCGTAGCTGTGCCTCTGTCATCGTTGCGCCTGGAGCAGCAATCAAGCACGAAACGGGTCACCAGTGGTAATTCCGAACTCGACAAAATGTGCAGCGGCGGGTTCTTTCGCGACAGCGTAACCCTTGTCAGTGGAGCCACAGGCACCGGAAAGACTCTACTTGTCACCAACTTTCTAGCGGGCGGAGTGGCTGCGGGCGAACGCGCCTTGCTCGTCGGCTATGAGGAGAGCCGCGGCCAGCTTTTCCGCAACGCGCGTAGCTGGGGCGTCGATTTCGAAGCGATGGAGGCGGATGGTCGCCTGAAGGTAGTCTGCCTTTATCCGGAAGCGCAGAGTTTGCCGGATCACCTTCTGATGATCCGCGAACTGGTGGCGGAGTTCAAACCCGATCGCATGGCAATCGACAGCTTGTCGGCATTGGAGCGCATCGCGCCAGAAACCGGGTTTCGTGAGTTCTTGATCAGCGTCACCTCCTTCATAAAGAAGCGCGAAATTGCCGGCCTTTGCACCGCTACCAACAAATCGCTTGTCGGAGGCCAGAGCGCTAGCGAGCAGCATATTTCCACACTCACCGATTCGATCATTCTGTTGCGCTACATTCAGCAGGAAGAATTCATGCATCGCGGCATGATGGTGCTGAAAATGCGCGGCAGCGAACACGACAAACAGATACGGCGCTTCACCATCGACAGTGGCGGTATGCATCTTGGAAAGCCCTTTGACAGCGCGCCTGATGTGTTCGGCGACTCCGCCGTGGACAACACGTCGACATGAAGAGCGCCTTGAATACGGCGCAAAACGCCGCCGAAATGCTGGAATCGCCCGGAGATGCATCTCCGGCTGGCATCAGCCAGCTCAGCTTTCGCCAGTTGATCGAAAATACCGCCGACGGGATGCTGGTGGTCGATTTGGACGGAACAGTGCTCTATGCCAATCCTGCGGCAGCCGTAATTTTTGGACAGCCGCTTGACGAACTCCTCCACGTTCCGCTCGGCCGTCCGGTCGTCTCCGGAGAGATCGCCGAGATCACCGTTCACCGTTCCGGCCGCAAGCCGGCAGAAGTGGAAATGCGTACGGTCGAGGTTACCTGGGACAGCAGGCCCGCATTGCTTGCCAGCCTGCGCGATGTCTCGGCCCAGCGATCAAGAGAAGAAAACGCACGCCAGTCACAAAAGCTCGAAGCCATTGGACGCCTCGCAGCTGGCATTGTCCATGACTTCAACAACCTACTAGCCGTTTTCGGGTCTGGCCTTCGGCTTCTGGAGAAACAGATCGCTAAAGATCCTGCGGATGAGAAAGTCACTCTGCTGGTCGAGGAGATGTTCAGGCGGATCGAAAATGGAGGAGCGCTAACACAGCAACTGCTTGCCTTTTCGCGACGCCAATCCCTGGTCCCGGAACAGATTGATCTCAATGAACGTATCAAGGGGCTGACGACGCTGCTGGAACGGACGTTGGGGAGCGGTATCCGGGTGCAATGCAATCTGGATCCAGCCTTGGACCCTATCCTTATCGATGCCAACCAGCTCGACATCGCCGTTCTTAACCTTGCGGTGAACGCCAGAGATGCAATGAAAGGCAGTGGCACCCTCACGATTGAGACCAGCAATTTTCCAAATGATCTGGAGGATTTGCGTTCAGCGGCGGCTTCATTTGTTCGCGTGACTGTACGCGATACCGGCTGTGGAATGAGCAAGGACACCCTGGCGCGCGTTTTCGAACCATTCTTCACAACAAAATCGGAAGGGCAGGGTACGGGACTCGGGCTAAGCCAAGTTTACGGCTTCATCAAGCAATCCGGTGGGCATGTCCGAATCGATAGCGAAATCGGTCAGGGAACAAGCCTGCATCTCTACTTGCCGCGCGCTTCTGGAACCGAGCGGCAGCAGAACTGAGCGGCGGCAGACCCATTCCCGGCCAGCAGACTGATTGGCCGATGTCAAATCCGTCAGGCTGAGCGCGGGACGGGAATTTCCACGCATCGACCGAGCATTAAACCGACGCCTTTTTCAGCGTTGTCATGTCAGTGTTGTCATGTGCTGTTAGACGCCGTCCGTCGGTGAGGTCGCTGACCGTCTCGAGACAGGTCCCTGGTACATCAATTCAAGCAGCAAGCCGCTATGCAATCCTTTTCCGGGTCACTTTCATCCGGAAGTGAACGCTACTTTAGCCGGATATGAAGTGCGCCTGTCCGCAACAAAACCGTTGTCCGCTGCGCGCGAACGACACATAGTGCCATTGCGGGAGTGCCCCTTTCGCCAATGACAAGCAATGAGAACGGGAGACGAAACATGAAGTTCTTTGGCTTCGCGGCCGGTGTCGCCGTGACCCTGCTTTCCACAACCTCCGCCTTCGCCGTTACGCAGATCAGCTGGTGGCACGCCATGACCGGCGCCAACGCAGAGGTCGTCGACAAGATTTCCAAGGATTTCAACGCCAGCCAGGGCGACTACCAGATTGTTCCGGTTTTCAAGGGGACCTATCCCGAAACGCTGAATGCCGGCATCGCCGCCTATCGCGCCGGCCAGTCGCCTGACATCATCCAGGTGTTCGATGTCGGCACCGGCGTGATGATGGCGGCCCGGGACGCGATCAAGCCAGTGGCCGAGGTGCTGACCGGCGCCGGGATGAACTTTGACAAGAGCCAGTATCTGCCAGGCATCGTCGGTTATTATTCGACGCCGGACGGCACCATGCTGTCCTTCCCCTACAACTCCTCCTCGCCGATCCTCTACTACAACAAGGACATCTTCCAGAAGGCGGGGCTCGATGTGAACAACCCACCCAAGACCTGGAACGAGGTGTGGGAGGATGCCAAAAAGATCAAGGCGAGCGGCGCCGCCGCTTGCGGCTACACCTCGACCTGGCTGACCTGGATACACCTGGAAAACTTCGCGGCGTGGAACGATGTGCCGTGGGCCACGCAGCAGAATGGCCTGGCCGGCGGTGATGTCGAACTCAAGATCAACTCGCCGATCTTCGTCAAACATTTCCAGGCGCTCGCCGATCTGGCCAAGGACGGCACCTTCAAATATGGCGGGCGCACCTCCGAAGCCAAGCAGATATTCCTCGCCGGCGAATGCGGCATCTTCACCGAATCCTCGGGCGGCCTAGGCGACATCGTCAAGTCGGGCATGAACTACGGCATTGGCCAGTTGCCCTATGACAGCGACGCCAAGGGCGCGCCGCAGAACACGACGCCGGGCGGTGCCAGCCTTTGGGTCTTCGGCGGCAAGTCCGACGAGGAGTACAAAGGCGTCGCGGCTTTCTTCGCCTATCTGTCCAAGACCGATGTGCAGGAATATCTGCACCAGAAATCGGGATACCTGCCGGTGACGCTCGCCGCCTATGAGGCGACGAAAAAGTCCGGCTTCTACGACAAGAATCCCGGTCGCGAGACGCCGATCCTGCAGATGACGGGCAAGGCGCCGACCGACAATTCGAAGGGCGTGCGGTTGCCGAACTTGCCGCAGGTGCGCGACATCCAGAACGAGGAGTTCGAAAAGATGCTTGCCGGCCAGGAAACCGCCCAGCAGGCGCTCGACAATGCGGTCACGCGTGGCAACGCGGCGATCAAGGAAGCGCTGGGGAATTAGGGCGCGTCCGAACCTATCGAGTTATAGTCCTTGCTCTACGAGGCCCCCCTCCGCCCTGCCGGGCATCTCCCCCTGAAGGGGGGAGACTGGCTGTCGCGACCGTTTTCGGCGATTGTCAAAGCTGGAGAATGGCAGCTGCCGCAGGAACCGCCAATCTTCCTCCAAGAAGGGGAGATGCCCGGCAGGGCAGCGGTGAGCGCCGTAGAGTGCCGCTCGGCTTTCCACGCCGGAGCGGCGCATTGACCCCGCGCGTCGTCTTTCCCAACAAAGTCTTGCCATACCTCCTGGTGGCGCCGCAACTTGCCATCACGCTGGTGTTCTTCTACTGGCCGGCCGGGCAGGCGCTCTACCAGTCGATGCTGAGGCAGGACCCGTTCGGGCTGAGGAGCAGGTTCGTCTGGTTTGCCAATTTCCGCAAGGTGCTTGCCGACCCGGCCTATCTCAACTCGATCAAGGTCACAGTGGTGTTTTCGCTCGCGACCGTGATCGTTGCCATGGGCGTGGCGCTGCTCCTTGCCGTGATGGCGGAAAAGGTGGTGCGCGGCAAAGGCCTCTACCGCACGCTGATGATCTGGCCCTACGCGGTGGCGCCGGCGATTGCAGGCATGCTGTGGCTGTTCCTGTTCAATCCATCGATCGGCTCGCTGTCTTATCTGCTGAGACGTTTGGGCGTCGCCTGGGATCCGCTGCTCAACGGCACCGACGCCATGATCCTTCTGGTGGCGGCGGCCGCCTGGAAGCAGATCAGCTACAATTTCCTGTTCTTCGTCGCCGGGCTGCAGGCGGTGCCGAAAACGCTGATCGAGGCGGCGGCGATCGACGGCGCCGGCGAAACCAAGCGCTTCTGGACCATCGTCTTCCCGCTTTTGGCGCCGACGACGTTTTTCCTTTTGGTCGTCAATACCGTCTATGCGCTGTTCGACACGTTCGGCATCGTCCACGCCGTCACCGGCGGTGGGCCGGGCAAGGCCACCGAGACACTGGTCTACAAGGTCTACAATGACGGCTTCGTCAATCTGATCCTCGGCGATTCGGCGGCGCAGTCGGTCATCCTGATGGTCATCGTCATCGCGCTCACCGCCATCCAGTTCCGCTACGTGGAACGGAAGGTTCATTACGGCTGAGGAGCGCGATGATCGGTCAATCCCCGTTTCGCATTTTCCTTGCACATGCCGTGCTCATCCTCGGCATACTGATCGTGGCCTTTCCGATCTACTACACTTTCGTTGCCTCGACGCAGACGCTGCAAACCATCCTTAGGCCGCCACTGCCTTTCCGGCCGGGCAGCGAGTTCTGGAACAATTACGGCGAGGCGCTGTTCGGCGGCGTCGGCCGCATCGGCGGGCTCGGCGTCGGCAGGCTGCTCCTCAACTCCACGATCATGGCGCTCGGCGTCGCGGTCGGAAAGATATTCATCTCGATCCTGTCGGCCTATGCGATCGTCTTCTTCCGTTTTCCGCTGCGCATGACTTTCTTCTGGCTGATCTTCATCACCCTGATGCTTCCCGTCGAGGTGCGCATCCTGCCGACCTACAAGGTAATGGTCGACCTCGGTATGATCGACACTTATGCCGGACTGATCATCCCGCTGATCGCCTCGGCCACCGCAACGTTGTTGTTCCGCCAGTTCTTCATGACCATCCCGGGCGAGTTGGTCGAGGCGGCGCGCGTCGACGGCGCCGGTCCATGGCGGTTCTTTTTCGATATCCTGTTGCCATTGTCGCGCACCAATATCGCGGCGCTGTTCGTCATTCTTTTCATCTACGGCTGGACGCAGTATCTGTGGCCGCTGCTGGTCACCAACAGCAACGATATGAACACCATCGTCATCGCACTGAAGAAGATGGTCTCCTTCGCCGATGCCGACACCCAATGGCATTTGTTCATGGTCACGGCGATCCTGGCAATCTTGCCGCCAATCCTGGTTGTGGTGCTGATGCAGCGCTGGTTCGTGCGCGGACTGGTCGACACCGAAAAGTGAGAAGCCGATGGCGACGGTCGATCTGAGGGACGTGAAGAAAGTATATGCCGGCGGCGTCGAAGCCGTGAAGGGCGTCTCCATTGCCATTCCCGACAAGGAACTCTGTGTGCTGGTCGGGCCGTCCGGCTGCGGCAAGTCCACGCTTTTGAGGATGATCGCCGGGCTGGAGACCATTTCTTCCGGCACGGTCGCTATCGACGGCAAGATCGTCAACACGATCGGCCCGACCGAGCGCGACATCGCCATGGTGTTCCAAAACTATGCGCTCTATCCGCATATGAAAGTCTACGACAACATGGCTTACGGGCTACGCAATCGCGGTACGCCCAAGGACGAGATCGACAGCAGGGTTCGTTCGACCGCCAAGGTGCTGGAGCTTTCAGCGCTGCTTGACCGGCGCCCGCGCGAGCTTTCAGGCGGTCAACGCCAGCGCGTCGCCATGGGCCGCGCCATCGTGCGCAATCCGAAAGTCTTCCTGTTCGACGAGCCACTCTCCAATCTCGATGCCAAGCTGCGCGGCCAGATGCGGGTCGAAATCAAGAACTTGCAGCGCTCGCTCGGTGTCACCTCGGTCTACGTCACCCATGACCAGTTGGAAGCGATGACGTTGGCCGACATCCTTGTCGTGATGAATGGCGGATTGGTCGAGCAGGCGGGCGCGCCACTCGACATTTACGAAAAGCCGGCCTCGACGTTCGTCGCCTCTTTCATCGGCGCACCGCCGATGAATCTTCTGTCCCTTTCGGGTCCGGCGCTGACCGGCAGCAAGACGAGCGACTTTGCGCCTGCGAATGCCGTCACGCTTGGCTTCCGCCCCGAGGATGCCGATGTCACTTTCGCGGCCGAGGCACCGTCCGGCGCGCTCGTGCTGCCGACAATGGTGGAGGCGGTCGAGCCGGTGGGAGCGGACAGCTTTCTTCACTGTGCGGCAGGAGGCGACCGCATCGTCGTGCGTGTGGCCGCGCGCGCAACAGCCAAGCCCGGCGACCAGTTGCGCGTCGTGGCCAAGGCCGAGAAACTTCACTGGTTCGATCAGGCTGCAAAGAGGGTCGACTGACGCCAATCTTGCATGCTGATCAGCGAGCCGCGAACCGTCGGCCGGTCAGGCGAATACATGCGCCTGTCCCGACACGGTGAGCCGGACGATCTCACCGACCGCCGGCGCGTCCATGCCGGACTTGCGCAGGATCAGCGGCGTACTGCCGATGGCGGCGGCGTCCGGCGGGTCGGGGCTGTTGAGCAACCGCACCGCGACCGTGCAGGTCGAGCCGGCGAATTCGGATTCCGTTACCTCGCCAAAAAGCATGTCCGGCGTGCCCGACATGCCCTCGCGCGATGTCCGCTTCAGTCCGATCTGCTCCGGCCGCAACATGATACGGGCGACATCGCGGCTGTCCGACGTATCGACGGCGATGCGGCCAAGCGGCGACGTGGCGAAACCGCCCGCTATCTTCGCCGGCAGGATGATGGCGTCGCCAAGGAACTCGGCAATCATCCTGTCCTTCGGCTTGAGATAAAGTTCGCGCGGCGTGCCGATCTGCGAGAACCGGCCCTCGCGCATCACCGCGACCTGGCTGGCGAAGGACAGCGCCTCGGCCTGATCGTGCGTCACCAGGATGGTGGTGATGCCGGCGGCTTCGAGCAGTTCCGCCACGGCCTTGCGCATGGAGGCGCGCAGGCCGGTGTCGAGCGCCGAGAACGGTTCGTCGAGCAGCATCAGCCGCGGCTTCATCGCCATGGCGCGGGCGAGCGCCACGCGTTGCTGCTGACCGCCGGAGAGTTCGTGCGGGCGGCGCTTCAGGATCGCCTTGTCCAGCCCTACTATATAGGCCAGTTCGACGATGCGTTCGGAGCGTTTGTCCAGCCTGCGGTCCATCCCGAAACCGATATTGTCGCCAATCGTCAGGTGCGGAAACAGGGCGCCGTCCTGTGCAACCAGGCCGATACCGCGGCGGTGCGCCGGAACGGCGCCGCCGCTGTCGGCCAGCATCTTTCCGTCAAGCACGATGCTGCCCTGGTCGGGCGCCTCGAAACCGGCGATCAGCCGCAGCAAGGTGGTCTTGCCGCAGCCGGACGGCCCGACGATGGCCGTGCGGCTGCCGCTGGCGATGTCGAGATCGATGCCGGCAAGCGCCGCGACCGGGCCGTAATGCTTGTGCAAGCCCCTGAGTTCGAGAAAGCTCATCGTCCAGCCATCCGTTTTGACTGGACATAGAGCAGCCAGGTCAGGGGCAGCGACATCGCCACCATGATGAAGGCGTAAGGTGCTGCCGAAGCGTAGTCGATCTCGCCGCTGTAGGACCAGAACGCCATCGCCAGCGTGCGGGTGCCGTTCGGCGCCAGCATCTGGGTCGCGGTCAGCTCGTTCATGATGCCGAGCGCCACCAGCGCCATGCCGGCGGCGGCACCCGGCGCCGACAGGCGGATCGTCGTCGACCACAATGCATGGAGCGGCGACCGCCCGAGGCTGGACGCGGCGCGCTCGAGCTCGACCGGCGCCTGCGCGATCGACGCCCGCAGGCTGATCAGGGCGCGGGGCAGGAACATCAAGGCATAGGCAACCAGGATGGTGAACAGGGTCTGATAGAGCGGCAGGGCGATGCGCACGGTGATGGTGACCAGCGCCAGTGCGATCACGACCCCGGGCAGCGATCCGACGATGTAGTTGCAGCCCTCCAGCAAGCGCTGCAGAGGCCCCGGCGCGCGGATCGAGATCCAGGCCATCGGCATGGCGGCGACGGTGGCGAGCAGCGCGCCGGCGAGCGCCAGGAACAACGTCTGGCCGAGCGCCAGGCCGATCTCGTCGAGCCGCCAGACCTCGGCGCCGCCGGCGGCAAGCCAGCGTCCGATGGTGACGAACGGTACGCCGAGCGCCAGAAGCGTGGTGGCGGCAAGCAGCAGCAGGCAAGGCACGGTCGCCCGGCCGAGCGGCGCGCGCTGCTGGTGGCGCGCGGCGCCCGAACCGACGCGGGCATAGCGCTCTTCCCCGCGCACCAGCACCTCCAGCCCGAGCAGCACGAAGCAGCAGCTCACCAGCACGCCGGCCAGCATATTCGCGGCCGGCCCGTTGAAGGTCGACTGGAACTGGTCGACGATCGCCGTGGTGAAGGTGTCGAAGCGGATGAAGACGTAAAGGCCGTATTCGGCCAACAGGTGCAGGCCGACCAGCAATGCGCCGCCACAGATGGCAAGCCTGAGCTGCGGCAGCACGACGCGCCAGAACACACGCCAGGGACCAAGGCCGAGTGCGGCCGCGGCGTCTTCGAGCGCCGGATCGAGCCGGCGCAGGGCCGCCGATACCGGCAGATAAAGGAACGGGAAATACGCTATGACAGAGACAAGCACGCCGGCCCACAAGCCATGCAGCCCGGGCACCATGGTGATCCAGGCATAGCTGTGCACGAAGGCGGGAATGGCGAGCGGCGCCACGCATAGCCAGGCCCACAGCCGGGCGCCGGGCAGGTCGCTGCGTTCGGTCAGCCAGGCCAGCGCCACCGACAGGATGATGGCGATCGGCACGGCGAGCGCGACAAGCAGGACGGTGTTGGCCAGAAGCTCGCCGACACGCGGCCGGAAAACCAGCGCCGAGACGGTTTCCCAACCGGTCTGCACGGCGACCCAGACGATGAAGGCAAGCGGCAGCAGGGCCAGCAGCGAAACGAAGATAGCGGCGGCAACGATCCATGACGCAGCGCGCCGGCGCGCCCTGCGGCGCGTCCTCGGCGGCAGGCCCGGGCTTGCAATGTCGGCCGCGAACTGCATCGGCTCAGACTTCGCGCCCTTGCCGCCCGGCGGCGGCAATCGAAAGACCACGATCATGGTCGGGAATACAGCGTGTCGTCATCGACGAATGCCATCTCGAAAAAACAAAACGCTCCCGCGGAATTCCCGCGGGAGCACGGCCGGTGTCCTTATTAGGACGAACGGCAACTAAAGCAAGCCGGCCGCCGTCATCAGGTCGGTGGCTTTCTTGGAGTTCAGCGTCGCGGCATCGATCTTCGGCGCCTGCAGGTCGGCCAGCGGCACCAGCTTCGGATTGGACTCTGCGCCCTTGCCGACCGCGTATTCGAAGGACGTTCCGTTCTTCAGCACGTCCTGGCCGCCCTTGCCGGTCACCCACTTCAGGAAAGCCTGGGCTTCCTTGGGATGCTTGCTCGAAGCCAGCACGCCGCCGCCGGAGGTCGAGACGAAGGCGCCCGGATCCTGGTTTTTGAAATAATGCAGCGCAACGTTCTTGCTGTTCTCGCCGGTCTTGGCCTGATCGCCGAAGTAGTAGTAGTGATAGATCACGCCGCCTTCGATCTCGCCGGCGTTGACCGCCTTCATCACGGTGCTGTTGCCCTTATAGGCGGTGAAATTCTGCTTCATCGCCTTCAGCCAGTCCGCCGTCGCGGCTTCGCCCTTGAGCTGCAGCAGCGCGCTGACGATAGCCTGGAAATCGGCGCCCGACGGCGAGGCGGCCCAGCGGCCTTTCCAGCTCGGATCGGCAAGGTCGAGCAGCGACTTGGGCAACTGGTCGGCCTTGAGCTTGGTGGTATTGTAGGCAAAGACGGTGCTGCGGGCGGCAACGCCGACCCATTTGCCGCTCGCTGCCTGATAATCCTGCGGAACCTGCGCCAGTGTGTCGGCGTCGACCGGCGCGAACAGGCCGGCATTCTCGACCAGCACCATGGCCGGCGAATTCTCGGTCAGGAACACGTCGGCGGGCGAGGCGGTGCCCTCCGCGACGATCTGGTTGGAGAAATCGCTGTCGCCGCCATTGCGCAGCGTGACCTTGATACCGGTTTCCTTGGTGAAGCCGTCGGCCCATTCCTTGGCGAGGCTCTCGTGCTGGGCATTGTAGACGATGATGCCTGTATCCTCAGCCATCGCCTGGCCAGCCATCAGGCTGACCGCCACCACCGCGGCGCCGGCAAGGGTGGAAAGAGCGTATTTCATGGGCGTCGTCCTCGATCTCGTTGAACTGGCACGCAGCACCTATCGATACATGACAGGTGTAGTCAACATTTTTGGCCTGCTTCAATCGGCCGCTGGCGGCATAGACCCATGCCAGGCGGACAATTCCGCGTGATGGCCGCGCGCGACCGACGGTCCAGGACACAGTCGCCGTCGACGAGCCCAAGTTCGCGTTCGCCCGCAATCTTTCGTGACTTGCCGGTAGTTTGCCTTGGACATTATTTCGCCGGCCACGTAACAAATCAGCGCCGAGGCGCGAAGATCGGGGAGTGAACTCTTGTGAGCGGCAAGGACGAGGCCGAGCTTTCCCGGCTGATGCGAGCCGCGATCGCGGGAGATGAAAGGGCCTATGCCGACTTTCTGCACCGGACGGCCGCTCTGGTTCGCGGTTTTGCCAGGCGCAAGATCGTCAAAGGCGGGGTCGATCCCGAGGATGTCGTGCAGGAAACCTTGCTGGCCATTCATGTGAAACGGCACACCTGGCGCCAGGACGCACCTGTGCTGCCCTGGGTCTATGCCATCGCGCGCTTCAAGTTGATCGACGCGTTCCGGCGGCGCGGACGGCGCATCGAGATCGATGTCGACGATATTGCCGAAACCTTCGCCGAGCCGGAAACGGAAACCGTCAGCGAACGCGACATCAACCGGGCGCTCGACGGCCTGCCGCCGGCACAGCGCTCCGTGGTGTCGTCCGTGTCGGTGGAGGGGCGCTCGATCGGCGACACGGCAGCCAAGTTCGGCATCAGCGAAACAGCGGTGCGGGTTTCCTTGCATCGCGGACTTGCAGCCATTGCCAAGCGGTTCGGGCAGGGGCGGTTTGGGCGGGAATGACATGAGGACCGAAGATCTCATCAAGGCGCTTGATGCCGACGCCCGCAGCAAGGCGATGCCGCTGCGCTCGGCCTGGTGGCTGGCTGCCGGCGTGGCCGCCGTGATCGCGGGCGCGGTTTTCATGATGACGATCGGTCCGCGCCCCGACTTCATGGCTGCCGCACATACGATGCGCTTTCTTTCGAAGTTCCTGTTCACCGTCGTGCTCGCCGCCAGCGCCTTCGCCTTCGTCAGGGCATTGTCGACACCGGGAGCATCGACAGGCAAGGCGGCGGCCTGGATGGCGGCTGCGCCCGTGCTCGTGGCAGTGGCCGTGGTGCTGGAGCTTTACGCCGTGCCCGAGGCCGACTGGGGCAGGCGTCTCGTCGGTTCCAACATGATGGTCTGCATGGGGCTCATCCCGCTGATCGGCATCGGCCCGCTTGCCATCTTCCTGTGGATGCTGCGCTATGGCGCGCCGACACGGCCGGTGCTGGCCGGCACGGCCGCGGGCCTGCTCGCCGGCGGGCTGGCGGCAACCTTCTATGCCGCGCATTGCTTTGATGATTCGCCGCTTTTCGTCGCCACCTGGTATACGATCGCGATCGCCGCGCTGGCGCTGCTCGGCGCGCTCGGCGGCCGGTTTTCCGTGCGCTGGTAGCGCGACGCCCGCTGCTGCATCCCGCGCATACCGATCCTTAATCATGCCGGCAAATGTTTGCCGGCCGGCGGCATCGCCGATACCCGACGCAACCTTTCCTTAAAATCGATCCGTCAGGATTTTCACGGGAAATGCGATTGCCCACGGGGTGGTACAAATCGTGGCAATGCGAAGGATCATCGGGCCGGCGCCGCACAGACATGCGGGGTTGGCTCTGCTCGTGGGCGGGACAGCGGCGATGACGGCATCGATCCTGCTGTCGCGGCTGGATCCCGGCGCCGAGACGCTCGAATTATGTGTGCAGGCGTCGGTCGGTGTGGCAGCCGGCGCACTTCTCCTGGCCTGCATGTTCGCGCGCGTCATCCGCAAGGACCGCCGCCAGATCGCCGAGAGCGAGCAGCGCTTCCGCCGTGCCATGGAGGATTCCTCCATCGGCGTCGCCATCGTCGGCCTCGACGGGCGCATTCTTGAGGCCAACCCGGCTTTCGCTGCCATGCTCGACTACCGCCGCGACGAGATCGAGGCGTTGACCTTCTTCCAGCTCACGCATGCCGACGATCTGGAGATCGGGCGGGAGACGATGGAAGACCTGAAGGCCGGCAAGATCGATTCCTTTCATTTCGAGAAGCGCTATCTCAAGAAGGACGGCACGCCCGTCTGGGCCAGGCTGGCCGGCTCCGTCATTCGCGACGGGAATAGCGGCCGGCCGCTGTATCTCGTCTCGCAGATAGAGGACATCGATGCGCGCAAGCAGGCCGAGGCGCGGATCGCCGAGGCCGAAACGCGCTGGAACTTTGCATTGGCCGGCGCCGGCCAGGGCGTCTGGGACTTCGACAAGCGCAGGGGCGGCACCAACTATTCCTCGACCTGGGTCAAGATGCTGGGTTATGCCGACGGGGAACTCGACGGTGACCCCGATCACTGGCTGGCGATGATACATCCCGACGATCGCGAAGCCGTGGCCGAGGCGGACCGCGCCCATCTCGAAGGCCGCACGCCGTTCTTCGAGGCCGAATTCAGGATGCGCCACAAGGATGGCCGCTGGCTCTGGTTCCTCGACCGCGGCAAGGCGATCGAGCGCGACGAAGAGGGGCGGCTGATCAGGGCGATAGGCAGCCTGACCGACATCACCCGGCGCAAGCAGGCGGAGGAGCGCCTCGCCGTGTCGGCGGCCATGCTGGCCGACGAAAAGGAGCGCCTCAAAGTGACGCTCCAGTCGATCGGCGATGCCGTCATCTGCACCGATGCCGCCAACCGCGTCACCTTCATGAATCCTGTCGCCGAAAAGCTGACCGGTGTCTCTTGCAATGATGCCCTCGGCAAGACGCTCGGCCATGTCTATTGGGCGGTCGACGAGGAGACCGGCCACAGGATCGGCGTGGCGCGGCCTGCGATCGGCGGCCAGGGAGCCGATGACCAGAACAGCCGCGCCGTCCTCATCCGGCGCGACGAGACGCGCTGCAGCATCCGGCAGGTCGTGTCGCCGATCATGAACGAACGCAACGAATTCTGCGGACTGGTCATCGTCTTTCAGGACTTCACCGATGCGCGGGCGCTGCAGCGCCAGCTTGCCCACGCCGCCGCGCATGATGCGCTGACCGGCCTTGCCAACCGCGCGAGTTTCATCCGCGCCATGGAAGAACTGGTCGATCAGGCCCGCAAGGAGGGGATCGGACATCAGTTCATGTTCATCGACCTCGATCATTTCAAACTGGTCAACGACACAGGCGGCCACGCGGCGGGAGACGCATTGCTCAAGCGCGTTGCCGAGGCCGTGCGTGGCGTGCTTGGTCCGCAGGACATGGTCGCGCGTCTGGGCGGCGACGAATTCGCGGTCATTCTGAAGTCGGGCTCGGCTGCCGGGGCCAGAATCGCGGCGCGATCCATCATCGATGCGATACAGGGCCTCGACTTCACCTGGGAAGGCCGTCCTCATTCGATCGGCGCCAGCATCGGACTGGCTCCTATCAACGCAGATTGCGGCGCGGTCGACGAGATCATCGCCAGGGCAGACGCCGCCTGCTACGTGGCCAAGGCTGCCGGTCGCGGATGCGTGTCCATGGCGCCGGAGACCGATGCGAAGGACGACAGGGTCGAAATCGAGACGCCCACGCCCCTGGCCGCCGCGTCGTAAACCCGCGCGGCCAGGCCGTGATCAGTCTGGCGGGTCAGCGTGTCGGAACCGGATGCTCGCCGCGATAATCGTAGAAGCCGCGGCCGGTCTTGCGGCCGAGCCAGCCGGCCTCGACATATTTGACCAGCAACGGGCAGGGGCGGTACTTCGAATCCGACAGGCCGTCATGCAGCACCTGCATGATTGACAGGCAGGTGTCCAGGCCGATGAAATCGGCCAGCTGCAGCGGCCCCATCGGATGGTTGGCGCCGAGCCGCATGGCGGTGTCGATCGCATCGACCGTGCCGACGCCTTCATAAAGCGTGTAAATCGCTTCGTTGATCATCGGCAAAAGGATGCGGTTCACGATGAAGGCCGGAAAATCCTCCGAGACCGTGATCGTCTTGTCGAGCTGCTTCACATAGGTCTTCGCCGCCTCGAAGGTCTGGTCCTCGGTGGCGATGCCGCGCACCAGTTCGACCAGCTTCATCAGGGGAACCGGATTCATGAAGTGGATGCCGATAAAGCGCTCGGGGCGGTCGGTCTGCGCGGCTAGCCGCGTGATCGAGATCGACGAGGTATTGGTCGCCAGTATGGCCTCGGGATTGAGCTGCGGACAAAGCTGGGCGTAGATCTTGCGCTTGACCGTCTCGTCCTCGGTCGCTGCCTCGATGACCAGGTCGGCACCGGCGAGATCGGCCATGGATGGCGCCGCCGCGATGCGCGCCATCGCCTGGTTGCGGAGCTTCTCGTCGAGCTTGCCGGACCCCACCTGGCGGGCCATGTTGCCGCTGACAGTGGCGATGCCCTTCTCGATACGGTCGGGCGATATATCGTAGATCAGCACCTTGTAGCCAGAAAGTGCGGAGACATGGGCGATGCCGCCGCCCATCTGGCCCGCGCCGATGATGCCGATCGTTTCGATCTTGCTCATTACACCGATCCCGTCGAAAAAGGCCTTTGCGGCCTGCTTTTTGTGCGGTGCAAACTAAAAGGGTGGGGCGACTTCGTCTACCCCACCCCTCACAATTTAATACGCTTTGCGGCAGGGCGTCAAAGCGCCTTCTGCAACTCCGGCAGGACAACGAACAGATCGCCGACGAGGCCATAGTCGGCAACCTGGAAGATCGGCGCTTCCTCGTCCTTGTTGATGGCGACGATGACCTTCGAATCCTTCATGCCGGCGAGGTGCTGGATGGCGCCGGAGATGCCGACGGCGATGTAGAGGTCGGGGGCGACGACCTTGCCGGTCTGGCCGACCTGCCAGTCATTCGGCGCATAACCGGCATCGACGGCGGCGCGGGATGCGCCGACGGCAGCGCCGAGCTTGTCGGCGACCGGCAGGATGACCTCCTGGAACTTCTCCGAGGAGCCGAGCGCGCGGCCGCCCGAGATGATGATCTTGGCCGAGGTCAGTTCCGGACGATCGGTCTCCGATAGCTTGTTCTCGACGAAGGAGGAGAGGCCAGGATTGGCCGCAGCGCTGACGGTTTCGACAGCGGCCGAACCGCCCTCGGGCGCCGCCTGGAAGGAGGCGGTGCGCACGGTAATGACCTTCTTGGCATCGGTCGACTGTACCGTCTGGATGGCGTTGCCGGCATAGATCGGCCGCTTGAAGGTGTCCGGCGAGACCACTTCGATGATCTCGGAGACCTGCGCCACGTCGAGCAAAGCGGCCACGCGCGGCGCGACGTTCTTGCCCGACGAGGTTGCCGGCGCGACGATGGTGTCATAGGAGCCGGCCAGCGACACGACGAGCGCCGCGGTCGGCTCGGCGAGACGCTCGGCAAGCTCGTCGGCTTCGGCCAGCAGCACCTTGCTCACGCCCTTCAGCTTGGCGGCGGCATCAGCTGCGCCCTTGGCGTTCTTGCCGGCCACCAGCACATGCACGTCCAAGCCGATCTGCAGCGCGGCCGACAGGGCCTTGGCGGTCTGGTCGGAAAGGGTTGCGTTGTCGTGTTCGGCGATGAGGAGAATGGTCATTTATCTGTTCCTTCCGATCTCAGAGCACGCCGGCTTCGTTCTTCAGCTTGTCGATGAGCTCGGCGACGCTCTTGACCTTGACGCCCGCCTTGCGGCCGCCCGGCTCTTCGGTCTTGATGACCTTCAGCCGCGGCTTGACGTCAGCGCCGTAGTCGGCCGGGCTCTTCTCGTCGAGCGGCTTCTTCTTGGCCTTCATGATGTTGGGCAGCGATGCATAGCGCGGCTGGTTGAGGCGAAGGTCGGCAGTGACGATCGCCGGCATCTTCAGCTCAACCGTCTGCAAGCCGCCGTCGACCTCGCGCGTCACCCTGGCCTTGTCGCCGTCGAGCACCACCTTGGAAGCAAACGTGCCCTGCGCCCAGCCGAGAAGGGCTGCGAGCATCTGGCCGGTCTGGTTGGAATCATCGTCGATCGCCTGCTTGCCGAGGATGACAAGGCCGGGCTGCTCGGCCTCGACCACGCCCTTCAGCACCTTGGCGACGCCCAGTGGCTCTGTCTGCTCATCGGTCTTGACCAGGATGGCGCGGTCGGCGCCCATTGCGAGCGCGGTGCGAAGCGTCTCCTGCGCCTGCTGCGGGCCGATCGACACGACGATGATCTCTTCGGCCTTGCCGGCTTCCTTGAGCCGGATCGCCTCTTCCACCGCGATCTCGTCGAATGGGTTCATCGCCATCTTGACGTTGGCCAATTCCACCGCCGAACCGTCAGCCTTGACGCGAACCTTCACATTCGCATCCACAACCCGCTTCACGGGCACAAGGATCTTCATTTTCCTGTCACCTCTCTTGAGATAGTTGGGACGCGCTATACCAGCGTGAACCCTGTCAGAGTTGTCGAAAGCCGACATTCCGGATGGAAATTCTGCTCTTCAACCGCCAAAGGCGGGCGGAAATGCTTCCGTAGTTGCGGCGAACCCGCACGTCAATATGCCACGGCGTCGGGCAATTCACTCAATCGGTTCAGTCGGGGCCGGGGGCACTTCCCCGACCCCAGCGTGGCACGGGCTGCGCGGCAATCGGCTCGTTTACGGCCGGATCTACGGCGATGGCGGGCTGGTCGGCGGGTGCGGCCTCTTCGTCCGCGCCCGCAAAAAGCGGCACGCCGCGGCTGCGCAGCACGAGCACCAGCACGGCGCCGGCGATGATGCCGCCTATGTGGCAGGCCCAGGAAATCTGGTCCTCGCCACCGGCGGCGAACATGACGATCTGGAACAGCACCCACAGGAGGAGCGGGATGAAGGCCGGGATGCGCAGCGGAATGCGGGCAAAGGCCAGCACCCAGACCTTCACCCTGGGATAGAGGATCAGGTAGGCGACGACCACGCCGGCGATGGCGCCGGAGGCGCCGATCAGCGGCACCTGCGAGTCCCACGCGATGAGGCCCTGGAAGGCGGCTCCGGCGATGGCGCACAGGAGGTAGAAGATGAGATAGCGGACATGGCCGAGCGCGTCCTCGACATTGTCGCCGAACACCCACAGGAACAGCATGTTGCCGCCAAGATGGAAAATGTCGGCATGCAGGAATGAGTAGGTGAGATAGCTCAGGCTTTCGGGAATGACGATAAAGCGCGGGTCGAGCTCTGCCGTGTCATGCACCACGGAGGGGATGAAGCCGAGGCCGAGCACGGCGGCATTGGTGAAATTCTCGCCCCCGAGCGCGGTGGCGCAATAGACCAGCGCGTTGGCCAGGATCAGGGCGATCGTCACATATTGCAGCCTGATGTGCCGCAGCCTGTTGGTGTCGTAGAGCGGGATGAACATAGGTGCCTGGCCTCTCCCGCCTTGGCATAGTTCAGCGGTTCTTGCCAGGAACCCATAACACGTCGGCATTTCCATTGTCATTGACCGCCCTGGCGGCGACGAACAGGAAATCGGAGACGCGGTTGATGTATTTCAGCCCGTCGCGGTTGACGTGCTCACCAGGATGCTGTGCGAGCGCCACCATCAGCCGCTCGGCCCGCCGCGCCACCGTTCGGGCGAGATGGAGCGCAGCGGCGGCCGGCGCGCCGCCGTTCAGCACGAAGGATTTGAGCGGCTGGAGGTCGTTGTTGAGGAGATCGATGTCGTGTTCGACGCGCTCGGTCTGCGCGGCAATGATGCGCAGCGGCTCGTAGCCGAGCGGCTTGCCGTCGTCGGGCACGGCCAGATCGGCGCCGAGGTCGAAGAGATCGTTCTGGATGCGGGCAAGCATGGTGTCAATCGCGGGGTGGCCTGGGGCGGTGTGAACACGAGCCATGCCAATGCAGGCATTGGCTTCGTCGACAGTGCCGTAGGCGTCCACCCTGAGATCGGATTTCAGCCGCCGCTCACCCGTGCCGAGCCCGGTGGTGCCGTTGTCGCCGGTGCGGGTGTAGATCTTGTTGAGCTTGACCACGTCGCCTCCCGAACGGCCGGTGTCCTCATTTGCGCGTGAAATACACGGCCAGCAGGATCAGCGCCAGCGCCACGGCCTGCAGCACGACGCGCGTCTGCATCAGCTTGTTGGAGGTCATGCCGGAACCGCCGCGCATCATGTTGATCAGGCCCCGGACCAGCACGATCACCACGGCGACCATGACCAGGATGGCAAGGATGTTGAAGACGGATGCCATTTTGCGTTTCCAGTCCTTTTCTTGTTCAGGCGCGTTTGGCGAGCAGGCGGTGAAGCATCGATGCCGGAAGGATGCGTTTGAGCGTGGCGCCGACCTTGGCCGGCACTGTTACCACATAGTGCGGGCGCGGGCGCCGCGACAGAAGTGCATGGCGAAGCGCTTTGTGGACCACTTCCGGCCCCGGCTTCAGCGCCGATTGGCTGCCGCCGGTGCGCATCCGTTCCAACTGCTCCTCATAGTCCGCGCGATGCACGGAATTCTCATGGTCGATATTCCTGAGAAACCAGGCGAGGCCATTGCTGGCGATCTTCGATTTCACCGGCCCCGGCTCGATCAGCGAGACATGCACGCCGCTGCCGGCCAATTCCTGGCGCTGACAGAGCATCAGCGCCTCCAAAGCGTGTTTGGATGCCGAATAGGCGCCGCGAAAACGTACCGGCACCAGGCCAAGGATCGACGAGCAATGAACGATCCGGCCACCGCCCTGGCGGCGCATCACCGGCACGAGCCGGCGGGTCAGGTCGTGCCAGCCGAAGAAATTGGCCTCGAACTGCTCGCGCAAGGCGGCCACCGGCAGATCCTCGACCGCGCCCGCTTGCGCATAGGCGCCATTGTTGAACAGAGCATCGATCCTGCCGCCGGTCCGCTCCAGCACTGAAGCCGCAGCCGCCTCGATGGAGGCAGGTTCGCGATAGTCCAGATAGAACGCCTCGATGCCCTCCTTTTCCAGGGCCGCGATGTCTTCGGGCTTGCGCGCCGTGGCGAACACCCGCCAGCCTTCCGCCTTGAGCGCCCGCGCGCAATAAGCGCCTATGCCGGACGACGCGCCGGTGACGATGATGACGCGCAACGCGCGTGCCGACGGATTCGTCTTATGACCAAGGGTTGCCATTTGCCGCATTCCCTTCCCATATTCGCGGCGTCGAGACAATCGAAGGGGAGCGCGGTTCTTGTTGCGGAATATCGTCGCCCTGCGCCGCGTGCTCTACGACGCGATCGGTCATTTCAACACCGATGACGGCTGGGCGATGGCCAGCCATCTGGCAATCACCTCGCTGATGGCGCTGTTTCCGTTCCTGATCTTCGCCACCACGCTGGCGAGCTTCCTCGGCGCGCAAGCCTTCGCCGACACGGCCGTGCACCTGGTCTTCGACACCTGGCCGGAACAAATCGCCAAACCGATCGCGCGAGAGGTGCTGAACGTGCTCACCGTGCGACGATCGGATCTGCTCACCTACGGCGTGCTGCTGGCCGCCTATTTCGCCTCGAACGGCATCGAGGCGCTGCGCACCTCGCTCAACCGGGCCTATCGCGTCACCGAGACGCGCGGCATCATCTATCGCCGCGTGCAGAGCATCTTCTTCGTGCTGATCGCCACGGCAGGCTTCCTGGCGATCAGCGTGCTCCTGGTCTTCGCGCCATTGCTGGCGCGGCTGGCCGAGGCGCATTTCGAGTGGATAAAACCCTATACGGGCACCATCACGCTGTGGCGCTACGTCATCGCCTCGACCGTCATCGTCGGCGGTCTGTTTTCAGTGCATTACTGGCTGCCGGCCGGCAAGCGCCGTTTCGTCTCGCTGATCCCCGGCATCGTCTTCACGCTCGCCGCATGGCTGATAGGCTCGACCATTTTCGCCACCTATCTCGACCATTTCTCGTCCTATGTGACGACCTATGCCGGGCTTGCCTCGATCATGATCGCGGTGGTCTTTCTCTACATCGTGTCCGCGATCTTCATTCTCGGCGGCGAACTCAACGCAGCAATCAGCCGCTATCTCGAGGCACGCGCGCGGGTGGGATGACCGGCTGAATTGAAGAACTGGAGAATTGGAGAATTGGAGAATTGAAGAAGAAGCCCCCAGCGCCAGATGGCACCATTTTCCTCAATTCCTCAATTCCTCAATTCCTCAATTCCTCATTTCTACAATTCTTCCCTTGGTCTGCCGCGCCGTTGCCAGACCGACACCGAAGGTCGTGATCGCCATGCCGGCAATCTGAAGCGCGTTGAGCTGCTCGTCGAACAAGGCCCAGGCGATGACGGCCGTCACCGCCGGCACCAGATAGAACAGCGAAGCGACCTTCGACATCTCGCCGTCGCGGATCATCACCATCAGAAGGAAGATGGCGCCGATCGACAGCACCAGCACCAGCCAGGCCATGGCGAAGATCAATTCGCCGTTGATGACGACCGTGTGGGTCTCGAAGGCCAGTGAAGCCACGATCATCACCGAAGCGCCGCCGACATATTGCCACATGGTCGCGGCGACGAGGTCGCCGCCGGAAGCAAAACGCTTCTGCCATATCGTGCCGGCGCTCATGCCGAGCACCGAGACGAGCGAGGCTGTCAACGTGGCTGACGTCACGCCGCCGCCGAGCGCGCCGAGCTTTGGCCAGAGCACGATGACGACGCCGGCCAGGCCGACCGCGAGGCCGGCCCAATGGCGCGGTAGGATCGCCTCGCCGAGAAACTTGCCGGCGAGCACCGCCGTGATCAGCGGCTGCAGGCCGACAATCAGCGCCGACAGCCCGGCGGGCATGCCCCTGTGGATAGCCCAGAAGACCGCGCCGAGATAGACGCCATGCATCAGAATGCCGGCCCCGGTGGCGTGCAATGCCTCTTCGCGGGAGGCTCTCTTGGAGCCAAGCACGACCACCAGGCCGGCGAACAACGCCGCCGCCAGGACGAAGCGCGCAGCCAGGAACGTAAACGGTTCGGCCCACGGCATGGCATAGCGGGCGCCGATGAAGCCGGTCGCCCACAGGACGACGAAAGTGGCGGGGATGAGCCGCTTGACGCTGTGCATTTTCCGGGGACCGCGCTTGATGAGAATTGAGCCGTGGCGAAGCTCTAGTCCGGTTCAAGCCGGCGCGCAAAACGAAACGATTGATCCATGCATCACCGGAATTCAACCGGCCGCCTTTTCTGCAAGCTGTCTCTTCGGCCTTCGCCTGCGTCAGAGACCGACCATCCGCCTGACATCGTGAGCCGACACGCCCGCTTCGCGCAAGACGGCAAGGCCGGTGTCCTTCAGGCTTTTCGACAGCTTGCGCCCGTCGGGTCCCAGGATCAGCCGGTGATGGAAATAGGCTGGCTGCGGCAGGCCAAGCAGTTCCTGAAGCAGCCGCTGTACCCCGGTGGCGGAATAAAGATCCTGGCCGCGCACGACATGGCTGACGCCCTGCAGCGCATCGTCGACGACGACGGCGAGATGATAGCTGGTCGGGATTTCGCGGCGCGCCACGATCACGTCGCCCCAATCGCGCGGGCGGGCCTCGACGACGCGCGTCGCGGAAAGCGTTTCGTCTGAAAATTCGTTCCATGACAAATCCTTGCCGACGCGTGCCATCGCCGCATCGACATCCAGCCGCCAGGCGAAGGGAGCGCCTTCGGCAATGCGGCGCCGGCGTTCCTTCGCCGGCAGCGCCTTGTCGACGGCGGGATAGACCGGCACGCCGTCGGGATCGCGCGGCCAGTCGCGCTTTTCGCTGTCGGTGATGAAAGCCCGGATCTCGCTTCTGCTCATGAAGGCGGGATAGACGAGGTCCTCCCGGATCAGCCGGCCAAGCACCGTCTCATAACAGGCGAAGTGCTCGGATTGCCGTCGTACAGGCTGTTCCCAGGCAAGTCCGAGCCATTTCAGGTCGGCAAAGATGCCCGCCTCGAATTCCGGCGAGCAGCGCGTGGTATCGATATCCTCGATGCGCAGCAGCAGGCGGCCGCCGACCGCTCGCGCCAGTTTCTGGTTGAGCAGCGCCGAAAAGGCATGGCCGAGATGCAGTTCGCCATTGGGACTTGGCGCGAAACGGAATGTCAGGAGTGTCATCTCTTGAGCGGCAATCGGGTTGTGCGGCGGTTTTGCCAATTGCTACCGTGCGGCCGGTTCAGGAACAAGAAAGCATGCAACGTATCGCCACATTGGACGACATCGCCCGGGGACTCGACGCGCTTTGCGCGATCGACCCAAGGCTGGAAAAGATCCGCGGCATGGCGGGCGAGGTGCCGCTACGGCTGTCCCAACCAGGATTCTCGAGCCTTGCCTCGATTATCGTCTCGCAGCAGGTGTCGCGCGCCAGCGCCGATGCGATCTTCGGCCGGCTGACGAAATTGGTCGACCCGTTGACGCCGCTGGCGATCCTTGCCGCCGGCGAGGACATGTTTCGCGAGGCGGGCCTGTCGCGACCCAAGCAACGCGGCCTCCTCGCCGCCGCCCAGGCGGTGGCGGACGGCCTCGATCTTCATCATTTGTGTTCGCTTGACGCCGGCGAGGCAATCACGACCATGACGGCCGTGCCCGGTATCGGTCCGTGGACGGCGCAGGTGTATCTGCTGTTCGCCGCAGGCCATCCCGACATCTTCCCGGCGCGCGATGTCGCGCTCCAGACCGCCGTCGGCCATGCGCTCGGCATCGACCCGCGTCCGCAGGAGAAAACACTGATCCAACTCGCCGAATCATGGAGCCCATGGAGAGGTGTCGCATCGCGGCTTTTCTGGTCCTATTATCGCGAATTGAAGGGCAGGGATGCCGCACCCCCGGCCTGAAAGCGCGAAAAAGCATCAAAATCTCGTTTTTTTGTGCCTTCGGACGCGTGACAATCCGCTTCACATCCCTGTCATGTCGGGCTTACAGTATCCGCGCCATTCAGGTTAGAGAACCAAGGAGGCCAACGACGTGACGGTTGCCGTATCTCCGGATGGGCTTCCAGCGCTGGTGCTGAATGCGGATTACCGTCCGCTCAGCTATTACCCCCTGTCGCTCTGGTCGTGGCAGGACGCCATCAAGGCGGTGTTCCTCGAACGGGTGAACATCGTCGCCGAATACGAGCACGCGGTGTCCTCGCCGACCTTCTCGATGAAGCTGCCGAGCGTCGTCAGCCTGAAGGCCTATGTGAAGCCGTCGCGGCATCCCGCCTTCACACGCTTCAATGTCTTCCTGCGTGACCGCTTCCAGTGCCAATATTGCGGCACGCCCGACGATCTGACCTTCGATCACGTCATCCCCCGCCACCGCGGGGGTGCTACGACGTGGGAGAATGTCGTCGCCGCCTGTTCGCCCTGCAATCTCAGGAAAGGCGGCATGATGCCGGCGCATGCCAAGATGTGGCCGTTGCAGAAGCCCTACCAGCCGACGGTGCACGACCTGCACAATAATGGCCGTCTGTTCCCGCCCAACCATCTGCATGAAAGCTGGATGGATTATCTGTACTGGGATGTCGAACTCGAACCCTGAGAGCGTCCGACAATTCGGGACGCTGGCCGTCTGAAGCGATTGTCTGCGCTTCCGATGCTCACGGACCAATGTCCGCTCCGCTTCGGTTCTCGACAATCACTCCATGCGACTCAGCCTGCCGAATTCTTGAACGATCTCGCGTCGGCGCTTTCGCGCTACTCAGTCGCGCGAAAGAGCGCTGCGGAAGGCGACGGCCGCAAGGACAAGGCTGGCGATGGCGTTCCAGCCGGCGAGCGACAGGCCGAGAATGCGAAGCGCGGCCTTGTCGCAGGAGGGGGGCACGAATTTGTCGAGCGCGTCGAGGACGCCTTTGCCGCCGGTGTCGACCGGGCCTCCGCCCGCGGTGCAATCGGCCGGGCCCTGCCACCAGGCCCACTCCACGCCGGCGTGATAGATGCCGAGATACAGCCCATAGAGCATCAGCAGGCCGCCGATGGCCAGCAAGCCGCGCACCACCCATGCCGGCGCGTGCAGCGCCGATGCAAGCAGCGCCAGCAGCATCAGCGGCACGCCGATATAGTAGGGCGTGCGCTGTTCCAGGCAGAGATGGCAAGGGATGTAGCCGCCAATGTACTGGAAGGCGAGCGCGGAGCCGACAGTGGCGGCCATGGCTACGGCAAGGAACAGGGCCGTCATGGTCCGCTGGCGTCCGGTGTTGGCAGTCATGGTCGCAGTCATGGGGTCTTTCGTCCGTTGTGTTCGCCGCTCGCCCGGTCTTGTGGTCCATGTCGCCACGCCGCCGCGCGGTTTGGGCGACATGAATCAGAAGGCGTATTTGACCAGGATATAGAGCAAAATCAGGGCGGCTGCCGCCGCACCCGCGATCAGGCCGAGGCGCTTTTCGATGAACTCGCGGATCGGCTCGCCATAGCGGCGCAGCAGCCAGGCCAGAAGCAGGAAGCGCCCGCCGCGCGCCACGATTGCCAGCGCGATGAACAGCAAAAGATTGACGCCGATGACCCCCGAAAGGATCGTCACCACCTTGATCGGCGGCAGATGGGCGGCGCCCGAGGTGATCAGCATCAAGATGATGAAGCCGATGCCCGAAGAGACGCGCAGCGCCTCGAACTCGTCATACTTGCCGTAGAATTCGAGGATGGGCCGCGCCAGCGCGTCGTAGGCGTAGTGGCCGATGAACCAGCCGGCGATGCCGCCCAGCACGGAGGCGACGGTGGCGATCAGCGCATAGCGATAGGCGCGATCAGGCCGCGACAGTGCCATCGGCAGATAGAGCACGTCGGCCGGCACCAGGAACACGGAACTCTCGACGAAGGCGATGAAGGCCAGCCACCATTCGGCGGATTTGCGCGCCGCCAGCGACAAGGTCCAGTCGTACAGTCCGCGAAGCATCGGCTCTCCTAATGTCGTAAATGCCTACCGCACGGCGCCCACATGCACGGCGTGGCCGGCATAAGAGCAGGCAGAAAACCAGGGGCATGGATGAAACAGGTGCATGCGTGAAACCAAGACCCGAAGCGCGCCGCGTTCCTTCTTCCGGACGCCAGGCGCTTCGACACGACGCCTGTCTAGAAAGATTTTCCGCGCCGCACAATGGCAGTGCCCGCAGGAAACCGAAAGGGGCGGTTTGGTCGCGGCTCCGCAGGCTATCGGCAACAGGCCAGTTGACGAACAGGCCTCCAACCGTATAGTCCGCGCCATCCAGGCTGCCCGGCCTGAGCCCCTATGGCGGAATTGGTAGACGCGCTCGACTCAAAATCGAGTTCCGCAAGGAGTGCTGGTTCGATCCCGGCTAGGGGCACCACTGGACCTTTCCGGGCCAGGAAATTCAACAGCATCAAGGGCTTAGAAGTCCCCTGAGGTACAACATTTGGTACCGAAAGAGGGACGGTTATGGTCAACGTGACGATGAAGTATCTGCAGGAGCGACAGGGCAAGAAGCGCGGGACGCTCTCATACCGATACCGCCGCCCGGTGCCTGGGGCGCTAAAGGAGCATCTCGGCAAGGGCGAGTTGGTCGTGCCGCTGGGGAAGACGCTTGTCGCCGCCACGAAGGCTTACGGAAAGGTCGACAAGGAAGTTGAGAAGGCGCTGGCCGAAGCGTGGGACGTTGTGAACGGCAAAGCCAAGACCCCGAAGGTCCAGCCGGTGCAGACGGCGCGAGAGCTATTCAACGAAGCGATTGATCGGGCACGGGACCTCGGGGTCAACCCGTATCGTCATGAAAACGACGACAGCGAGGAGGGCGACGACGAGGCGCGGCACCTGATTGCTGACGGCATCGCTGAGAAGTATCGCCCCGGTTACCGGGCAGCGGGCGGAGCCTATGCGACCGGCGTTGATGAGCCAGACGAGCCGGTAGGGGTGACGAAGGCTGACGCGGCATTGCTGCGGGTGCTGATGACGACAGACCCCAAGGCCCCTCCAGTGACCATCATGGACGCCAAGAAGCGTTACCTACAGAACCGCTTTGCGCTGAGGCAGCCGCGCGAACTAGAGCGGAAGAAGGACGAGCAGCGCGCCGAAAGGGCGGCGGACGCCATCGTTGAGGCGCTGGGCCGGGTTGCCACGGTGACAAGCATCACGCGGGAAGAGGCCCGGAAGGTGCAAACCTATCTCAGAGGCAAGGTCTCAGCCGCGACCGTGGATCGCTATCTCAACGACATTCGTTCGATCATCAACCACGCCATTGCCGAGTTTCCCGACCTCCACGGGCTCAAGAACCATTTCACGGGGCTGCCTATCCTTGCGGGCGGACGCTGGGGCGGACCCACGGCAGAGGAGGAGGGGAGGCCACTGACGGTCGAGGAAGCGACGGCAATCCGTGACAGGATTGAGCGACTATCCAGACAACCCGACCTTATCCTCATCTGGCGCATGTTGGAGGGCACCGGGTGTCGCCTTGCAGAGGTGACCGGATTGCGGGTTGTTGACGTCGTGGCGGATGGCGACATGCCTTACCTCGACATCAAGCCTCATGATCGGCGTGGGCTCAAGACCGTGGCGTCAATTCGCAGGGTGCCGCTTATGGGTGACGCGCTCGACGCGACTAAAGCGGCGCTCAAGCTGGCCGGCGAGAACGACATGCTGTTCCCGCGCTACGGCGTTGAGGGTGGCAACACGGCAGCTTCGGCGGCGCTCATGAAGCACGTTCGAGCGATCACAGACGACAAGCTGGCAAGAGTTCATTCGCTTCGACACAACATGGCCGACAAGCTCAAGTTGGCCGGGGTCGAGGAGGCCGACCGGAACCTTGTTCTCGGTCACACCCTGGGTGGTGAAGGGAAGCGTTATGGGGGACCTGAGGCGCGGCTTGTAGCGGCGACGAGGGCAGTGCGGAAGGCGTTGGCATAACTTAATGCGGCACTTGACGCAGATCGCAACAAACACCATGTCTGCCGGGCTCTCACTACGAGGGGGCAGAAAGGAAGGTTTCCGTTGGAAGCTTTTTTGACGCCCCCATTCTCAAGGCAGGTTGTTGCACCTTCTTGAGGCGTCTCTAGGCGGGGGCCGGGTTAAGGTCGAAATGTGCCGGAAGCTGTGCAAGGCTGACGGTCTGCGAATGTTTGCCGGGAACCTCCTATCAAACGGGGGTCAACCTTGGGGTCACGATACCCGCAGATAAGACCGATGATGGGACGTGGAGACGCCTTGGCGGGCTAAGGAACTGGTTGGATGACCAGCTACCCTTGAGCTGGCCACCAGCGAGAGCGGACTGTCAAACCCACCTTCTGGCTCAATGGCGGAAGGCCATCATGGCGTCGCCACGATGTACCGAAGAAATCCCATGCCTTGCGTGGCAGACATGATGGCAAGGTCGATAGGAGCTTCGTGAATTTGGGCCAGCGCTGCGCCATGGCGGAAGGGGTGGGCGGAGTGAACCCAAGCCTTGAACATTTCCATGGCGCGATCAACCTTGTCTTGAGCTTCAGCATAGCTCGCATGCCTTGCCATCAAGATCGGCTTGAGGTGAGCATCGATTGACTGGGCGTTCAGCCTGTTGACGGTTGGTTGGTTGATCACCACCAAGAAGGCACTTTCGACGGCCTCAAAGACCCCCCTGATAAGAGCCTTGCCGCTTTGGTTAGCGGGGTCCAAATGGCCTAGAGCCTCGTCAAGGGCATGGCTTGCAGCGGCAAACCGTGGCTGCCCCAGCCCCGCGAGCGCGGCTTCGGAAGTTCGCGTAAATTCTTCATCCACTAAATAGTGAACTCCGAAAGCGTCATCTATCCGGTAGTGAAGACCCTCTTCCGAAATGATCTGACGCGCCCGAGCCAGGGCACGCTCTTGATTAATCTCTCCGAGATGCTTGCTCAACCTGAGGGCGATTGTTACTGCGCTAAGAAGGTCAGGAATTTCGGCCGTCGTCCAAAATTGACCATGCTGACTTTCGTAAGCGCCCATTGCGTAGTTGACGCCGAGCTTTCGCACGACATCGGCAGCGAACCGCTCTCGAAGGTCGTGATCTAGGAAATCATGGAAAAACATGAAGAAGCGGCGACGTGCCCTTGTGCTGTCTGGTAGCGGAACTGGTTCCCTGACATAGTTTCTGCGAAACAAAGCCCCTTCTACAGGAGGGAGTGCCATCACCAAGCTCCTCAACTATCTCCAGCAACCTTTAGTGTTTGCGAGTGCTGTTGCCGATAGCTGATCGACCTCGCCCACCGAAATGTTTGGAAGAAAAATCTGAGCGGGTGATCGGATAACAAGCACGCGGGCCGACCCCCCGTACCCCTCCGGTTTCCACGACGAGAGGCCCAAGTGGCTCTCCTGCGGTGCCGATGACGAAGGTCAATAGGGGCACCACTAGCAATGGAAGGCGTCCACAAACCTATACGTTCGTGAACATGCCGCTTGACATGTGCACTAATCGTCTACTAAGTATCGTTCACCAACTGCCTCAGAGGATAGTGAACACCATGATCATCGGCTACGCTCGCGTCTCGACCACTGGCCAAGACCTCGACACCCAGCTTGAGAAGCTGACGGCTGCCGGAGCCGAGAAGGTCTTTAGCGAGAAGCGGTCGGGATTGGACGAGACGCGACCCGAGCTTGAGAAGGCGCTGGAGTTCGTCCGCGAGGGTGACGTGTTCGTGGTGACCAAGGTGGACCGTCTGGCGAGATCGGCGGCGCACCTCCACCAGATCGTCAGGGACCTCGACAAGAAGGGGGTCGGCTTCAAGGTGCTCGATGACGCCTCGCTGGACACGACCACCCGGACGGGCAAGCTGGTGTTCGGCATCCTCGCCAGTATCGCGGAGTTTGAGACCGCGCTGCGCAAGGAGCGGCAGATGGAAGGCATTGCCAAGGCAAAGGCCCAAGCCGAGGCCAAGGGCGAGCCGTGGAAGACCGGCAGGCCGGTGACCCTCGACCATGACCTGATCAAGGCGCTGAAGGCTGAGGGACGCTCAGTGAGGCAGATTGCCAAGGAGGCTGGGTGTTCCCCTTCAGCGGTCCAGAAGGTTCTCACAGCAGTTTGACTATAGGGGCACCACTAGCTGTGGAAGGCGAGGATCGATGATCGCTGCAATAAGGCCCCCACTAGCTCTACCCAACGCTCTTCTCCCAGATCGACCATCCTGTTGATGGCCCGACAGGCACTCTCGTTGCTCCTTCCGGGGGCGCTTGAAGGTGTCGCCGGGGTGGTCGGTCTTGGTGAGGTGCGAATGTTCAGACGCGTGTCTGGCTATCCGTGCATTTCAAAGTGGACAGGTTAGTCCCGGGACGACAACAGAAGGAGCAAGAATGAACGCTGGAGATCACCTCCAGGAATTGATGAGCCAATTCACAGGGCCTGCCCAAGGTCCACCGGAGTTACGCCTTCAGGACATCGAAACGGTGCCCGAGTTGTTCCAGCCAAGGGGCGGGATTAGCGAACGGCACGTGTCGGACCTGATCAAGGCGATCAAGGCAGTAGGAGCCCTCGACCCTGTGACCGTCATGGTGGTCGGGAACAGGACTATTCTGATCGATGGGCATCACCGCATTGAGGCTTACGGGGCCGCCAAGTGGGCCGCTCCGGTGCCCGTCAGGTATTTCGAAGGGTCACCTGAAGAGGCCGTTCTGGTAGCCGGGGAGGCCAACTCCAAGGCCAAGCTGCCGATGGATAACACCGACCGGCAGAACTTCGCTTGGCGGCTGGTACTGATCGACAGGCACAGCAAGGCCGAGGTTGCCAAGGCGTCGGGCATCTCGGAAGGCCAGGTGTCCATCATGAGGCGCGCTAAGCGGACCTTAGGCGAACAGGCGGGAGATTTCTCGTCGTGGTTCCGGGCTCGCCTTGCGGCCAACGGGAAGGACCTTGGGCACAACGGAGAAGATGAGCGGGAGCAGTGGATGCAACAGGTTGCCGAGCGATACGCCGATGAGTTGACCAAGAAGTTCTCGACCAAGCTGGCACTCAATCCCGAGATCGCCGCCATGGCACTGGCGAGCTACTTCGGGCGGAAACTGCCGGAAGTTTATGGGTTCCTTAGAGAGCATCTGGGCGAGGATGATAGAAGGGCTATCGAGGTCGACAATGACGAGTTCTGAGGGCCCCTGTGTAATCACTACGGGGTGAAATTTATACAGGGCGCTCCTCATCGGGGCGCTCTTTCCACATCGAGGCAGGAAAGGAGACGATGACACCAGATGAGAAAGCGTTGGTCACGCTGCGGTTGCCCAGATGGGACCCGAACGACCACATAGACCGATACGTCACCCATGAGGCCGTCACGGCGTTCATGGCGCAATACCTCGACCAGCACCCAGACGGGGCCTCGACCATCGAGCATGACCCCGTGCGAGGCTGGCAGGGGATGGTCAGCGAGACCGGTAGTTGCGTCTATCGCCCCACGGCGTTCCAAATCATGCAGGCGCATTGTGACCCGAAGGCGCTGACCGACCGAGAAGTGCTGTTCTTGGTCATGACCTCGACCACGTCCGAGAGCTTCACCGAGGCCGATTGGAGCGCGATGGTTGAAGGCAAGGTGCAGGAGGTCAAGGTCCGCCAGGACGCCGACAGGCGGGGCAAGCGGCGCAAACTTGACCATGACGACAGGGCCGAACGAGGGGGCCGGGAACGCCTGACGCTCGACCACTTACCGGGCCAGCGGGTGATACCCGACGCGGCCCTTTCACAGCGCGCCAAGATGCGCAGAACGAAGTCACTGAAAGCAGCACAGGAGCGAAGGAAATCGAGACGAATGATAGCGCAAGGCATCGTGGTCCAGCCGAGCAAGGATGAGTGGCGGACGATGAGCCCGACCGACGTCAAGCAATACCACCAGACGATTGACCGGCTGGTTGCCATGGGCACCCTCGACCCGTTCGCGGTGGACGAGATCGAGAACCCCGAGGGATCGCCGATTGCGTATCTCTACCGCATGGGTCGGATGACCGCCAAGGGTGACCGGGCATGACCCCGGATCAGATCAAGCGCCGGGACTGGGTTGCCACGTATCCGACGAGGGAGGCAGCCCTTGCCTTGGTCGAGTGGATCAAAGCCGACGACTGGGGGAGCGTCTCACAGCTTGACCGGCGATTGCCGGGAATTGGCATCGAATGGACCCAGAGCTTCAACACGGCAGCCGAGCGGTGCTTCGAGGTTTATGGCTATCCGGCTTTGGACGCGGTGACAGTCGCGAGGCGTATTGCCGAGGTCACGACGCGGCCCACAGTGCCACGCAGAGAGGCCACCGGAGGCAGCGGCGAGCTTCCGGGGTCGCCAACTACAGCCGCACCTAGCGCGCGTCCTTGGGGGCTCTGTGACGACACCTACGGGTTCACCCGCAGAGCCTGACACCAACACCTCCATGCAAAATGTGAGGGCCACCAAGCCCTACCCGCACCCAGAGCAATGACGCACCGGGGCGGACAAGCACGACGAATTGAAGGAACGAACAACATGTATGACGACAACCCGAACAAATACCAGACCGATAACACGACCGTGGCGCAGGCCATGTTCCGGGCTCAAGAAGCACAGGCAGAAGCGGACAAGGCGAAGCAGCACGCTACGGCTGCCGAGGCCTCAGAGCGGGCCAAGAAGGAAGAGATTGACCGCGCTGTCGAACTCTCGATGTCCAAGTTCAACCAGCAGATCGCTGCGCAGCGCCTTGGCGTGCAGACCAACGCGGCGGTCCGCAGTCAGGACGTCGGGGCCTTGGTGACGAAGGAGGCCATCGAAAGCACGAAGGTACGCATACCGTCGCTTTCCAACTATGAGGTGAGCTACAGCCAAGCCAAGGACATGGCGGAGCTTGGGCAGATCAGCAAAGCCGAGTTCAACGCAGCGGTGGCTGAGGGCTTGGCTCAGCGGGGGTTCAGCGCACCTCCGTCTTTCTGAGCGCCGTAGCGGACAAGACAGCCGGGGCGGATAACGCCGCTCCGGTTCCGACTGCGGACAGCGACACCGACGAGGCTGACAAGGACGAGGTGTTAGACCTCGACACCGCCGACCCTGCCGAGATCGAGGCGATTGCGGATAGGGCGATCACGGCGTTCAACGAGACAGTGGATCGTGACACGGCTGAACTGATAGTGGCCAAGTTCACCCTTGATGGGACACTCGACGCCAACGTCGTAGGGGTTGATCAGCAGACCCTCGACGCGACCGTGAAGGCATTCGAGAACCGCATGACGAGCGAATGCTTGGCCCCTGTCGGGCTCACCCTCAACGACTACCTCGATTGCTGTGACGAGGCCGACCTTCCGGCGATCCGCTCGCTGGTCGTTAAGGGTGATTGGAAGGCCATCGCAGAACATGCCCAGCGGATCAGAGCTGCGCTCAACAACGAAGGAGACGAATAACGACCTTTCTGCCCCCGATGCATCGCCCCAAGAGGTGTGTCGGGGGCGGGCTTTCGCGGTCCGAAATCGCTCCACTGGTGGGATGAAAATAACTGATTTGATCTGACAGACCGGGTCACGCTAACCCTGCCGCCGCCACGGCATGGGCCGGGGAAAGCGAGAGGGAACGGACCGAATGCACATCAATACCAAACGCCTTGAATTGGAACTGAGCCGCTACAGCCTGTTTGTGGGGATCATGATGCGGAAAGGCCGTTGGGAAACATTCCGCGACTGGTCGGGACAAGGTTTGTCGTCCACGTCTTGGACCGCGAAGGCTTGACGAGAGGTACGACGACAGCTACCCATTGAGGTACGACGCAACTTAGCAACCCCTCGGGGCGACTTCCCCTAAGTTGTTGAATTTTTGACTAAAGTCCGCGCCAAAATGCCCGGTTCGATTTAGTCAAACAGCCCCGGCTAGGGGCACCATTTCAGTCGCCGCTTCGATGCGTCTGCCGCTAATTTCCCGATCGGCGTTTCGGCACTGCGGATATGGTGCTCGAGTTTGTCGTGCGCCGCTTAAAGCCGATATCGCAAGAGCGACATCCGGGAGCGGCTCGGCAGGGTGCAGGACGGCCTGTCCAATGCGGTAGCCGCTTTCACGCTTCAGGACCTATGTTGGCCGCCTGACCGTTCCTCGGTGTGGATATATCAGGCCTTGAGATTGCCCCTTGCATCAGTTGTTGCTTATTTATCTGAAAGGGAGGAACTCATGCCGATTCGTCAGAAAGCTCAGGAGGCTGGCGTCTTCGATTCCTCCGAAGTGGCCCTGCTTGGCCGCGTGTTCGACAGGCTGAAGCTCGACGCCCGATCGGCCCAGCAACGCGAAGCGATTTCATCCCGCATAATCGCGAATTACATGGCCGGGATCAGGGACGAAGACGAATTGGTTTCGGCATCCAGACAGCCGCTGGGACGCTAGCGCAATTCTGGTGCAAGTCGGGTCAAAACGGTTTCATCGACGAGCTTCGGAATCCACGTGAAAACAAACGGTTAGGGTGAGCCGGCGGTTCCATCAACGCCGAACCGCGCCAATGGGTCGGCGTAGACACCGGCCATAGTCGCAAGAAACGCCACTCGTGCCGTCCCATCCGACGACATCCGGGTTCAACAAGGAAATCCCGCGAAGCTGAATTCGGCGACCGTGCCGTCCTCCGATCTGGTGACCCGAACGAACAGCGCACCTGGAATGCGGGGTTGCATCGGATGACCGGTTGCCCGTCTGGCAGCCCCTGCGGGACTTGAAGCCGCCACCTCGTGCGTGCCGATAATTCTCTCGCCCAGGATTTCCTCCACCTTGTAGCTGGTCATTTTCCCCGTTGGGCGACGATCTTGACTATCGACAGAAGGAGCCCGGCCTGCTTTTGGCGGTAGGTTCGGCACTTGGCGAGCAGGCCGGGCTGTGCTCCCGGCTGTCAGGTACCTTGGTGGAGGGCTTAGCCGGTGCGAAAGGCAGACTGTCTCCTTCTCCTCGGACCCGCAATTGGGACTGAAGTCCGAAGCATCGACGCATTGGTCCTAAACCCTGAACATAAGCCGCCGTTCCTCATTGGCGTGGAAGCCGTCGAGTAAAGTCCCTTCATCGACGGTCCCTGGACGCCCGCCGTTGCTGCGAGCGGCGGGTGTCCGACTTCGGGGAGAAAGACATGCAGCTTGGCGAGATCATCGCGAACACCTTCGCCGTCCTGCTGCTGATTTGTTTTCTCGCGATCGTGTTCTTCCTGTTTGGAAAGCCGCTGTGGCCGGACCACTATGCTCGCATGTCGATTATTCTCCCGGTCGACGCGATGACCACGGCTTCGGTGAGACGGACCGGCGCGCATCCTCACCTGCCGGACACTTTCGACATGGCGCTCGCTCGCCCAAGACCGTCCCCGTAGGGCTCCGTGGCGGGCTTCTACGCGTCCAGGATTCTGGCGCCGGCAGCTTTCCCATGGCGGCTCACCCGCTGGTTCCGGCAGGTGGATTTCTCGCGTTCGGCGCCTGTTCCTCGCAATCCGCGCGCCACCGCCGAAAGCGCCGTGGAAGAAAGAGGACGAGTGGCTCAAGTTAGATCTGGTCGGCCGTTTCAAGTTCCTGAAGAGCAATGAAGATTAGCCTCATGCTCGCTGCCGGATTTCGTGAAGGCGGACCAAAGTCCCATGGTTTGGTCCCAAAGGTCTTATGTTACCACTTAAGTTCCGTGAATGTCCTTTATATGTTCGAATGAATTAGCTAACTCTGATGTCCGCCACGAGGAAAAGCGCTCAAGAAAAACGGATGCGCCGCCGGCAAGCGACATGAATTATACCCAAAATCGTATCACCTTTGTCGCGCTTTGTTGAAAGATTGTGACTGTTGCTCAAGCAGGTGCTGGCGAATAAACGCTATCAATACAGTGACTGTTTATCCCATGAAGCAACCAAATGCTTAGGCTTGAAGCAAGCATCCACGCGCTCCAGAAGATGCGAGCGCGTCTATCGTCTCTTGAGCAGGCTCTTCATCCGGTTGCGCAGCAGGCGGGCCATGTTGCGGGTCTCCCGGTAGAGATGCAGTTGCGAGGCCGCCTGGCGGGCGAGACGGTCGGCGTCCGGCGTCAGGCCGATCACCAGCGTGCCCATCGGCTTGCGCTCGGTCCACAGCCTGCTCATCACCGGATGGTCGGGCACGGCACAGGAATCGGTCATCATGATGTTGGGGTCGTCGAGATGCTGGCTGGTCACCTCGATCATCAGCAGCGTGCCTGGCGAATAGCCGGCCAGAGTTTCGTCGTAGGCCGTCTTCCAGGTGTAGGCAACGCCGGCTTCGACGAAGACGATCAAGCACGCAATGGTGCGGCCGTCGAGCGTCAGCGAATGGATGCGGCACAGGTCCTGCTCGGCCAGCCTGTGCACGGCCTCGCGGGCGAAGGCGGCGCGGTAGCGGTCGATCGCCATGGCCGTGCGCTCGCGGCCCTTCCAGCCGGCCGCCTCCAGCGTCAGGAAGCTCTCGATGGCGTGACGGATCTCGTCGGGGCCGCGCGCCACGACATGTTCAAGCTTGCCGAGGTCGCCCAGCCGCCGCTTGAGGCGGCGGAACTCGCGGTAATGGTGCGCGCGCAGCGAAGCCTTCAGATAGTCCTCGGCGTCGCGTTCGCTCTCGAGCAGCGGACGCTGGGCGTGACCGGTGGTGACCAATATCAGGCCACGCGTTTCGGCCACAGTGGCAACCAGGCTCGCCACCGCGCCGTCGAGCCTGATGTCGGGCAGGACGAACACTTTCGGCAGCTTCAGATGCGGGCGCGACAGCATGGAGAAGAAATCCTCGAGGACACCGACCGGATCGTCGCGGTCGACCAGCGGGGTGCCGAGCGGGCCGAACGGGCTCGACCATGTGCGCATGACCGGAACCCCGAGCGGCACCACCGGCCGCTCCACCGAGAACGGCACCAGAAGGCGTAGCCGGTTGCGGTATTCATCGCCGTCACGGATGACGGCCAGACGCACCTCGCGGTCTTCCAGCCGGGGCATTGCGGGCGCGAGGAAACGCGGGTTGAAGAAGACGTTGGGCTCGATGGTGCGGGCGCACAGATAATCCAGCTCCTCGACGAGGTCGAACCCGGCCGACGCCGTATAGATGGCCAGTTTCCGCTCGGGCCGGTTGTTGGCGAGGATCTCGATATGGGCCGGGTCGGTGTCGCGCCCCAGTCCGGCAAGGCCGGACACCATGGCGCCGGCGGGGCCGCCGCTGGTTTCCTCGAGCAAGGGGATGGCTGCCATCACGCGGCTCCTTTGGCTGGCACGAAGATCGCCATGACGATGCCGAGCTTGCGCCAGACCGTGAAGGACAGCGCGCCGGCCTCGAAGATCATGGCGAAGGCGGTGGCCATTGCGGCGCCCCACAGGCCGAAGAGCGGGATCAGCACCACGTTCAGGCCAATGTTGAAGGCCAGCGTCATGGCATAGACGGCGGCGCAGACATTCTGGTTGCCGCTCATGGTGAGCAGGCTTTCGCACGGGCCCACGGCGGCGCGCGCCACGACGCCGAAGACGAGCAGGAACAGAAGCGGATAACCCGATGTGAATTCGGGACCGAACAGCATCAGCATCGGTTTGCCAAGCGCCAGCACCAGCAGCGCCATGGCGAGCGATGGCCAGAAGGTCCACGACACCGTCTCGCGGGCGAAGGCGGCGAGCTTTTCCGGCTCGCCATGGGTGAACTGGGCATAGCGCTGAGCGACGCCTGCCTTGACGGCGAAGTAGACGAAATGCACCAGCGCCAGTGTCTTGACCGTGGCGAAATAGACGGCGACGTCGTTGGGGTCCATATAGGCGCCGACCATCAGCACGTCGGCATTGGTGAGCAGGAAAAAGAAGCTTTCGACCAAGAAGATCGGCAGCGAGACAATGAACCATTGTGCGAAATGCACCTTCATCGGCCCGGCCGGAATCTGCTTTTCCATGCGCCGGGTGACGCCGATAAGCTGGGCGAGCGTGGTGACGTAAGTGGCGGCGATCGAGGCGAAGATCGCGGTCTTCGCGTCGGGCGCGTAGCCGGCGAAAAGCATCAGCGCCATGAACAGCAGGATCAGCACGGGCCGTATCAGATAAGTCGGCGCCAGGGCGAACAGCGCCCAGCTGTTCGCCCTGGCTTGGCCCTGCAGCAGATCCGACAGCGCTATCATCGGCAGGCAGATGACGCCGAGGATGAACGGCAGGACATAGTAGTTTTCAGTCCATGACGAAGCGAGCCACACGCCGAGTGCGCCGAGCCCGGCGATGACCGTCGAAGCGATCAGGACGAACAGGCGGCTGGCCACGACGATACCGCGCAACTCGTCGATGAGGCCACGCTCGCGGTATTCGGGAATGAAGCGGATAACCGAGGTGTGGAAGCCGAGGCAGGCGAGATTGCCGACGATGACCATGGTCACCCAGACAAGGACGAAGATGCCGTATTCGAACGAGCCCATCCAGCGTGCCATCAACACCTGGCTGACGAAGGCGATGACGGCGCTGACGATGCGGATGGAAAAGGCAATGACCGACATGCGGCCGGCCTCGCCGCGCTCGTCGGCGGTGAACAGCACGGCGTCGACGCGGCCAAGCAACGGCTCCACGCGCAGCGCCAAACGCTGCGGCAAGAACCGCCCGGCTGTCGTGGCCGCGGAAAAGCGCACCCCGATTGTTCTCCGTTTTCCGCTTCTTTCCAGGCTTTGGTGTAGCGGAGACACCTTAAGAAAGGGTGGGTGGAAGAGGCATACACAATGGCAGAGAGGCCAGCGAGGACGACCGGTGTGGGTTCCATGCCGCAAGCAGGAGACAGGCGCTCTGTCGTTCCAACTCCCAGCCAAGCCTAAGAGCGGCGCGCTTCGCCGTGAGTTGCGACATAGTCGATCTCGGAACGGCTGATGCCGATGTCTTTCAGCATGAAATCGGGCATCGCCTCCAGGTGACGCCGCTCATGTCGGAGGCGCTGTCCGCGCGCCAGCCAAGCGAGGATGGCCATCGGCCGCCATGGTGGGGCGCGCAGCCTTGCCAGGAAGATAGCTATCTCGGGCATGGTTTCTCCTCGCGACGCGTAAAAGGCCTGCCGGCACTGTTCCGGCAGGCGGTGCCGTCAGTCGGCCTTTTTCATGGCGTCGCATGAGACATTCGGGTTCATGTCGGCGAAGGCGCCGGTCGGGTTCTGCTTCCAGGCCCAGACATGAAGTTCGTAGAAGGGGCCGAGGCCATAGCGGTTGGGGGCGCTGTCGAAGTTGAACAGCTGGCCTTCGAGCGACGCGGGACCCTTCGCGGTGATATATTCGACGGCCACCAGCTTCAGCTTGCCATCGGCCATCGGCTCGTACATCACGGCCTCCGGCTTGGCGAGGTCGACGGCATCATCCTTGAGATAGGCGCCGTTGACGTAGTGAATGCCCATCGCGCCGCCGGTGATGCCGCTGGCGCAGGGAATCGGCGCATAGCCCTCGGCGGTGGCCGCCGCGACATTCACGAAGCGGCCGTTGGCCGCCCGCACCTCGGCGGCCAGCCGATTGCCACTCTCCGCAGATGCGGCAGTGGCGGTGATCGCCATGATGGACAGCGCGGCAAGGCGCCAGAAATTGACGTTCATTTTATTCTCCATTGGTTGTTGGTGACGCGCAGGCGGCAGGACCGGCCTGTAAGGCCCTGCTGCCATGCCTGCGCGTTGGATCGTCAGTTGCGGGACGGGTCCGATCCGTTCCTCTCTAGCCGGGCGGCGGTCTCATTGATGCCACCACCAATATTCCCAGTAGTCCCGCCGCATCTCGTGCTCCGGCAGGCCGACGTCCCGCCTTAAATAATCGTCTTGCGGTGGCAGGCGCCTGCGCCGGCTTCGCAATGGCGCGAGCAGCGCGGAGACAATCCGCGATGCGAGACCACGCCGGGAGGGTGCATGGTCGAACGCCACGACGGCGGCTGCCGTTTCGGGAGGAAACAGCACGGTAAGCCGACACCCATCGCTGCCCAGGACGATCTCACGCTCATTGTTCCATCCTTGGTCCATAGGGTCAGCGATAAAAGTAAGGGTCCAGGACCCTCACCTCCGTGATCTTGTCCACCGGTAGCGAATTCTTCTGCGCCGTGCTGCGGATCGCTTCCGGCGAGGGGGCGTCGTAGATGCAGAAACTCTTGTTCCTGTCGGGCGACACGAAGGAGTGCAGCCAGGTGACCCCCTTCTCGGCGTTGCGCATGATGATGCCGCCGAGCGCCGTCGCGCCGACGTCGTTCGTCGGCACGTTGAGCCCGTCGGGGAATGTCCGTTCGATCAGATAGCGAGGCATGGAGTGGCTTCCTTTTGTGACTGATTCACGCTCGAAATGAGCGCGGTTGGAGAAAAATCACGATCGTCGAAAGCGCACATCGGAGCCTTTCCCCATATTGCGCGGGACGATTCCCTATGTTTTCGACGTTTGGTCTGGGAGCCACACTGCGGATACCGAAGCGGGGGTATTTTGGAGAAGGGTCGAGGGACGACGATACTTATGGGCCAGTGACGATGCTTCTGGAACGGCAGGCACAACTCGATCAGTTGGAGGAACTGCTCGCGGAGGCCGCGCGCGGTCGCGGCCGCGTGGCGGCATTGCTGGGCGAGGCCGGCGCCGGCAAGACGGCACTCGTCGAGGCGTTCGTAACCCGTGCCGGGCAGCACGTTTCCATATTCCGCAGCGCTTGCGAAGACCTGTCGATTCCCGATCCGCTGGGACCGCTCTATGATCTGGCCCGGGACGCGCAGTGGGCACTGCCCCGGGCAATCGACGATCGCCAAGGTCAGCGGCTGCCCCTGTTTTCAGACGCTCTCGAGGTTTTCGAGGCGAGGTCTCGGCCGGGTTTGCTGGTCATCGAGGATATGCACTGGGCCGACGACGCGACCCTGGATTTCGTCCGTTTCCTGGGCCGGCGCATCACCAACACGCATATGCTGGTGCTGTTCACGGCACGCACCGACCGCAGCGAAGGGCAGATGCGTGCGCGCCGGGTGCTCGGCGAAATTCCAGCCGGCAACGTCCAGCGCATCGAAGTGCCACTGCTCAGCGAGGCGGCGGTGTTGTCGCTTGCCGAAGCAGCCAACCGCGACGGCAGCGCAATATATCGCGCCACCGCGGGCAACGCCTTCTTCGTCACCGAATTGCTAGCTGCCGAAAGCGAGATGATCCCGCCGGCCAGCGTCCGCGACGCCGTGCTGGCGCGTGCCGAGCGCCTGTCGCAGGGGGCGCGCTCAATGCTCGACGCGGTGTCTGTGTTTCCACGCCGCGCCGATGCCTGGGCGCTGCGCGGCCTCTGTGGCGTCGCCAGCGCCGGCCAGCTGGCGGAATGTGTCTCGAATGGCTTGCTCGACGATCTCGGCGATGGCTACGCCTTCCGGCACGAGATCGCCCGTCGCGCCATCGAGATGGCGCTGACCTCGAGCCGTCGGCGCGAATTCAACCAGCGCGCGCTTTCCGCACTGCAGGAAAACGCCGAGGTGACTACCGCAAGGCTTGTGCACCATGCGGTGGAGGCCCAGAATCTTGAGGCGGTGCGCGAGCTTGCCCCGCTCGCAGCGCGCGAGGCTTCCCGCGTCGGCGCGCATCGCGATGCCGCCGGCTACTACGAGGTCGCCTTGCGGCATGCCGACAGCCTGCCGATGAGCGACCGGGCGAGGCTTTACGAAGGATATGCCTTTGAATGCCATCTGATCGGCCGCATCGATGCGGCCATCGAGGCGCAGAGCCAGGCGCGCCGGCTACAGCAGGCGCTGGGCGACACGCTCAGGGAGGGCGACAGCCTCAGATGCCTGTCGCGCTTCGCCTATCTGGTGGGTGACCGCGAACAGGCGGACCTGTTCGGGGCCCAGGCAGTGGAACTGCTGGAACAGGCGCCTGCCAGTCCGGAGCTTGCCATGGCCTATTCCAATCTCTCGCAGCTGGCGATGCTGGCCGAGAAGCTCGATGAGACGCTGCTGCTTGGCGGCAAGGCAGTCGCTCTGGCCGAACGGTTGAACAAGCCGGAGATAATCTGCCACGCGCTCAACAATCTTGGCTCGGCCGAGCAGTGGCTTGACCTGGCCAAAGGCCGGCTGCACCTCGCCCGCAGCCTTGAAATCGCGCTCGTGCAGAATTTCCAGGAGCACGCGGCACGCGGCTTCACCAATTGCGCCTGCGCCGAAATGAACCAGCTCGATCTTGTGCGCGCGCAATCCTTTCTCGACCGCGGGATTGCCTATTGCGTTGAGAACGACCTCGCGACCTGGCGCGACTATATGCGGGGCGTGCAGGCGCAGCTGCTTTTGCGACGCGGCCTTTGGGACGATGCGGCGGCCATGGCTCTCGACGTCATCGACGATGCTGCAACGACAGCCCTGGTGCGTTACCCATCCCTGGTCGCGCTGGGGAAACTGCGCATAAGGCGAGGCGATCCGGCTGGGCCGGTGCTGGAGGAAATGAAGCGGTTCCTGGACAGGGGAATGGAGCTGCAGCGGCTGGTGCCTTACACGGCGTCGATGGCCGAACTGGCATGGCTTGGGCAAGGCGACGCCAGTGAGGCGCTTCGCCTGATCGAGCTGGCAGAAAGCCTGTCGCCGACGAGGGCGATGTTCGCCGAACTGGCCGTCTGGCGGCTGCTCTTGTCGCCTGAAAGCGACCCTGGCGATACGACCGGCATGGCGGAGCCCTATCGCCTGCTGCTCGCCGGCGATTGGCACGGTGCCGCGACGCTGTGGGCCCGGCTGGGTGCTCCGTTCGAGCAGGCGCTCGCCCTGCTGCGCGGCGACGAGCCGGCCCTGCGCCTGGCCCTGGATATATTCGAGGGGCTCGGTGCCCGGCCGGTCGCCCAGCACGTCCGCGCCGTCATGCGGCAGAATGGCGTCAATAACATTGCAAGGGGACCGCGGCAGAGCACGCGCGCCAATCAAGCTGGCCTGACGCTGCGCCAGATGCAGGTCCTGCAACTGATCGAACGCGGTTTTTCCAACAAGAGAATAGCCGAGCACCTGACCATCTCACCGAAGACCGTCGATCATCATGTCTCGGCGGTGCTGGGCAAGCTGGACGCCATTTCGCGTGGCGAGGCGACCGCCGCCGCGCGCGATTCCGGGCTGATCTGAGCACGTAGGAATCTCGCCCGGATCAGAAATCCGGGAATGTGAGCCCTGCAGGTTTTCCTTACGCGAAAGCGCCGTGGCAGTGCTTGTATTTCTTGCCGGAGCCGCAGGGGCACGCTTCGTTGCGGCCGACCTTGCCCCAGGTGGCGGGGTTGTTGGGGTCGCGGTCTTCGGGGGCGACGATGGCGTTGCTTTCCTGGCGCACCAGAAGGGCGGTTTCGCCGCCTTCGAAATCGTTCTCGCCGGTGGTACCGTCAATATGCGTGCCGAACATGTCGGGGGCTTCCGGCGGCGGGGCCTCGGCAGCCTGGCGGACCAGTTCGACGCGCATCAGCTGCGCGGTGACGGCCTGGCGCAGATTGCCCAGCATCGCCTGGAACAGCTCGAACGCCTCGCTCTTGTATTCCTGCAAAGGATCGCGCTGGGCGTAGCCGCGGAAGCCGACAACCGAACGCAGATGGTCGAGATTAACGATGTGCTCGCGCCACAGATGGTCGAGCGTCTGCAGCACCACGGAGCGCTCGACATAGGTCATCACCTCGGGCCCGAAGCGCTCGGCGCGCTCCTTGGCGGCGGCGTCGGCGGCTTGCGTGATGCGCTCGCGAATGTCGTCCTCGGCGATGCCTTCTTCCTTGACCCATTCCTCAATCGGCAGGTCGAGATTGAGGAACTCGGCGACCTCGGCCTTCAACCCGGCGACATCCCACTGCTCGGCATAGGCGTTCTCGGGAATGGCCTTGGCGACGATCTCGTCGATAACGCCTTCGCGCATCTCGGCAATGGTCTCCGACAGGCCTTCGCCGTCCATCAGCTCGATGCGCTGTTCGAACACGACTTTGCGCTGGTCGTTGGAAACGTCGTCATATTTCAGAAGATTCTTGCGGATGTCGAAGTTGCGCGCCTCGACCTTCTTCTGCGCCTTTTCCAGCGCCTTGTTGATCCAGGGATGGATGATGGCCTCGTCTTCCTTGAGGCCGAGCTTCTGCAACATGCCGTCCATGCGCTCGGAGCCGAAGATGCGCATCAGATCGTCCTGCAGCGACAGGAAGAATTTCGAGCGGCCGGGGTCGCCCTGGCGGCCGGAGCGGCCACGAAGCTGGTTGTCGATGCGGCGTGACTCGTGGCGTTCGGTGGCGAGCACGTAGAGGCCGCCGGCAGCCAGCGCCTTTTCCTTCAGGCGCTCGACGTCGGCATAGATTTCCTTTTCCCGCGCCTCGCGCTCGGGCCCTTCGGGCATGTCGCCCAGTTCCTCGGCGATGCGCATCTCGGCATTGCCGCCGAGCTTGATGTCGGTGCCGCGGCCGGCCATGTTGGTGGCGATGGTGATGGCGCCGGGCTTGCCCGCCTGGGCGACGATCGCCGCCTCGCGCTCGTGATGGCGGGCGTTCAGCACCTCGAAATCCTTAAAACCTTCCTTGCGCAGCCGCTCGGCCAGTTGCTCGGACTTCTCGATCGAGGTGGTGCCGACCAGCGTCGGCTGGCCCTTGGCGCTGGCTTCGCGGATCTCCTTGACGATCGCCTTGTATTTTTCCTCGACCGTCCGGTAGACCTCGTCGTCCTCGTCCTTGCGGATGACCGGCAGGTTGGTCGGGATCTCGGTGACTTCGAGGCCGTAGATGTTGCCGAATTCCTCGGCCTCGGTCAGCGCCGTGCCGGTCATGCCGGAAAGCTTCTTGTAGAGGCGGAAATAGTTCTGGAAGGTAACGGAGGCGAGCGTCTGGTTCTCCGGCTGGATCGCCACATGCTCCTTGGCTTCAAGCGCCTGGTGCAGGCCTTCCGAATAGCGGCGGCCGGGCATCATGCGGCCGGTGAACTCGTCGATAATGACGATCTCGCCGTTGCGCACGATATAGTCCTTGTCGCGCTGGAACAGGCGGTGCGCCTTCAGCGCATTGTTGACGTGATGGACGATGGCGACGTTCTCGACGTCATAGAGCGACTCGCCCTTGAGCAGGCCGGCGTCGCGCAGCAGGTTCTCGAGCTTCTCGGTGCCTTCCTCGGTGAAGATGGAGGTCTTCTGCTTCTCGTCGATCTCATAATCCTGCGGCTGCAGCTGGATGATGAAAGTGTCGATGGTGTTGTACATTTCCGAACGGTCCTCGAGCGGACCGGAAATGATCAGCGGCGTGCGCGCTTCATCGACCAGGATGGAATCGACTTCGTCGACGATCGCGTAGTTGTGACCACGCTGTACCATCTGGGCGCGCTCGTACTTCATGTTGTCGCGCAGATAGTCGAAGCCGAGTTCGTTGTTGGTGGCATAGGTGACGTCGGCGGCGTAGGCGACGCGGCGCTCCTCGTCGGACAGGCCATGGACGATGACGCCGACCGAGAGGCCGAGGAACTTGTAGACACGGCCCATCCATTCGGAGTCGCGGGTGGCGAGATAATCGTTGACGGTGACGACGTGGACGCCATTGCCGGCCAGTGCATTGAGATAAACGGGCAAGGTCGCGACCAGCGTCTTGCCCTCACCGGTGCGCATCTCGGCGATGCCGCCATTGTGCAGCACCATGCCGCCGATCAGCTGGACGTCGAAGGGGCGCATGCCGAGCACGCGGCGCGCCGCCTCGCGGGCGGTGGCGAAGGCCGGGATCAGCAGGTCCTCGAGGCTGGCGCCGTTGGCGATGTCTTGGCGGAACTTTTCCGTGCGGCCGGCGAGCTCTGCATCGGAGAGCGCCCGCATCTCGTTTTCCATGGCGTTGATCGCCTCGACACGGGGCCGGGTCGACTTGACCCTGCGGTCGTTGGAGGAGCCGAAAACCTTACGGGCGAGACCGCCGAGACTGACCATCCAATGGTCCTTTCGATAGAATTCTCAAACTGAGACGAGCGCCGGCCGGCCCCATCAAATCCACGTGAATGCGCCGCCTGTATACGGGCAACGCAAAAAGCGCCCGGAAAACGGTTCTGGACGCAAAGTCGTTGGACAGATAAGAGGGGGCTCAACTGATGTCAACGCCGCGCTGGCCCTGCCGGTCGCGCCAAATTCGGCCACAATCTGGCTGATCTGGAAGCCTCCCGTCCTTCACATCCTCATCGGAGTCATCTTAATGTCCTTGTTGTTCCGCCGTGCGTCGCTCGCTAGCCTCGGCCTGGCCGTCGGCCTGTCGGCTCTTTGCCTGTCGCCGCTGATGGCGCAGGAAACCGCACCAGCCCAGCCGGCACCACCAGCGGCACCGGCCGCACCGGTCGATCCGAATACAGTGGTTGCCACCGTCAACGGCCAACCCCTCACCGAAGCAGATCTCGTGCTTGCCGAAGGCGAGCTGTCGCAGCAGTTCGCGCAACTCCCGGCCGAGCAACGCCGCGCCGCGGCGCTTTCGGCCGCAATCGAGATCCGCGTCATGGCCGCCCAGGCCGTCTCGACCGGTCTCGACAAGGATCCCGATTTCCAGCGCCGCATGGCCTTCCTGCAGCAGCGCGCGCTGCATGGCGAGATGGTCGAGAAAGGCGTCGTCGACAAGGTCACCGACGCCGAGATCCGCGCCCGCTACGACCAGGAGATCGCCAACACGCCGCCGGTCAACGAGGTGCATGCCCGTCACATCCTCGTGAAGACGAAGGAAGAGGCCGAAGCGATCATCAAGCAACTCGACGGCGGCGCCGATTTCCAGAAGCTCGCCAACGAGCACACCTCGGATCCGAGCGGCAAGACCAGTGGCGGCGATCTCGGCTGGTTCGGACCTGGCCAGATGGTGCCGGAATTCGACAAGGCCGCTTTCGCGCTCGAGGTCGGCAAATACACCGAGCAGCCGGTGCAGTCGCAGTTCGGCTGGCATGTCATCAAGCTCGAGGACAAGCGCACCAAGCAGCCGCCGGCCTTCGACGACGTCAAGGACCAGGCCAAGCAGGCGGTCATCCGCGACAAGTATTTCGCGCTGGTCAAGTCGCTGCGCGCCGATGCCAAGGTCGAAATTCCCGACGCCAATTTGAAGAAGGCCGTCGATACGCTGGAAAGCGCCAAGTAAACCAGAACGGTTTTCGAAAAAGGGGCGCGGTGGCCAAAGGGCGCCGCGCCCTTTTTACGTCAGTTCAGCCGTCGGGCCCTTCTATGCCTCGCAGGAGGTAGCGGACCACCTTGCGTATCGTCGCCTCGTCTTCGTCGAGCCGGTTGGTCAGGAGCTGCCGCCACGCATAGGAAGCCACCAGGTCAGCCGCCACAGCCGGATCGACATCGGCCGCGACCTCGCCCCTTGCCTTGGCGCGCTCGATGATCTGGCCGGTGTGGGCCCGGCGCCCGCCTGTATAGCCGGCAAGGGCCGCGGCCGCCGTTTCGTCCGACTGCGCCTCGGCGATCAGCGACCTGAACACGCTGCCCGACGACGTCTCGCGCCAGTGCGCGAACAGGTTCTTGAGGAAGCCGACGAGATCCTCTTCCAGTCTTCCCGTATCGGGAACATCGACGCGTTTCTGGCGCTGGTAGACCTCCAGCAGCAGCGAGGCCTTGCTCGGCCACCAGCGATAGATGGTCGGCTTTCCGGCACGCGCCCGCCGCGCCACGGCCTCGATCGAGAAGCCGGCATAGCCGGCCTCGACCAACACCGCCTCGGCGGCATCGAGAATGGCTTCCGCGCTGTCGGGATTGCGCCGCGCACCGATGGATTTACGCGCCGTATCCGCCTCTTCGGCCATCCTGTCGCCCTCGCCGTCGGTTTAGGCCGGCAATATAAGTGATCCGGCGATGAAACGAAACGGCCCGTTCTTGGCGGCTGAGGCAGGAGACATTTTGCCTGCCATGTCCCCCCGCACGATGCGCAGGCCGCCATCGGTGCTGACCAACTCTGCCCGCGCTCCCGCGCCGAGTCGCAACGGCTCCCAGAAATACCAGGGCCAGGGTCAGAAGCTGCCCTCGGGAGAGATCGCAACCTGGGCAGGGCGGTGCCAGCGAACTGCAACGGAGCCGGCTGCGAACCGGTCAAGGCCAATTCCGGTTCTCACGCCGCCACCAAAACGCCTTGCGCGGGCGCGCCGTATCGGGCAAACCGGCGTTTCTCCGCCGATTTTTCCCGTCCGAGGTTCCATGTCCACGACGATTTCGCCGCTCGCGCCGAAGAAATACCCCAAGATGCCTGAGATCGAGGGGGTGCGCATCGCCACCGCCGAAGCGGGGATAAAATACAAGAACCGCACCGATCTCCTGGCCATGGTCTTCGAGCCCGGCACGGCGGTCGCCGGCGTGTTCACAAAGTCGAAATGCCCCTCGGCGCCAGTCGATTTCTGCCGGCAGAACCTTGCCGCGGGCAAGGCCCGGGTGCTCGTCGTCAATTCCGGCAACGCCAATGCCTTCACCGGCAAGAAGGGCCGGGACTCCACCGCGCTGACGGGCGAAGCGGCAGCCAAGGCTGCCGGCTGCACGCCAGGCGAGGTGTTCCTGGCCTCGACCGGTGTCATCGGCGAGCCGCTTGACACAACCAAGTTCAGCCATCTGCTGGCTGGTCTGGTCAGCAACGGCAAGCCCGACCTGTGGACCGAGGCGGCCAAGGCCATCATGACCACGGACACTTATCCGAAGGTGGCGACGCAGACCGTTAAGCTCGGCGAGACCGATGTCACCATCAACGGCATTTCCAAGGGCGCCGGCATGATCGCACCCGACATGGCCACGATGCTGTCCTTTGTCGCCACCGATGCGCCGATCGCCGCCCCCGTGCTGCAGGATCTGCTGTCGCGCGGCACGGCCAAGACCTTCAACGCGGTGACCGTCGACAGCGACACCTCCACAAGCGACACGCTGCTGCTCTTCGCCACCGGAAAGGCCGCCAAACGCGGCGCGCCGGAGATAACCGACCCCAAGGATGCCCGTCTGGGGGCCTTCCGCCGTGCGCTCGGCAAAGTGCTGAAGTCGCTGGCGCTGCAAGTGGTGCGCGACGGTGAGGGCGCCCGCAAGCAGGTCGAAGTCACCGTTACCGGCGCGAAATCGGCGCGCTCGGCCAAGCGCATCGCGCTCTCGATCGCCAATTCGCCGCTGGTCAAGACGGCGGTCGCCGGCGAGGACGCCAATTGGGGCCGCGTCGTCATGGCCGTCGGCAAGGCCGGCGAGCCGGCTGACCGCGACCGCCTGTCGATCTGGTTCGGCGACAACAGGCTGGCGCATGAGGGCGAGCGCGATCCGGCCTATTCGGAGGAAGCGACCTCGGCGTATATGAAGCGCGACGACATCCGCATCCGCGCCGATATCGGCATCGGCCGCGGCAAGGCGACGGTGTGGACCTGCGACCTCACCAAGGAATACGTCGCCATCAATGGCGACTACCGGAGCTGACGGACTTGGTTTCCAAACATCCGGCCAGCATGCTGGCGACAGTGCGCCGCTATGAGGCGGCCGGGTTCCGCGCCTGGCCCGCGGCGGCAGTCCATTATGACGGCACCTGGGTGGTGCGGCTGACGGCCGGGCATCCGGCCAAGCGGCTGAATTCTGTCAATCCGCTCGACCCCGGCGACACCCAGCACATTGCCGACCGCATCGGTCGCGCCAGCCGTCGTTTCGATGCCTATGGCAGGCCGCTGACCTTCCGCATGTCGCCGCTATCGGGTCCGGATCTCGCCAGCCATCTCGACCGCGAGGGTTGGAGCCGGTTCGACGAATCGCTGGTGATGCGGCTGCCGCTGGCCGATGCCCAGCTCGATGCCGCCATGGACCAGATCCCGTTGAAGGACATCAGCCGCTTCATCGGCGCATCGCTCAAGGTCAGCGGCTCGGACGCGTCGCTGCGGCCAGGCCTGTCGGAGATCATCGGCGCCATCCAGCCCGAGGCCGGGCTGTTCGCGCTCGAGGCTGGAGCGGAACCACTGGCCACGCTGATCTGCGTCCATGACGGCGATCTCGCCGGCCTGTTCGAGGTCGCCACCGACAAGTCGGCACGCAACAAGGGCCACGGCCGCAACCTGATCCTGTCGGCGCTGAAATGGGCGCGGCTGCGCGGCGCGCGGGAAGCCTGGCTGCAGGTCGAGGCCGGCAATGTGCCGGCGCTGGCGCTCTATCATTCGCTCGGCTTCGACGAGGTCTATCGCTACCACTACCGCCGGCCGCCTGTTCATGGGTGAAATCGGGCATGAATGATGTGACGATCGCCGGCAAGCGCCTGCTCCTGGTCGCCGCCTGCGCCCTGGTCGACGCCGACGGGCGCGTGCTCGTGGCGCAGCGGCCCGAGGGCAAGCAGCTTGCCGGGCTCTGGGAGTTTCCCGGCGGCAAGGTCGAGCCCGGCGAGACGCCGGAGCAATGCCTTATCCGCGAACTCTATGAGGAGATCGGGATCGAGACCGACATCCCGTGCCTGGCACCGCTCACCTTCGCCAGCCATAGCTACGACGATTTCCATCTTTTGATGCCGCTTTTCATCTGCCGCCGCTTTCGCGGCATCGCCCAGCCGAAGGAGGGGCAGGCGCTGAAATGGGTGCGGCCCAGGCAGATGCGCGACTACCCGATGCCGCCGGCCGACGCTCCGCTGATCCCGTTCCTGATCGACCTCCTGTAGGCGAACAGAACCGCTAGCGGCCTGTGGCTGAGCGGAGCTGCGGGGCGCATAAGCCAGCATTAATGGAAGATTTATCTCATCATGAAAAATTGATGCAAGGCTGCCTCGTCGCGGCCGTGCCGGCGATTTTCTGGGGAGCGACAGCATGAGCCTAGACAGGGATTGGGATTCGATCCGGCCCGACCGCAGTTTTCGCGCCGCGGATGCGGGCATGGGCGTGCTGCGCGTCACGCTGCTGTTCGGGTCGGCCGCGGTGGCGCTGGCCCTGATCGCAACGCCCTTCCTCGAGAGCCAGACGCGCTCGCAATCGGCTCGGAATTTTGCCAGCGGTCTCGACATGACTGCCACTGGTTCGATCACTCGTCGCGATACCTATACGGTGCGCCGCAGCGTGCTTCAGCCGCAGCCCGATTCGGTCTGCATCATCCGATCCGACGGCCGGACCAGCGGCGACTGCTGATCGGGTCCAAGACATTTTCAGAGGCGGCGGTTTCATCGCCTATTAAGCCTGTGCCGTTAACCTTTCTTAACAGGTCGGCGGTATGGTTCCGGCAAGAGGGATCGACGTGATGAAAACAGTGCTGCTGCGTTTCCTGAACGATGAAAAGGGCGCCACGGCCGTCGAATACGGCTTGATCGTCGCCGTACTGTCGCTGACGATCGTCGGCGGCATCAGCCAGGTCTTCAACGCGATCACCTGGCTGTTCAGCGACAATGGCAGCAGGCTTGCCAACGCTTTCGCACCCTGATCTGGCTGTCCGCGTCCGCGGACACTGTCATTGCCCCTTGGGCTGCTCCAACACAGTCTTCAGCGAGATCTTGGCCGAACCCGGCTTGAGCGGCTTTTGCTGCGATGCATCGGGCGCCCAGCCGGACATCCAGACCATCGAAAAGCTTGCGCGGATGCGGCCGTCGGGATCCGAAAACCGCTCGGCGTAGATTTGCGCGGCGCGGGCGAACAGCTGGCGTGTGCCCGGCCGCCGGCTGCGATCGGCAAGCGCGCTGGTTTCGCCCATGGCGCGCAAATCGGCCATCAGGTTGAAAAGACTGTCATAGCGCACCGTCACCGTCTCGACATCGGCGACCGGCAGAGCGAGGCCGGCGCGCTGCAGCAGCGCTCCCGCGTCGCGAACGTCGGTGAACGGAATGACGCGCGGGCTGGCGCCGCCGTGAAGCTCGGTCTCGGCCGCCAGCAGGCTTTCACGCAATTCGCCGAGCGTGCCGGCGCCGGCGAAGGCGCCGAGGAAAAGCCCGTCCGGACGCAGCGCACGGCGGATCTGCACCAGCATGCCGGGAATGTCGTTCATGGCCTGCAGCGACAGGAGCGACACCGCCAGGTCGAGGCTTTGCGGCTCGAAGGGCACGGTTTCCAGCGGCGCTACCATGCCGGCGGAATTGCCCAGGAAAGCCGTATCCGCCTCGACACGGACGATGTCCGCCACCTTGCCGCTCGCGGCGAGGATGTCGGCTGCGGCCGACGTCTGGCAAAACAGCACCGCTGCCTTGCTAAACCTGCGCTCCACGGCACCCAGCCGGTCGGCAAGATCGTCGGCACTGCGCCGCATCAGGAAGTCCGCGCCGCCGACCGGATGATCGAGCGCGCGCTGCTTGTGCGCCAGCCACAGTGAGGTGTCCATTATCGGCAGCAAACGGGCAGATCCTTTGTTTGTCCATTCCCCGATGGAGTTGATATAGTGGCGCACAGCACCCACCACGTGGCCGATCCCATGCCCAAGATCAAGCCTCTGGACATCAGGAACCTTGCACGGTCGGCGGCGAACTGGCCGGCGCGCATCCTGTTCCCGCCTGTCTGCGCCGGCTGCCGCAGGCATGTCTCGCAGCCCGGCGTTCTGTGCGGCGCCTGCTGGCCGAAACTGCGCCTCCTGGAGCGGCCCTGGTGCCCGGTGATGGGCACGCCGTTCACCCACCATATGGGTGAGGGCTTTCTGTCGGCCGAGGCGATCGCCGATCCGCCGCCCTTCGAGCGGGCGCGGGCGGCCGTCGCCTATTCCGGCGTCGCCCGCCAGATGGTGCAGGGGCTGAAATACCAGGATCGCACCGACCTGGCGCCGTGGATGGCGCGTTGGATGCTGCGCGCCGGCGCCGACCTCATTGCCGAGGCGGATGTGGTGGTGCCGGTCCCGCTGCACTGGCGTCGCTTCTTCAGGCGGCGGTTCAACCAGTCAGCGGAATTGGCGAGGGCGGTCTGCGAGCTCAGCGGCCTGTCTTTCGCACCCTCGGCCATGCGGCGTGTCAAGCTCACGCGCCAGCAGGTCGGGCTGGAGCGCAAGGACCGCGAGGACAACGTGCGGGCCGCCTTTCGCGTGCCTGCCGAAGCGGAAATCGAGATCGCCGGCCGCCGCGTGCTTTTGATCGACGACGTCTACACCACGGGTGCCACGGTTCGCGCCGCCAGCAAGGCGCTGAAAAAAGCAGGGGCCGGCGCCGTCGATGTGCTGACCTTCGCACGCGTGCTGCCGGGGGACTTTCGGGCCGACGAGTCCACGACTATATAAGTCGGCAACAAACAGTGGAAATTCGTCATGGTCGACGTCACCATCTATACACGCATGATGTGCGGCTACTGCACGGCCGCCAAGCGGCTGCTCGAGCGCAAGGGCGTCGCCTATACGGAGCATGACGCGTCGTTTTCGCCGGAACTGCGCCAGGAGATGATTTCCCGCGCCCATGGCCGCACGACCTTTCCGCAGATTTTCGTCGGCGACACGCATGTCGGCGGCTGCGACGACCTCCACGAGCTGGAGGCGCAAGGCCGGCTGGACAAGTTGCTCGCCAATGGTTCGACGAATTGAGGATATGACGATGGGTGTTTTCAAGGCGGCCGCGATCCAGATGCGTTCGGGCGAGAGGCCAGAGCGCAACGCAATCGACCTCGAGCGGCTGGTGCGCGAAGCAGCCGGCCAGGGGGCGAGCTACATCCAGACACCGGAAATGACCGGAGCGCTGGTGCGTGACAAGAAGGCCGCGTCTTTCACCTCAGAGGACAAGGACATCATCGTCGGGACCGCCCGCCGACTGGCCCGCGAACTTGGCGTCCACCTGCATATCGGCTCGACCGCCATCCTGCGCGCCGACGGCAAGCTCGCCAACCGGGCGCTGCTGTTCGGTCCGGACGGCGCCACGCTCGCCTCCTATGACAAGATCCATATGTTCGACGTCGATCTCGACAATGGCGAGAGCTGGCGCGAATCCGCGACCTACGAGCCCGGCACGGAGGCGGTCGTCACGACCATCGAAGGCGCCAAGCTGGGCTTTGCCGTCTGTTATGACCTGCGGTTTCCGCAACTGTTCCGCGCCGAGGCGCTAGCCGGCGCCGACCTGCTTTCCGTGCCCGCCGCCTTCACCCGCCAAACCGGCGAGGCGCATTGGCACGTGCTGCTCAGGGCCCGCGCCATCGAGAACGGCGCCTATGTCGTGGCCGCTGCGCAAGGCGGCCTTCACGAGGACGGCCGCGAAACCTATGGCCATTCGCTGATCGTCGATCCGTGGGGCCGCGTCATCGCGGAGGCGGCGCACAATGAGCCGGCGGTGATCGTCGCCGAGATCGACCCGGCGCAGTCGCTGGCGGCGCGCAAGAAGATCCCCAATCTGAAAAATGCGCGGGATTTCGCTGTCAATGCCGGTTCGTCCGAGACATCGCGTCTCAGGGGAGCGGCCTCTTGATCCGCTTCTCCCTGATCTGCGAAAACGAGCACGAGTTCGAGGGCTGGTTCCGCAGCAATGACGATTTCGACACGCAAAAGAAGCGTGGCTTCGTCGATTGCCCGAGCTGCGGCTCGCACAAGGTGGAGAAAGCCCTGATGGCGCCGGCCGTGTCGACGGCGCGCAAGCAGGAAACGATAGCGCTCGCCATGGGCGAGGCGCAGAAGCAGGCGCTGGCGCAACTGAAGGCAATGGCCGAGAAGGTTCGCGAGAATGCCGATTACGTCGGCGACAAATTCGCCGAGGAAGCGCGCAAGATCCATTTGGGCGAGACCGACCCGCGCGGCATCTATGGCGAGGCGACGCTGGAGGAGGCCAAGAGCCTGGCCGAGGACGGCGTCGAGTTCATGCCGATCCCGGTGTTTCCGGAGGATCGGAACTGAGCGGTCAGCTTACGCTGCCGATCAATTTTTCAAGCAGGCGCGAAAGCGTTTCCCGTTCGGCTTGCGTCAGGCCGGAAAGAATCTCGTGCTCGTTGGCGACGTGGGCAGCAATGGCCTCGTCGATCAAAGCGAGGCCTTTTTCAGTCAGCCGCACGACGATGCCGCGCCGGTCGTTGGGATGCGGACCACGCACGATCAACCCTGAGGTTTCGAGCCGGTCGAGCCGGTTGGTCATGGCGCCCGAGGTCACCATCGTCGCCTCGTAAAGGGCGGTCGGGGTCAGCGCGTAGGGCGCGCCCGAGCGGCGCAACGTGGCCAGCACGTCGAATTCGCCGGCCTGCAATCCATAGCGCGCAAACAACGGCGCGAGGCGCTCGCGGGCAATCAGCGAGGATGCTTCATTCAACCGCCCGATCACGCCCATCGGCGAGACGTCAAGGTCCGGCCTCTCCCTGTTCCATTGTTCGATCGCCTTTGCCGCCCTGTCCATCTATTCTGCCATGTATCTTGACGTTAAGAATCTTTTCGTTATCTTATCGGAAAATGAAGTGGCGGCCAAGTGCCGGCGACGATGACGAGGACCATCAGATGAAATTTCTCTGGGATTCGGCGCTTGGCCTGCTGGTCGTGACGGGCGCCCTGCTTGGCCTGACGCTGCCGTTCGGCAAGCTTGCGACCGCCGCCGGCGTTCCGGCCATGGTCTGGGCCTTCGTCATCTCGCTCGGTGCCGGCGGCGTGCTGTTGCTGGCTCTCCTGCTGCGTGGCGAGCGCATCAAGCTTACGGCGCGCAAGCTGCGCTATTTCTTCGTCACGGCGGCGGTGTCCTATGCCTTTCCCAACCTCTTGATGTTTTCGGCCATCCCGCATCTCGGCGCGGGATATACGGGCATCATGTTCACGCTATCGCCGGTGATCACGCTCGTGTTCTCGATCTTGCTTGGCGTTCGGCGCCCCAACCTGCTCGGCGTCATCGGCATTGCGGTCGGCTTCATCGGTGCGGTCATGGTCGCGCTTACACGCGGCGAAGCTGGCCAACCGGCCGATTATTTCTGGGTAACGATCGGATTGCTGATCCCGGTCAGCCTTGCCGCGGGCAACATCTACCGCACCGTCGACTGGCCCGAAGGAACCGGCCCGATCGAGCTTGCCGTGGGCAGCCATCTGGCGTCGGCGACCTTGCTTCTCCTCGGCATCCTGACGCTTTTCGGCTGGCAAGCGTTTGTTCCGCTGGGCGCGGTACCGCCTGTGGTCGTCGCGCAGATGGCGTCGGCTTCGGCAATGTTTGCCTTCTTCTTCCGGCTGCAGGCGGTGGGCGGCCCGGTCTATCTCAGCCAGATCGGCTATGTGGCGGCGGCCGTCGGGCTGTTCGCGGGCACGATCTTCCTCGGCGAGCACTATCAGCTGCTGACCTGGGCAGGCGCTGTCATCATCACGGCCGGCGTGTTTATCACCACCAAGGCGCAAAGCGGGACCAGCGCGAGGGCGCAGAGTCAGGCGGCGTGAGCCGGTTCAGACCGTGCCCTTTTCCGCCAGCACCATATAGTTGACGTCCATGTCTTTCGACCGCTGCCAGCGGTCGGCGAGCGGGTGGTAGACGACGCCGGTGCGGTCGATGACGGTCAGGCCGGCGCCGCCGAGCGCCTTTTCCAGCTCTTCCGGGCGCACCAGCTTGCCGAACTGATGAGTGCCGCGCGGCAGCCAGCGCAGCACATATTCGGCGCCGATGATGGCCAGCCCTAGCGCCTTCAGCGTGCGGTTGATCGTGGCCACGAACATGATGCCGCCGGGCTTGACCATCTCGCCGCATTTGGCGACGAACAGGTCGATGTCGGCGACATGCTCGACCACTTCCATATTGAGGATAACGTCGAATTTTTCGCCGGCGTCGGCCAGGTCCTCGGCCGTGGTGGCGCGGTAGTCGATCGTCACGCCGACTTCGGCGGCGTGCAATTTGGCCACTTCGATATTGGTGGCGGAAGCATCGGCGCCGACCACTTCGGCGCCAAGCCGCGCCATCGGCTCGCACAGCAGGCCGCCGCCGCAACCGATGTCGAGAAAGCGCAGGCCCTCGAATGGCCGTGCCGCGCGCGGATCGCGGCCGAAGCGCGTTGCCACCTGGTCGCGTATATAGGCAAGCCGGATGGGGTTGAACTTGTGCAGCGGCCGGAACTTGCCGTTCGGGTTCCACCATTCGGCGGCAAGGGCGGAAAAGCGCTCCACTTCTCCGGCATCGATCGTCGATCGTCGGGGCTCTGGCATCGATTGGTCTCCTCGGACGCTAGCAAGTCGGGCGTGGGGGAGGGAAAGTCAAGGCTGCATTTTCGCCTGCTGACAGTGCGAGGCCGGCACCGCCGACAAGCGCCCTGTATTGCCGGCGGCGCTCTGTCAGGACGTGTCAGCTCAGGGCATCTCGGCCGAAACAAAATCGCGGCGGTGTGCGAAAAAGGGAAGATCGTGTTGAAAAAAGGAGATGGCCGTGGCTCAGACCGCATCGATCCTTTGGCGCAGGCTCGACTTTGAAGGTCACGATTCCTGCATGCTCTCGCAGCGGCCCAGTGGGCACGGCCTGAAGGGGCAGGCCATCTTCCTGCAAGACGACAGGCCGTGTTGCATCGCCTACGAGGTGGATTGCGATGCCGGCTGGCACACGCGCTCGGCACGGGTCGAGGGCTTTCTCGGCCCGCAAGAGCTTTCCCTGGGGATCGAACGCCGCGCCGACGGCTCCTGGGCGCTGAATGGCGAGCCGCAGCCGGAGGTGGCCGGCCTGATAGACGTCGATCTCGGCTTCACGCCGGCTTCGAACCTCCTGGCGATCCGCCGGTTCGCGCTCGCCGTCGGCGAAGCGACGCCCGCGCCGGCCGCCTATCTGGCCTTTCCCGAGCTCAGAATGATGCGGCTCGAGCAGACCTATCGACGCCTCGACGCGGCCCGCTACGCCTATGCCGCGCCGGCATTCGGCTATGAGGCGGTTCTGGAGGTCTCTCCACTCGGCTTCGTGCTCGACTATCCACATTTGTGGAAAAGCATCGTGCGCCTGGGCTGACGTCCGTCGCCGTGTGAGCCTTGCCGGTTGGGCCCTGCGCAAAATGAAGTTACCGTTCAGCCCGCGCGGCGCTCTTCTTATGAGCCGTCGCTTGCGAAGCCTGGATGTTTTGGCTAAGGAGGCCGCGCATTCAGCGGCCGGCGCCAGCCGGGCGCTTTCCTCGGTTTTTCGGCGCAGAGCCGGCTTCAGTCAAAGGCATTTCGCTTCCATGGCGCGCATCGTGATGAAATTCGGCGGAACCTCCGTCGCCGACATCGCCCGCATCCGCAATGTGGCGCGTCACGTCAAACGGGAGGTCGATGCCGGCCACGAGGTGGCGGTGGTGGTCTCGGCGATGGCCGGCAAGACCAACGAACTGGTCGGCTGGACGCGCGAGGCCTCGCCGATGCACGACGCGCGCGAATATGATGCCGTGGTTGCGTCCGGCGAGCAGGTGACGGCAGGCCTCCTGGCGATCACCTTGCAGAACATGGGCGTGCACGCCCGCTCCTGGCAGGGCTGGCAGATCCCGATCAAGACCGACAACGCGCATGGCGCGGCACGCATCCTCGATATCGACGGCGCTTTCCTGATCAAGCGCTTTGGCGAGGGCCAGGTGGCCGTCATCGCAGGTTTCCAGGGCATCGGACCGGACAACCGCATCGCAACGCTTGGTCGTGGCGGCTCCGACACCAGCGCGGTGGCGATCGCGGCCGCCGTCAAAGCCGACCGCTGCGACATCTATACCGACGTCGACGGCGTCTACACCACCGATCCGCGCATCGAGCCCAAGGCGCGGCGGCTGGCCAAGATATCGTTCGAGGAAATGCTTGAAATGGCCTCGCTCGGCGCCAAGGTTCTGCAGGTGCGATCGGTCGAGCTTGCCATGGTGCACAGGGTGCGTACCTTCGTGCGGTCGTCCTTCGACGATCCCGACGCGCCCGGAATGGGGGATTTGCTCAATCCGCCCGGAACGCTTATTTGCGACGAGGAAGAGATCGTGGAACAGCAGGTCGTCACCGGAATTGCCTATGCCAAGGACGAGGCGCAGATTTCGCTGCGCCGTGTCGGCGACCGACCGGGCGTCGCCGCCGGCATCTTCGGGCCGCTGGCCGAGGCCAACATCAACGTAGACATGATCGTCCAGAACATTTCCGAGGACGGCAAGCTTACCGACATGACCTTCACGGTGCCCTCCGGAGACGTCGACAAGGCGCTGGCCGTGCTCGACCGGCTGAAGGCCGATGTCGGCTATGACGTCGTGCAGTCGGAAGCTGGCATGTCGAAGGTCTCGGTCATCGGCATCGGCATGAGAAGCCATGCCGGCGTTGCCGCCACCGCCTTCAAGGCGCTGGCCGACAAGGCGATCAACATCCGCGCCATCACCACCTCCGAGATCAAGATTTCGATACTGATCGACGGTCCGTACACGGAACTCGCGGTTCGCACTTTGCATTCCGTCTACGGTCTGGATAAGCAGTAGCAGACTGAATCAGTTGTAGCGTGCGTGCCGGCGGCGGCCGAAACTGCGCCGGCAGGAAGCCTATTGGAGAAGAAGCCGCGATGCGTGACCCGGCCAGTGGCCCGCGCGTTCTGCTGAAACGGCTCCGCGAGCTCATGCAGGAGCCGCTGGAGCCGCAGGAGCGGCTCGACCGCATCGTGCGCGACATCGCCTCCAACATGGTCGCCGAAGTGTGCTCGCTCTATGTGCTGCGCGCCGATTCCGTGCTCGAACTCTACGCCACCGAAGGCCTGAACCCCAACGCGGTGCACCTGGCGCAGCTCAGGCTGGGGCAAGGCCTGGTCGGCACGATCGCCGCCAGCGCGCGGCCGCTCAATCTATCCAATGCGCAGGAACATCCGGCTTTCGCCTACCTGCCGGAAACCGGGGAAGAGATCTACAATTCCTTCCTCGGCGTGCCGGTGCTCAGGGCAGGGCGCACGCTGGGCGTGCTGGTGGTGCAGAACAAGACCATGCGCCACTATCGCGACGACGAGGTCGAGGCGCTGGAAACCACCGCCATGGTTATCGCCGAGATGATCGCCACCGGCGATCTGGCGCGGCTGACGCGGCCCGGCCTCGAGCTCGACCTGCGCCGCCCGGTCAGCTTCACCGGCCTGTCGTTCAACGAGGGCGTCGGGCTCGGTCATGTCGTGCTGCACGAACCGCGCATCGTCGTCACCAACCTGTTCAACGAGGACAGCGAAGAGGAAGTCCGCCGGCTCGAGGCATCGCTCGGCTCGCTCAGGCTTTCCATCGACGACATGCTCGAGCGCCGCGACGTCGCCTTCGAGGGCGAGCATCGCCAGGTGCTGGAAGCCTACCGCATGTTCGCCAACGACCGCGGCTGGGTCCGGCGGCTGGAAGAGGCGATCCGCAACGGCCTGACGGCGGAAGCTGCGGTCGAAAAGGTGCAGAGCGACATGCGCGCGCGCATGCTGCACATGACCGATCCTTATCTGCGCGAGCGGATGAGCGATTTCGACGACCTCGCCAACCGGCTTCTGCGCCAGCTGATGGGACGCGGGCCTGACGATGTCGCGGCCTCGCTGCCGAAGGATGCCATCATTGTCGCCCGCTCGATGGGCGCCGCCGAACTGCTCGACTACCCCCGGGACAAATTGCGCGGACTGGTGCTCGAGGATGGCGCCGCCACCAGCCACGTCGTCATCGTCGCGCGCGCCATGGGCATTCCCGTCGCCGGGCAGATGAAGGGCGCCGTTTCCATGGCGGAAAACGGCGATGCCATCATCGTCGACGGTGAGGAAGGCGCGATTCATCTTCGTCCGCAGTCGGATCTCGAAGCCGCCTATGCCGAAAAGGTGCGGTTCCGGGCGCGCCGGCAGGAAGTCTACCGCGAACTGCGCAAGAAGCCGTCGGTGACCAAGGATGGCATTGCGGTCGACCTTTTGATGAATGCCGGGCTTGCCGTCGACCTGCCGCAACTGGCCGAGTCGGGTGCCGCCGGGATCGGCCTGTTCCGCACCGAATTGCAGTTCATGGTCGCCTCGACCTTTCCCCGTGCCGAGGCGCAGGAGCGGCTCTACCGCGACGTGCTCGATGCCGCGCGCGGCAAGCCGGTGACCTTCCGCACCATCGACATCGGCGGCGACAAGGTGCTGCCCTATTTCAAAGGCGCCATCCAGGAAGAGAACCCGGCGCTCGGCTGGCGGGCGATCCGCCTGACGCTGGACCGTCCGGGATTGCTGCGCACCCAGATCCGCGCCCTGCTGAAAGCCTGCGGCGGGCGGGAGCTCAAGCTGATGCTGCCGATGGTCACCGAGCTCGGCGAGATCGCCCAGGCGCGCGAAATCATCGACCGCGAGGTGCGGCATCTGTCGCGCTTTGCCCATCATTTGCCGACCAGCCTCAAGCTCGGGGCAATGTTGGAGGTGCCGTCCCTCCTGTTCCAGCTTGACGAGTTGATGAAGGCGGTCGACTTCGTCTCGGTCGGCTCGAACGACCTGTTCCAGTTCGTGATGGCGGTCGACCGCGGCAACACGCAGCTTTCCGATCGCTTCGACACGTTGTCGACGCCGTTCCTGCGGGTGCTCAAGACCATCGCCGATGCCGGTGCCCGCAACCACACGCCCGTCACACTCTGCGGCGAACTCGCCGGCAAACCGATCTCGGCAATGGCGCTGGTCGGCCTCGGTTTCCGTTCTATCTCGATGTCGCCCGCTTCGATCGGTCCGGTCAAGGCGATGCTGACCGAATTGCCGCTGGAGGCGTTGAAAGCGTTCTTTGACGACAATCTGATGGCGCCGGTCCAGGGGCTGCCGATGCGGGCGCTGCTGCAGGCCTTTGCCGACGACCGCTCAATTCCGTTATAGCACCTTTACAATGATCTCCCTTCCCCGCGACCGCATGGATCAAGTCGTCAAGCGTTTCGAGATGCTCGAAGCGCAGATGTCGGCCGGCCCGGCGCCGGATGCCTATGTGAAGATGGCATCGGAATATGCCGAGCTCCAGGAGATGGTGGCCAAAGTCAGAGCCTTGCGTGCGGCCGAGCAGGAGCAGGCCGATCTCGAGGCGATGCTCGCCGACAAGGGCACCGATGCCGAGATGCGAGCGCTCGCCGAGGCCGACCTGCCAGGCGTCGATGAGCGCATTGAGGCGTTGCAGAAGGACATCCACATCCTGCTCTTGCCCAGGGATGCGGCCGATGACAAGAACGCCATCCTGGAAATCCGCGCCGGCACCGGCGGCGACGAGGCAGCATTGTTCGCCGGCGACCTGTTTCGCATGTATGAGCGCTATGCCGCTTCGCGTGGCTGGCGGTTCGAGACGGTATCGGCCAGCGAGGGCGATGCCGGCGGCTATAAGGAAATCATCGCCACGGTTTCCGGCAAGGGGGTTTTCGCGCATCTGAAATTCGAGTCCGGCGTCCACCGGGTGCAGCGCGTGCCCGCGACCGAGGCCAGCGGACGCATTCACACCTCGGCGGCCACGGTGGCCGTGCTGCCGGAGGCGGAGGAAGTCGACATCGACATCCGGGCCGAAGACATCCGCATCGACACGATGCGCGCGTCGGGCTCGGGCGGCCAGCACGTCAACACCACCGATTCGGCGGTGCGCATCACCCATTTGCCGACCGGCATCATGGTGGTGCAGGCGGAGAAATCGCAGCACCAGAACCGGGCCAAGGCCATGCAGATCCTGCGGGCCCGGCTCTACGACCTGGAACGCAGCAAGGCCGACGAGGAGCGCTCGGAATCGCGCAAGTCTCAGGTCGGCTCCGGCGACCGCTCAGAGCGCATCCGCACCTACAATTTTCCGCAAGGCCGCGTCACCGATCATCGCATCAACCTGACGCTCTACAAGCTCGACCGGGTGATGATGGGCGAACTCGACGAAGTCATCGACGCGCTGATCGCCGACCACCAGTCGAAGCTGCTCGCCGATATCGGCCTCGATGGCTGATCCTTTGCCCCAGGCGCTGGGGCCGCTGCTGCGGGAAGCGAGAGCGCGCTTGGCGGCGGTCGATAATCCGGCGCTCGATGCAAGACTGATCGTGGAGCACTTTTCAGGTACGACTCGCACGCAGGCCATTGCCGATCCCGAACATGCGGTCGATGCCGCCGCTCTTGTCCAGATCGACCGCGCCTTGAGGCGCCGCGCGGGCGGCGAGCCCGTGCACCGCATCCTGGGCTATCGGGAGTTCTACGGGTTGCGGCTGTCGCTGTCGCCGGAAACGCTGGAGCCGCGGCCCGACACCGAAACGCTGGTCGAGGCCATACTGCCCTTTGTCAGGGCAACCGTCATGCGCGAGGGCGAGTGCCGCATCCTCGATCTGGGAACCGGCAGCGGAGCCATCGCGCTGGCGCTGCTCAGCGCCGTGCCGGCAGCGATTGCCACCGGGGTCGACTTCTCGGAAGGGGCGTTGAGGACGGCAACGCGCAATGCCGCGCAATTGGGGCTTGGCGACCGGTTCACGGCGCTGCTGTCCGACTGGTTCGAAAAAGTTTCTGGTCGATACCATGTAATTGTCGCAAACCCTCCCTATATACGATCGGAGGACATCGGAAATCTGCAGGATGAAGTCCGGGATTTCGACCCGCGCCTGGCCCTGGATGGCGGCACGGATGGGTTGGCCCCTTACAGGGTCATCGCCGCTGAGGCGGCTAAGTTTCTAGAAGCCGGAAGCAGGATTGCGGTCGAGATCGGCTACACACAGCACATCGAGGTCACCGCTATATTTCGCTCGTCCGGCTATGCGGTCGCTGGTGCGTTCGGCGACCTCGGCGGAAACGACAGGGTTCTTGTCTTTCAACGGGGAAAGCCTTGACGCAGTGCGAAAAAAACCGCTTGGCAATGCCGGGGAATGCGGCTAGGGTCGCGTTAACCGGATGAGACGAAGCAGGCAGTGCTCTTAGCGATTCGGTTTTCCTTGGAAATAGCTGCCTTCTTGCGCAAACGACGCCCAAGCTTCGTGCGGGAATCGTCCGGCAAGTGATGTAACCGGAACAGGATGGCACGTGGCGCCAACGCAATTGATGCGGGCGAACGCCGGTGAAGAAACGAAACGGCTGGCTGCATGAGCGCCACCGTTCGTGAAGAGTTTTCGAAAATTTCAATATGAAGAGAGTCGAATGAGGCCACAACAGCAGAACAGGCGCATGCGCGGTCGCAACAACAATGGCGGCGGCGGCAACAACAACAATAACAACAACCGCAAGGGGCCAAATCCCCTGACGCGCAACTACGAGAGCAACGGCCCGGACGTGAAGATCCGTGGGTCTGCTCAGCAGATCGCTGAAAAGTACGCCACCCTTGCCCGTGATGCGCAAAGCTCCGGCGACCGGGTGATGGCGGAGAACTATCTCCAGCACGCCGAGCACTATAATCGCATCATTGCCGCCGCGCAGGCGCAGATGCCGATCCAGAACGTCCAGCAGAATCGCGACGAATTCGACGATGATGGCGATGAGGATCGCGACGAGTTCGACAATGTCGGCAACGCCGGCAACAACGTTGCGGATGCGCCGGTTCCGGTGATCAACCACGGCGCGGGTCCGCAGCCGGTTATCGAAGGCATGCCGGCCGAAGTCGCGCTGAACCGGGAAAACGGCCGCGATCGTGATAATCGCGATCGTGATAATAATGGCGGGCGCAACAGTGGCGGCCGCGACAACAATGGCGGACGCCATCGCGACCGCCGCCCCAATGGCGGCTATGGCCAGAACAGCCAGCGCGGCGATTATGGTTCGTCCGCCGAGCAGGGTGCCCAGCAGCAGCGCAACGAGACGGCCGAACAGGCCGAGGCCGTCACGCCAGCCGAATCCGCCGCGCCGGTCGAGCAGGCGGCGCCGCTGTTCGAGAACCTGTCGCCGGCCGGGCTCGCAGCCCAGGCCGAACTCAATGAGACGGCCGCGGAGACTAGTCCCAGCCGTCGTCCGAGGCGTCCGCGCCGCCCGCGCGGCAATGCCGACCAGATCACCAGCGGCAACGACAATGCCGACGCTGGCGAGGTGGTCGCGGCGCCGACGGACAATGGCAACGCCGACACCGCGGTCGCCGACATCGACAACTGAGCGGCGACGCTTCCATGCATTGAACGGCGGAGAGAAATCTCCGCCGTTTTCGTTTTGCGCGGCCGTGGAATATTATGCTTTCGCAGCCATCGAGACGTCTTGAGGGTTCGCGGGTTGCGCACCATATCAGCCTCAACTGGATCCGGCTCTCACGGGCGGGTCCGTCACCGCAAACTGATCCGGTGCCGCAAAGCGGGCCGGTGACGGAAGGAGACAGGTATGAATCTCGAGAAATACTCGGAGCGCGTGCGCGGCTTCATCCAATCCGCGCAAACCATGGCGCTCTCGCGCAACCACCAGCAATTCACCCCCGAACATATCCTGAAAGTGCTCGTCGATGACGACGAGGGTCTGGCTGCGTCGCTCATCGAGCGCGCCGGCGGCAGCGTCCGCGACGTCAAGCTCGGCATCGAGACGGCACTCGAAGCGATGCCCAAGGTGGAGGGCGGCAACGGCCAGCTCTATCTGGCACAGCCGTTGGCCAAGGTGTTTTCGACGGCCGAGGAACTGGCCAAGAAGGCCGGCGACAGCTTCGTCACGGTCGAAAGGCTGTTGACGGCGCTTGCAGTCGAGAAATCGGCCAAGACATCAGACATACTGGCCAAGGCCGGCGTTACCGCGCAGGCGCTCAACCAGGTGATCAACGATGTCCGCAAGGGCCGCACCGCCGATTCGGCGAATGCCGAACAGGGCTATGACGCGCTGAAGAAATACGCGCGCGATCTCACCGCCGATGCCCGCGCCGGCAAGCTCGATCCGGTCATCGGCCGCGACGACGAGATCCGCCGCACCATCCAGGTGCTGTCGCGCCGCACCAAGAACAATCCGGTGCTGATCGGCGAGCCGGGCGTCGGCAAGACGGCGATTGCAGAAGGCCTGGCGCTGCGTATCGTCAATGGCGACGTGCCGGAATCGCTGAAGGACAAGCAGCTGATGGCGCTCGACATGGGCGCGCTGATCGCCGGCGCCAAATATCGCGGTGAGTTCGAGGAGCGGCTGAAGGCCGTGCTTTCCGAGGTCACTGCCGCTGCCGGCGGGATCATCCTGTTCATCGACGAGATGCACACCCTGGTCGGCGCCGGCAAGGCGGACGGCGCCATGGATGCGTCCAACCTTCTGAAGCCGGCGCTGGCGCGCGGCGAACTGCACTGCGTCGGCGCCACCACTCTCGACGAATACCGCAAGCATGTGGAGAAGGATGCCGCACTCGCCCGCCGCTTCCAGCCGGTCTTCGTCGAGGAGCCGACGGTGGAGGACACGGTCTCCATCCTGCGCGGCCTGAAGGAGAAATACGAACAGCACCACAAGGTGCGCATTTCCGATTCGGCGCTGGTCGCGGCGGCGACGCTGTCCAACCGCTACATCGCCGACCGGTTCCTGCCGGACAAGGCGATCGACCTCGTCGACGAAGCCGCTTCGAGGCTTCGCATGCAGGTCGATTCCAAGCCCGAAGCGCTGGACGAGATCGACCGCCGCATCATGCAGCTCAAGATCGAGCGCGAAGCGCTGAAGGTCGAGAAGGACGAGGCTTCGAAGGACAGGCTTGCCCGGCTCGAGAAGGACCTCGCTAGCCTTGAGGAGGAATCGACCGAGATGACCTCGAAATGGCAGGCAGAGAAGCAGAAGCTCGGGCTCGCCGCCGATCTCAAGAAGCAGCTTGACGAGGCGCGCAACGAACTGGCCATCGCCCAGCGCAAGGGTGAGTTCCAGCGCGCCGGCGAGCTTGCCTATGGCAAGATCCCGGAACTGGAAAAGAAGCTGAAGGAAGCCGAGGCCCAGGACGGCAAGGCTGGCATGGTCGAGGAAGTGGTCACGCCCGATCATGTCGCCCACATCGTCTCGCGCTGGACCGGAATTCCGGTCGACAAGATGCTGGAAGGCGAGCGCGACAAGCTGTTGCGCATGGAAGACGAGATCGGCAAGCGCGTCGTCGGCCAGGGCGAGGCGGTGCAAGCTGTTTCCAAGGCAGTGCGGCGCGCTCGCGCCGGCCTGCAGGATCCGAACCGGCCGATCGGCTCGTTCATGTTCCTCGGCCCGACCGGCGTCGGCAAGACCGAACTGACCAAGGCGCTGGCGAACTTCCTGTTCGACGACGAGAGCGCGATGGTGCGCATCGACATGTCGGAGTTCATGGAGAAGCATTCGGTTGCCCGATTGATCGGCGCGCCTCCCGGCTATGTCGGTTATGAGGAAGGCGGCGCGCTAACCGAAGCGGTGCGGCGCCGGCCCTATCAGGTCGTGCTGTTCGACGAGATCGAGAAAGCGCATCCCGACGTGTTCAACGTGCTCCTGCAGGTGCTCGACGACGGCCGGCTCACCGATGGGCAGGGCCGCACGGTCGACTTCCGCAACACGCTGATCATCATGACGTCGAACCTCGGCGCCGAATACCTGGTCAATCTCGGCGAGGACCAGGATGTCGATCAGGTTCGCGACGAGGTGATGAACGTCGTCAAGGCGTCGTTCCGGCCGGAGTTCCTCAACCGCGTCGACGAGGTGATCCTGTTCCATCGGCTGCGCCGGCAGGATATGGGCCGCATCGTCGAAATCCAGCTCAAGCGGCTGGAAAACCTGCTGGTCGACCGCAAGATCACGCTGTCGCTGGACCAGGAGGCGATCGACTGGCTGGCATCCAAGGGTTACGACCCCGCCTATGGCGCGCGGCCGTTGAAGCGGGTGATGCAGAAAGACCTGCAGGATCCGCTGGCGGAGAAGATCCTGCTCGGCGAGATCCTCGACGGCTCGACCGTCAAGGTGACCGCCGGCTCCGACCGGCTGAATTTCCGTTCGAAGCCGACGGTCGTCGCGACCGAAGCGGCAGCCTGATTGAACGCCGCGCGCCCAGGACGGGCGCGCGGCTTTTTCGCGTCTTTCGGCAGGAGCACGCATGACGCTGGACGACTATAACGGCTTCTGCGCCTCGCTGCCCGCCACATCGCATGTCGTCCAGTGGGGCGGCGCCCATGTCTGGAAGGTCGGCGCCAAGGTCTTTGCCATCGGCGGCCGGAGCGAGGGCCGCGACCCTTTCATTACCTTCAAATGTTCCGATATTGCCTATGATGTGCTGAAGGAGCAGCCGGGCTTGCGGCCCGCACCCTATCTTGCCTCGCGCGGCATGAAATGGATCCAGCGCCAGACAAGCAAGAGCATGGATGATGGCGCGCTGAAGGACTACCTGCGCGAGAGCCATCGTCTTGTCGCCCTGAAGTTGACGAAGCAGGCGCGAAGGGAACTGGGACTTGCCTGAGGCTAAAGCGCGTCACGTTCGACGGATTCAGGCGACGCGCTTTAGCTCTTGGTTCTATGCATGTCGTTCGCCCCAAACCGGGCCGCTTTTGGACGATATGCATTTAGCTGATATTCGTCGAGGCGCCGAAAAACCGCCATCTTCATGCCCGGTTCATATTGGAACCTTATGGTCGGGCGGTGGTTCGCTGGCGAAGGATTCGCTACGCGCGAAAGCCGCCTGCGACGGCAATTACGGACCGGAGAGTTTGCCCACCATGTTGCGGACGATCTTCACCCTTTCGGCACTTGCGGCCGGACTGGCGTTTTCAAGCGCGTTCGCCGCGCCGACTGAGGACGCTTCGCCGCGGGTCGTCCGCCCCGCTGACGGCGGCATCCTGCTGGCCCAGGACGGCAATCTCGACATCTATTACGACGCCAGGGGCAACCGCGTCATCGTCGATGCGGACACGGGCAAGGTCGTCGCCATCCAACCGCCGCAGACCAGGCTCGACCGACGCGCGCTGCGCCGCGAGACACGGCTGCGCGAACTCGGCCGCGTTCCCGCCGACGACGACCGCTACTATCTCGACGATCCGGAAGACATGGCACGCTTCCGCCGCAGGCAGATGGAAGACGAAGGCCGGGTCATCGCGCCGCCCGTCCAGGAATATGATCCCTATGGCGACAATTCCGTCGAGGCCTACCCGCCGGCCCCCGGCGGCGACGGCGTCTACGACGACAACTATCCGGAAGCGCCCCAGCCGGCAACGCCGCCCTCCGTCAAGCGCCAGCCGCTGAACGAGGCCTCGATAGAGCCGGTCCAGCCCACGGCTCCCGCCGCGCAGCCGGCGCCTGCAGACGAAGCGGGATTACCGCCGAAAGCAGCCGGCAAGACTGTGGTCGACCCGTCGCTTTCGCTCGGAGCACGCCAGGATGTCGCGGCTCTGCAGGTGCTGCTTGATCGCGGCGGCGCTTCGCCTGGCGTCATCGACGGGCGCTTCGGTTCGAATGTCGACAAGGCGCTGGCTGCCTACAACCAGATCACCGGCAGCAATCTGCGATCGACCGACGCCGTCGGCATCCAGGCGGCCCTTGCACAATCGGGCGGCGATGCCTTGGCCAACTACACGATCACGCCGGAGGATGCGGCCGGTCCCTATGTTGCGTCGATCCCGGAAGATTACAGCCAGAAGGCGCAGCTCGACCGCATGGGCTATACGTCGGTCACGGAAGCGCTTGCCGAGCGCTTCCACATGGACGAGAACTATCTCAAGGCGCTCAACCCGGAGGCCAATTTCAACCGTCCCGGAACGATCATCAAGGTTGCCAATTTCGGCAGACTGGTGTCGTCGCCGGTGGCTCGTATCGTCGCCGACAAGGGCAAGAAAGAGGTCTTTGCCTATGATACGGCGGGCAAGCTGGTCGCGGCCTATCCCGCCACCATCGGCTCGTCCGACACGCCGTCGCCGTCCGGCATTCATGCCGTGTCCCGTGTCGCGCTCGATCCGAACTACACTTACAACCCCAACATCAATTTCAAACAGGGCGAGAACAATAAGGTCCTGACCATTCCGCCCGGCCCGAATGGCCCTGTCGGCTCGGTGTGGATCGCGTTGGACAAGCCGACCTACGGCATCCATGGCACGCCGGATCCCTCGAAGATCGGCAAGACCGAAAGCCATGGTTGCGTGCGACTAACCAATTGGGATGCCCGCGAACTGGCCAAGCTGGTTTCGCCCGGTGTGACGGTGGAATTCGTCGACTGAGACGATGCGGCGTTCGTCGCTGGTTAGAGCGGTTCAGTGTTCGATGGACTTCCGAGCCGCTCCAGCGCTGCGCGCTTTTCCCGGGAAACCGCCACGTTTTTCCTGGAATTGCTCTACCCGATTATCCTGCGCAACCATTTCGCGCTCGGTGTCGCGGCATAAATCAGCTGCACCATGAGAATGAAGCCGACGCTGAGCAGCGGGGTGACCAGACAGAGCAGGGCGCCGACCGCCCACAGAAGCTGCGCCTTGACGATGCGCAGGTAGACCGTGCGTTTCGTTTCGACGTCGACATCATCCGCCAGAAGGCCATTTTTCTCCGCATAGCGCCAGCTGGCGATCAGGGTGACGCCGAGCATCAGCAGATTGAGCCAATAGACGGCGACCGCGGTTCTGAATTCGAGGAAGTCGGCCAGAAGATCGGTCGAGAACGGCAGCAGGGCGATAAAGGCGAGAAAGCACAAATTGAGCGTTGCCAGCCGCCTGTCGGATCTGGTGATCAACCCATGCTGCGCCTGCTGGCCGAACCAGAAGATGGTCAGCGTCAGGAAGGAAAGCGCATAGGTCAGGAAGCGCGGCGCCAACGCCAGGACGGCGTCGAGGAGATCGCCTTCGGAATGGATCGCCTCGTGCGTCGGCACACGAATCTCCAGAACGATCAGGGTCAGCGCGATGGCGAAGACGCCGTCGGTCAGCCCGACGACGCGGTGGAGCCCGGACTGGGATGGTTCGAGCGGTCGCTTCATCGGTTTTCTCCCCTGCCTGATCGGCTCCCATTCGATGCCGCGTGAAAACTTAGCATGCCGGCGCTTGTTTGCACCTGCGTGGGCCGGCACCTGCCAATGCGGCCAGGTGGCTGCGCAGCTGGTTTCAACGACCGGGACCGCTGGCTGGTTGTTGCGCGCGCGCCGCGGGTTTATGCAGGTTGCATGCATTCACCGAGCAAAGCCGCTGCCGTCCCGCCACCGACCGCCAACGGTACGTTCTGCCCGCAGTCGCAGCGGCGTTATGTGCTGATCGCCGCGATCCTGGCTTCAGCGCTTGGTTTCATCGACGGTTCGATCCTTGCCATCGCCACGCCGGCAATCCGCGTCGATCTCGGCGCCAGCCTGGCGCAAGCGCAGTGGATATCCAATGCCTATGCGCTGACGCTTTCGGCGCTCATCCTTGCCGGCGGTGCTGCGGGCGACCGCTTCGGCCTGCGCCGCGCCTTCGTCGCCGGCATCGCGCTGTTCATCGCCGCTTCATTGGCCTGCGCGCTGGCGCCCAATCCGGCGGTGCTGATCGCGTTTCGCGCAATCCAGGGCGTCGGCGCGGCGATCATGGTGCCGGGCAGCCTTGCCATCATCGCCAAGGCCTATCCGAAAAAGGAGCGCGGCCGCGCAATCGGCATCTGGGCCGCCGCTTCGGCGCTGACCACGGCACTCGGTCCGGTGCTGGGCGGTTTCGTGCTGTCGACCCTCGGCAATGGAATCTGGCGTGCGATATTTGCCATCAACCTGCCGCTTGGGCTGGTTTCGATCTACCTGCTGCTCGCCAAGATCCCGGCGGATCGGCCGACCGAAAAGCGCAGCCTCGATCTTGGCGGCGCGGCGCTGGCGACACTGGCCTTCGGGTTGCTGGCCTACGGGCTGACGGCGATGAACGCGGAGGCTGCCGGATTCATGTCGGGTTCGGCAATCGTTGCCGGCGTGGTCCTGCTTTTCGTCTTCATTTTCTACGAGCGCCGGCAGCGCGAGCCGATGATCGATCTCAATCTGTTTCGCATCGGCGCCTTCGCCGGCGCCAATCTCGCGACCTTCTTCCTCTATTTCGCGCTGTCGGCCAATCTTTTCTACCTGCCCATGCTTTTGATCGCCGGCTGGGGGCTGAGCACGGCCGAGGTCGGCTTCATCTTCCTGCCGCTGTCTGCATTGATCGCACTGCTGTCTGGGCCTGTCGGCCAGTGGTCCGACCGGATCGGACCGCGTTTTCCGATCGCCAGCGGCAGTCTGGTGGTTGCCTTCGCCTTCGCCGGGCTTGGCTTGTTGACGCATGCCGGTATCCACAATTTCTGGACCGGAACATTTCCGCTGATGGCGCTGATGGGGTTCGGCATGGCGCTGGTGGTGTCGCCGCTGTCGACCGCGATCATGACGGCGGTGGAAGACAAGGATACGGGCGCGGCCTCCGGTATCAACAATGCCGTCTCGCGCATAGGCGGCCTGATTGCGGTTGCGGCTATGGGGTCGCTTGCCGCCTGGGTCTACGCGAAGGCCCTGGATGGCAGCGCCTTGCCCGGCGTGCCGGGGTTCGGTGAACCGGCGACGACCGGACTGGCCCCGGCTGTCGACGCCGCACGGCTTGCCGCCAGCGACGCCGCATTCTCGGCTGTTTCCTTTGTAACGGCGCTGCTTTGCCTGCTTTCGGCTGTCATCGCCTGGATGACGATTTCAGGCGAATCATTGCCATGGCGCCGGCCCGCCGAAAACCCTCGCGACTGACGGGTGGATCGAAGGAACTATCCTTCGATCTTGGCGCTCGCGACCTTCAGCGAATCACTGTCTTCCTGCTTCAGCAGGTCGTCGATGCGCTCGCGTTCACGCTTGAAGGCGACAAGGTCCTCGCCCTTCAACACCTTGCCGACGGGCAGGCGGACGCGCATCGGATCGACCTTGGTGCCATTGACGATCAGCTCGTAGTGAAGATGCGGGCCGGTGGCGAGGCCGGTCTGGCCGAGATAGCCGATGGTCTGGCCTTGGCGGACGTGAACGCCCGGTTCGATGCCTTTGGCAAAAGCGCTCTGGTGATTGTAGGAGGTCTCATAGCCGTTGGCATGGCGAATGATGATCTGCTTGCCATAGCCGCCGGCCCAGCCGACCTTCTCGATGACGCCATTGCCCGCGGCGATGATCGGCGTGCCGATGGGGGCTGCCCAGTCGACGCCGGTATGCATGCGGACATAGCCGAGGATCGGGTGCCTGCGCGCGCCAAAGCCGGAGCGGAACTTTCCGGCCGGCAACGGATTGCGCAGCAGGAACTGCTGGGCGCTCGAGCCGTCCTCGTCGAAATAATCCGTGCTGCCGTCCTGCATCTGGAAGCGGTAGAAATTGCGCGTCTGCCCGCCGAAGGTCGCCGAGACGTAAAGCAGTTCGGAATTGTCCGAGGTCTGGTCGTCGCCGTCGGGCTGCGAGAACAGCACTTCGAGACGGTCGGCCGGATTGAGGCGGGACTGGAAGTCGACATCGGAAGCCAACAGCTTGATGAGCCGCTGCGTCATGGCCTTGGACATGCCGTAGGAATAGGCGGCGCGGTAGATGCCGTCATAGACGTTGGGCAGGTTGCCGCGCACCACCACTGGCGCCGACGAATCATCGAACGCCGTCAGCAACTCCGGATTGGGCTCCGGTTCCTGCG
>NZ_VFWC01000002.1:407500-410000 GCF_006442405.1 Mesorhizobium sp. B2-2-3 | reverse complement strand
TAGTTCGGGATGACTTGTGGCTAGGGGTGAAAGGCCAATCAAACTCGGAAATAGCTGGTTCTCCGCGAAATCTATTTAGGTAGAGCGTCGACCGAATACCCCAGGGGGTAGAGCACTGGATGGGCTAGGGGTCCTCACCGGATTACCAAACCTAACCAAACTCCGAATACCTGGGAGTACTAGTCGGCAGACACACGGCGGGTGCTAACGTCCGTCGTGAAAAGGGAAACAACCCTGACCTACAGCTAAGGTCCCCAAGTTATGGCTAAGTGGGAAAGGATGTGAGGATCCCAAAACAACCAGGATGTTGGCTTAGAAGCAGCCATCATTTAAAGAAAGCGTAACAGCTCACTGGTCTAAATAAGGGTCTTTGCGCCGAAAATGTACCGGGGCTAAAGCCATACACCGAAGCTTAGGGTTCGTGAGCAATCACGAGCGGTAGCGGAGCGTTCTGTAAGCTGATGAAGCCATACCCGTGAGGGGTGGTGGAGGTATCAGAAGTGCGAATGCTGACATGAGTAACGTAAGGGGAGTGAGAGACTCCCCCGCCGAAAGACCAAGGGTTCCTGCTTAAAGCTAATCTGAGCAGGGTTAGCCGGCCCCTAAGACGAGGCGGAAACGCGTAGTCGATGGGAACCACGTTAATATTCGTGGGCCTGGAGGTAGTGACGGATCACACAAGTTGTCCAATCTTATCGGATTGAACGGGCAGCGGAGTGGTTCCAGGAAATAGCTCCTCCTTATAGACCGTACCCGAAACCGACACTGGTGGTCTGGTAGAGTATACCAAGGCGCTTGAGAGAACTATGCTGAAGGAACTCGGCAAATTGCACGCGTAACTTCGGAAGAAGCGTGACCCTTTTCTGCGCAAGCAGAGGAGGGTGGCACAGACCAGGGGGTAGCGACTGTTTATCAAAAACACAGGGCTCTGCGAAGCCGCAAGGCGACGTATAGGGTCTGACGCCTGCCCGGTGCTGGAAGGTTAAGAGGAGGGGTGCAAGCTCTGAATCGAAGCCCCAGTAAACGGCGGCCGTAACTATAACGGTCCTAAGGTAGCGAAATTCCTTGTCGGGTAAGTTCCGACCTGCACGAATGGCGTAACGACTTCCCCGCTGTCTCCAGCATAGACTCAGTGAAATTGAATTCCCCGTGAAGATGCGGGGTTCCTGCGGTTAGACGGAAAGACCCCGTGCACCTTTACTATAGCTTTACATTGGCATTCGTAGTGGCATGTGTAGGATAGGTGGTAGGCTTTGAAACCTGGGCGCCAGCTCAGGTGGAGCCACCCTTGAAATACCACCCTTATCACTATGGATGTCTAACCGCGGCCCGTTATCCGGGTCCGGGACAATGTATGGTGGGTAGTTTGACTGGGGCGGTCGCCTCCTAAAGAGTAACGGAGGCGCGCGATGGTGGGCTCAGAACGGTCGGAAATCGTTCGCTGAGTGCAATGGCATAAGCCTGCCTGACTGCGAGACTGACAAGTCGAGCAGAGACGAAAGTCGGTCATAGTGATCCGGTGGTCCCGCGTGGAAGGGCCATCGCTCAACGGATAAAAGGTACGCCGGGGATAACAGGCTGATGACCCCCAAGAGTCCATATCGACGGGGTTGTTTGGCACCTCGATGTCGACTCATCGCATCCTGGGGCTGGAGCAGGTCCCAAGGGTATGGCTGTTCGCCATTTAAAGCGGTACGTGAGTTGGGTTCAGAACGTCGTGAGACAGTTCGGTCCCTATCTGCCGTGGGTGTAGGAATATTGAAAGGATCTGTCCCTAGTACGAGAGGACCGGGATGGACGGATCTCTGGTGGACCTGTTGTGGCGCCAGCCGCATAGCAGGGTAGCTATATCCGGACGGGATAACCGCTGAAGGCATCTAAGCGGGAAACCCACCTTAAAACGAGTATTCCCTGAGAACCGTGGAAGACGACCACGTTGATAGGCCGGGTGTGGAAGAGCGGCAACGCTTGAAGCTTACCGGTACTAATAGTTCGATCGGCTTGATCGTTCTCATTCCTTATGCCCATCGTGAAACACGATGGTCTGGCCAGCGCTCACGCATGAGCGGCCCTTACGGGCCTATGCTCCGCGAGGGCGCCGGACGACCGGCGACGCGCAGTCGCGCTTGCGGGCTTCGCCCGAAAGCAAACTGTGGATGTCGCTCAGGCACAAAAAGACAGGTGAAGAGCAACGAGCCAATAGCGAATAGGCATCCCCTATTCACTATTGCCTACTGCCCAATCCCTAACCCAGCTTCTCGAATAACGTGCGTTTTGCCGACCTGGTGGTTATGGCGGAGCGGCTGCACCCGATCCCATTCCGAACTCGGCCGTGAAACGCTCCAGCGCTGATGGTACTTCGTCTCAAGACGCGGGAGAGTAGGTCGCTGCCAGGTCTGCCAAACGCACGTTAAACTCACATCCAATCGGATGGATGTGAAATCTTCTCTTCACGAACAGGCCCGCCAACGGGACAACGGGCCGCGTAAGCGGCCCTTTC
>NZ_VFWC01000002.1:0-402500 GCF_006442405.1 Mesorhizobium sp. B2-2-3 | reverse complement strand
CAGTTCGTCGCATTAGACCCGAAACCGAGTGATCTAGCCATGAGCAGGTTGAAGGTAAGGTAACACTTACTGGAGGACCGAACCCATAACTGTTGCAATAGTTCGGGATGACTTGTGGCTAGGGGTGAAAGGCCAATCAAACTCGGAAATAGCTGGTTCTCCGCGAAATCTATTTAGGTAGAGCGTCGACCGAATACCCCAGGGGGTAGAGCACTGGATGGGCTAGGGGTCCTCACCGGATTACCAAACCTAACCAAACTCCGAATACCTGGGAGTACTAGTCGGCAGACACACGGCGGGTGCTAACGTCCGTCGTGAAAAGGGAAACAACCCTGACCTACAGCTAAGGTCCCCAAGTTATGGCTAAGTGGGAAAGGATGTGAGGATCCCAAAACAACCAGGATGTTGGCTTAGAAGCAGCCATCATTTAAAGAAAGCGTAACAGCTCACTGGTCTAAATAAGGGTCTTTGCGCCGAAAATGTACCGGGGCTAAAGCCATACACCGAAGCTTAGGGTTCGTGAGCAATCACGAGCGGTAGCGGAGCGTTCTGTAAGCTGATGAAGCCATACCCGTGAGGGGTGGTGGAGGTATCAGAAGTGCGAATGCTGACATGAGTAACGTAAGGGGAGTGAGAGACTCCCCCGCCGAAAGACCAAGGGTTCCTGCTTAAAGCTAATCTGAGCAGGGTTAGCCGGCCCCTAAGACGAGGCGGAAACGCGTAGTCGATGGGAACCACGTTAATATTCGTGGGCCTGGAGGTAGTGACGGATCACACAAGTTGTCCAATCTTATCGGATTGAACGGGCAGCGGAGTGGTTCCAGGAAATAGCTCCTCCTTATAGACCGTACCCGAAACCGACACTGGTGGTCTGGTAGAGTATACCAAGGCGCTTGAGAGAACTATGCTGAAGGAACTCGGCAAATTGCACGCGTAACTTCGGAAGAAGCGTGACCCTTTTCTGCGCAAGCAGAGGAGGGTGGCACAGACCAGGGGGTAGCGACTGTTTATCAAAAACACAGGGCTCTGCGAAGCCGCAAGGCGACGTATAGGGTCTGACGCCTGCCCGGTGCTGGAAGGTTAAGAGGAGGGGTGCAAGCTCTGAATCGAAGCCCCAGTAAACGGCGGCCGTAACTATAACGGTCCTAAGGTAGCGAAATTCCTTGTCGGGTAAGTTCCGACCTGCACGAATGGCGTAACGACTTCCCCGCTGTCTCCAGCATAGACTCAGTGAAATTGAATTCCCCGTGAAGATGCGGGGTTCCTGCGGTTAGACGGAAAGACCCCGTGCACCTTTACTATAGCTTTACATTGGCATTCGTAGTGGCATGTGTAGGATAGGTGGTAGGCTTTGAAACCTGGGCGCCAGCTCAGGTGGAGCCACCCTTGAAATACCACCCTTATCACTATGGATGTCTAACCGCGGCCCGTTATCCGGGTCCGGGACAATGTATGGTGGGTAGTTTGACTGGGGCGGTCGCCTCCTAAAGAGTAACGGAGGCGCGCGATGGTGGGCTCAGAACGGTCGGAAATCGTTCGCTGAGTGCAATGGCATAAGCCTGCCTGACTGCGAGACTGACAAGTCGAGCAGAGACGAAAGTCGGTCATAGTGATCCGGTGGTCCCGCGTGGAAGGGCCATCGCTCAACGGATAAAAGGTACGCCGGGGATAACAGGCTGATGACCCCCAAGAGTCCATATCGACGGGGTTGTTTGGCACCTCGATGTCGACTCATCGCATCCTGGGGCTGGAGCAGGTCCCAAGGGTATGGCTGTTCGCCATTTAAAGCGGTACGTGAGTTGGGTTCAGAACGTCGTGAGACAGTTCGGTCCCTATCTGCCGTGGGTGTAGGAATATTGAAAGGATCTGTCCCTAGTACGAGAGGACCGGGATGGACGGATCTCTGGTGGACCTGTTGTGGCGCCAGCCGCATAGCAGGGTAGCTATATCCGGACGGGATAACCGCTGAAGGCATCTAAGCGGGAAACCCACCTTAAAACGAGTATTCCCTGAGAACCGTGGAAGACGACCACGTTGATAGGCCGGGTGTGGAAGAGCGGCAACGCTTGAAGCTTACCGGTACTAATAGTTCGATCGGCTTGATCGTTCTCATTCCTTATGCCCATCGTGAAACACGATGGTCTGGCCAGCGCTCACGCATGAGCGGCCCTTACGGGCCTATGCTCCGCGAGGGCGCCGGACGACCGGCGACGCGCAGTCGCGCTTGCGGGCTTCGCCCGAAAGCAAACTGTGGATGTCGCTCAGGCACAAAAAGACAGGTGAAGAGCAACGAGCCAATAGCGAATAGGCATCCCCTATTCACTATTGCCTACTGCCCAATCCCTAACCCAGCTTCTCGAATAACGTGCGTTTTGCCGACCTGGTGGTTATGGCGGAGCGGCTGCACCCGATCCCATTCCGAACTCGGCCGTGAAACGCTCCAGCGCTGATGGTACTTCGTCTCAAGACGCGGGAGAGTAGGTCGCTGCCAGGTCTGCCAAACGCACGTTAAACTCACATCCAATCGGATGGATGTGAAATCTTCTCTTCACGAACAGGCCCGCCAACGGGACAACGGGCCGCGTAAGCGGCCCTTTCAATTTGGCGGCGCGAAGCAGGCAAACGCCCGCTTCCAAACATCGAAGCAGAAAACACCTGCTTCCAGAGATCGAAGCAGAAAACACCTGCTTCCAGAGGTCGAAGCAAGCTCACGCTTGCTCATAGGTGGCGCGGGGTGGAGCAGCCCGGTAGCTCGTCAGGCTCATAACCTGAAGGTCACAGGTTCAAATCCTGTCCCCGCAACCAAATCAAAACAGCCCGGCTCACCCCGGGCTGTTCTTGTATCCGGCTGATGGCCCCCCGCTGATTTGAACCCTCGTCAGAGCCCAGCAAAAACCCAAAGCCGACGCAGAGGGTCAAAAACAAATCCCGCAAAACCAAACACAATCCGCCCGCCAAAGCAAAGCCAAGCCAAAGCGACCAGGGGGGCGGGCAAGCCGGGCCACCGCACAAAAGACAGACCTGTCGCCGAAAATAATCCAGCCGGCAAAGCAATGGCGTCCGCAGTGTAAGCCGTCAACATCTCGACCTGAACCGGCGGGTGGGTTTGTCCAACCGCCGGCATAGGTGGTTCAACTCTTGATTTCGATCCGCTTTGCCTGCGCTTGCGCTTTCGCGGTCTTCGGCAATGTAACCGTCAGGACGCCGTTCCTGAAGCGCGCTTCGACATTGTCTTGCTCTACCTCGACGCCGAGCGGAATGCGGCGCTCGAAACGGCCGTAATAGCGCTCGGAGAACTGGCGCTCCTTGTCCTCGGTCTCGGACCGCTTTTCGCCCTTCAGGGTCAGCACGTCGTCATCGAGCAGGACCTCGATGTCCTTTTCCTCCATGCCAGGCACTTCGGCCGTGACACGGACCTCCTTTCCAGTGTCGGAGATCTCGACGCTCGGCCAGCGTCCGCCGTTCGCGGCAACGGAAGGCAAGGATGGCAGACCGGAGCCGAAACCGCGGAAAACATCGTCGAAAAGACGGTTCACCTCGCGGTGCAACGACATGAACGGATCACGTTCGCCATCGCGCAGAAGGCTGGGCACCTGTCCGCGTTCCCGGCCAAAAGGAATGAGATCACGTACGCTCATTGTCTTTCTCCTCTTTGCTTGCGTCTCCACCACCGGGCGACCGGCGTCCGGTTGGTGGAAGCCCTGACCCGAATTGCCTCACGCGGCCTGTTTTTCCACTTGCACGGGCTTTGCCGCGGATTTTTCCTTGGCTTTGGCCATGCTGGTGCCGATCTCGATCTTGCGCGGTTTCATCTCTTCGGGAATCTCACGCTGAAGATCGACGGTCAGGAGACCGTTGACGAGGCCGGCGCCGGTCACCTTCACATGGTCGGCAAGTTCGAAGCGTCGCTCAAACGGCCGTCCGGCGATGCCGCGATGCAGGTATTCGCCATTGTCCTCTCCGGCACGCTCGCCGGCGATGACGAGCATGTTGGGTTCATGCACGATGCTCAATTCGTCTTGACCGAAGCCGGCTACCGCCATGGTGATGCGGTAGGCGTCGTCACCGGTCCTGGAGATGTCGTAGGGCGGCCAGTTGTCGACGTTCGCCGTGCGGCTGGCATTCTCCAGCAGGTCGAAAATGCGGTCGAAGCCTATGCTCGACCGATAGAGCGGTGAAAAGTCGAAAGCGGTTCTCATAGCCATATCCTCCTTCGCTGAGCAACATGGGTACGAGGAGTGCCAAGGATGCGGCACTCCTTGACCTGCCGGCCCTTCCGGCGCCGGCGGAATCGATCTGGGAACTGACGGGCGTGGCGTCAAGAGGCCTGATCGAACGTCTCGTCGAGATTCCGGCGGCCCTTGACGCGGCCTGAACGGCTGACCATCTCGATCACGGATGGACGGTCGCCGGTGACGCCATCCGATTGCTTACTCGCAAAAAGACGTCAAAAAACGGAGGAAGTGATGAACGATATTCGGTTTCCCCAGCCGATTACCCTCGAATTGTCGGACGCCCCACGCAAGGTCGCCAGCAGCTTCGAGGCTCTGGAATGCCTGGATCAACAATGGCCGAAATGGGCGCGCGGACCAAGCTGGCGCGCCGCCGGCCGTGCATGCCGTGATGCGCTGGATGGCTGGCGCAGCGGGCGTGCCGCCTACAAGGCCTTCTTGAAGGCGGCCAAGCGAGCCGGCCTGACGAGGGGCCGCTCCGCTTCGCCCCAGCAATTCCGTTCCGCGGCGATGTCAACGACGGCCCAGCCGATGGCTGTCAGAGCAGGATGACACGAATCCCATCACTCATCCTGCTCGGGAACTCTGATTTTAGGTATGCTCAATCGAGCCTTTGAGCGCGCCGCGTTGCAGGCGACGCGCTTCAGGTTTTTTGATCCGCTCAATGGATGGCAACGATGCCGTCAACGGCGCGCCATTCCGACGGTGTGATTAGACGATGGTGTGCGACGCGCACGGAATGCAGCGCGCCGTCCAGTTCGCTTTCCCAATAGCCAAGGAAGCCCTTCAGCTCCGGAAAATCGGGAGCGAGGTCGTATTCCTGCCAGACATAGAGCTGCAGCAGGTTGGGGTAGTCAGGCATATAATAGTGAATCTCGGCCGTGGTCAGGCCGTAGCCATCCATCTGCAGGCGGAATTCTCTGCTGACCGCAGTCACCATATGTTTCTCCTTTCGCTGACGACCTATGCATTCATCCTGGCGAAGTCGTGCCGGAATTCGTCCGGCGTGGACCGCGGCGCCGGCACGTCGATGTCGAGCTTGCATAGGGCCTCCATGATGTGGTCGAAGCAAACCGGCCGCTCGACTCCCGGCGGCAGGCGCAGTTCCGGCATCGACTCCACCGCGCAGGCATCCGAGGCCCAAGACGACAGGATCGCCCGCTTTTCCCAGAGGTCGAGCGCGTCGTCTTCCAATACCTCGTCAGGATGTTTGAAGTGCCTCGCCGGCGAAAGCAGCCGGTCAAGCGAGGTGTCGGGCGTGTCAGTCAGGGAAGGCATGATCGGCGAAAATTTATGTCGGTCCATCGCTGTCCTCCGTCTGCAAAAACTCCTCGATAGCGTCCAGTTTCCGGCTGTGCTTCGGCAGCGCCGGCCAGGATAATCTTGTTAGCTCTTCACCAAAATTCAAGCGGTGAAATCGTCGACCTGGCGAGAATCCCCGCATGATAACAACGCGTTGGCACTCTCATGCGACGAGCGCCAAAATTTTTGCGCCAACCTCTTGAAACCGGAAAATTCCAAAACTAGCTCGATATGCGCGCGCGATGCCTGAACAAGGGTCGCGGCACCTCGTGCCGGGCCGATATTGCCGGTCCGGCGCGGAGGAACCTCAAAAACTGTTTGTCCTTGAAGGAGAACGACATGACGTTCCGCCCATTGCACGACCGTATCCTGGTCCGCCGCATCGAAGCCGAGGAGAAAACGGCTGGCGGCATTATCATTCCCGACACAGCCAAGGAAAAGCCGCAGGAAGGCGAGGTGATCGCCGCTGGCCCGGGTGCCCGCAACGAAGCCGGGCAGCTACAGCCGCTCGACGTCAAGGTGGGTGACCGCATTCTGTTCGGCAAATGGTCCGGCACCGAGATCAAGCTCGGCGGCCAAGACCTGATCATCATGAAGGAAAGCGATGTGATGGGCGTGATCGAGCAGACCGCGACCGTGAAGAAGGCCGCCTGACGGCTTCTTGCCAAGTTACCAGTCAACGAAAGCTGCCTAAATTGAAGGAGTGATCCAATGGCTGCCAAGGAAGTGAAATTCCATACCGAAGCCCGCGAGAAGATGCTGCGCGGCGTCGACATTCTGGCCAATGCGGTGAAGGTGACGCTCGGTCCCAAAGGCCGCAACGTCGTTATCGACAAATCCTTCGGCGCGCCGCGCATCACCAAGGATGGTGTGACGGTGGCCAAGGAGATCGAACTGGAAGACAAGTTCGAAAACATGGGCGCGCAGATGGTGCGCGAAGTCGCTTCGAAGACCAACGACATCGCCGGCGACGGCACCACGACCGCGACCGTTCTGGCCCAAGCCATCGTCAAGGAAGGCGCCAAGGCCGTCGCCTCGGGCATGAATCCGATGGATTTGAAACGCGGCATCGACAAGGCCGTGGAAGCGGTCGTCGCCGAACTGAAGGCCAACGCCCGCAAGGTGACGAAAAACGATGAGATCGCCCAGGTCGGCACCATTTCGGCCAATGGCGATCCCGAGATCGGCCGGTTCCTCGCCGAGGCGATGGAGAAGGTCGGCAATGAAGGTGTCATCACGGTGGAGGAGGCCAAGACCGCCGAGACCGAACTGGAGGTGGTCGAAGGCATGCAGTTCGACCGCGGCTATCTCAGCCCGTACTTCATCACCAACCAGGACAAGATGCGCGTCGAGCTCGAAGAGCCCTATGTGCTGATCCACGAGAAGAAACTGTCCAACCTGCAAGCCATGCTCCCCGTCCTCGAGGCAGTCGTGCAGTCGGGCAAGCCGCTGCTGATCATCGCCGAGGATGTCGAGGGCGAGGCGCTCGCCACGCTGGTCGTGAACAAATTGCGCGGCGGCCTGAAGGTCGCGGCCGTCAAGGCGCCCGGCTTCGGCGATCGCCGCAAGGCGATGCTGGAGGATATTGCCATCCTCACCGGCGGCACGGCGATCAGCGAGGATCTCGGCATCAAGCTCGAGAACGTCACGCTGCAGATGCTGGGCCGCGCCAAGAAAGTGGTGATCGAAAAAGAAAACACCACCATCGTCGACGGCGTTGGCCGCAAGGAAGAGATCCAGGGCCGCATCGCCCAGATCAAAGCGCAGATCGAGGAGACTACCTCCGACTACGACCGCGAGAAACTGCAGGAGCGGCTGGCGAAGCTCGCCGGTGGCGTCGCCGTCATCCGTGTCGGCGGTTCGACGGAAGTCGAGGTGAAGGAGCGCAAGGACCGTGTCGACGACGCGCTGCATGCGACCCGTGCGGCGGTCGAGGAAGGCGTACTCCCGGGCGGCGGCGTCGCGTTGCTCCGGGCCGCCAAGGCGCTCGATGCCTTGCCGATCGACAATGCCGACCAGAGGACCGGTGTCGAGATCGTGCGGCGTGCGATCGAGACCCCGGTGCGCCAGATCGCGGAGAACGCCGGCGCCGAGGGCTCGATCATCGTCGGCAAGTTGCGTGAGAAGAGCGAGTTCGGCTGGGGCTGGAACGCCCAGACCAACGAGTTCGGCGATCTCTACGGCCAAGGCGTCATCGATCCGGCAAAGGTCGTGCGCACCGCGCTTCAGGATGCCGCTTCCGTCGCTGGCCTGCTGGTCACCACCGAGGCGATGGTGGCCGAGAAGCCAAAGAAGGAGGCCGCGACCCCTGCCATGCCCGCCGGCGCGGGCATGGACTTCTAGGACGCTGGGAGGCCGCCCGCTCCCACAAGTGGGAGCGGGCGCTTCCCGGGGAAAGTTTGGAGAGAGACCACTATGACCGGTATCGGTTCCGTTTCGGCGCCCACGCATCCGGCAAACGAATTTCTCGCCTACGAGGCAGAATGCAGGAGCGTGCTGGGGCCATTGTTGATGCGCGTTCTCGACATGGCCGAGTCCGCAGGCTGGAGCCGCCGAACGGCGGCGTCGACGCTGATGTTCCTGGCCGCGCAGCATGTGTCGGCAGCCTCGGAAAGCTCCGGCGGCTCAACCAGGGATGGAGGACGCGATCATCGGAGCCCCACAGCAAACGATGGACCGATGTCCGGTTGGGAGGAGGACCGACATGATCGTGGGCCAATTGCGTGAATGCCTGAAAACGTTGAGGTGGAAAGCGGCAGACCTCGTCGACGAGCTTGGTTGCCCGCAAAGCCAGGTCGCCGCCTGGCTCGATGGGCGGGCGCTTCCGCCGCTTTCCGTCCTTGCCTGGCTCGAGGCGCTCGCCAGGGCGCATAGGGCGCTACCGGCGCCCGGCCGAGGCTCGCCGGTGCTCAAGCAAGCCCGGTCGAGCCAGCCGAGATCAGGCTCGCGGCCGCCGGAAATCCGACGACACCGGCGCACCCGCCCTATCCGCGCCGACCTGTCTTCGCGCACCAGGCTGCCCGACATGCTTCGGTTCGTTTGCCGTCGAATGGAGGTTTAAACCATGGCACAGATGCGCTTTGAAGAACCCGTGACGATCTTGGTCGGAATGGGGCTTCCGGTGACGATCGAGACTGCGATGGAAGCATATGCCGTGCTGCAGGACTGGCCCGTTGCCAGCCGGAACGGCGCCCATGCCGTCGCCCTCAACGCTTGCAAAGCCGGCATTGCCGGCGAGATCGATGCGGAAACCGTGCGGGCGACCTTGATCGCCTTCGCGCGCCGCAATGACATTCTGGTGCCGAATATGATCTCGCCTGCGAGTACCGCGCCCAGCGGCCGCACCGTGCGAGCGGATTGAGGATCTATACGCGACCTATCGGTGAGCGCCCGGCGACCAAAACGATCAGCCCGTCAGCCTCGAGCTGGCGGGCTGTCTCCGTCGCCTCAGGCCGTTTCGACGAGACGCGAGCGTTTCTTCTCGGCGGCCGCCAGCAACTCGACGAAGGCGCGGACCTTGGCTGGCCGGAACCGGGCCGGAGGGAAAACGGCATGGATGCCGCCGGCAGGCAACGTCCAGTCGGCAAATACCGGCACGAGACGCCCCTCGGCGATATCGTCGCCGACACTGTAGTCGGGAAATACGCCCAATCCGATACCGGCGAGCACGCAGGCAAGAGCCGCCGGGCTCTTGTCGCACATGATGACCGGGTTGAGTTCGGTCAACACCGTTTCTCCCTCTCTTGAAAACAGCCATTGGCCGATGCCGCGCAGCTGGGCGTTGCCGACCCAGGCAAGCGATCTTGCCTGGCGCGGGGTGACATCGGGCGGCAGCCTTGCGGCGAAGGTCGGGTTCGCCACCACGACCTGCTGTATCGTGCCCAGGCGCCGCGCCTGATTGGAGGAATCCGCAAGCCAGCCGACGCGGATGCCGAGGTCGATCTGCTCGTCCACCAGATTGCTGACGGCGTCATCGAAAATCGCCTCGACGCGCATATGCGGATAGGTTCGGAGATAGGCGGCCATGACCGGCGCAACGATCTTGGTGCCATAGTCGAGCGGCGCGGTCAGCCTCAGCATTCCCTTGGGTTCGATCGCCCCGTGCGAGATCTCGCCATAGGCCGCTTCGGCTTCGCGCAGGATGATCATCGCGCGGTCGTAGAAGAGGCGACCCTCCTCGGTCGGCGTGACACGCCGCGTCGTGCGCCGCATGAGCGTCGCGCCCAATTCCTGTTCAAGCCTGCCGATCTGGTGGCTGACCACGGCCTTGGCCACGCCAAGCCGGTCCGCCGCCGTGGTGAACGAGCCTGTCTCCATCACCGTGGTGAAATAGACAAGCCGATTGAGATTCAGGAGTTCGGTCACATGCTTTGTCTGATTAGATCAGACAGTTTGTATTATTGGGCACCGTTTATTGCAAGACCATCACCTGCCACATGTAAGCCAAGACATTTGGCGGACGGGGCAGCCAACGCCACCGCAACGGAGACCGGGCGACCGTGGGCAATCCAGAAGTGACCTATCTTTTCGATCCGCTCTGCGGCTGGTGTTATGGCGCAAGCCCGATGCTCGAAAAACTGTCCGCCAGCGGCGTGCGCGTCGAGCTCTTGCCGACCGGCCTGTTTTCGGGGGCAGGCGCTCGGCCGATGGATGACGGTTTTGCCGCCCATGCCTGGGCGAACGACCAGCGCATCGAGCGGTTAACGGGACAGGTTTTCACGCAGGCCTATCGGGACAACGTGCTGAATGTTCGCGGCACGTTGCTGGATTCCCATGCCGCGACCCTCGCGATTACCGCAGCGGGCCCGGAAGATCCCGGCCGCCGGCTGGCCGCGCTGAAGGCGATCCAGAACGCGCGCTATGTCGATGGGCGCGATATCGTCACGGTCGGCGGTGTCGCCGAGGTGCTCGCCGCCGCCGGCATGGCCGATGCCGGCGAACTGGTGAAGGCGCCAACCGAAGGATTGCTGACAGCTCACCGCGAACTGGTCGGCCGAGGCCGCGCGCTGTTCCAGCGCTTGCATTCCAATGGCGTGCCTTCGCTCGCCGTCATCCGCAACGATGCGCCGCGCCTCATCGGTTCGAACGCGCTGTTCGGCAGTTTCGACAATCTCCTCGCTCATATCGCGGCCGCGTGACCCCCAACCCACCTCCAACAAGGAATGGAAAAAGACATGGCAAAAGTCGCTCTCATCGGCGCATCGGGCGCAGTCGGTTCGCGCCTGCTCAAGGAACTCTCCGGCCGTGGCCACACGGTCACCGGCATCGCCCGCAATCCTGAAAAAATCGCCGCGCTGCCTGGCGTGACGGCCAGGAAGGGCGACGTCTTCGACAAGGAAGGCCTCGCCAAGCTGGTCCGCGGCCACGATGTGGTGATCAGTTCGGTGCATTTCCTCGACAGCGATGCCGACACGCTGATCGCCGCGGTGCGAGCCTCCGGCGTGAAGCGCTACCTGGTCGTCGGCGGTGCGGGCAGCCTTGAGGTCGCGCCCGGCAAGCGGCTGGTCGACACGCCCGAATTTCCCGACATCTACAAGGCCGAGGCGCAGAAGGGCGCCGACTTCCTCGACAAGTTGAAGACCATCGATGACCTCGACTGGACGTTCCTGTCGCCGTCCGCCATGTTCATCCCGGGCGAGCGAACCGGCAAGTTCCGCCTCGGCAAGGACACGCTTCTGGCTTCGGACAAGGGCAGCAGCATTTCCTTCGAGGATTACGCCATCGCGATGGTCGACGAGATCGAGAAGCCCGCCCACATAAAGCAGCGCTTCACCGTCGGTTATTGACTAGGCAGGCCAGGCCAGCTGCTTCTTGTCCACCAACGTTCTAAACGTCGCCCGTCATCATCGCTCGCAGCCATGCCGTGATGGCATCGAGGTCGATCGGTTTCGTCGTGTCGACGTCGAAGAGCGGACCGCGCCGCAGCGGTTCGGCGCGCCTGGCGAGTTCGATCAGTTCGGGGATATAGGCCGCGCCTGGATGGCCGGCGGGACGCTGGCCGAGCCGGGCGCCGTAACGCTCGGCAAGGACTTCGCCGGGCGCATGGCACCAGATTTCGACGGTCTGTTCGACCCCGGCATTCCTGAGATGATCATCGAGCAGCTCGCGCGGCTGGAAACCGAACCAGGCGTCGACGATGAATGTGGAGCCCGCTGGGGCTTCGCCGACGACTGACCAGATCGCCCGATAGCTGGCGCGGCCGAGCGTGCGGTTGAATGCGCGGTCGCCGCCGCCGAGCACCTCGAGAAACGGATTCTTGATCGTGTCGAGCGCAAGCAACGGCCATCCCATGCGGTCGGCGATGCCGCGCGACACCGTGCTCTTGCCGCTGGCCGGGATGCCGTTGACCAGCACGGCGCGCCTGGCCGCGCCGGCTTGCACAAAATGCCGGCCAAAAATCGGCGCTGTCGCCATGTCTGTTCCGGCCAGCGCCTGCAATCCCGCCCCGATCACGCCGGCGTCGTCGCCGAGCTGCGCCGGCTCGACCGGGCACTGGTACCACGGCGCCAGGGCCGGCGCGCGGCCGAGCGCCTTGTGTGCCGCCCAGCCAAGACCGCCGCCGAGCAGGACGACACCGGGGTCGAACATGGCGACGCTGGTATCGATGGCGGCACGTAAGGGCATTGCCCAGGCTTCGAGTATAGTGCGCGCCTGGATGTCTCCGGCGGCGTCGCGGGCAAAGAGCTGGTCGACCGAAAGGTCGGTACGCAAGCCGGCCCGCGCGATGTGACGGCCAAGCGCGGTGCCCGAACTGGTGGTCTCGACACAACCGCGCCGGCCGCAGGCGCAGACCTCGCCATTGACGTCGACAGTGATGTGGCCGAGCTGCCCTGCCGTTGCCCGGCCACGCACGATCCGCCGATGTTGAGCGACGGCCCCGCCAATGCCGGTGCCGATGGTGAACATGGCGACGTCGTGATGGCCCCGGCCGGCGCCGAGCGCCATCTCGGCGACCAGTGCCATGTTGCAGTCATTGTCGATGACGACGGGCTTGCCGGCCATGTCTTCCAGGCGCTGCGCCAGCGAGACGGAGGCCAGATTGACGTAGCCGCCGGACAGGACCGCGCGGCGATCCGCGTCGACGCGACCGGGAACACCGATGCCGATGGCCGAAACCTCCGATGTGTCGAGCCGGCGCACCATCCCGGCGATCCGCGAGAGCACAGCCTGCGGGTCCGGCGCGCTCTTTTCGGACAGACGTTCGAGGATTTCGCCGGCGCCCGAAATGCGGGCGGCCCGCAGATTGGTGCCGCCTATATCTATCCCTATGCTGAGAGGCATGACGTCCTGCACGTGTCGGTGATCCAACGCGGATATCAGGCGGCGGCCTTGCGCCGGTGATGCCCGATTACCGCCTGGATCTCACGCAATCGCGGCACCGCGATGGTCTTAAGCCTTTCGCGCTGAATGTCACGATCGAGCGAGATGCAGTCCTTCCACAGCGAGCGGCCGGCGATGACGCCGGAGGCGCCGTTCTGCATGGCAATCTCGACCTGGCCGAGGAAGGTGGCGTGGTTGACGCCGGCCGAAAGCACCGCCCACGGCACCTCGCCAGCCATTCTGGTGATGTTGGCGCAGGCTTCCGGCGTTCCGGGATACGGAAGCTTCAGCACCTTTGCCCCGCACTCCAGCGATATCCTTGTGCCTTCCTCGACGAGCCAGGGGGTCTTCGCCGCATAATCTTCCGGGCTTTCGTCTTCGAGCTGATAGGTCAGGAATTCGACGACGAGCAACAAATCTTCCTGCCCGAAATCGGCGATGCATTGGCGCAGGATGGCGATGTTGTGCTCATTCGCTTCGGGCTTGTCGGCCCGCAGATACACCATGATCTTGCCGCCCGTGCCACCCAGTTCGCGCACGCGGCGCGCATCGATGCCGGGGACAAGGCGCGACAGGCGATAGCCTTCAGGCGAGACGTCGAAACCCGAGGCGTCGAGGCCGATAAGCAGCGCGGTATCGCGGTTCAGCACGCCCTCCTCGACAACCCGCGGCACCGCGCAGAGCGGGTCGAGCAGCACGCAGGACGCGGCACTTGCAAGGTAGCGCGTGATGTCGGCCTTGGTGTCGCCGAGCATGTCGTTGGTGATCCTGGCCTGTTCGGCCGGATCCGACGCCAGCAAGGTGCGCATGCCGCCGCGCTGGTCGCAGGCGATGGCCAGCATGGCCCCGTCCTTGCCGCATATCTGCTGATAGCCGCGCAGCTCCGCGGTGGTCATCTTTGTCATGGTCTCTGTCCGATGTTGGCGCTCTCTGGCCGAGGGCGCGGATCCCGTGGAAACAAGAATGTTCAGTTTTTGCCCGCCTGCCGGCAGGGGAGAATTGCCGTCTTGATGCGCCGTCCATTGCCCGGAAAAGCACACCTTGCCGGCGCCTGGGCAGGACGGCCTCAAGTTGCGAGTTCGCCGGATTTGCGCGATAACTCCCATCGGCGTATACGTGTGTAACACGTTGCTGAAAGGAATTGCAAGCTGGCTGTCCCTCCCATTCAGGATGCGACCGCATCGCGCACGATGCTGCACACGGTCGCCAAACTGCATTACGAGGCGGAGATGTCGCAGGTCGATATCGCGCGGCAGCTTGGCGTCTCCACCGCGACCATATCGCGCCTCTTGCAGCGGGCGCGGGCGGAAGGGATCGTCCGTATCGAGGTTCTCGATCTGGCGGCACCTGAGGAGATCACCGGACAGCTAATCGATAGGCTAGGCCTGCGTGACGCAGCGGTGGTCGAGACGCCGGCCGCAGGCGCGCTGACGGCGCTGGCCGGCCCGCTCGGCGGCCTTCTCAAGCAGGCGCAATTGGTGGCCGGCTCCGTGGTCGCCATCGGCTGGGGGCGCGCGGTGCGCGAGGTGATCCGCGCCGGCCTGCCGCGCATTCCGGGCGTGCTGACCGTTGCCGCCACCGGCGGCATGCAGCAGCACGCGGCGCATTTTCAGGTCAACGAATTCGTCCGCCTCGCCGCCGAGGAGTTCGGCGGGACACCGCACTTCATTCATGCGCCCTATCTGCCTTCCAGTGAATTGCGTGAAGTCTTCCTTGGTGATGCCGCCATCAGCGATGCCGTCGCGCTGTGGGACAGGACCGATGTGGCGATCGTCGGCATCGGCCTGCCGCATGCCATCAATGCACCCGAGGCGAGCGCCGCCACGCCGAGCGAGCAGGCGCTGGTCCATGCGGCCGGCGATGTCCTTCGGCATTATTTCGATGCCGATGGCGCGCTGATCGCCTGGGAAGGAGAGGGCCGGATGATCGCTATGTCGCCGGCGCAGCTCCGCGCCGTGCCGCTGGTGATCGGTGTCGCGGCGTCGCCGGAAAAGGCGACGGCCATCATCGGCGCCGCTCGCGCTCAGCTGATCAACGCCGTGATAACGGATACGAAGACGGCGCAAGCCATCCTCGCTACCCTGCCGCCGCGATAGTGCCGCCCGCCGCCCCGCCGCCGCATTCCAGTTCGCGAGGGCGATTTTACGAAATCGGTTGTGCCGCCGAGAAGTCGAGGCAATAGTTCGGCGGGACTTTGTGGAGCAGTCGGATGTTGCGTGAAAAATCCGGCGTTGCGACCCGGAAAACCGAGTTGCAATTTATTTCTGCAAAGTGTTACAAGTTTGTGAACTTGGCGTGCAATGCATGCCGGGTGCTGTGGTTCTCTGACCTCGCGGAGGCGAGGAAGTGACCGTGGCTATCGTGCCGGTCGGCTGGACCGGCTGACATATCGACTGGAGGGCGCTTGGGAGGAGCTGCCCGCGAAAAGCAAACAGGCGTTCCCGGCCGTCTTGTCCCAAGCGGACGACGGCCATTCGATGTCACTTGCAACGGCAGATCTGCCAACACAATGAGGAGGATGTCATGAAGAAGATCGTTGCCGCGCTTGCGGCTCTCGCCGTCAGCGCGACGGTGCTTATCGCGCCCGCGCAGGCGCAGGACAAGAAATACACCATCGCGCTCGTTCCGGGCCTGACCACCGACGGTTTCTACATCACCATGCGCAAGGGCGCCCAGGCCGCGGCCGACGCCCTTGGCGTGAACCTGGTCTTCCAGGGCGCTCCTGAGTTCAATCCGGTCACCCAGGTGCCGGTGCTCGACGCGGTCATCGCCAAGAAGCCGGACGCGATCCTGATCGCGCCTACCGACAAGGTCCAGCTGGTCGAGCCGCTGCGCAAGGCCAATGACGCAGGCATTCCGGTCATCACCGTGGATACGTTCATCGGCACCGGCGCCTATCAGACCGGAGCGGGTGACGCCGATTTCCCGCTGGCCTACATCGCTTCGGACAATGTGCTGGGCGGCGAAATCGCGGCGCGGGCGCTTGCCAAGGCCGTCGGCGACAAGGGCAAGGTCTACGTCTCCAACGTCAAGCCCGGCATCTCGACCACCGACCAGCGCGAGGAAGGCTTCAAGAAGGAGATGGCCAACCATCCCGGCATCACCGTTCTCGAGACCCAGTTCAATGACGACGACGCCAACAAGGCGGCCTCGCAGCTGCAGGCGGTGTTCGCGCGCAACCCCGACCTCGTCGGCGTGTTCGGCGCCAATCTGTTCTCGGCGCTGGGCGCCGCCAATGGCGTCAAGCAGGCAGGGCAGACGGGCACCGTCAAAGTGGTTGCCTTCGATGCTCCGACCAGCATCGTCGACAACATCAACACCGGCCTTGTGGATGTGGCGATCGCCCAGCATCCCGCAGAGATCGGCTATTTCGGCGTCGTCTCGGCCTATGCCCACCTGACCGGCCAATCCATCCCGGTCACGATCGGCACCGGCTTCACGATCATGGACAAGTCCAACATCGCCGATCCGAACATCTCGAAGTATCTCTACTCCGAGTAAGTCCGGACCAGCTTGGCTCTTCCCGGTGCGCCGGGAGGAGCCTGTGCCGGTCCCGCCAGGGCGGGACCTGTTTGAAGGCAGCCGCGCCGCGGAGTACTCATGACCTCGACATCACCAGCACAGCCAGCCGAGAAGCATGTCGCCCCCCAGGCTGACCACGGCGATCCCGCCAGGAGCTGGATCGCACGCATCGCCGAGGGGCGCGCCTGGCTGTTTCTCGCCGGCCTGATCATCTGTTTCGAGATCTGGTCGCGGAGCGCCTTCGGCGCCACTTTCGTGCTCAATCCGTTCAATCTGCAATCCATCGCGATTTTCGCCGTGGCGCCGCTGCTTTTGGCGACCGGGCAGACCTTCGTCATCATATCAGGCGGCATCGACCTTTCGCTCGGCTTCATCATGGGCCTTGCCGCGGTCATCGCCGCGCATGCCACCAACATGGCGGGCGCCGCCATTCCGTTGCCGTTGGCCATGCTGGCCGGCATCCTTGCCGCGGTGATCGTGGCCGGCGTGCCCGGCGTCATCAACGGCTTGCTGATCTCGCGGCTCAGGGTTCCGCCCTTCATCGGCACGCTCGGCATGTTCGGCGTCGCCCGCGGTGTCGCCTTCCTGCTTGCCGGCGGCACGACAGTGCCGGTACAGAATTCCTGGTTCGCACTGCTCGGCAACGGCAAGTTCCATGGCGTGCCCTATCTGGTGATGATCGCTGCTGTCTTCGTCGTCGTGATGCACTATCTGCTCAGCCAGACCCGTTTCGGCCAGCACAATTACGCCATCGGCGCCAATGTGCAGGCGGCGCGCCGCGCCGGCATCGACATCAGGGGCCACATCCTGCGGCTCTACGTGCTGTCGGCAATGTGCGCCGGCCTTGGCGGCGCGCTTTATGCCGCGCGCTTCACGGCGGGGGCAGCGCAGGCCGGCGAACCGCTGCTGCTCGACAGCGTCGCGGCGGTGGTGATCGGCGGCGCCAGCCTGTTCGGCGGCTCCGGCACCATCTTCGGCACCGTCGCCGGCGCGCTGGTGATCGCGGTCATCCAATACGGGCTGGTCTTCGTCAATGTGGAGCCGTTCTGGCAGTTCATCGCCGTCGGCGTCGTCATCATCATTTCCGTTCTCATCGACCAGGCGCAGCGCCGGTTCAGTGGAGCCCGTCAGGATGAATAGCACCGAGCCCCTCCTCGAAGTCCGGAACCTTTCCAAGCACTTCGGTGCGGTACGGGCGCTCAACGATTTCTCCATGGCCGTGCGGCCGGGCGAAGTGGTGGCGCTTGCCGGCGACAATGGCGCCGGCAAGACGACCCTGATCAAGGCAATATCGGGCGTGTTCCAGCCGACGGGCGGAGAAATCCTGCTCAGAGGTCAGCCGGTGGCTTTCGCCACGCCGCAGGAGGCGCGCGAAAAGGGCATCGAGACGATCTACCAGGATCTCGCGCTGGCCGACAATCTGTCGATCGGTGCCAACATCTTCCTCGGCCGCGAACCGATGCGCAAGGCGTTCGGCTTCCTGCCGGTGCTCGACCGCAAGGCCATGGCCGAGGCCGCCAGGGAGACGATGAAGCGGCTGGACTTTCACGTCAGCCGGTTGAACGCGCCGGTCAGCAATTTCTCCGGCGGCCAGCGGCAGGCCGTGGCCATCGGCCGCGCCGTCTACTGGGACGCGCAGATCCTGATCATGGATGAACCGACGGCCGCGCTCGGCGTGCCGGAGCAGCGCAAGGTGATTTCGCTCATCCATCAGCTCAAGGCGCAAGGGCGCGGCGTGATCTTCATCTCGCATAATCTCCAGGACATCTTCGCCGTTTCCGATCGCATCGTCGTGCTGCGGCGCGGGATCCAGGCCGGCGAGCGCAAGATTTCCGAGACCAACCATGACGAGGTCGTCAGGCTGATGGTCGGCGGCTAAGGCCGTCGATTGCTAGCCGGCATCGCGGTTGGTCAGCGCGATGTGGCAGCAGCCGCTGCCGTGGCCGGGCGTCCAGGTGACATTGTCGAAACGCACGCCGGTCGCCTCGAACAGGCCACGGTCGAAGGCGCCGGCGATGCGGCAGAGCGTCGCGAGTTTTTCCTCGCCGACGCCGGCCTCGACCCAAGCATCCTTGAGGGGGCAGCGTTTCACCTTGAAGGCGATGCGGTCGGGCCCGCGTTCGACATCGGTCGGATACATCCGGCCGTCATCCGGGCTGACCGACAGGAAAGCTTCGCCGATTGAGCGCGCGTCGTTGGGACCGAATCCGGCGAAGGCGGCTGCTGCCACTTCCTTGCCGCGCTGCTCGATGGTCCGGGTCATTATCGCCTCGGCTCTTTCGGCGCCCAGCTCTCCGGTCAACTCATCCAGGAACAGGCGATAGAGGTCGGCCCGGTTGCGGAATGCGGAATCGAGTTCGCGCGACAGTTTCTCGGCTCTGGCTTCGGGGTCGATCATGATGCTTCCTGCGTGGTTCTTCTGAGCTTTGGTGCGGCTGCCACGAGCGCCTTGCCGATAGCCGATCGCGGCGCATCGATGACGGCGCGGGCATCGCCGCTCTCGGCAATCCGCCCGCCGTCGAGAAGGATGACGCGGTGGGCGACGGCCCTGACGACGCCGAGATCATGCGAAATGAAGAGATAAGCGATCCGTTCCTGGCGTTGCAGGTCGAGCAAAAGATCGAGGATCTGTCCGCGCACCGAAACATCGAGTGCCGACACCGCTTCGTCGAGCACGATCAGCGAGGGTTTCGTGGCCATGGCGCGGGCAATCGCCACCCGCTGCCGCTGGCCGCCCGAGATTTCGTGGATGGCGCGAGAGGCGAGCTCCGCCGTAAGCCCGACGCGCTCCAGCAGGGCGGCGATACGGCGCGGGCGCTCGGAACGGGAGGCGAGCCCGTGGATACGCAAGGGATCGTCAAGCACGCGCGCCACCGTGGCGCGCGGATTGAAGGCGGCAAGCGGATCCTGGAACACCATCTGCAAGCGAGCGCGACGCGCACGCAAGCCGGCGCCGCCCAGAGCCAGGAAATCATGGCCTTCAAACTCGATCCGGCCGGCATCCGGCTCGATCAGCCGCAACACCAGCCGGGCGATCGTCGACTTGCCGCTGCCGGAGGGTCCGGCCAGCGCCAGCGTCTCGCCGGGCCCGATTTCGAAAGAAACGTCGTCGGCCGCGGTAACCGTCTTGCCGCCACGGCGGTAATGCCTGGTAAGGTTGGAAACCGCCAGCACAGGGGCGCTCATGCCATCACACCGTGGTGCAGCGGTTCGGCGTCGAGGCCGATATGGGCCTCGAGCAGCGCGCGCGTGTAGGCTTCAGTTGGCGCACTGACGATCTGTTGCGTGGCGCCAAGTTCGATCAATTCGCCATGCCGGAACACGGCAATGCGGTCCGCCAGCTCGGCGGCCAGCGCAATGTCGTGACTGATGAACAGCAGCGTCATGCCGTCTTCTTCCACCAGCCGCCGGATCAGTGCGACGATCTCGGCCTGCACGATGGTGTCGAGCGCGCTGGTCGCCTCGTCGGCGATCAAAAGTCTTGGGCCGGCTGCGATCGCGGCTGCAATCGCCACACGCTGCTTCTGGCCGCCGGACAGCTGATGCGGATAGGCGCGCAGGGCGGAGTCCGGGTCGGGCAGACGGACGCGTTCGAGCAGATCCTTCGCCTTGGCGTATGCCTGAGGCCATGTGAGACCGAGATGGGTTCGGGAGACTTCGGCGATCTGTTTGCCGACGGTCATGACAGGATCGAGGCTGGCGGACGGGTCTTGAAAGATGAAGCCGATATCGCGGCCGAGGAGGGGTGCCTTTTCGAGAAAACGGGAAGGTAGGCGTTCTGCCTTGGCACCCAACATCGACGGTCGCAAAACCCAATCGATACGTCCGTCAATCCTGGCGCTCGCCGGCAACAACCCCGCAATCGCCAAAGCCAGCGTACTTTTGCCCGAACCGCTTTCGCCGATGACGGCCAGCCGCTCGCCAGCCTTGATGTCGAGGCTGATGTCTCTCAGCGCCACCACCTCGCCGTCGTCACGGCGGTAGGTCACCGCGAGGTTGCGGATCGAAGCCAGCGCGGTCACGACAGGCCTCTTCGGACCGCCGTGGTTTCAACGATGCCTTCACCGGCGAGATAGACGCCGAGCACCGTCAGGACCAGTGCTATGCCGGGCGCGATCGACAGGAAGGGCGCGGTGCGCAGCACGGCGCGGCCCTCAGCTATCATGCCGCCCCAGGTGACCCGATTGGGGTCGCCAAGGCCGAGGAAGGACAAAGCCGCCTCGGTGAGGATCGCCGCTGCCACGATCACCGAGGACAGCGCCAGCACCGGCGGCAAGGCATTGGGCAGCACCTCGCGAAAGGCGATTTCCAGCGGATGCATGCCGATGACGCGCGCGCCGGCGACGTAGTCGCGCTCGCGGATCGACAGCACTTCCGCGCGGGCCACGCGCGCGGGCCCGGTCCAGGTGCCGAGCGCTATTGCCGCCACGACGACGCCGAGCGAAGGGCCGACGACGCTGACGAAGGCCAGAGCCAGCAAAAAGCCCGGCACGGTCTGGAAGGCATCGGTGACGCGCATCAGCACCTCGTCGGTGAGGCCGCCGGCAAACCCGGCCACCGTGCCCACCATCGAGCCGATGGCCAGTGCGGCGGCGGCTGCCGCAAGGCCGACGGCAAGCGACGTGCGAGCGCCGTGGAAAAGCTCGGCCAGCACGTCGCGGCCGAGGCGATCCGTGCCGAGCGGCAGCGACCAGTCCTGGAAGGGCGGCAGCAGCGCCGGGCCGGCGATGGCTTGCGGGTCGCCCGGAAACAGCAGCGGCGCTGACAGGGCCGTGACGCACAATGCCGCCAGGAGGATGGCGCCGGCGACCGCCTCCGCCGTGCGCAGAAAGCGGCGGAGCGTGCTCATGTGCCGGCCTCGCTGGCGCCGACGCGCGGGTCGAGAAAGGCATAGGCGACATCGACGAGAAGATTGATGACGATGACCAGGACGGCGCTGACGAGAATGATGCCGAGCAGCAAGGGCGTGTCGCGCGCGGCCACTGCCTCCTGCGCCAGCCGACCCAGACCGGGCACGGCAAAAACACTCTCGATGACGACGCTACCGCCCAGCATCTGCGCCGACTGCAGGCCGAGCATCGTGACCAATGGCAGCAGCGCATTGCGGGCGACATGGGCAAGCACGATGCGGCGGCGCGACAAGCCCCTGGCGCGGGCGGCCAGCACAAAATCCTGCCGCCAGACCTCGGTCATGCCGGCACGCATCATCCGCAAATAGAGCGCCAGGTAGATGAAGCCGAGGGCTGAGACCGGCAGGACGAGATGGATGGCGATGTCGGCGGCGCGGTCGAGGCCGGCCTTGCCGGAGGCGATGGTCTCGATGCCGCCGATCGGCAGCCAGCGCAGGTCGACAGCGAAGACGACGATCAGCACCAGGCCGAGCCAGAAACCCGGCACCGCGTAGAGCGCCAGCGAACCGATGGAGAGAAAACGGTCGCGAAAACTGCCCGGCCTGGCGCCGGCATAGATGCCCAGCGCCGAGCCGAGGCCGAAGGAAAGCGCGGTGGCGCTGCCCATCAACCACAGCGTGGTCGGCAGGCGCTCGAGGATCACGTCGCGGATCGGCCGCGAAAAGGTGACGGACTGGCCGAGATCGAGATGCAGCAGCGCCCAGAGATAGTTGGCGAGCCGCGTCAGCTCCGACTGGTCGAGGCCCCAGCGATGGCGCAACAGCTCGATCATGCCGGCATCGCCGCCGGTCGAGACGATATAGGCATCGACCGCGTCGCCCGGGGCGGCTTCGAGCAGCAGGAACGTGCCGATGACGACGATCAAAAGCACGAAGATGCTGCCGACGAGGCGACGGCGGAGGAGCGCGAGGGCGCGGTTCATGCGGCCCTCGATGGGTTGGCGATACGTTGGTTAGGACCGCGCCTGGGCACCCCCCTCTGTCCTGCCGGACATCTCCCCCACAAGGGGGGAGATTGGCTGTCATTTTTGGCTTCGCCAATCCCCAACGTCGGAAAATTCGCGGGACAGACAAGTTGCCAATCTCCCCCCTTGAGGGGGAGAAGTCCGGCAGGACAGAGGGGGGCCTCGTAGAACTCAACGCCTACGATGATTTCGCGAACGTTCATCCGCGAAATACTGTCACGATTCCAGATATGTGTCCGCCCAGTTCGATACCGCCCAGCGCGGATTGTTGGCGATGTTGCCGACCGTCTCGCGCGCGACGCTGATGAAGCTCCATTCGGCGACATTGATCAGCGGCAGGTCGGCGGCCACCTCCTTCTGGAACTCCTTGTAAAGATTGGTGCGGGCCGATGTATCGAGCGTCTCGGACGCCTTGGCGATGAGCGCGTCCAGCGCATCGTTCTTGTAGCCGCCCTGGTTGGAGAACGGCACGCCGTCCGGAATGCCGCTCTGCACCAGGATGGTGGTCGAGATCGCCGGGTCGCCGCGGAACACCGGCGGGCCGACGGCGAGGTCGAAAGCGTGGTCGGTGTAGACGGCCTTGATATGCGCGGCGGAATCGTTGTTGACGAGCTGGGCGTCGATGCCGATGGCGGCGAGCGCCTGGCGCAGATAGTCGCCGAACTGCTTGGTTTCGTTGAAATAGGGAGCCGGCAACAGTTTCAGCGAAAAGCGCTTGCCGTCGGCGCCCTTCTTGTAACCCGCCTCGTCGAGCAGCGCATTGGCCTTGGCGACGTCGAAGGCATAGGTCGGGACGTCGGCGGTATAGAACTGCGGGTCGTTCTTCGGCACCGGGCCGGTGGCGGCGGCGGCATAGCCGAGGAACACCGTCTTGACGACGAAATCCTTGTCGATGGCATGCGCGATCGCCTGGCGCACCTTCAGGTCGGCGAGCTCCTTGCGACGGTGATTGATCTCGACGACGAGCTGGTAGGTCAGTCCCTCATAGCCCTTGGTGATCACCTTCAGGCCCGGCACTTTCGAGATGCGGTCAAGATCGGCCAGCGGCACGGCGGAGAAGGCGGCGAGCTGGATCTCTCCTGCTTCCAGCGCGCTCGCCGCCGAAGTGCGGTCGGGCAGCACCTGGTAGATGATCTCATCGAGATAGGGCTCGCCCTTGCCCCAATAATCCGTGTTCTTCGTCAGCCGGTAGTATTGGCCGGCCTTGTATTCGGCGAACTTGAACGGGCCGGTGCCGATGGGCGCGTTGTTGGCCGGGTTGTCCTCGATCTTGCCAACTTCGTAAACGTGCTTCGGCACCACGCTGCTCAGCGCCGGCAGAGCGTTGCGGATCAGCTGGAAGGGCGTCGGCTTGGCGAATTTGAACACGGCGGTCAATTCATCAGGGGTATCTACCGCGGCCAGATCCTTGAACACGGTGCGGCCGAGATTCTGCAGCGGTTTCCAGATCTGCAGCGCCGAGAAGGCGACGTCGGCCGAGGTGAACGGCTTGCCGTCATGCCATTTGACCCCTTCGCGCAGTTTGAAGGTCGCCGACAGCCCGTCGGCGGCGCCTTCCCAACTGACCGCCAGGCGTGGTGCAAGCCCGTCCTTGCCATCGAAGGAGGCTTCGGCCAGCGTTTCGACGATCTTGCTGGAGATGAAGAAGACGCCATTCGAGGCGACGATGGCCGGGTTGAGGTTGCGCGGCTCGGAATCGGCGGCGAGCACCAGGCGGCCACCCTTCTTCGGCGTCTGCGCCCAGCTCAAGGCCGGCATCGCGGTGGAGGCCAGAAGCACGGCAGAGCCCGCAAGCACCGTGCGGCGTGAAATCCTGAACTCCGACATCATCCTATTCCCCCTCTATCTCATATCTTGCACGGAGGCCTTTCGGGCGTTTCCATGCACGTTTGATTATGGGCCTTGCCGTGGCTTTCGCCAGAGACGGAATTGGCGCATCGTGGCGTGGCTTTGAAATTTTTGTTCGCTGGACCAGTTACGGGAGAGTGGTCGATAAACCTGACCTGGTAAGACCAGGTCATCCGATGCACCTCACATTATGGGCACCGGCGACGGCCATTCAGCTGTGCGAGCCTGTTTCTGGCTGGACCAGATGGGCGAAAATGGTGCAGATTTGACCCGAAGTCGGAAGACCTATCGGGATCGGGCAGCCGGCGATCCAGCCGATCCGCGCGGACATTCAGGGAGAGAGACAATGAACATAGCTCCGGAGAAGAGTGCCGTCGGCGACATCCCATTCGACCACGCCAGGGTCGATGGCCTGATGGAAGAGGCTGATATCGACGTCCTGCTCGCGACCTCCAAGCACAACACCCAATATCTGCTCGGCGGCTACAAGTTCATCTTCTTCGCCGCCATGGATGCGATCGGCCACAGCCGGTACCTGCCGATCGTGATCTACGAAAAAGGCGGACCGGACCACGCCGCCTATATCGGCAACCGCATGGAGGGTGGCGAACACCAGAACCACCCGTTCTGGACGCCGACGCTGCATGCCGCCTGCTGGGGTACGCTCGATGCCGCCAATCTCGCCGTCGAGCATGTGCGCAAGATCGGCAAGGGCGACGCTCGCATCGGCATCGAGCCGGGTTTCCTGCCGTCGGACGCCTATGCTCTGATCCGCAAAGCGCTCCCCGACGCCAAGCTGGTCGATGCCACCGGCATGCTGGAGCGCATGCGCGCCATCAAGACCGAGGCCGAGCTGGAGAAACTGCGTATCGCTTCCGAACTGATCACCGATTCCATGCTGGCGACCATCCAATGGGCGCGCGAAGGCACGACCAAGAGCGAGATGATCGAACAGCTTCGCCGCGAGGAGACGAATCGCGGCGCGCATTTCGAATATTGCCTGCTGACGCTGGGCTCCAGCCACAACCGCGCGGCGTCGCCGCAAGCGTGGAAGAAGGGCGAAGTGCTGTCGATCGATTCCGGCGGCAATTATCATGGCTATATCGGCGACCTCTGCCGCATGGGGGTTCTCGGAGACCCGGATGCCGAGTTGGAGGACCTGCTGGCGGAGGTCGAGGCGGTGCAGCAGGCGGCGTTCTCGAAGGTAAAGGCGGGTACGCTGGGTGGTGACATGATTTCCCATGCCGAAGGCGTGCTGAAAAAATCCAAGGTCGCGCCCTACACGGATTTCTTCGCTCACGGCATGGGGCTGATCACGCATGAGGCGCCGTTCCTGATGACCAACCATCCGGTGACCTATGAAGGCACCTATGCGGGCAAGCCGCTGGAGAGGAACATGGTGCTATCGGTGGAGACGACCATGCTTCACCCGACGCGCGGCTTCATCAAGCTGGAGGATACGGTGGCGGTTACCGATACCGGCTATGTGATGTTCGGGGATCGGGGTCGGGCATGGAACCGGGGTGGCATGTAACCTGCCACGTTACAAATGAGCGTGCCGGTCTCGATTGTCTCTAAGGCGCGTCGCGTCGAAACGAATTCATGCGCGGCGCTTTGCCGTTGCCGCTAAACAGAAGTCACTTTTGCGCGACAGGCACTAAACCATTCCAGTGCAGACGAATTCCAATCTTCCGTCGATCGTCTGGGTGCAGCATATGGTAAGCCCCTCGGATGCGGAGACGACGGCGCAATCGGATGCAAACGTTGACGCCCACGGACTGCCGGATTTGGCGTTGCGATGGAACCAGGAGAGTTGGCTCTGAAGCCCGGCCATGATCATAAGCAGGGCATTGATGTCACGTTGATCCGGCGAGGGCGGTGTAAAAGCGATCTTGACCAGCGGATGCTTATGGTCTTTGCAGTTGACCGTCCGTACCTGCTCGACCGTCTGGATCAAGCTCAGCGGCACGGGTATCCAGGATTCGCAGGACAAATCGGTCGAAAAGAGAAGCGTTGACGGGTCGGCGTCGTTGGCCTTGACAATACCGCCAACCGTCATGGCCGGGTTGCCATCCGGCAGGCTGCCCGTTGCGAGCTTCTCCACGAATTCCTGGGGACTGAAACGCGTCATCGCTTCTCTCTCAAGGAGGCATGCTGGACGATAGCATATCGGAAGGGCGCCTCAAAGTCGCGAGCGAGGGGAGTTCCCGGCCGGCAGCAACCTGAAATCCGGCAGTTCGCGCAATCCCAGTTCCGGCCCTGCCGGCGAATAGACGACGAACAGCTGCATCGGCCCGTCGCCGGTGTTGAGCGTCGAGTGGAAGCGGCTCTCGGGCACGTAAATGGTGCAGCCGGGGCCGACCTTCTCGACCACCGGATTGCCTTGCTCGTCCTCGACCATCTGCTCGCCATGGCCCGAAATGACAAAGATGATTTCTTCCGCGCCCGGATGGTTATGACGGGTATGGCCCTTGCCGGAAGGCAGGTCGACGACGCCGCCGGAAAAGCGGGTCGCGCCGTTCACTTCCGGAGCGACCGTCAGCGACAATTTTCCCCAGTCGAATCCGAAGGCGCCGACATCCTTCGGGTAGACGAACACCTTGCTCTTGTCGGTCATTCTCATGATCCCTTCTTTTTCTTCGTGGTCGTCTTCAGGCCGCCAAGCGTAACGGCCTTGAAATCGGCGGTCTGCCGGGCGATCGCCGCTTCCGCCGGCAGCCGCTCCATCGAGCTCGCGCCATAAAAGCCGTGCAGGCCCTTGCAGCGTTCGAGGATGTAGCGGGCGTCGTCCGGCATTGAGATCGGCCCGCCATGGCAAAGCAGGATGACATCCTTGCGCACCGAACGGGCCGCTTCGGCGATCGCGTCGATGGCGACCACGCAGTCGTCGAGCGACTTGGCAGAGGTGGCGCCGATCGAGCCCCCCGTCGTCACGCCCATATGAGCCACGACGATATCGGCGCCGGCCCTGGTCATGGCGCGCGCCTCGTCCGGGTTGAAGACATAGGGCGTGGTCAAAAGATCGAGCTTGCGGGCTTCGGCGATCATGTCGACCTCGAGCCCAAAACCCATGCCGGTCTCCTCGAAGCTCTGTCGCATGCTGCCGTCGAACAGGCCGATGGTGGGGAAATTCTGCACCCCGGAAAAACCCATCGTCTTCAGCTCGGAGAGCAGCAGCGGCATGATGACGAACGGATCGGTGCCGTTGACACCAGCCAGCACCGGCGTCTTCCTGACCACCGGCAGCACCTCGTAGGCCATCTCCTTGACGATCTCATTGGCATTGCCATAGGCAAGCAGGCCGGCGGCCGAGCCGCGACCGGCCATGCGGTAGCGGCCGGAATTGTAGATGATGATGAGGTCGATGCCGCCGGCCTCTTCGGCCTTGGCCGACAGGCCGGTGCCAGCGCCGCCGCCGACGATCGGCACGCCCTTGTCGATCATCCCCCTGAATTTCTTCAGTATGTCCTTGCGCGGTATTGCCGGCATGTCTTGGATCTCACTGTCTGGCGATTTCGAGGAAAGCCGCGACCGCGGCCTTGGCGAATCGGGGATCATTGATGTGCAGCGGCAGGCGTGTCAGCCGGCGCGTCGCGTTCGGCTTAATCGTGCGCTCAATGGCTTCGAACAGGGCGGCATCGGCTTGCGGGTCGAAGAAGGCGCCGCCTTCGATGTCGAGCGCCGAGACGCCTTTCTCCGGGACAAGGAAATGCACGGGCCCCTTGCAGCGGGCGAGCCTTGTGCCGATCCACTCGCCGATCTTGCGGCATTCCTGCGCCGTCGTGCGCATCAGCGTGACGTTCGGGTTGTGCTCGTAGAACAGCCGCCCGCGATAATGGTCCGGAATGGTCGCAGGCGCCCAGAAATTGACCATGTCGAGCGCGCCGACCGAGCCGACATAAGGCAGGCCGGTGCGGGCAACGGCACCGAAACGATCCTCCGTCGCCGGCAGCACGCCGCCGAACAGGAGATCGCAGACCTCAGTGGTGGTGATGTCGATGGCGCCGGACAGCAGGCCGCTGTCGGCCAGTTTTTCCATGCTGCGGCCGCCGGTGCCGGTGGCGTGAAAGACCATGCAGTCATAGGTCGAACGGAGCTGATCCGCGATTGCCGTCACGCAGGGCGTGGTGACGCCGAACATGGTGAGGCCGATCGACGGCTTGCCCTCGGGCGGCGGCGGCGGTCCGGCGGCCATGCCCGATATCGCCTGGGCCGCATTGTGCAGAACGACACGCGAGAGCTGGTTCAGCCCGGCCATGTCGGTCACCGACGGCATCATGATGATGTCCGAGATGTCGACATAGGGCGCGGTGTCGCCGGAAGCGAGCGTCGAAACCATGATCTTGGGCAGGCCGAGCGGCAGCGTGCGCATGCCTGCGGTGATGATCGACGTGCCGCCGCCGCCGCCGATGCCGATCATGGCGGCAATGTCGTTTCGTGATTGGGCAAAGCGAGCGAAGGCGATGCCCATGGCGGCGACCGCGGTGCCGCGGTCGTTGCCGGCGAGCACCGCGTCTCGCCCGCCGGGATGGTGGCCTGCCACATCCTCAGCGGCAATGTCGACCGGCACGCTCGCGCCGCGCGTTCCGACGTCGACCCGGCAGACAGCGGCACCCGTGGCGGCGATCGCGTCGGCCAGGAAGGCGAGTTCCTCACCCTTGGTGTCCGCGGTGCCCACCACATAAATGCGCTTCATCGATGCCTCCCTCTGCCGGTCCAAGTCACCCAAGGCTCAGTGCTCTACAGAGCGTCAACCTAGCCATTCCAAAAATGAGGAGGTCATTGCAATTTTTTGAGACGCGCGTATCATATTGATATGGATGTCTCACGTCAACACGCCGCAACAAGCGACGACACCGCCGGGGGACCCGAACGTGGACCGCGCGCGCGCACGAAACGGCTGATGCTGGAGACGGCGACGAGGCTGATGCAGGCGGGCGCGACACCTTCGGTCAGCGAGGTTGCCGAGGCGGCGCAGGTTTCCCGCGCCACCGCCTATCGCTATTTTCCGAGCCAGGCGGCACTGGTGCAGGCGGTGGTCGACGAGGGGCTCGGACCGATCCTCACGTGGAAATCCACCTCTGCCGATGCCGAGCGCCGCGTCGCCGAGCTCTTCGATACGGCCATGCCGCGCATCGAGGCTTTCGAGGCCACATTCAAGGCGGCGTTGAAACTGTCGCTCGATCAGTGGGCGCGGCGCCAGGCCGGTACTTTGGGAAGCGAACCGGCCTTCAAGCGGGGCCACCGCGTCGAATTGCTTCAGGACGCGCTCGCTCCGCTCAAGGGCCGGCTGCCGCCGCGCGACCTCAAGCGGCTGGCGCAGGCGCTGTCGCTGATCTTCGGCGTCGAGGTGCTTATCGTGCTGAAGGACATCTGGGGACTGGACGGTCGCCGGACGATGTCCGTTGCCCAGTGGGCGGCGGTCGCCCTGGTGCGCGCGGCGATCGCGGAATCAGTCTCCGAAGCACAAGCGATCGAACCAACAAGGGTCACGAAATAGCAGGTATCTGGTTCTACCAGATTTGCACACTGGTTGCCGATATTAACCGCAATGCTGAAGCATGAACAAGGCCGATGTCTATCAATGAGTAGGAAAATTTAGGAAAAACAGGCAGATAAGGCTGGAATTCGAGACTTCGAGCTGTCACCATTGCTCAAGAAAGGGCTTGACGGAGCTTCAAAATTGGTAATACCAGATCAAAGGAGAAAAGCGGATCGAAAGTGAGGGCTGCGATCCATTTCCGGACGGGCGAGGAGGCTCCAAACCGGAAGGCGCGACCAAGGGAGGAACTACCAGGGCCGGCCCCGTTTGCCGGCTCGCTTGATACGGTAGAATGCGCACAAGGGAGGAAACATCATGCGCAAGATAGTGACCAGCTTGCTTGCTGGTATCGGCTTGACACTTGCCTGCGGAACATCCGTCTACGCCCAGGACAAATCGCTCACCATCTTCTGGGCGGAATGGGATCCGGCCAACTACCTCCAGGAACTCGGCAACGAGTACGAGAAGGAAACCGGCGTCAAGATCACGGTGGAAACCACGCCCTGGGCCGACTTCCAGACCAAGGCCTTCACCGAGTTCAACGCTCATGGCGATGCCTACGACCTGGTCGTCGGCGACTCGCAGTGGCTCGGCGCCGGCTCGACCGGTGGCCACTATGTCGACCTCACCGACTTCTTCAACAAGCACAAGCTCGGCGAGGTGATGGCGCCGGCGACGGTGAAGTACTACGCCGAATATCCTGGCAACAGCGGCAAGTACTGGGCCATCCCGCTCGAAGGCGACGCCGTCGGCTGGTCCTATCGCAAGGACTGGTTCGAGGATCCCAAGGAGAAGGAAGCCTTCAAGGCCAAATACGGCTACGACCTCGACGTGCCGAAGGATTTCAAGGCGCTGCGCGACATCGCCGAATTCTTCCACCGGCCGGACCAGAAGAGATACGGCATCGCCATCTACACCGACAATTCCTATGACGCGATGGCGATGGGCTTCGAGAACGCGCTGTTCTCCTATGGCGGCGAACTGGGTGACTATTCGACCTACAAGGTCGACGGTTTCATCAACTCCGACAAGGCTGTCGCCGCGCTCGACGCCTATAAGGAGCTTTACAAGTTCACGCCTCCGGGCTGGGCCAAGTCGTTCTTCGTCGAGGACAACCAGGCGATCACCGAAAACCTGGCCGCGATGAGCATGAACTACTTCGCGTTCTTCCCCTCGCTGATCAACGAGGCGTCGAACCCGAACGCCAAGAACACCGGCTTCTTCGCCAATCCTCCCGGGCCGAACGGCGACCAGTTCGCCGCACTCGGTGGTCAGGGCATCTCCGTCGTCTCCTACTCGCAGAAGCAGGACGAGGCGATGAAGTTCCTCGAATGGTTCATCAAGGACGAGACCCAGAAGAAGTGGGCGGCACTCGGCGGCTACACCTGCAGCGCAGCCGTGCTCAAGTCGGAAGAGTTCCAGAATGCGACGCCCTACAACAAGGCCTTCTACGAGACCATGTTCAAGGTGAAGGATTTCTGGGCGGTGCCGGAATATGCCGAACTGCTCCAGCAGCTCAACCAGCGCGTCTATCCCTACATGATCGGCGGCGAAGGCACCGCCAAGGAAACGCTCGACGCACTGGCCGCCGACTGGAACGCGACCTTCAAGAAATACGGCCGCGGCCAATAATCGTTCATGTCCCACGGAGGGGGCGCTCATGCCTCCTCCGTTTCTTTTTCTTCAAGCGGGAGCAGGGTCTTGGCGACCACGATGATCACCACGCTGGACAGATCTTCACGCGCGGCCGCGCGTGGCCTTAGCGATATTTCGATCCGCAATCTTTTCATCATCCCGACGATCCTGTTCCTGATCGTCTTCAACATCTTTCCGCTGATCTATTCGCTCGGCTATTCCTTCACCGATTTCCGCGCCTCGACCAACGCGCCGGCGAATTTCGTCGGGTTGCAGAACTACCGCGACCTGCTCAGCGATCCTTATGTCTGGTCCAACTTCGCGATCACCGCCAAATACGTGATCATCTCGGTCGCCGGACAGTTGCTGGTCGGTTTCGGCGTGGCGATGCTGCTCAACCGCGATATTCCGCTGAAGGGGCTGCTGACGACCCTGCTGCTGCTGCCGATGATGCTGTCGATGGCCGTCGTCGGCCTGTTCTGGAAACTGCTCTACGATCCGTCATGGGGCGTCATCAACTATGCGCTTGGGCTTGGCAATTTCGAGTGGCTGGCCGACCCCAAGATGGCACTCTACGCGGTGGCGCTGACCGACATCTGGATGTGGTCGCCCTTCGTCATGCTGCTGTCGCTGGCCGGCCTCTCGGCGGTGCCGAAGCACCTCTACGAAGCCGCCGCTATCGACCGCGCCGGTCCGTTCTACACCTTCTTCCGCATCACCTTGCCGCTGGTCGCGCCGATCCTGATGATCGCCGTCATCTTCCGCACCATGGAAGCGTTCAAGACCTTCGATCTGGCCTACATCCTGACCACCCAGCCGACGGCTGAACTGATCTCGATCCGGCTCTACAAGATGGCGTTCCAGGAATGGCAGACCGGGCGCTCCTGCGCGCTCGCCTACATCGTGCTGATCATGGTGCTGGCCATCACCAACATCTACGTCAAATATCTGAACAAAGTGAAGGAGCGCTGAGATGGCCGCCGTCCGCACTTCTTCCGAGATCGCCCTCAACCGCGTCGCAATCGTCGCCGTGCTGGTGGCGACAGTGATCTTCCTGGCACCGATCTACTGGATCGCCTCGACGGCGTTCAAGCCGCGCAACCTTGCCACCACCATCCCGCCGACGGTCGTGTTCCAGCCGGAGATATCGCCCTTCGTGAAGCTGTTCACCAAGCGCTCGCAATTGCGCAGCCCGCCTTCGCCCGAAGAATACGCGGCGGCGCCCTGGTGGGAACGCGTCGTCTTCGACGGCGGCGAAAAGATCGTGCGCGACGGCAAGGGCCAGGTGCAATGGTCGGGCTATCCGAACCGTTTCATGAATTCGCTGATCGTCGCGATCACCTCGACGGTGCTGGCGGTCGGCATGGGTACATTCACCGCCTATGGCTTCTCGCGCTTCAGGGTCAAAGGCGAGGCGGACCTTTTGTTCTTCATCCTCTCGACCCGCATGCTGCCGCCCGTGGTGGTGGCGATCCCGATGTTCCTGATGTACCGGGCGGTCGGCCTCAACGATTCCCATATCGGGCTGATCATCCTCTACACCGCCTTCAACCTGTCCTTCTCGGTTTGGCTGATGAAGGGCTTCATGGACGAGATCCCGAAGGAGTACGAGGAAGCGGCGCTCGTCGACGGCTATACGCGCATGGAAGCCTTCTTCAAGATCGTGCTGCCCGAAGCCGCCACCGGCATCGCCGCGACGGCCGTGTTCTGCTTCATCACGGCATGGAACGAATATGCCTTCGCGCTGATCATGACCAATCGCCGCGCCCAGACCGCACCGCCGTTCATCCCGAGCCAGGTCGGCTCCGGGCTGCCGGACTGGACGGTGATCGCCGCCGGCACTTTCCTGTTCCTGCTTCCTGTCGCCATCTTCACCTTCCTGCTTCGTAATCACCTGTTGCGCGGCATGTCCTTCGGAGCGATCCGCAAATGAGCTTTCGCGCCATCAACCAGAAATATCTGGAACCAGGCAGCCAGGTGCTGATGGTGCTCGGCATCGTTGCGCTCTGCCAGCCCTGGAACTTGCTGCTGCACAGCTATGGGCTGACCATCATCCTGATCGGCCTGATCGGCTTCAACATCACCTCCAAGATCGCACCGCAAGAGGAAGCCGGAACCGGCCAGTCAGGCGATCCGCAGCGAAATCCGGGAGCGCAGCATTGACCCAGATCGAGCTTCGCGGCGTCCAGAAGTTCTTCGGCGCCGTCCAGGTCATCAAGGACCTCAACCTCAAGATCGAAGACAACGAGTTCATCGTGCTGCTCGGTCAGTCGGGCTGCGGCAAGACGACGACGCTGCGCGCCATTGCCGGGCTGGAGACGATCGACGAGGGCGACATCCTCATCGACGGCAAGCCCATCCAGCATCTGAAGGCCGCCGATCGCGACATCGCCATGGTCTTCCAGTCGTTCTCGCTGTACCCGCATATGAGCGTCTACGAGAACATCGCCTTTCCCTTGCGCGCCACGCGAAAGAGCAAGAGCGAAATCGACCAGGAAGTTCGCTCGGTCGCCAAGACGCTGCAAATCACGGACCTGCTCGGCAAGAAACCGTCGGCGCTGTCGGGCGGCGACATGCAGCGCGTGGCGATCGGCCGGGCACTGGTGCGGCGGCCGAAAGCGATGCTGATGGACGAGCCGATCGGCGCGCTCGACGCCAAGCTGCGCGAGGAGATGCGGGCCGAGATCAAGCGGCTGCACATCAAGCAAGGCTCGACCACCATCTACGTCACCCATGACCAGATCGAGGCGATGAGCCTCGCCGATCGCATCGTCATCATGCATGAGGGGGTTCTCCAGCAGGTCGGCTCCCCCGACGAGGTCTATTCGCACCCGGCCAACCTCTTCGTCGCGCAATTCGTCGGCAGTCCGGTGATGAACGTGGCCGACGCGGCGGTGGCCGAAAAAGCCTCGTCGGCCTCGGTGACGGTGGGCGATGCGCCAACCGGTTTCGAATTCCCGCGCGCGCTCCTGTCGAAGCTCAACGGCCATGCGGGCGGCCGGCTGGCACTCGGCATCAGGCCGGAAGGCGTCCTCATCAGCCGTGAGGCGGCGGAGGGTTTCATGGCGGTCGAGACGCAGATCGTCGAGCCGCTCGGCTCGTTCGACATCGTCGACCTGAAAGTCGGCTCCAAGATGCTGCGCGCCCGCACCAAGAGCGGCTTCATTTCAGGTCCCGGCGAGAGGGTGTTCGCCAGGATCGATCCGACACAGGCGCATTTCTTCGACGCGGCGAGCGGCAAGTCGCTCGGAGTGAGACTCTGATGGCCCATATCCAGCTCAAGAATATCTCCAAGACGTTCGGCAATCACACGGCCCTGACCGGGCTCGACCTCGACATCGCCGATGGCGAGTTCTTCGTCCTGCTCGGCGAGACGGGCGCGGGCAAGACAACGACGCTGCGGCTGATCGCCGGACTGGAAAAACCGAGCGAGGGCCAGGTCTTCATCGACGGCATCGACGTTGCCGACTGGGGCGCCGCCGAGCGCGACGTGGCGCTGGTGCTGCAGCAATATTCGCTCTATCCGCGCTATACGGTGCGCGAAAACCTCGAATTCCCGCTGAAGCCGAAGATCCGGCGGCTGCCCGACGCCGAAATCAAGGACCGCGTCGACCGCGCGGCGCGGACGCTCAGGATCGAGCATCTGCTCGACCGCAAGACCGACCGGCTGTCGGGCGGCGAGATGCAGCGCGTCTCGATCGGCCGGGCCATCGTGCGCAAGCCGCGCGTGTTCCTGATGGACGAGCCGCTGTCGGCGCTCGACGCCAAGCTGCGCGAGGCGCTGCGCACGGAACTGAAGAACCTGCAGATGCAGCTCGGCGCCACCTTCCTGTTCGTCACCCACGACCAGATCGAGGCGATGTCCATGGGCGACAAGGTGGGCGTGCTCAACCATGGCCGCATCGTCCAGACCGGCACGCCGCATGAGATCTACAACAATCCGCGCGACACCTATGTGGCGAGCTTCGTGGGCTCGCCGCCGATGAACCTCATCGACGGCAGGGTGGTCAACGATCGTGCGGTCATGGCGCCGCTGAATTTCGAATTGCCGCTTTCAGGGGGAGCCAAGGCGAGTGCGGCGACCGACGGTCGCCCGCTCGTCTTCGGCATCCGCCCCGAGGACGTCTATCTCGAGAGCGGTGCGCCGGTCGAGGCGCGCGTCCACGACGTCGAAAACCATGGCGTGGAAAAGATCCTGACGCTGCGCGTGGGCGAGACCACGCTGCGCGCCACGGTGCCGGCGCGGACCGATGTCGCGATCGAGCAGCCGGTGCGCTTTGCCTGGAATCCGGACAAGGTGGTGCTGTTCGACAAGGGCAGCGGCGTGAGTTTGCGGCACGCCGGATGAGGCGAATATCGCGAATGCGATGTTCCGGACAGCGCCCTAAACAAAAAGCCCGACTTGCGGCAGGGCAAGAAATCCGGGTTAACGGGTCCCTCCGGAGCCTTCGTCGGTGCGCTGTTGATGAAGCATTGAACGGAAAAACCCGCCTGTGCGGCGGGTCCCTGGCGCAACTCAGCACCATAACCAAATATCTACCATAGTTGCCTTCACCCAGTCAAGAAAAAATTCCTATCATGGGAAACTGGCACAGCGGGACTGGCTGTGGTCAGGTCTTGTTAACCCGAGTTCTGAGCCCCCGCAGCAATGCCGGCCGGACAGCCGTCCCGCACCTCTACTTCGGCAGATAGGTCTCATAGGGCTCGGTGTTGATCAGCAGGATCACGCATTCCGTGTCCGAGAGGCAGGCGTCGGCATGCATCTCATTGGCCTTCTGGGTCCAGTAGGATCCGGGAGGCAGCTCGACCTTGCTCGCCTCGCCGCCGTCCATCTGCCAGTGCGCCCATAGGCCCTGGATCACCACGGCGCGATAATCGGCGGTGTGCGCATGAACAGGGGCGTGCCAGTTGCCCGGGACTTTCAGCAAAGTACCCGCGGGGCGCTTGGCCCTTTCTCCCCATAGCGGTCCGAGACGCTGCGGTTGGTCCGGCGCCTCAGAAACATAGGGAATCTTGTTGGCCGGCAGATAGCTGTCCTCAAGGGCGAAGGCACGGCCGGGGACAGTGAGCATTGCGGCCAGCGTCAGGATTTTTAAGTGATTTGGCATCGCTTCTCCTCTTCGGGCCGACTTGCCGCCGGCGCTCGTCTGTTGGATGACAAGCTATTGCAAATGGCCAAGCCGGGAATGGCATTCTGTCCGGAACACTTGGCAATTCATCCAGGCCGGAAATCGCCACTGCAAACAGCGTTGATTTAGCCTTTTGCCGAGGCGCCGCCCGCGGCGCGCAAATGGCTGGGCGCGCTGCCGACGATGCGCTTGAAGGCCCGGCTGAACGACGCTTCCGAATCGTAGCCCAATCTGGCGGCGATCACCGACACCCGCATCCCTTCTTCCTCGAGCCACCGTCTTGCCTGATGCATGCGCACCCCGGCGACATATTTTGCCGGCGTCTCTCCGACGACGGCCGTGAAACGTTCGGCAAAAGCCGACCGTGAGGCGCCCATCTCGCGGGCCAGCGCTTCGACGGTCCAGTTCCTGTCAGGCTGCCGATGAATGGCGACCAGCACGCGGCCGATGTCCCGATCCTTGATCGCCGCGATCCAACCCATGATGTCACCGGCGCTGTTCTCCACCCAGGAGCGGATGATGGCTGCGGCCAATACATCGGCCAGCCGCGCCAGCATCATGCCGGAGCCGGCCCGGTTCCTCGTCGCCTCGTCGGCCATGGCTTCCAGCAAATGCGGGATGCCTGGCTCGCCGGCCATCAGCTCCTTCGCGCGCAGCATATCCGGCATCATGGCCAGCAGTGGATGCGAGCCATCGTGGTTGAAGTGCATGCTGCCGCAGAACAGCAGCGTTTTTGCACCATGGCCGCCGTTCGAGGCGGCGTAGACATTGTCCTGCAGGGGCTCGACGCTGTAGCTTTCGAGCGGTTCGGCTTGTACACCGGGTGCGCTGGCAAGGATATGCTCGGCGCCGCGCGGCAACAGCAATGCATCGCCGGCTTTCAGTTCCATCCATTCGCCTGGTGGCGAAAGCAGCCAGCATCCGGCACGGCCGATGAAGTGAAACCGCGCCGCCTTCTGCACCGGAAAGAGCACGGCCCAAGGCGTGCCCAGTTCGCAGCGGCCATAGTCGACGCCCTCGAGGCGCAGCGCGCGCAACATCTCGGTCAACGCACCCCCCCGGGGCCGGCACAGTGTCGTTGGGCGGGGTCAAGTCCATGCCGATTCCTACAGCAGTTCAGCGTCCCACGGAAACGCTGAACTGCTGTACCTCTTCGGGCAATTCCGGACGGAATTGATCCAGCCTGGAGTCACGGCCTGGCGCTTCAGCCGGCCTGGCGGATCTCAGCATGTTCCTCGGCACGCAGGTGGCTGGGAGCCGAGCCGATGACGCGCTTGAAGGCCCGGCTGAAGGCGGCGTCCGACTCATAGCCCAGCCGTGTGGCGACGACGGAAATCTTCTGGCGATCGCGCACCAGCCATTGTCGGGCCTGGTGCATGCGCACCTGGGTGACGTACCTGGCCGGCGTCTCGCCGACAATGGTGGCAAAACGCTCGGCAAAGCCCGATCGCGAGGCGCCCATCATCCTGGCGAGCGCCTCGACGGTCCAGTCGCGGTCCGGTTCGAGATGGATGGCGGCCAGAACGCGCCCGATGTCGGGATCCCTGACCGCCGCGATCCAACCGCTTGAATCGCCGCAGCCGCGCTCGACCCATGAGCGGATCACGGTGGCGGCAAGGACGTCGGCGAGCCGCGCCAGAATGCCGCCGGAGCCGACGCGCTCCATCGTCACTTCACGCGCCATCGAGTCCAGGAGATGCGGAATACCCGGCTCATAAGCTTCGAGTTCATGCGCGCGCATGACATCAGGCATCATGCCGAGCAGGGGATGCAGGCCATCGATGTTGAAGTACATGCTGCCGAAAAACAGCAGCGTGCCCGGACAGCGACCATCGGGGCACATGGCTTCATTGGACATGCAATAGACGTTCTTGCAGACTTCTTCGGCCGCGTAGCCCTGGATCGGCCAAGCCTTGGTGCCCGGTTCGCTTGCCAGCACATGCGCTGCGCCACGCGGCAGCAGCGCCGCGTCCCCCGCCTTGAGCTCGACCCACTCGCCCGAGGGCTGCATCAGCCAGCAGCCCTTGCGGCCGATGAAGTGGAATCGCGCCGCTGCCTGGGCCGGAAACTGGATGCCCCAAGGCTCCCGCATTTCGCAACGGGCGTAGTCGACGCCGTCGAGACGCAGCCCGCGCAATATGTCTGTCAGCGGATCGCCAGTGGTCGGAATTTTGGACGAACGGTCAAACATAATGGTGTTTCTAGCATGGAAACTCCAGGCCGTCACTCCCTATGTTGCAGTGCAGCCAAATGTTGCGCTGCAACTTCATCGGAGACTGACCATGGCCGAACCCGCGACGGGCGTCGTCGACGCCGCCCTATTGAACACTGTCGATCAGGAGGAACGAACAGAGCCGGCATGGGGCGCCGTCGTCTCGCTGGCGCTTGGTGTTTTCGGTCTCGTCACGGCGGAATTCCTGCCCGCCAGCCTGTTGACGCCGATGGCGAGCGATCTCGGCGTCAGCGAAGGCGTTGCGGGACAGGCGGTCACCGCGACCGCGATCGTCGGCGCCATTGCCGCTCCCACGATGGCGATCATGACACGGCGCATGGACCGCAGGCTGGTGATGTGGATGCTGACCGCGTTTCTGATCGCCTCGAACCTTTTGGCCGCCTTTGCCTCATCGCTGCCCATGCTTCTGCTTGCCCGCGTCGTGCTCGGCGTTGCGCTGGGCGGCTTCTGGGCGATGTCGGCGGCCATGGCGTTGCGGCTGGTGCCGATGCGGTTGATGCCGCGCGCCATGTCGATCATCCTGACCGGCGTTTCGCTGGCCACCGTCACCGCCGCCCCTGTCGGCGCCTATGTCGGTGATATCTGGGGCTGGCGCACGGCTTTCATGATCGCCACGGTCGTCGCCGCGCTGGCGTTGTTGGTGCAGGTGGCCACCATTCCGAAACTGCCGCCGATGGGCGTGGCAAGTTTCCGCACTTTGCTCGAGGTGCTGGAGCGCCCGTCGATCAGGGTGGCGCTGCTGGTCGTGCTGCTGGTCGCTTCGGGGCACTTTGCCGGCTTCACCTATGTGCGCCCCTTCCTCGAGAAGATCCCGATGCTCGGCATCGAGACAATCTCGCTGGTGCTCCTGGCCTATGGCATAGGCGGCTTCTTCGGCAATATCGCCGGCGGCATCCTGGCCGAACGCAATCTCAAGGCCGCCGTCGCGCTGGCACCCCTGCTGATCGCAGTGGCCGCCGCCTCGATGCTGGTCTTCGGCGCCTCGCCGGCGATCGCCGCCGCCGCCGTGGCGGCCTGGGGCTTTGCCTTCGGCGCGGTGCCGGTCGGGCTGCAGACATGGCTGGTGCGGGCCGCGCCCGATCAAGCCGAGAGCGCCGGCGGCCTGATGGTCTCCACCTTCCAGGTGGCGATTGCGCTCGGCGCCGTCTTTGGCGGCCTGCTGGTCGATCATGCCGGCGTCGCCAGTGCCTTCGCCTATTGCGGCGTGGCGACTTTGCTGGCGGCAGTCGTGGTGTTTCTGCTCGGCCCAAAACGCGCCGAGTAGGCTCTCCCGACAAGCATCCCTGACTTGCGCAACGGCCCGAGAACCATCATGGTTCTCGGGCCGTTGCCTTTGCGATGGCGGCGTCGCTGACAGGCAGACGCGGCAGGCTGCCGGCGAAACTCAGGCTGAACGCCCATCGAAGTCGAAGATCGACAAGGCGGACGGATCGACATCGGTGACACAGTTGACGTTGATGTAGGCGCTGCGTTCACTCCCCTCGCGCACATCCTCGGCGAAAGGATGGATGCCGCAGGTGCGACAGAAGCGGTGCGCGATGGCGCAGTTGCCGAATGTGTAGGTGCCGATCTCGTCGCTCCAGGCCAGCACCCGCAGCGCCTGATGCGGAACGGCGCACAGCAAGGCGCCCTTGCGCGAGCAGATCGAGCAATTGCACCGCACGGCTTCGGTCAGTTCCGCCTCGAACTCGAAGGCGACCTTGCCGCAATGACAGCTGCCTTTGTAGAGCATCGTTCTCTTCCTTGCGTCCGCCAGGGGTGCAAAACCGCCCGCGCCGGGTTAAGTCTCGGCACGCCACGCGCTGGCTGCTAAGCTTAAGACGTCCCAGAGGTCCGGAGTCCGACACCGAAGATGCAATCCGTCCGCGATCACCTGGAAACTATCCTTGCGCGTCTCGCCGCCCGTGCCGGTGAAGAACGTGTGTTCACGAAACTCTATACCGAAGCCGCGCGAGCCGCAGCCGATGCCGCCGACGCGCGGCGGAGGGCCGGCGTGAGGCTCGGACCGCTCGACGGAACGATCATTTCGATCAAGGACCTGTTCGATGTCTGCGGCGAGGCGACCACGGCCGGATCACTGCTGCTCAAGGATGCTGCGCCGGCAATTGGCGACGCCATGATTGTGCGCCGGCTGCGGCAAGCCGGCGCGGTGATCATCGGCAAGACCAACATGACCGAGTTCGCCTTTACCGCCATCGGCGACAACCAGCACTATGGCACGCCTGGCAACGCGACCGATGCCGACCGCATTCCCGGCGGCTCTTCCTCCGGCGCCGGCGTTTCCGTCGGCGAGGGGACGAGCGAAATCTCCATCGGTTCCGACACTGGCGGATCGATCCGTATTCCGGCGGCACTTAACGGCGTCGTCGGCTTCAAGCCGACGGCGCGGCGGGTGCCGCTCACAGGCGCCTTTCCACTGTCGGCCACGCTGGATTCGGTCGGCCCGCTCGCCCGCACCGTGGCGCAATGCGCCGCAGCCGATGCGGTGATGGCGGGCGAGGACTTGGCGCTGCCGGCGCCACTCGCCCTTGCGGGGTTGCGCATCGGTCTCCCGCGCGGCGTGCTTTTCGGAGAGACTGAAGGCGTGGTGGCAGCAGCGTTCGAGCGCTGCCTCGGCAAGATCGAGCAGGCCGCCGCACGGGTCGCGGACCTGTCGATCGACGACCTGATCGCCGACCTTCGCGCGGTCACAAAACGTGGTTCGATCGCCGCGATGGAAGGGGCTGAAGTGCATGCAGACTGGTTGGCGGCAGGCGCTCCGGTGCCGGTTGACCCGCATGTGAGCGGACCCTTGTCGCGGGCGGCAATGCTGCCGACCCCGGTTTACATCAGGGCACTGCGTCGCCGTGCTGCGTTGGCCGCCGCCACGGATGAGCGGCTGACGTCGGTCGATGTGCTGGCCCTGCCAACCACGCCGGTGACGGCGCCGACCATCGTGTCCCTGGCGCAAGATGCCGGTCTGCGCGATCGCACGGAGGGCCTGCTGCTGCGCAACACGCAGGTGGCCAACCAGTTCGATCTCTGCGCGATCTCGCTGCCGATACCAGGCATGGCGCTGCCGGCCGGCTTGATGCTGGTGGCGCGCCACGGCCATGACCGCCGTCTGCTGAGCATCGCCGCTGAAGTGGAGAGATTGCTGGGCGGCTGATCGGGACTGAACCGAATGTCAGTGTGAAGAGCAGTGCTTGCGTTCGCTGTCCTTGGCGGCGCGCTCGACGGCCGTCGCGATCAGCCACGGCAGGCTGTATTGCTTGCCGGTGATGGTCTGGGTGCGTCGCTCGATCGATCCCCTGACGACAATCTTGCCGGCAGAGAGCGCATCCGACGCCTCGACCATCGCCTTGTCCTTCGTCGGCAATCCGCCGGTGTCGATCGACACGCCTTTGATGATCTTGCCGGTGGCGAGGTCGAGCACGCTGTTCGATGGGCAGGGAGCCTTGAAGCAGCGCAGCCCGTTGTCGCAATAGACATAGCTGCTTTCAGCCGCGGCGAGCGAGGGCAGCAGGCCCGCTGAAGTGGTGGCAAGGCACAGGAATGCGAGGCGGAGAACGGACATGGCTCCAGCGTCGCGAAGAATTGGGGCGAAACGGCGATGGTCTAGCTGTCGGCGGGAAACCGTCGCCGATAGTGCCCGACCACTTCCGGGTTGCGCAGATTGACCGGCAATTTGCCTGCCAGCACCAGCAGGGCCTCGCCGGCCGCGCCAACGCCCATGCGCATCATCGATTCCTCGGTGATGCCGGCCATGTGCGGGGTGATGACGACATTGTCGAAGCTGAAATAGAGATGATCCGGTGGCAGCGGCTGCGTCGAGAACACGTCGAGCGCGGCACCGCCGATGCGGCGCTCCCGCAAGGCCTCGATCAGCGCGTCGTCATCGACGACGGGCCCGCGCGACACGTTGATCAACAGCGCGTTGGGTTTCATGCGCGATATGCGTTCGCGGCTGATCAGGCCGCGCGTTTCCGGCGTCAGCGGACAGCACAGGACGATGATGTCGCTCTGCTCGACCAGCGCGTCGATCGACAGGAAGCCGACCTTGTCCGGCGCCGGCTGCATGCTGCGGGTCGTTGCGACCACTTTCAGGTCGAACCCATGCGCGGCGATATGGCCAACGGCCTGTCCGACGGCGCCGAGACCGACGATGCCGATCGTCTTGCCGGCGAGCTCGATGTTGGAATTGGCGTGCTCGCGACCGGCAAGCCAGCCCTTGGCGCGCAGGTCGCGGTCGACGACACGAAACTGCCGAAGCAGGGCGAGGGCTGCAAACATCACATGCTCGGCCACCGAGCGTGCGTTGACCGCCGGCACGTTGGCGACCAGCACACCTGCCGCGGTCGCTGCTTCCATCGGGATCATGTCGAGCCCGGCGCCATGGCGGATCGCTGCCCGCAACCTGGTGGCACCCTCGAACAGCAGGGGCGGCAGGGGCGCGCGCACAATGACGATGTCGGCATTCCTCGCCTCGGCGGCCAGCGTGCCCGGATCGATGGCCGAGGCGACGACAAGCTCACCCGCCCCCGCCAGCATGGCCGCGGCGCGCGGATGCAGTCTGTGCGTCGACAGGATGCGCGTCATCCCCGTCAGGCCTGTTCGAGCGTCGGGTTTTGCGGCGCCGCCCCGAGGCCTTCGATCAGCCCCTTCCAGTAGCTTTCCGCGCCCTGCAGGTGGGCGCTCATCAGCGCCTGGGCGAGATTGCCGTCGCGCCGCAGCAGCGCCTCGTATATCTGGATGTGTTCGGCATGCGAGCGCACGCTGCGCTCCGGATCGTTGAAGTAGATCGGCAGGCGCTGCTCGCCCATCAAATAGTAAACGCTGCAGATGTTGTGGAAGACGCCATTCTTGGTGGCGCGCACGATCTCGAGATGGAATTCGCGGTCCTCCTTGGCGAGGCCTTCGCCTGCCGCGATGCGTTCTTCCGAGGCCTTCAGGATCTCGCGCAGCCGTTCGAAATTCTCCTCGGTGGCACGCGAGCATGCAAGTTCGGCCGCCTTGATCTCATGGATCTTGCGCAATTCGACCGTCTCGTAGATCTGCAAGGGATCGAGCGGCAGGCCGGCGCGCGCGAACAGCGCCAGCGCCTCGACGCTGGCCTGCTTGGTGTCGATATAGATGCCGGACTTGGCCCTGCGCTCGACGATGCGCATGGCCTCGAGAATGGCCAGCGCCTCGCGGATCTGGCCGCGGCTGACGCCGAAATGCTCCGCCAGTTCGCGTTCCGACGGGGTTCGGCCCGTCTCCTTGTCGGAATGGGAGAACAGATAGGCGGCAAGCTCCGCGAGAAGGTTGTTTTCTTTCATCGTCAATTGCGTTGCGCGTGCGCCTCCAGGAATCGCTCCGAAATGGTGAATCCCAATCCGGGTTTTTCGGGGATCGCTATCATACCGTCCCTGGCTTCGACAGTCTCTTCGACAAGGTCGTGGATCATCGGATTGGCACCGAGCGAATATTCGACGGTGAAGCTCGACGGCGAGGCGGCGCAGACATGCAGCCCGGCGAAGAAGCAGGGCGCGCCGGCCCATAGATGCGGCGCAAAGCGCAGGTTGAAGGCGCTGGCGATGGTTCCGATCTTCATGGCCTCGCTGATGCCGCCGCAGAAGGCGGGATCGGGCTGGAAGATGTCGGCGGCCTTGAGCACGGCGAGGTCGCGGAAGGCATAGCGGGTCGCATCGCTTTCGCCGGTGGCGATCGGTATGGCGCCGGAGGCACGGACTTCGGCAAGGCCGGACTTGTCGTCGGCGATCACCGGCTCCTCGAACCAGGCAAGGTCGAGATCGCCGGCGAGATGGATGAAACGCTTGGCCTCCGCCACCGTATAGGTGCCATGGGCGTCGACCATCAACTCGACGTCGGGGCCGAGCGCCTCACGGGCGGCGCGAACGCGAGCGGCCGACACATGCGCGGCGCCATCCATGGCGCCGATGCGCATCTTCAGCGCCTTGAAGCCGCCCCTGGCGACATAGGATTTGAGCTGGTCGCCGATCGCGTCGGCGGACGCCCAGCCACCCGAGGCGTAGGCCGGCATGCGATCGAGCTTGCGCCCACCGATCAGCCGCCAGACCGGCTGCCCGAGCGATTTGCCCAGTATGTCCCAGAGCGCGATGTCGACGGCGCTGATGGCGGCCACGCTCATGCCGCGCCGCGCCAGCTGCGGCATGGCATGGCCGGCGCGCGCCGCGCTGTCGTGGCGCACGCCGTTGTAGAGCATTTCCCAGATGATGCCGATATCGGCCGGATCGCGGCCGACGAGCTGCGGCCCGACCTCGCGGTTCAGCATATGGACGAGCGCACCATAGCTGCCGGCGCTGCCGGCGGCGTTCTTGCCTTCGCCCCAGCCGACCAGCCCGTCATCGGTTTCGATGCGCAGGATGGCGGCGTCGAAGGTCGTCACCTGACCGAAATCGCTGCGGTGCTGCTTGGCCGCCTCGATCGGTATGCGAATCCACCAGGCCTGGACGCTTTTGATGCGCATGGTCTTCCCCGGCCCTGCCGCCGGATGGCTGGAGGGCTCATTCCCAATCGGATCGGCTACTTGATCAGCGGCAGCAACGTTTCGGCAGTGATCCGCATCTGGTCGGTGTAGAACTTTTCCGTCAGCACGCTGGAGCCGTGATCCTGGATGAATTTGAGCTGCTCGGGCGAGATGTCGACCGGGTGGCGTTCGACCATGTCGGGGTAGGGCGCGGCCGGTGTGCGGTCGACAGGCGCGACGAACTCGTTAGTCAGCGCCCCGTCATAGCCGACCTCCCGCAAGGTCGCCACGATCTTCGGCCAGTCGATCTGGCCGAGGCCTGCGGCGAAGCGGTTGTTGTCGGCGACATGGAAGTCGAACAGGCGCTTTCCGACCTTACGGATCGCGTCGTAAACGTTAAATTCCTCCATATGGATGTGGTAGGCGTCCAGGCAGACGCCACATTCCGGGCTGACCGCGTCGGCCAGCGCCAAGGCCTGGGCGCCGCGATTGAACAGGTAGGTCTCGAAACGGTTGAGTGGCTCGACCGCGATCTTGACGCCGACCTTCTTGGCGTGGGTGAAGCACTCCCTGGTGGCATCGACCACCCACTTCCATTCCTCTTCCTCGGTGCCGTCCGGCACGACCTTGCCGACGGTCGCGGGAACCAGCGTGATGATCTCGCCGTCGAGTTCGCTGACCATGGTCAACACGTCCTTGACGTATTGCACGGAGCGCTCGCGCTGGCCCTGGTCCCGGGCGGCAAGGTTGCGTTCGCCCAGCATCAAGGTCACGGCGCCCCAGCAGCGTATGCCGTGCTCCTTCAGGAGCGCGCGCGTCTCCTTGGTCTTGTATTGGTCGGGCTCGCCGGAAATCTCGATCGACTCATAGCCGAATTTCTTGATGCGCTTGAGCGTCGTCTCCAACGGTTCCGCGCGCATCCAGTTGTGCGTCGAAAGATGCATGGTCTGTCCTTCCCGGATCGTCCCTAATGGTTCGCCTGCAACATGCCGTCACCGGATGTGACGGACGGTTCCTCCCCAAGGCGTTCCAGCATTTCTTCGCAAACTGGTTCGACCAATTGGGCCCAAGACGAGGTCTACAGCAATTTCCCACGCGCGGCAAGAACTGTGCGATGGCAACTTGATGTCTGGATTACTCCATTGATTATATTGGACTATGCTGCCCTCCCGTGGCACGGTGGAGGGCTCTGAATGTGAGTGGCAAGGCTTGACCAAATCGCCACGTTTGGTAATACCAGAATGACAATGCATGCAAGTGACCGTTGAGAACAGACCAAAGTGGCTGGCCCTGTCTTCAATCGGCGCTATGCTCGGGCGCGACAACAATGAGGGAGGATGCCGATGCCTACGACGATGAAGGGCCCTGGACTGTTCCTGGCGCAGTTCGCGGGCGATGCAGCGCCGTTCAATTCGCTTGCATCGATCACAAAATGGGCGGCCGGCCTCGGCTATAAGGGCGTGCAGATCCCGACCTGGGACGCGCGCTTGTTCGACCTCCAGAAGGCTGCGTCTTCCAAGGCCTATTGCGACGAGGTGAAGGGCATCTGTGCCGACGCCGGCGTCGAGATCACCGAACTGTCGACGCATCTGCAGGGGCAATTGGTGGCGGTGCATCCGGCCTATGACGCGCAATTCGACGGCTTTGCGCCGGCTTCGGTGCACAACAACCCCAAAGCGCGGCAACAATGGGCGGTCGAACAGATGCAGTTCGGGGCCAAGGCGTCGCGCAATCTCGGGCTCGACGTCTCGGTGAGCTTCAGCGGCGCTCTGGCTTTCCCCTACCTCTATCCCTGGCCACAGCGGCCGGCCGGATTGATCGAAGAGGCGTTCGCAGAACTAGGCAAGCGCTGGAAGCCGATCCTCGATGTCTATGAGGACAATGGCGTCGACGTCGGCTACGAAATCCATCCCGGCGAGGATGTGTTCGACGGGGCGACGTTCGAGATGTTCCTCGACGCGGTCGGCGGCCACAAGCGCTGCAACATCAATTACGATCCGTCGCACTTCCTGTTGCAGCAGCTCGACTATCTCGAATTCATCGACATCTACCACGAGCGCATCAAGGCCTTCCACGTCAAGGACGCCGAGTTCAATCCGACCGGGCGGCAAGGCGTCTATTCCGGCTACCAGAGCTGGACGAACCGCGCCGGCCGCTTCCGCTCGCTCGGCGACGGACAAGTGGATTTCGGCGGCATTTTCTCCAAGCTGACGCAGTACAACTATGATTCCTGGGCGGTGCTGGAGTGGGAGTGCTGCCTGAAGCATCCGGAGGACGGCGCGGCCGAAGGCGCGCCCTTCATCCAGCACCACATCATCCGGGTGACGGAGAAGGCGTTCGACGATTTCGCCGGCGGTGCCACGGATAAGAAGGTGCTGCGCGCCATGATGGGAATCTAGCGCGGGTTTTCCCTCTCCCTCGAGGGAGGGGTATCTCAGACACGAGGGAGACGACATGGTCGGTGCATCGAAGTCGGAAACGGGAGGCGGCCCGATCCGCTATGGCATGGTCGGTGGCGGGCAAGGCGCTTTCATCGGCGCGGTGCATCGGATCGCGGCGCGCATGGACAATGAGTTCGTGCTGGTCGCCGGCGCGCTGTCGTCCGATCCGGCGCGCGCCAAGGCCTCTGCCGCCGAGCTCGGGCTCGACCCTTCGCGCAGCTACGCGTCCTATGCCGAGATGGCCAAGGCCGAGGCCAAGCGCCCGGATGGCATCGAGGCGGTGGCCATCGTCACTCCGAACAATGTGCATGTGCCGGCGGCCAGGGCGTTTCTTGAAGCCGGCATCCATGTCATCTGCGACAAGCCGCTGGCGACGACGCTGGCCGAGGCAAAGAAGCTCGCGGCGATCGTCGAGAAGACCGGCAAGGTGTTCGTGCTGACCCACAATTACACCGCCTATCCGATGATCCGCCAAGCGCGCGAGATGGTGGCCAAGGGCGTGCTCGGCGACATCCGCATCGTGCAGTCGGAATATCCGCAGGACTGGCTGACGGAGGACCTTGCCGCCACCGGTCAAAAACAGGCGGCGTGGCGTTCCGACCCCAAGCAGGCCGGCGCCGGCGGCGCGCTCGGCGACATCGGCACGCATGCCTACAATCTTGCGCGCTTTGTCTCCGGGCTGGAACTCGACACTCTGTCGGCCGATCTCGACGCCTTCGTGCCGGGACGGCAGCTCGACGACAATGTCAACGTGATGCTGCGCTTCAAGCCGGTCGGCAAGACGCATGCGGCAAAAGGCATGATCTGGGCAAGCCAGGTGGCGCCCGGCCATGAGAACGGGCTGAAGCTGCGCATCTATGGCTCGAAGGGTGGGCTGGAATGGGTGCAGGCCGACCCGAACTATCTCTGGTATACGCCGTTCGGCCAGCCCAAGCAGCTGATCACCCGCAACGGCGCCGGCGCGCTGCCGGTGGCGGGCCGTGTCAGCCGCGTTCCCTCCGGTCATCCCGAAGGCTATCTCGAAGGCTTCGCCAACATCTACCAGGAGGCCGCACGCGCCATCCGCGCCGCGCGGCGCAAGGGCGGCAAACCTGCCAAGGACGTCGTGTTCCCGACCATTCAGGACGGCGTGGAGGGCATGGCCTTCATCGAGGCCTGCGTGAAATCGTCGAAGAAGAATGGAGCGTGGACGAAACTTTAAATTGACCTCGCGGGGGATCATTTTGGGGAGGGGCGTCGATGAAAATCGGCATGTGCATGTTCTTGTGGACGACGGCCGTATCGAAGAAGCACGAGCCATTGCTTCGCGACATCAAGGCCACCGGCTTCGACGGCGTCGAGATACCGATCTTTGCCGGTATGCCGGACGACTACAGAAAACTCGGCGAGCTGCTCGATCGCATAGGGCTTGAACGGACCGCCGTTTCAGCGATGGGCGATCCGGCGATGAACCTGATCTCGGCCGATGCGGCAACGCGCAAGGCCGGTGTCGACTACATGAAATGGGCGATCGATTGCGCAGATGCCCTCGGCGCCAGAACGCTGAGCGGCCCCTTGCATTCGACGCTCGGCGCCTTTTCCGGGTCCGGCCCGACCGCGGCCGAGAAGAAACGCTCCGTCACCTCGCAGCGCGCCATCGGCGATCATGCAGGCAAGAGGAACGTCACCATCGGGCTCGAGGCGCTCAACCGCTTCGAATGCTATCTCCTCAACACGATGGCCGACCTGTCGGAGCATATCGATGCCATCGACCGGCCGCACATCAAGGCGATGTACGACACCTTCCACGCCAATATCGAGGAGGCAGACCCGATCGGCGCCTATACGAAGCATCGCAGGAATGTCGTGCATATCCATATATCGGAGAACGATCGCGGCGTGCCGGGGCGCGGCAACATCCCCTGGAAGGAAACATTCTCGGCCATCCGCAAGAGCGGCTACGACGACTGGCTGACGATCGAGGCGTTTGGACGTTCGCTGAAGGATCTCGCGGCGGCGACCAAGGTGTGGCGCGATTTTTCCGAGAGCCCGGAAGCGGTTTATCGGGATGGATATAAGCATATCAAGAACGGGTGGAAGAAGGCCGCCTAGGTGCCTTGGTCGGGCGATAGTGACGCGAACAAGACCTGCGTCGGCGACCTTTGGCGGATAGAAAGAAGCCTCGGCCTAGGGCGACAGGCGTCAGCCAGGACGGCCTGGCGCCATTCCTCTCCCCCGTCGATCGGGGGAGAGGTGTCGAGCGCAGCTCGACGGAGTGGGGGTCGATCCTTGGCGCGGCACTATACGATGCCCGTGCTTATGCGTCACAAGGTTAGCCCTGCTCGGCCTGCAACCTGTTGTAGTCGTGAATCGTCCGGCTCAGCCTGCGGCGCAGGAAATTGGAAATGTTGTCGAAGATGAAGACCACGACCAGCGTCAGCAGCACCATGTAGAAGACGTTGGCCCAGTTCGAATTGGTGCGCATCGCTTCCCACAGTTTCAGACCGATGCCGCCGGCGCCGACGGCGCCGATAATGGTTGCGCCCCTGGTGTTGGATTCCCACTGATAGAGCGTCTGGCTGATGAACACCGGCACCACTTCCGGCAGTACGCCGTAGCGCTGCACCAGAAGACGGTTGGCGCCTGTCGACACAACACCTTCGCGCGGCTTGTCATCGATGTTCTCCAGCGCCTCGGAATAGGTTTTGCCGAGCGTGCCGATCTCGGTGAAGAAGATCGCGGCGCTGCCGGCCAGCGGACCCGGTCCGAAGGCGCGCGTGAAGAACAGTGCCCAGATCAGCATATCGATGGAGCGCATGAAGTCGAAGAAGCGCTTGAGCAGCTGGTTTACCAGCCGGTTGGGGGTGATGTTGCGGGCGGCGAAGAAGGCGAGCGGGAAGGCGACGATGCCGCCGAGCGCGGTGCCGAGAAAGGCCATGACGATGGTCTGCAACAGCTTTGTCCAGACATCGCCATGCTGCCACTGCGCATTGTTCCAGATGTTGTTGCCGGCGAGCGCCAGATTGGAGGTGCCCGCTTTCAGCTCGGGGCCCGACGTGATCAGTGACACCACCTCGCCGGCGGATTTTCCGAAGAAGGGCGAGCGTGTGTCGAAGACGAAGTTCGCCCAGCCGAGAAAGCGCTTGCGGATCCTGACGCGATCGGGGGCGACGCGGACCTCGCCGGCGAAGCCCATGTCGGCGACGACCTCATCCTCATGCACGGTGACCCAGTCGGGAACAGGTCCCGAGACCAGCGGCTTGCCGCTGTCCAGCGCCACCGCCACGCTCGTCCCAGCGGCGACGATCGTTGCTCGTGCCTTGTCGAAGGTGACCGACTTCGCCGTGCCGTCGATCAGGACCGTCACCGAACCGTCGGCGTTGGTCTTGACCCAATCCGGGTGGGGATTGGGGCCGAGTACAGAAAAGCGGGGGTATTTGGCCGTTATCTGCGGCTCGTCGAGGCGGAAGATCGGCTGCACGTCGTAACTGATCCACTGGGTCAGGAACAGCGGCAGCCGCTCCCAATGCGATTCCCGCAGCACTTGCGGCAGATTGAAGAACCACAGCGCGTAGAGCAGGTAGAGCAAGATGCCGCCAAGCAGCAGCAGCGGCCCGAAACGCTTGTGGAACGGCCGGCGGAACACTTGCGGGAAGCGTTCCTCGATCGACTGGATTTCGGCGGCGGTCATGATCAGGCGCTCATCACAAAGGCCTGTTCGCCGACCAGCTTGCGGCGCAGCCAGGCGGAGAACTGGTCGACGATGAAGATGGTCGTGAACAGGAGCAGCACCAAGGCTATCGTCTTGGCGCCGAAGCCGCGCGAGATCGACAGCTTCAGCTCCTCGCCGATGCCGCCGCCGCCGACCGCGCCCATGATGGTGGAGATGCGCACGTTGATCTCGATCCTGAGCAGCGTATAGGACATGAAATTGGGCAGCACCTGCGGCAGGCCGGCAAAGCGTACCCGTTCGAACCAGTTGGCGCCGACGGCCCGCAGGCCTTCCTCGGCGCGCATGTCGATGTTCTCGTTGATCTCATAGAACAGCTTGCCCAACGCGCCGATCGAATGCAGACCGATGGCGATGATGGCGGCGATCGGACCTATCGAGACGATGGCCGCGAACAGGCCGGCGATGACGATCTCGGGAAAAGCCCGCAGCAGTTCCATGAAGCGCTTGACGACAAGCCGCAGCAGCGGATGCGGCGTCAGGTTGCGCGCCGCGATGAAGGAGAACGGCACGGCGAAGACGAAACCGATAAATGTCGAGACCAGCGCCACGTTAAGCGTGGTCAGCATCAGCTCGAAATATTCGGGGATGTAGAAGCCGCCCCAGACATAGGCGCGGCCGAGCGGAAAGTTGAATTCCTGCGTGCCGGTGTCATGCGGGGAGGCGATGTCGAACAGCGCCCGCCAGACATCGTTCCAGTCCTTGGGAACGAGCCAGCTCAGGAAATCCAGTATGTGCGGAAGCCGGTCGAAGAAGTGTCCGGCATTGGCATCGTCGGCGAACCACATGGTGCCGCCGAGTGCGACCAACAGCAGGCCGACGCCGATGGCGGTGTAGAGCCGGCGCAAGGAGGTCTGGCGACGCCAGGCGTCGGCCATCTGGTGCGTGGCGCCGGAAGGAGCTGTCAGGGAAAGGGTCATGGTCGGAGATGCAAGAAGGGCGGCGTTTTCTCGACGCCGCCCTTCCTGACTTCTGCCTTTAGCCGCCGATGGCTGCCTTACGGGCTTCGACGATGACGTTATAGAAATCCGCCTTCACCGGAACGTAGCCGGTAAAATCACCGCCTTCGACGCCTTCGAAGCAAGCCTTGTCCTTCTTGGGCAGGTCGGTGAAGAAGGCCGCCAGCTTGGCCGTCATCTCGTCGCCGAGCGCCGTGCGCACGACCAGCGGACCGTTCGGGATCAGGCCCGAGCGCCAGACCTCGACGAAGTCGTTGGGGTCGACGGCGCCCTTGGCGACTTCCTTGTGGAAGGTGCCGGAGGTGTAGCCGTCCTTGAAGTCGCCGATGCCGGAGGAATCGTCCACGGCCACGTCGACCTTGCCGTCTCGCACGGCGAGCACATTGTTCTCATGGCCGCCATTGAACTGGGTCGAGGCGAAGAAGGTCTCGTTCGACGCGCCCGTGTCCTTCGGAATCTGCGTCAGCGGGATCAGGTAGCCGGAGGTCGAATCCGGATCGGCGTAACCGAGCTTCTTGCCCTTGGCCGACTTGATGTCGGTGATGCCGGAGGACTTCAGCGCCAGGCCGATCGAATAGTAGCCGGTCGCGCCGTCGGTCTGCTGGGTGGTGAGGATCGGGGTTACCGCCTTGGGATCCTTGAGGACGACGCTGGCATAGCCGGAAGCGCCGAGTTCGGCAAAGTCGAGCGTGCCGCCGAGCAGGCCCTGGATGACGCCGTCATAGTCGGCGGCCGGGAACAGCGAGACCTTCTCGAAGCCGAATTCAGCCTTCAGGTGATCGGCCAGGCACTGGTAGTTGCGCAGCCGGTCGGTTTCGTTCTCGCCGCCGAGGATGCCGACGCGGAATTCCTTCATATCGGCGGCATGCGCCGCGCCGGTGGCCATTGCAAGCACCGAAACGGCGCTGAAAACCATTTTCCTGAACATCTGATTTCTCTCCTGTAGGTTCCGGCCCCGCGCCGGCGGCGTTGGTGATTTTGACGGGTGCCCTGACGCGGGCTGGCGATCCAGGTCGCTCTCAGTAACCCGGGAATGCGGGTTCGAGCGGTCCGGCGGATGCGGCGATCTTTTGCTTGAAGGCAACGCTGGTCGAGGTGATGGCCTCGGATATCTCGCCGCCATTGCTGTCGGCGCCATAGACGAGACGGACGGCCTCGCGGTTAAGCTCCTCCGGCGGCCCGTCGAACACGACCTTGCCCGCGGCCATGCCGATGATGCGGTTGCAATAGGTGCGGGCGGTGTCCAGCGTGTGCAGGTTGGTGACCACGGTGATGCCCTCGCGCAAATTGATGTCCTGCAGCGAATCCATCACCACCTTGGCATTGAGCGGGTCGAGCGAAGCGATCGGTTCGTCGGCCAGGATCACCCGGGGCTGCTGCATCATGGCGCGGGCAATGGCGACACGCTGCTGCTGGCCGCCCGACAAGGTGCCGGCGGGCTGCAGCGCGGTACGGGCGATGTCGAGCCGCTCGAGGGCCGCGACCGCCTGCGCACATTCGGTTCGCGAGAACATGCCGAAAAGGTTCGACAGGGTCGGACGATGGTTCAGCCGGCCGAGCAGCACATTGGTCAGCACGTCGAGGCGCGGCACAAGGTTGAATTGCTGGAAGATCATGGCGCAGTCGCGCTGCCAGCGCCTGAGCGGCGAACCGCGCAATTGCGAGACCTCGGCTCCGTCGAAGAAAATCGATCCATGGCTGGGATCGATGAGGCGGTTGATCATACGCAGAAGGGTCGACTTGCCGGCGCCGGAACGGCCGATGACGCCGACCATCTGACCCTGCGGGATCGAGATGCTGACATCGTTAACGGCGGTGTTCTTGCCAAATCGTCGGGTGACGCCGCGGATTTCGAGCGTGGCTGACATGGTGCGTTCCCGTCCAGTCGCGGTTGAAGGTCCTGTTGACCCTCGCTAGCGCAGCGCCATGAACCTGCGGTGTCGGATTGATGTCAGTTTTGTTACCACCCACAGCCGTGTCGTGCGCGATCAGGCCAGGACCAATCAGTTCCTCGAAGTGCTTCCATGTCCCTGAAGCTGCGGAAGGCAGGCGGCTCGAGAAGACAGCCCCCTGCCCGAACTCTGTGTAAGGGATGCGAATAGTGAGCAGCCCTATTCCATTCACCACCGTCATCCACCGTATTTTTCCAGGAAAGCTTCGGCCTCGAGCTGACGGAAATCGTCGAGTGCGGCGCGCAGCCTCGCATGGTCCCAATCCCACCAGGCCAGCGCCTGGTAGCGCTCGGCGGTGCGGCGGTCGAAGCGCTCGCGGACCGGCTTTGCCGGCACGCCGGCGACGATGGTGTAGGGAGCGACATCCTTCGATACCACCGCTCCGGCGCCGACGGCGGCGCCATCGCCGACGGTGATGCCGGGCAGGACTGTCGAGCCATGGCCAAGCCATGTGTCGTGGCCGATTGTGACGCGCCTGGCGCGGCGCTCAGCGAAAAATTCGCTCTCGTGTTCGGCATCGTCCCAATAGTCCGATGCGCGGTAGGTGAAGTGGTGCAGCGTCGGTCGCCAGGTCGGGTGGTTGGTGGCGTTGATGCGCACGCTTGCCGCGATGTTGGAGAATTTGCCGATCGTCGCACACCAGACGGCGCAGTCCTGCATCATGTAGGAATAGTCGCCGAGTTCGCTTTCCGAAACCCGACAGCGGTCGGCGATTTCGGTCCACCGGCCAAGCGTCGAATTCTCCACATCCGCCGTCGGATGGACCAGCGGCGTTTCCGACAGTTTTTTAGTCATGCGGCGAGCTTTCCCGGGGCGAAGGCGGTGACGTCGATGATGCGGTCGGCCACCGCTTCGCGCACATCATGGTCGTGGAAGATGCCGAGCAGGGCGACGCCTGCCGCCTTCTTGGCGGCGATGAGTTCGATCACCACATCGCAGTTCCTGGCGTCGAGCGAAGCGGTCGGCTCGTCGAGCAGCAGGATCGGGTGCCCGGTGATGAAGCCGCGCGCGATGTTGACGCGCTGCTGCTCGCCGCCGGAGAAGGTCGCCGGCGGCAATGCCCAGAGTTTTTCCGGCAGGTTGAGCCGCGCCAGCAAGGCGCGCGCCTTGCTTCTTGCTGTTTCGCGATCCTCGCCGCGCTCCACCAGCGGCTCGGCGACGACGTCGAGCGCCGGTACGCGCGGCACGGTGCGCAGGAACTGGCTGACATAGCCGATGGTCTGGCGGCGCACGGCAAGCACGGTGCGTGGGCTGGCGCTGGCGAGATCGATGAGCCCGTCTTCGTGCGTGACGATGATCTGGCCTTCGTCGACGGCGTAATTGCCGTAGAGCATCTTCAGGATCGAGCTCTTGCCGGCCCCGGACGGGCCGCCGAGCACGGTGCATTCACCGGCGCGGATCGAGAAGGAGACACCGGCGACGACAGGCAGTTTGATGCCGTCGCGCAGATGCATGGTGAAGCTCTTGGCGACGTCGGAAACAACGAGAGGCGTCGGCATCAGAAGGTACTCCAATCGTTATTCGTTTGCGGGCAGGACAGAGGGGGGTGACTTGGCGCCATCGTCAAACCTGCAGAATCGAGGAAACAAGTAATTGCGTGTACGGCGCGCGCGGGTCGTCGAGCACGCGGTCGGTGAGGCCGCTTTCGACGACGCGGCCGTCCTTCATCACCATCATGCGCTGCGACAAAAGCCGCGCCACCGCGAGGTCGTGGGTGACGACGATGGCGGCGAGGCCGAGATCGGTGACGAGGCCGCGCAAGAGATCGAGCAGGCGCGCCTGCACCGAGACGTCGAGGCCGCCTGTCGGTTCATCCATGAACACCAGCCGCGGGCCGGTGACGAGGTTGCGGGCAATCTGCAGGCGCTGGCGCATGCCGCCGGAAAAGGCGCGCGGGTCGTCGTCGATGCGGTCTTCCTCGATCTCGACGCGCGACAGCCAGTCGACGGCGGTGGCGCGGATCTTGCCGTAGTGGCGGTCGCCCACCGCCATCAAGCGTTCGCCGACATTGGCGCCGGCCGACACCGTCATGCGCAAGCCGTCGGCCGGATTCTGGTGGACAAAGCCCCAGTCGGTGCGCATCAGGAAGCGGCGCTCGGCCTCGCTCATGCGGTAGAGTTCGCGGAACTGGCCGTCGCGCATGCGGTAGCTGGCGGTGCCGGATGAGGGCAGCAGCCGCGTCGACAGGCAGTTGAGCAATGTCGTCTTGCCGGAGCCGGATTCGCCCACGACAGCCAGGACTTCGCCCGGCCACAGATCGAAGGTGACGTTGTCGCAGCCGACGCGCGAGCCGTAGAATTTCGAGAGCGCCGAAACGCGTAGCAAGGGTTCGTCGGTCATTGTATCTCCTTACCCTCCCCCTTGTGGGGAGGGTCGGCGCGCAGCGCCGGGGTGGGGGCTGCCGATGGGTCGCTACCCCCACCCGCGCCTTCGGCGCGACCTCCCCACAAGGGGGAGGTAGGGGTGCTGCGCCGCTTCTCGCAGTGGTCGGTGTCGGAGCAGACGAACATGTGGCCGCCGTGATCATCGAGGATGACCTCGTCGAGATAGACGTTCTCGGCTCCGCATAGCGCGCAGGGCTGGTCGAAGGTCTGCACCTCGAACGGATGATCCTCGAAGTCGAGGCTGACCACATCAGTGAAGGGCGGCAGCGCATAGATGCGCTTCTCGCGGCCGGCGCCGAACAGCTGCAAAGCCGGCGAGCGGTGCATCTTGGGATTGTCGAATTTCGGCGTCGGCGACGGGTCCATCACATAGCGGCCCTCAACCTTCACCGGATAGGCGTAGGTGGTGGCGATGCGGCCGTGCTTGGCGATGTCCTCGTAGAGCTTCACATGCATGAGGCCGTATTCCTCCAGCGCATGCATTTTGCGCGTTTCGGTCTCGCGTGGCTCGAGAAAGCGCAGGGGCTCGGGGATCGGTACCTGGTAGACCAGCACCTGGCCTGCGGCGAGTGGATATTCGGGAATGCGGTGGCGGGTCTGGATGATGCTGGCGCTGGCGGTATCGGTCGTAACCGCCACATTGGCGACCTTCTTGAAAAAGGCGCGGATCGAGACCGCATTGGTGGTGTCGTCGGCGCCCTGGTCGATGACCTTCAGCACATCGTCGGGGCCGATGATCGAAGCGGTAACCTGGACGCCGCCGGTGCCCCAGCCATAGGGCATCGGCATCTCGCGCGAGGCGAACGGCACCTGATAGCCGGGAATGGCGATGCCCTTGAGGATCGCACGGCGGATCATCCGCTTGGTCTGTTCGTCGAGATAAGCGAAGTTATAGGCGGCGATGTCGGTCGGTTGCGCGCTCATTCCGCGGCCTCTTTCTTCTCTTCAATCTTGCTGGGATTTTCGCGGGCGTCGTACTCGGCGCGCATGCGGCGCACGAGGTCGAGTTCGGCCTGGAAGTCGACATAATGCGGCAGCTTCAGATGTTCGACGAAGCCGGTCGCCTGGACGTTGTCGGAGTGCGAGATGACGAATTCCTCGTCCTGGGCGGCGGCGACAATGTCCTCGCCGAGTTCGCTTGCACGAAGAGCGCGGTCGCAGAGTGCCATGGCCATCGCCTTGCGCTCGCTCTGGCCGAAGACCAGGCCATAGCCGCGGGTGAATTGCGGTGGTGCCTTTGCCGAGCCCTTGAACTGATTGACCATCTGGCATTCGGTGACGCGCACCGTGCCGAGCGGCACGGCGAAAGGCAGTTCGGGCACGTCGAGCTCCAGCTCGACCTCGCCGATGCGGATCTCGCCGACGAAGGGATGGTTGCGGGCATAGCCGCGCTGCGTGGAATAGCCGAGCGCCAGCAGGAACCCCTCGTCGCCGCGCGACAGCGCCTGCAGGCGGATGTCGCGAGCCATCGGGAACTCCAGCGGCTCGCGGGTGATGTCGCCGGGGACATGGTCCTGAGGCATGTCTCCGTCCGGCTCGATCAGCCCATCGCGAGCGAGGATCGCCGAGACGCGCGGCATTGCCTGCGCTTCCGTCTCGCGCCGCAAGGGCGCGGCGACATCGGCGCCGGCGGCAAGCTCGGGATCGAGCAGCCGGTGCGTGTAGTCGAAGGTGGGCCCAAGCAACTGGCCGCCGGGCAGGTCCTTGTAGGTCGCCGAAACGCGGCGTTCGACCAGTATGGTGGCGGTGTCGATGGCATTTGTATAGCCAAAGCGCGGCAACGTGGTGCGGTAGGCACGCACCAGGAAGATCGCCTCGATCATATCACCGCGCGCCTGCACGATGGCGAGTGCGGCGAGTTCGCGGTCGTAGAGCGAGCCTTCGCTCATCACCCGGTCGACGCCGAGCGCCAGCTGTTCGACGATCTGGTCGAGGCGCAGCGCCGGCACCGAGCGGTCACCGCGCCGACGATCGGCGAGCAGGCTGTGGGCGTTGGCGATCGCCGCTTCGCCGCCTTTTACCGCGACATACATGCTAGGCCTCCGTCGTCTTGATGCGTGTCGTCCGCGGCAGGCAAGCGAGGCTGTCAGGTGCCGCCAGGATGATGTCAACGCCGCGCGGAAAGCGCTTGATGTTCTGCTTCCACTGCTCGATGAAATGGCGTGGCATGCGGGCTGGCGCGATCGTCGCCGTCTTCTCGATTCCCGGACCTTCGAGCAGCAGCGGCGTGCCTGACGTGAGATCGCCGACCTGCAGGATCAATGTTGTCGAGCGGTCGGGATAGTCCTGCGTGCCTTGCGAGAAACCGTCGAGTGCCATCATCTCGGCCGGCGAGGCCACAAAGGCGAAATGCGCGTCGGCCGGGGTGTTGGCCAGCGGCGCGCCGCTGTGAAAGCCGAGCCAGGACATGACCGCTGCCGAGGCGTGCAGGGCCGGGTCCAGCCAGAGCGGCGTGTCGTTGTCGCACAATGCCAGCGCAACCGCGCCCGATATCGCCGAAAGCGGCGCCGGCGGGCGGGCCAGGGCCGGCAAGGATTGCACGCTGCCCGGCCGCGCCATTGCGTCCATGACGGCGCGAAACACCGTCTGGGCGTTGAACACCGGATCGGCGAACCCGCCCTCGATCGATTGCGCTGCGATATCCATCAATCTTCTCCGCGAACCATGGTGAAGAAATCCACCTTTGTTGCCGCCGTTTCGGCGCGGCGCTTTTCTCGTGCCGTGGTCAAGGCAGCCCGCAGCGGCCCGAGAAGGCCCGTTTCGACCGCCTCTCGGTGGGCGGGGTCCTGCCACAGCGCGTCGGCGATGGCCGCCAGCTTCGCCTTCTGCTTGTCGCGGCCGAGCGCATAGCAATGGCCGACCTGTCCGGACGGCAGGCGCACGGTGGCACGGGTCACGGTAGCCTCGCCGACATTGAACGGCGCGCCGCCGCCGCCGATGCGGCCGCGCATGGTGACCAGGCCGGTCTCGGGACCGCGCAGCAGTTCGGCCTCGGCAGGCAGGCCGGATTCATTCCAGAGGCGAACGATGTCGTCGCCGCTGGACTGCGCCAGGGTTGCCATGGCCGCCTTGCGTTCGGCCTGGTCGCGCGCTTCCTGTCCTCGCATGAGCAACATCCTTGCTTCTAATTTGTCTATTGATATAGACAACCATACGAATTATACCCATTACCTAACGCGAGTCCATGACGGGTGCGTGACAGGGGCCGGCCAGGGGCGAAACCGTGAACGGAAAACACGTGGCTGACGGTATCGAGCGGCGCAGCGGCGTCTCGTTGTGGCGCCAGATCGCCGACCGAATCCTGCAATCGATCGCTGCCGGCGATTTCGCCGAGAATGCCGCGCTGCCGCCGGAGGTGGCGCTGGCCGAGCGCTATGGCGTCAACCGCCACACGGTGCGCAGCGCCATCGCGGCGCTCGTGCAAGACGGGGTACTGCGGGCCGAGCAGGGGCGCGGCACTTTCGTGCTGTCGCGCAAGCGACTGTCCTATCCGATCGGCGCGCGCACGCGATTTTCAACCGGCTTGCAGGGCCAGGCGTCGGAGCGGCATATCGTGCTGCTGGCCTCATCGGTCGAGCCCGCCAGCCGGCGCGTCGCCGAAGCCCTGGGCGTTGCCAGGGGATCGGATGTGATTCGCCTGGAGACGCGCGGCGAGGCCGATGGGAAGCCGGTGTCGCGCGCTTCCGGCTGGTTCGACGCCAGGCGCTTCGCCGGCATCGATGTGGCCATGGCCGAGACCGGGTCGATCACCGCATCGCTCAAGCGTTTCGGCATAGACGATTATCTCAGGCAATCGACGGTGCTGTCGGCGCGTCACGCCGATGCTTCCGACCTTGCCGACCTCGATCTGCAGCCGGGCGGCATCGTGCTGGTCACGGTGGCCGTCAACATGACGCCGGACGGCCGGCCGATCCAATTCGCCGAGGCGCGCTTCCCGGCGGAGCGGGTGGAGCTGAAACTGTCGGCGCTGTAGGCGTGTCGGCCTAACGCTGGAATCAGACCAGCCCGGTCGCGCGCACTTGTCAGCGGCTTGGCGTTTGGGGGTCGACCTGCGCGGGGGTGTGGTCAATTCGGGCCGGGTTCACGGCCTGCCATGTTATGCCCCTACCTCGATCACGGCCTTGATCAGCCCGGATTTCTCATGCGCCCAGCGGGCGAGGTCACGTGGCGTGTCGGCAAGCGTGGTGCGGTGGGTGACGAGCTTGGCCAGCGGCACCGCGCCATCGCGGATCGAAGCGGCGACGTGGTCGAAATCGGCCCGCAAGGCATTGCGGCTGCCGACAAGCGTCATCTCGCGCTTGTGGAATTCGGGGTCGGAAAAGGCGATGTCGTCCTTGACGACGCTGACCAGCACCAATGTCCCGCCATGCGCGACATGAGCGAAGGCCGACTGCACCGAGCCGGTGTTGCCGGTGGCGTCGAAGACCACGTCGAAGCCTTCGCCTGATGTCGCTTCGCTGACCAGATCGGATGCCGCGCCGCGCGACCCGTCGAGGGTCTTGAAGCCGAGTTCATTGGCGGCGAAGCGGAGCCTTTCGCTGCTCATGTCGAGCAGCGTCACGTCGAGCCCGGCGATGCGGGCGAAGATGGCGGTGCCGAGCCCGATCGGTCCGGCGCCGATGACGAGCGTCCGTGCGCCGGGATCGGCACGCGAGCGCCGCACCGCATGGGCGCCGATGGCCAGGAATTCGACGGCCGCGGCATCGGCCAACGACAGGCCGTTGGCTGGATAGAGGTTTTGTTCCGGGATAAGGATCTGTTCGCACATGGCGCCGTCGCGATGCACGCCGAGCACTTCGATCCGGACACAGCAATTGGGTTTACCGTGCCGGCAGGCGATGCATTTGCCGCACGCCAGATAGGGATTGATGATGACCGGCTCGCCCGTGGCAAGACCAACGCCTTCGCCCGCCTCGACGATGGTCCCCGACACTTCATGGCCCATGATGCGGGGGTAGGCGAGGAAGGGATGCTTGCCCTCGAAGATGTGGTAGTCGGTGCCGCAGATGCCGACATGGCTGACCGCCACCAGCGCCCAGCCGGGAGGCGGCGAGCCAGCCGCGGGACGGTCTTCCACGACAAGGTCGCCGGGCGAACGGCAGACAACGGCTTTCATGCTTCAATCCAGTCGGTTCATGGAATCGCCGGCCGATTTTTCGACCCGGCCGGCGATCGATTTTACTTGCCACCTCGGCGGCGCAGGCCGTCGAAGTAGACGATGACGATGATCAACATGCCGGTGATGACGCGCTGCCAGAACGTGTTGACGTTGAGCAGGTTGGCGCCGTTGTTGATGGTGGAGAGGATGAACGAGCCGATCAGCGGCCCGTGCACCGAACCGATGGCGCCGAACAGCGACGTGCCGCCGATCACCGACGAGGCGATGGCTTGCAGCTCGTAGGTGTCGCCCTGCGTCGGATTGCCGATGCCGATGCGGGACGCGAGCAGCACGCCGACGAAAGCCGCGCACAGGCCGGACAGCACATAGGCCATGTAGATCGTGCGCGGCACGTTGACGCCGGAGAGGCGTGCGGCTTCCGCGTTCGAGCCGACGGAGAAGAGATAGCGCCCCCATCGCGTGTGGTGCAGGAAGACGTAGGAGGGCAGGGCAACCACGATTACCATCCAGAACAGATAGGGGATCCCCAGCAGCGAGCCGCGCGAAAACGCCTGGAACGCGTCGCTGTTGATCGATATCGAATTGCCATTGGTCATCAGGAGACCGATGCCGCGCAGCGAGGTCATGGTCGCCAGCGTGATGATGAAGGGCGGCAGGCCCATCCTGACGATGCCGAAACCGTGGAACAGGCCGATGGCGACCCCCACCAGCAGTGTCGCCAGAACCGCGATCCAGACCGGCCAGCCGGCATTGATCAGCAGCGCGACGATGACGGTGGCGAAGCCGACGATGGCGCCGACGGAAAGGTCGATGCCGCCGGTGATGATGACGAAGGTCTGGCCGACGGCCAGGATGGCGATCAGGGAACCCTGGCGCAGCAGGTTGGTGATGTTGAGCGCCGAGGCGAAGGACGGCGTCGCGACCGCCAGGATGACCCACATCAGAAGCAGCAGGCCAAGCAGCGTCAGCCCGAACAGGGCATTGTAGTTGCGCTTCGGCTTTTCGGCAGGGATCGCCTCGGTGCTCATGTCTGTCCTCCCGTCTTTTCTTGTTTCTCGGCCAGGGCCTGGCTCAGAATGTCCTCGTGATCGGCGGTGCGGAAACCATGCGTGGCCACCAGCTTGCCGCGCCGGAACACATGCAGCGTGTCAGCCAGTTCGTACACCTCGGGCAGATAGGACGAGATCAGGATGATGCCCGCGCCCTTGGACAACAGCACACTGAACAGCCGGTAGATCTCGGCCTTGGTGCCGACATCGACGCCCACCGTCGGCTCGTCGAAGATGAACAGTTTGGCGCCGTGCGCCAGCCACTTGCCGATGACGATCTTCTGCTGGTTGCCGCCGGACAGGCTGGAGGCCAGCGCGCCGCGCGTCGGCGTCTTGATCCTGAGGTCGGCGATCTGCCGGTCCGCCTCGGCCTTCTCCTGCGCAGACGAGATCAGCAGATTTTTCGATATGCGCTTGTAGATCGGCAAATTGAGGTTCAATGCGACCGACAGGTTGAGGCACAGGCCCTGGTCGCGGCGGCTTTCCGGTGCCAGCGCCATGCCGAGCTTGATGGCGTCGTGCTCGGAGTTGACCTGCACCTCCTTGCCTTCCCACAACACTTGGCCGGCCGATTTGCGGTGGCGGCCGTAGAGGGTGGTGACGAATTCGCTGCGGCCGGCTCCGATCAGGCCGTAGAGCCCGACGATCTCGCCCGCGCGCACCGACAGAGAGACATTCTCGAAACCCTTGCCGGACAGGTTCCGCGCCTCGGCGATGACGGCGCCCGGCGTGAAATGCTCCTTGTGATAGATCTGCTCGATCGAGCGGTTGATCATCAGCTTGACCAGCTCCGGCTCATTGGTCTCGGCGATGTTGCGGGTGCCGACCAGCGTGCCGTCACGCAGCACCGAGACGCGGTCGGCGAGCTCGAACACCTCCTCCATGCGATGGCTGATGTAGATGATGGTGACGCCTTCACCCTTCAGGCGGCGGATCAGCGTGAACAGCTGGTCGGCCTCCTTGCGGGTGAGGTACGCGGTGGGCTCGTCGAAAATCAGGAATTTGGTGCCGCGCACGGTCGCGCGGGCGGCGGCGATCAGCTGCTGCTGGCCGATGGTGAGATCGCCGAGCACGACATGCGCCGGCAGGTCGAAGCCGAGACCGTCGATGATCTTCTGCGCTTCCCTGACCATGGCTCGTTGCTGGAGGATGCCGAAGCGCGAGTTCTCCTCGCCGAGGAACATGTTGGCGGCGACGGTCAGGTGGCGGCAGAGCACGACTTCCTGGTGCACGGCGTTGATGCCGAGCGCCATGGCTTCGTGCGGCGTCGCCAGGGCAGCCGGCTTGCCTTCCCACACAACCTCTCCGGAGGTGCGCGGGATGACGCCGGTCAGAAGTTTGATCAGGGTCGACTTGCCGGCACCGTTCTCGCCGACGATGGCGTGGATCTCTCCCGCCTTGAAGGCCAGGGTCACAGGCTTCAGCGCATGCGTGCCGGGATAGCGCTTTTCCAGACCCTGCAGCTCGAGGATGGTCCTACCGGGCTCCAGCACGGGGGCCGGATGCAGTTCCTGCGCGGTCGGCGTCATGGCAATCCTCCCTGTTGTTTCCGGGGCGCAGAGGCCCCGGAAACAGTTGCGCGTGCCGATGCTCAGTTGAGCTTCGGGTTGAGCAGCGCGTCGATCTTGGGATCCTTCATGTTGGCCTTGGTGACCAGGTTGGCGCCGGTGTCGACATTGGTCTCGACCTTTTCGCCCTTGGAGGCGGCAAGTGCGGTCTTGATGCCGTCATAGCCCATCCGGTAGGGATCCTGGACGACGAGGGCGGAAATGACGCCGTCGTTGAGGAACTTGATCAGCTTCTCGTCGCTGTCGAAGCCGACCAGCGCCAGCTTGCCGCCGAGGCTGTTTTCGGCGACAGCCTGCCCGACGCCCTGCGCCATGATCAGGTTGGAAGCGAAAATTCCCTTGAGGTTCGGATTGGCCGTGATCAGGTCGGTGGCGATATTGAGGCCGGTGGTGGCCTGGCCGTCGGCATATTTGTCGGCGACCAGCTTCAGGCCTGGATACTTCGCCTTGAGCTGTTCGATGAAGCCCTGCTTGCGCTGTTCGAGCGAGCCGGCGCCAGGCGTGTTGGTGATCAGGGCAACGTCGCCCTCGATCTTGCCGCCATTGGCTTCGCCGATGGCCGCTGCGAGCCCGTCAGCGGCGACGCGGCCGCCCTGGACGTTGTCGGTGGTCAGGAAGGAGGTGAAGGCCTTGGAGTCGGCGCCGGAATCGATGCCGATAACCTTGACCTTGGCGGCGGCTTCGTCGATCGGCTTGCCGAGCGCCTTGAACTCGGTCGGCGAGATGACGATCGCCGCCGGATTGCTGGCGACGGCGTTTTCGAGGATCGAGATCTGGCCGTTGACGTCAGTTTCTGCCTGGGCGCCGAGCTCCGGCACGTTGACGCCAAGATCCTTGCCGGCCTTGCGGGCCCCGGCCAGAACGATCTGCCAGTAGAAGGACGTGGTGTCCTTGACGATGATCGGAATGGTCACGTCCGCCGCCGAAACCGGCGCCGAGTGCATGACGCCGGCAAGCATCGACGCGGCCGCCAGCGCCATGACTGCGCGGCGATTAAGAATGCTGGTCACGAATTTCATGGAATTCCTCCCTAAGTCGCCCGGTGAACGATACGGAAGCTCGGTTCGGATAGGCGCGGCCAAACAGAACTTTATCAATAAAAAACAGTTACACTATTTTGATAGTGCATCGATCCGGTCGATGCAAGCGGTGTTTGTGCCATCCTCTGGGCCTGGCGGTCATGATCGCACTGGCGCCTTGCTCTTCCCCGCTGCCAACGCTTCCGTTTCGCGTGGCTAACGTATGGAATATTAATTCCATAAATTAGTCAACATGGAATGCCCGTTCCTTCTTCGGTTCGTGGGATCGTGAAGCCCCGCGATCGCACGCCTTCGCCCGGGCGGACGGGGCACTTCATGCCAATTCCTGCACTACGGTGTAGGGGCGGTACCTGGCGTAGTCCGCCTGAGGCACGTCGACATCAAGCAGTTCGAGATTGCGGGTCAGGTTCGCCAGCTTGGCGGTGCCGGTCAGCACGGTGGCGACCGAGGATTCCTGGAGGGGGAACTGGAACGCGGCGGCAGCGAGCGGGTAACCACCTTCGGCGGCGATCCGCTCCATCGCGCCGACGCGGTCGAGCACGTCACCGCTGGCGGGCTTGTAGTCGAAATGGGCGCCCTGCACCGGTCCGGTCGCCAATATGCCGGAGTTGAACACACCGCCGATGACCAGCGAAGTCTGTCGGGCGCGGCAGAGCGGCAAAAGTTCGGCTTCGGCGCTGCGATCGAGCAAGGAATAGCGGCTGGCGAGCAGGATACAATCGAGCGGCGCGCGACGCATCACGTCGAGACATATCCGGACTTCGTTGACGCCGAGCCCGTAGGCGGAAATGACGCCGGAGTCTTTCAGTTCTTCGAGCGCCTTGAGCCCACCGTCCATCAACTGGCGAAAGTGCATTTTGGTCTTCTCGACGCCGTGCGTGTACACGCCGATGTCGTGCACAAACAGGATGTCTATCCTGTTTAGACCAAGCCGCGCATAGCTGAAGTCGACCGAGCGCATGATGCCGTCATAGGAATAGTCGTAGTCGACCGCGAAGGGCAGCGGATCGACATAGGAGTGATCGGGAACCTGATCCTCCGGAACGGGCCGGAACAGGCGCCCGACCTTGGTCGACAGCACATAGGAATCGCGCGGCTTATAGCGCAGGAAGTCGCCGAAACGCCGCTCCGACAGGCCGAAACCATAGAAGGGCGCGGTGTCGAAATAGCGCAGGCCCGCCTCCCACGCGCCTTGCAACGTTTCCATCGCCGCCTCGCGCGAACAGGCGCGGTAGAGCCCGCCGATCGCGGCACCGCCGAAGCTTACTTCGGTGACCTCGAGCGCCGTCTGGCCGATGCGGCGTTTTTCCATGCACAACCTCCCCGTTGCCCGCCATTATCCGGCGCGGCAGATTCCAAGACCTCAAGCCGCAGCATTCCAGGAAAGTTCGTGGCCACTTTCCGGACTGCGCGACTTCAAAGAGCTAGAGCGTCGCGCCGAGATGCCAGGGCACGAACTCGTTGTCGCCGTAGCCGAAATCCTCGCTCTTGGTCTTGCGGCCGGAGGCCGTCTCGACGATCAGTTCGAAGATCTCGCGGCCCATGCCGGCGATGGTCTTCTCGCCGGAGGCGATGACGCCGCAATTGACGTCCATGTCCTCTTCCATCTGATGATACATGGTCGAGTTGGTGGCGACCTTGATCGACGGCGTCGGCCGGCAGCCGAAGCAGGAGCCGCGGCCGGTGGTGAAGACGATGATGTTGGCGCCGCCCGCCACCTGGCCGGTGGCGGACACCGGGTCGTAGCCGGGCGTGTCCATGAACACCAGCCCGCTGCCGGTGACCTTTTCGGCATAGCCGAAGACGCCGTTGAGCGGCGTCTGGCCGCCCTTGGCGACCGCGCCCAACGACTTCTCCAGGATGGTGGTGAGGCCGCCGCGCTTGTTGCCGGGCGAGGGGTTGTTGTCGATCGAGGCGCCGTGCTTGGCGACGTGGTCTTCCCACCACTTGACGTAGCCATCGAGCTTCTTGGCGATCTCGGGCGTCGCGGCGCGATAGGCGAGCAGATGTTCGGCGCCGTAGATTTCCGTCGTCTCGGAGAGAATACCGATGCCGCCGACGCCGGCGAGGATATCGACCGCGGCACCTAGAGCAGGATTGGCCGTGATGCCCGACATGCCGTCGGAGCCGCCGCATTGCAGGCCGACGACGATTTCGCTTACCGGGATGGGTTCGCGCTTGAGTTCGCCGACTTCCTCGGCGATCTCGGCCAGTACGCCCATGGCCTTTTCGACCGATTTGCGCGACCCGCCGGCGTCCTGGATGTTGAAATGGCGTTTACCGGCGGCCGCACCCTTCTGGCCGTACAGCGTGAGCTGGTTGACCTCGCAGCCGAGCCCGACCATCAGCACGCCGCCGAAATTGGGGTGGCGGGCATAGCCGGCCAATGTGCGGTGCAGCACCATCATCCCGTCGCCGGTGGCGCTCATGCCGCAGCCCTGGCCGTGGACGATCGGGACGAAGCCGTCGATGCCGGGATATTTTGGCAGCAGCGTGCGGTTGGCCGCGTCGGCGATGGCGTGGCAGACGGTCGCCGAACAGTTGACGCTTGCGATGATGCCGATGAAGTTGCGCGTGCCGGCGCGGCCGTCGGCGCGGCGATAACCCATGAAGGTGCGGGCGCGGTCAGCCTCGGTCGCATGTTCGGCCTCGCTTGGCGGCACCACCGGCAGGCGGCCGGCCTCAAACACCAGATTGTGCGAATGGACATGTTCGCCGGGCGCGATGTCCTGCGTGGCGCGGCCGATTGCCTGGGCATATTTGACCACGGCGGACCCGGCGGGAATCGGCTTGATCGCCACCTTGTGGCCGGGCTCGATGATAGCGGCGGCAAGCGCTCCGCCGGGCAGCGCGGTGCCGGTCTCGATGCGGCCATTGGCGACCGCGACATTGTCGGCTGGGGACAGAAGAATTGAGTTGGAGGCGTTCACGGGCGTTTCCTGGGGTGATCCTGGGAGGCGCGGATTGACACGCGCTTGTTAAGAGTTAATGTCTTTTATCGTGAAAAAACAGTTTTACGTCAATTGTTTTTTCCGGCAGTTCCTGTGCGCCTGGATGAGTAGCGGCGCTGCAACCGGTAAGCGAGCCCCTCGGCAAAGCGATTCCGCTTTCGAGGGCGATAGGAACGTCATATTTGCGCTTCAAGCCGGCCGCCGCAAGCGCCGGCCAGCGATGGGTCAGGGCATGTCGAAGAGCAACAACGTTTACAAGGATGCCTATAACAGGTGCCTCAGGCTGCTCGACGAGACGCGCAGCCTGCCTTCGGAACCGGAACTGGGTACGCTGCTCGGCGTCAGCCGCACCACGGTGCGCAGCATCCTTGGGCGCATGGAAGAAACCGGACTGATCGCCTGGAACAAGCGCGCCAAGACGGTGCTGCGTGAAACGCGCCCCGATGATTTCTTTCCCGAGGAAGAGACCGACACGCTGGCCGAGATCATCGAGCGGTCGTTCATGCGCAGGCTGCTCGCCGGCGGCGCCGAGGCCGGCATGCAGATCAACGAGCTCGAACTGGCGCGCGAGATCGGCGTCGGCACCACCAGCGTGCGCGAGTTCCTGATCCGCTTCTCCCGCTTCGGCCTGATCGAGAAGCGCCGTAACAGCCATTGGGTGCTGAAGGGTTTCACCCGCGCCTTCGCGCTGGAGTTGACGGAAATCCGCGAGATGTTCGAGCTGCGCTCGGCATCGGCGTTCACCGCACTGCCGCAGGACAGCGCGGTGTGGGTCGATCTCGACAATCTCGAAGAGGAACACCGCGGCCTGGCCCGTGACATCGCCACGCGTTTCAACGAGTTCTCGGAGCTCGACGAGCGCTTCCATCGGCTGATCCACCGCGCCTCGCACAACCGCTTCATCGTCGATTTCTATGATGTCATCGCCATGATCTTCCACTACCACTACCAGTGGAACAAGGCGCAGGAGCGCGAGCGCAACGAAATCGCGATCGGCGAGCATCTGGCCTATATCGCGGCGCTCAAATCACGCGACCTGGGCAAGGTCGATGCCGCCTGCCGCAAACATTTGAAGTCGGCGCGCCAGACGCTGCTGACCTCGATTCCCGAGAGCCGGCACCCACAGAGGCCCTGATCGCGCCGCGTTGCCGCAGCACCGATTTGCCGATTTTCCGTCTCTTGCTGCCGTGGTAGACATCTTCCGGTGATCGCTTGAAGATGCAGATGGTTTGAACAGGCAAGTCATTTGACCAAAAAGGGGAGACGGTGGAGCATTCCGGTCGCGCTTGTCGCGGCCTACCTGCTGCTGCTTCAGTCGACGCTGAGCGCATTCGCCTTCGCCACCGGACCGGCCGCCTCGCAAATCGACGCCTTCGGCAACGTCATCTGCACCCACGAGGGCACTGCCCAGCTTCCCGATGGCGGCCCGCATCCGTCGCATCTGCCGGCATGCTGCATGCTGGGCTGCAGCATGGTTTCAGCGGCCTTTGCGCCGCCAGCCGATGCCGGGCTTGCGCTGGCCTCGCTTTCGTTCGAAGCCGTCGTTTTCATCTTTCCGGCGGCCACGCATCTCGATTTCGCGCGCCAGCGCTCGCCGTCGAACCCGCGCGCGCCGCCGCTGTCGGCCTGAGCCTGCTCTACGCTCGGCGGAACCTTCCGCCGGTGCTTTCATCCAAAGAACGGATCTTTCGCGACCGGCCATCGGCGCGATTCCCTATTCATGGAGCAAACCATGTCCCAAGCTTTTCATCTCGCGGCGCCTCCTTCGGGCGGCCGCACCAAATTCCTGCGCCGTTTCAATGAACGTGTCGGCCTTGCCGTGCTGGCGTTTGTCCTCTTGTTCTTCGGTGCCCAGGCCGTCTGCGCGCATGAATTCAAGGCCGGCGATCTCGAAATCGAGCATCCCTGGTCGCGCGCGACACCTATAGGCGCCAAGGTGGCCGGCGGCTATTTCACCATCACCAACAAGGGCAATGCACCCGACCGGCTGCTGTCGATTTCCTCCGACGTCTCCGAAAAAGCAGAGCTGCATGAAATGGGCGTCAAGGACGGCGTCATGACCATGCGGCCGGTGACGGGCGGCCTGGAAATCCCGGCCGGCGGCAAGGTGGCGCTAGCACCCGGCGGCTATCACCTGATGTTCATCGGCCTGAAGCGGCAACCCAAGCAGGGCGAAGAATTCGCGGCCACGCTGACCTTCGAAAAGGCTGGCGCCGTCAACGTCGAGTTCGCTGTCGAAGGCATGGGCGGTGGCATGGACGACCACGCTAATTGACCGCGCCATCCACAACTATTGAATTCAGAGGGACCATCATGAACAAGTATCTTTTGTTGGCCGGCGCGCTTCTGGCGCTGGGGACCAATGCCGCCTTCGCGCATGTCACGCTCGAAACACAGGAAGCGGCGGTCGGTTCGACCTACAAGGCCATCCTGCGGGTGCCGCATGGCTGTGACGGCAAGGCGACGACCGCCGTGCGCGTGCAGATCCCGGAAGGGGTGATCGCGGTGAAGCCGATGCCGAAGCCCGGCTGGACGCTGCAGACCAAGAAGGGCAAGTACGAGAAATCCTACCAGCTCTACGGCCAGGCGGTGGCCGACGGCGTCAAGGAGGTCGATTGGAGCGGCGGCAATCTGCCAGACGAATTCTACGACGAGTTCGTCTTCCGTGCGATGCTGACGGCAGACCTCCCGGCGGGTCAGAAACTCTATTTCCCGGTGGTGCAGGAGTGCGATGGCGCCGCCGACCGCTGGATCGAAATCCCGGCGGCCGGGCAGGACGAAGACGCCCTGGAGAACCCCGCGCCCGGCATCAAGCTCACGCCGAAAAAGTGAACTCTCGCGGCGCGCTCCATGTCAGGAGCGCGCTGCATTTCATGGCAATGACATGACGGTGATATTCCCTTCCAGGACGGTTCGCGCGGCCGGCAAGCTCATCGGCCGGGTTTCTGCTGGGCTGCTGGTCGTGGCCGTGCTGCTGATTGCCATGGCGGCGACAAATCAGGCTTTCGCCCACGCCGCGCTGATCAAGACCGATCCGGCCGACGGCGCCGTGCTGTCGCAGGCCCCCGCGCAATTCGCGCTGACTTTCAGCGAACCGGTCTCGCCGCTGGTGCTGACGCTGGTGAAGCCCGACGGCACGCCCGTTCCGCTGACGTCCTTCCGCCTCAGCGACCAGACCGTCGTCATCGACGATCCGCAGGCACTTGGATCGGGCACGCATGTGCTGAGCTGGCGGGTCATCTCCGCCGACGGTCATCCGGTCGGCGGCTCTCTGCTGTTTTCCATCGGCGCGGCGAGCCAGCCGCCGACTGTTTCCGAAGCCGTCGACTGGCAATTGCGCTCGGCGATCTGGATCGGCAAGGTCTGCCTCTATATCGGCCTGTTCCTCGGCGTCGGCGGCGCCTTCGCCCTCGCTTGGCTGGCGCGGGGTAGCCGTGCCGGACAGCGCTTCGTTGCCGCCGCAATCCTGTGTGGGCTGGTCGCGGCACCCATGTCGCTTGGCTTTCAAGGGCTGGATGCGCTCGGCGCGCCGCTCTCGCATATGGCGCAGCCGGCCATCTGGACCGCCGGTCTCGGCACCAGCTTCGGCTGGACGGTGTTGATCGCGTTGATCGCGCTCGGGCTCGGCCTTTTGTCGCTGGCCGGACCGCGCGCGGCCGCCAGGCCCCTCGCGCTCGCCGGCCTGGCCGGAACGGGCCTCGCGCTCGCCGCCAGCGGCCACGCAAGTGCCGCCGAGCCACAATGGCTGACGCGGCCGATGGTGTTCCTGCACGGCGCCGGCATTGCCTTCTGGGCCGGTGCGCTGGCGCCGCTCGGACTCGCGCTGAAACGGCAGGATGCCGAAGCCGTCACTTTCCTTCGCCGGTTCTCCGCCGCTATCATGCCGGTGGTGGCCTTGCTCGCCGCCGCCGGCGTGGTGCTGGCTGTTATCCAGGTGCAAACACCCGCAGCGCTGGTCAACACCGCCTATGGCCGGCTGCTGCTGGTCAAGCTTGCGCTGCTGGTCTTCCTGTTCACGCTCGCCGCCGTCAACCGCTGGAGATTGACGGCAATGGCCGAGGCGGGGGCGACGGAAGTGCGGCGCAGGCTCACCCGTTCGATCGGCGTCGAAATACTGATCGTGCTCGCCATCTTCGGTGTTGCCGCCGGCTGGCGCTTCACGCCGCCGCCACGGGCGCTGGCGATTGCCGCGGCGCAGCCGGTGTCGGTTCATATCCACGCGCTGAAGGCGATGGCCGACCTCAGCATCACGCCCGGCCATGCCGGGCCGGTCGCCGCCTCGATGATCATCATGACCGGTGATTTCGGGCCGCTCGACGCCAAGGAGGTGATGCTGGTGCTGTCGAAGCCGGACTCCGGCATCGAGCCGCTGAAGCGGGCGGCGACAAAGTCCGATGACGGCAGCTGGCGTGTCGACGATCTCGTCATCCCGGTTCCTGGCCGGTGGATGGCGCGCATCGACATACTGGTCTCCGACTTCGAGATGGTGAAGATCGAGGCGCCTGTGGACATCAGGCCGTGATGGCTGTCCAACACAATTCGGCGAGGCGGTTGACGCGAGCCTGAAGGCCCGTCAATCATCCCTGGCAGGATGCATCTTGGCGAAACCCCGGCAATCGCGGGCTCGAACAAACAAGATCCGAAAGCAGGGAAGAAACATGGAACAAGCCGAAATCGGCCTGATCGGCCTTGGCACGATGGGCTCCAACCTGGCGCTCAACATCGCCGAGCACGGGCACCGCATCGCTGTGTTCAATCGCACCAAGGCGCGCACCGATGCCTTTGTCGAGAATGCCGGCGCGCTCAGGGATATGGTTGTCCCCTGCTACAGCCTGGAAGAACTTGCCGCCGCGATCCGGCCGCCGCGTCCGATCATCATCATGGTGCTGGCCGGCAAGCCGGTCGATGAACAGATCGCCGCATTGCGCGGCGTGCTGTCCCATGACGACATCGTCATCGATGCCGGCAACGCCAATTTCCGCGACACGATGCGGCGCTTTTCCGAGCTGGCGGGCTCCGGCCTCACCTTCATCGGCATGGGCGTGTCCGGCGGCGAGGAGGGTGCGCGCCACGGGCCGTCGATCATGGTCGGCGGCACCGAAGAGTCCTGGAAACGCGTCGAGAAGGTGCTGACGGCAATCTCCGCCAAGTTCAAGGACGAGCCATGCGCGGCCTGGCTCGGCACCGACGGCGCCGGCCATTTCGTCAAGACCATTCACAACGGCATCGAATATGCCGACATGCAGATGATCGGCGAGATCTACGGCATCCTGCGCGACGGCCTGGGCATGGGGCCGAAGGAGATCGGCGCCGTATTCGCCGGCTGGAACAAGGGCCGGCTCAACTCCTACCTGATCGAGATCACCGCCAAGGTGCTGGCGTCAGATGATCCCAAGACCGGCAAGCCGGTGGTCGACATCATCCTCGACCGCGCCGGCCAGAAGGGTACCGGCAAATGGTCCGTTATCGAGGCACAGCAACTCGGCATTCCGGCGACCGCCATCGAGGCGGCGGTGGCGGCACGCGTCCTGTCATCGATCAAGGACGAGCGGCTTGCGGCGGAAAAAGCCTATGGCAACATCGGCGTCACCAGGATTTCGGGCGACAAGGCAGACCTGCTCAAGGATCTGGAACTGGCGCTGTTCGCCGGCAAGATATCAGCCTACGCGCAAGGCTTCGCCGTGATGAGCGGCGCTTCGAAGGCGTTCAACTGGAACCTGCCGATGCCGACCATCGCCAAGATCTGGCGTGCCGGCTGCATCATCCGATCGCAGATGCTCGACACCATGGCCGAAGCCTTCGGCCGCGGCGGCGCTTCGACCAATCTCCTGATGGCGCCGGCCTTCATCACCATGATGCAGGAGGCGCATCCGTCACTGCGGCGCGTCGTGGCCAGGGCTTCCGAAGCCGGATCGCCGGTGCCGGCGCTGTCTTCGGCCCTTGCCTATTTCGACAGCTATCGCCAGGGCCGCGGGACCTCGAACCTGATCCAGGCACAGCGTGATTTCTTCGGTGCGCATGGCTTCGAGCGTATCGATGACAAGGGCGCCTTCCATGGACCCTGGGGGAGCGGCGCCGCCGGCTAGCGGTTCAGCGTTTCGCGGAACGGCGTACCGCTCTATCTCTTTGTTTTTTTGGGCAATGCCTTAGGAAAGCTACGCGGGAATTGCTCTGGCGGCGGGGCTTCAATCAGCCGCGATAGGCCACAACTTCGCCCGGCGCGCTGAGTGACTGCAGCGAGCCGGGCGCCGCGCCGCCGATCCAGCCGAGCACGGCGCGGGCTAGCTCGGAGCCGGCCAGCCGGAAGTTCTCGTTGACGATCAGCAGTTCCCGGCGGAACAGATGCAGCAGTTCCGACGACTGCTTCGACACCACGTCGATGTCGCGGCCGAGTTTCAACCCGGCGTCCTCGATGCCGGCAACAATGGCAAGCGTGGCGGCCGCGGCGCTGCTGACGATGCCGTCCGGCCTGATGTCGCGCCGCATCAGCTGCGCGGTCCTCATCCTGATCTGCTCGATCGAGTGGTCGATCGAAACGGTGTTGAACGGCACCTCCGAGGCGCCGACTTCGCTCAGCGCGTCGGCAAAGCCGTTCACGGTGTGGCCGTGATAGGTCAGGCCGACCGGCGGCGTCACCAGAGCCAGCCGACGCCGGCCCAGGCCGGCCAGATGGCGCACCGCCTCGGCCGCGAAGGCGTAATTGTCGAAATCATGATAGGGGTGCACGAGCCCCATATCGGTGCGGCCGTGCGTTGCAAAGGGTATGCCGCGCTCCAGCATGTAGCGGGCCCTTGGATCGTTGGGCTGGGTGCGCGAAATGATGACGCCATCGGCGGAGCCGGTCTCCACCAGATAACGCACCGGATCCAGCGGATCCTGCGAGCGCGAGTAGGGCGTGACGATCAGATGGTAGGGCGTATCGGCGATGACTTCGGTGACGCCGTAGATGATGTCTGAGACAAAGCTCATGATCTCGTGCTCGGTGTTGAGCACGAGGCTGATGACGTTGGTCTTGCCGGTTCGCAGGCGCACGCCGGCGCGGTTCGGCCGGTAACCGATCTGCTTGGCCACGAGTTGGACGCGGCGCTTGGTCTCGGCGCCGATCTCCGGCGCGTCCTTCAGCGCCCGCGACACGGTGGTGACGCCGAGCCCGGTCATGAAGGCAAGCGTCTTCAGCGTCGGCCGCTCCCTGGCCGACGTCTCGTCATCGCTGTCCGTGCGCCGTCTGTCCATTCGTCCCGCCCCGTCAGGCGCTTAGCAGCCGCCGGCCAGGCCGGCAATCGCCGCCGTCGCTCCCATGGCGCGTCTCCTTAGCTGAACAAGCCTATACTGAAACGTTACAGATTGTCACGACCGGTGTTCGACCAGGCTGTGGCCGAGGTCGAAAGTCCGCATGGGCTCGCCGCCGAAAAGCGTTGGGAATCAGCAGGAAAGGCATTGGGAGCAAGCTTCTTGCGAGCTTTCTGTCTTGCCATGTGGGATTTTGCGTATTGCGCTGCACAACGGGCTCCATCCCGAAAGGATTTTGTTCGCGGCTCGAAAAATATCGAACTGACTTTCAAGGGAAGGGTTGCGCATATCTTGCAATTGCCGTATCGAAAATCTGTAACGTTTCAGATTCTGGGAGGAAACCGAAATGCGATACAAATTCCTGACCGCCGCGCTTGCGGCGACGGTGGCGTTGAATTTTGCCGGGCCGGCGGCCGCAACCGATCTGGAAGTCACCCATTGGTGGACATCCGGCGGCGAGGCCGCGGCGGTCGCCGAACTCGCCAAGGCCTTCGACGCAACCGGCAACCACTGGGTCGACGGCGCCATCGCCGGGTCCGGCGGCACGGCGCGGCCGATCATGATCAGCCGCATCACCGGCGGCGACCCGATGGGCGCCACCCAGTTCAATCACGGCCGGCAGGCGGAAGAGCTGGTGCAGGCAGGCCTGATGCGCGACCTCACCGATGTCGCCACCAAGGGCAAGTGGACCGAGGTCGTGCGGCCGAAGAGCCTGCTCGACGGTTGTACCATCGACGGCAAGATCTATTGCGTGCCGGTCAATATTCACTCCTGGCAGTGGCTGTGGCTGTCGAACGCGGCCTTCGAGAAGGCGGGCGTGCCGGTGCCGAAGAACTGGAACGAATATGTCGCCGCCGCCCCGGCGCTGGAAAAGGCCGGCATCGTCCCGCTCGCGGTCGGCGGGCAGGCCTGGCAGGCATCGGGCGCATTCGACGTGCTGCTCGCCGCAGTGGGCGGCACGGACACCTTCCTCAAGGTCTACAAGGACAAGGATGCGACGTTCGCCGCCGGTCCCGAAGTCGCCAAGGTCTTCAAGGCGGCCGACGATGCGCGCAAGATGGCCAAGAACACCAATGTGCAGGACTGGAACCAGGCGACCAACATGGTCATCACCGGCAAGGCCGGCGGCCAGATCATGGGCGACTGGGCGCAGGGCGAATTCCAGGTCGCCGGCAAGACCGCCGGCAAGGACTATACCTGCCTTCCCGGGCTTGGCCTGAACGAGGTCATCGCCACCGGCGGCGACGCCTTCTACTTCCCGCTGCTCAAGGACGCCGACAAGTCCAAGGCGCAGGAAGTGTTGGCCGAGACCTTGCTCGATCCCAAGACCCAGGTCGCCTTCAATCTCAAGAAAGGCTCGCTGCCGGTGCGCGGCGACGTCGACCTCAACGCTGCCAATGATTGCATGAAGAAGGGGCTCGACATCCTGGCCAAGGGCGCTGTCATGCCCTGGACGGACCAACTGCTCTCGCAGGACAGCCAGAAGCAGAAGGAGGACCTGTTCTCGGAGTTCTTCGCCAAGCCCGACATGACGCTTGAAGAGGCGCAGAAGCGCTTCGCCGACATCATCGCCTCGGCCGATTGACCGCCGACGAGCCGTCTCGCTCCCGACCCGGCCACCGCAGGGCCGGGAGCGAGACGTGCTGACCTTGCCGCCCTTACCCGATCCAGCATGGCTGCACCGATGAGCAAGAGCGAACGCCCGAGCCAACTCTTCCGCAATCTCAACGCGAAGGTCGCCTCGATCCCGATGATCCTCACCGCGCTGGTGGTGTTTGTCGGCGGCACGGCCTGGACGGTGCTTTATTCCTTCACGAATTCGAAGCTTCTGCCGCGGCTGCATTTCGTCGGGCTCGACCAGTACTACCGGCTGTGGGCGACGCCGCGCTGGCTCGTCTCGATCGAGAATCTCTTGATCTACGGCGTGCTGTCGCTCGTCTTCTCGCTGGTAATCGGCTTCCTGCTCGCCGCCCTGCTCGACCAGAAGATCCGTTTCGAGGACACGTTCCGCACCATCTTTCTCTATCCCTTCGCGCTTTCCTTCATCGTCACCGGCCTCGTCTGGCAATGGCTGCTCAATCCCGATTTCGGCATTCAGGGAGTGGTTCGCGACCTCGGCTGGACAAGCTTCAATTTCGATCCGCTCTACAATTCGAGCATCGTCATCTACGGCATATTGATCGCCGCGCTGTGGCAAGGCACCGGGCTGATCATGTGCCTGATGCTGGCCGGCCTGCGCGGCATCGACGAGGACATCTGGAAGGCCGCGCGGGTGGACGGCATCCCCACCTGGAAGACCTATCTCTTCATCATCATCCCGATGATGCGGCCGGTCTTCATAACCACGCTGGTCATCATCGCGTCGGGCATCGTCAAGGTCTACGACCTCGTCGTCGCGCAGACCAGCGGCGGTCCCGGCATTTCCTCTGAAGTGCCAGCCAAATATGTCTACGACTACATGTTCTTCGCCCAGAACCTCGGCCAGGGTTTTGCCGCCTCGACCATGATGCTCCTGTCGGTAATGATCGTCATCGTGCCGTGGGCCTATCTCGAATTCGGAGGCCGCAAGCGTGTCTGATCATGCCGTCTCCCTGGCCGCATCCCAAGCCGCCATCCGCGCCGATGCCTCGGGACCGAGCGGACCGAAGCCGCGGCACATGTTGTCGCGCCGCAACATCTTCCTGTACGGCACGCTCATCGTGGTGGCGCTCTACTACCTGCTGCCGCTCTACGTGATGGTTGTCACCTCGCTCAAGGGCATGCCGGAAATTCGTCTCGGCAACATCTTCTCGCCGCCGGTCGAGATCACGTTCGAGCCGTGGGTCAAGGCATGGTCGCAGGCCTGCACCGGTCTCAACTGCGACGGTCTCTCTCGCGGTTTCTGGAACTCGGTGCGCATCACCGTCCCCTCGGTGATCCTGTCGATCGCAATCGCCTCGGTGAACGGCTACGCGCTCGCCAACTGGCGCTTCAAGGGCGCCGACACGTTCTTCGTCATCCTGATCGTCGGGGCTTTCATCCCCTATCAGGTGATGATCTATCCGATCGTCATCATCCTGCGCGAGATCGGCCTCTATGGCAGCCTGAGCGGCTTGGTGATCGTGCATTCCATTTTCGGCATGCCAATCCTGACGCTCTTGTTCCGCAACTATTTCACCTCCATGCCGGAGGAACTGTTCAGGGCTGCGCGCGTCGATGGCGCCGGCTTCTGGGGCATTTATCTGCGCATCATGTTGCCGATGTCGCTGCCGATCTTCGTCGTCGCCGTCATCCTGCAGGTGACCGGCATCTGGAACGACTTCCTGTTCGGCGTCGTCTATACGCGCCCCGACACCTATCCGATGACGGTGCAGCTCAACAACATCGTCAACTCGGTGCAGGGGGTGAAGGAATACAATGTCAACATGGCCGCCACCATCCTGACCGGGCTGGTGCCGCTGGTCGTCTACTTCATTTCCGGCAAATTGTTCGTGCGCGGCATTGCCGCCGGCGCGGTGAAAGGGTGATGTCGATGGCGGCAAACGGCACCAGCGTTTCGATCCAGGACCTGTCGCTGAACTTCGGCTTGGTCTCGGTGCTGCAGACGCTCAACCTCGACGTCGCCGAGGGCGAGTTCATAGTGCTGCTCGGACCCTCGGGTTGCGGCAAGTCGACCTTGCTCAACTGCATCGCCGGACTGCTCGACATTTCGGACGGCCGGATCTTTATCAAGGGCAAGAACGTCACCTGGGAAGAGCCCAAGGACCGCGGCATCGGCATGGTGTTCCAGTCCTACGCACTCTATCCGCAGATGACGGTGGAGAAGAACTTGTCCTTCGGGCTGCGCGTCGCGGGCGTGCCCAAGGACGAGATCGCGAAGCGCATAGCGCGCGCCGCCGAGATCCTGCAGATCGAGCCGTTGTTGCAGCGCAAGCCCGCGGCGCTCTCCGGCGGCCAGCGTCAACGCGTGGCGATCGGGCGCGCGCTGGTGCGCGACGTCGACGTGTTCCTATTCGACGAGCCACTGTCGAACCTGGACGCCAAGCTGCGCTCCGAACTGCGCGTCGAGATCAAGCTTTTGCACCGCAAATTGCAGAATACCATGATCTACGTCACGCATGACCAGATCGAGGCGATGACGCTGGCCGACCGTATCGCGGTCATGCGCGGCGGCATCATCCAACAACTCGACGCGCCGCAGACCATCTATAACAAACCGGTCAACCGCTTCGTCGCCGGCTTCCTCGGTTCGCCGGCGATGAACTTCATTGACGGCAGGCTCGAGAAAGACGCTGGCAACTGGTTTTTCGTGGCCGACAATCTCAAGGTTCCACTCGGCACCTATCATTTCGACAAGCAACCGGAAGCCGGCCCTGCCGTGTTCGGCATCAGGCCCGAGCATGTCAGCCTGAACAGCGGCACGGGCTGGCCATTCTCGACGGCGGCCAATGTCGAGGTGGTCGAACCGATGGGGTCCGACACGCTGGTGTGGCTGAAGCTTGCAAAGCAGAATTTCAGCGTCCGGGTCACCTCGGAACGGACCCCCAAAAACGATGAAGCGGTGACGGTGGGCTTCGACCCGATGCGCGCCTCGCTCTTCGATGCCCAAACCGGCAGCCGCATCTAAAGCCCGATAACCATCCCCCAAGCAGAACGGACAAAGACGATGAACTGGTCATTCCAACTTTACAGCGCACGCAATTTTCAGCCCTGGGAAGGCGTGCTCGAGATGCTCGGCAAGCTCGGCTACACAGAGGTCGAAGGCTTCGGCGGCGTCTATGACGATCCCAAGGCCTTCCGGGCCGAACTCGATAAAAACGGCCTTGCCATGCCGACCGGGCATTTTTCGATCGACGCACTGGAGAAGGATTTCGACGGCGTGCGCAGGATAGCTGAAGCGCTCGGCATCAAGCTTTTGATCTGCCCCTACCTCATGCCTGAGTCCAGGCCTTCGGACGCTGCCGGCTGGCGCGGCTTCGGCGAGCGCCTGGCCAAGGTCGGCGAGACGGCGAAGAAGGCCGGCTACGGCTTTGCCTGGCACAATCATGATTTCGAGTTCAAGAAGCTCGCCGACGGCTCGCTGCCACAGGCTCACATCCTGGCTTCCGCGCCCGACATCGGCTGGGAGATGGATGTCGCCTGGGTGGTGCGCGGCGGCGCCGATCCGCTGCCCTGGATCGAACAGCACGGCAAGCGCATCGTTGCCGTCCACGTCAAGGACATGGCAAGGCCGGGCGAGGGGCTGGACGAGGACGGCTGGTCGGATGTCGGCCACGGCACGATCGACTGGGCCGGCCTGATCGAAGCGCTGCGGGCCAAGAGCGCGGCCAAATACTTCGTCATGGAACAGGACAATCCCAATGACATCGAGCGCTTCGCCCGCCGTTCGATCGCAACCGTAAAGGCCTATTAGGAACAAGCATCATGGCAAACAAACTTGGCGTCGGCGTCATCGGCTGCGGCAACATCTCGAAGGCATATTTCTCGCTGGCGCCGCTGTTTCGCGGCATCAAGATGCGGGCTTGCGCCGATATCAACATGGACGCCGCGAAAGCGCGGGCGAAGGAGTTCAAGCTGCGCGCCGAGACGGTCGAGGACCTGCTCAAGGCCGACGACATCGACATCATCGTCAACCTGACCATTCCGGCCGTGCACTACGAAGTGTCGAAACAGGTGCTCGACGCGGGCAAGCATGTCTATTCGGAAAAGCCCTTCGTGCTTTCGGTCAAGGAGGGGCTCGACTTGAAGAAGCGGGCGGAGAAGAAGGGACTTCGCATCGGCTCGGCACCCGACACCTTCTTCGGCGGCGCGCATCAGTTGGTGCGCAACCTGATCGATACCGGCAAGCTCGGCAGGATCACCAGCGGCACTTGCCATGTCATGGGGCACGGCATGGAGCACTGGCACCCCAATCCGGACTTCTTCTTCCAGCCGGGCGCCGGCCCCGTGCTCGACATCGGGCCGTATTACATCACCAATCTGATCCAGCTGATCGGACCGGTGAAGCAGGTGGCGGCCTTCGCCACAACCCCGGCCAAGGAACGCACGATCAGTTCGAAGCCGCGCGCGGGCGAAAGGATCCCGGTCAACACGCCGACCACCATCCACGGCCTGCTGGAGTTCGAGAACGGAGCCGTGATCACGCTCAACACCAGCTGGGACGTCTGGAGCCACGGCCATGCGCCGATGGAGCTCTATGGCGAGATGGGGAGCGTGTTCGTGCCGGATCCGAACTTCTTCGGCGGCGACGTGCGCTTCACCGAAGCGGCCAAGCCGGTCAAGAAGCTGCCGAAATGGCAGCATCCGTTCGGCGTACCCAACGAGATGCATTCGCAGGGCATGATGGCCAATTATCGCACCGCCGGCCTCGCCGACATGGCGATTGCGATCTCCGAGGGCAGGCCGCACCGCTGCTCGATGGAGCTGGCGCTGCACGCCGTCGACGTCATGACGGGAATCCTGCGCTCGGGCGAAACCGGCAAGTTCGTCGCCATGCAGACCACCTGCGAACGTCCAGCCGCGCTCGGCATCAAGGAAGCCAAGGCGCTGATGGCGAAGAAGAGCTAGATCGCGGATTATCGATAATTTTGATGAGCCCTCTCCCCGTTTTCGCGGGGAGAGGGTAAGGGTTGGGGCGCAGGGCCTGCGCGTCGCGTTCGCGATGACAGTGCCCAGTCCATCCAGCTTCGAGGATTTCCCCATGCCCTATGTCGCCGCCGAAAACCGCTACGAAAAAATGGTCTATAACCGCTGCGGGCGGTCCGGCCTGAAACTGCCGGCGATCTCGCTGGGGCTGTGGCACAATTTCGGCAACGACACGCCGCACAGGACCAAGCAGGCGATCGTGCGCAAGGCCTTCGACTTCGGCATCACGCATTTCGACCTCGCCAACAATTACGGGCCGCCGCCCGGCTCGGCCGAGATTGCTTTCGGCGAGATATTGCGCACCGACTTTGCCGCCTACCGCGACGAACTCATCATCTCGACCAAGGCCGGCTACGAGATGTGGGCGGGGCCCTACGGCCAATGGGGCGGACGCAAATATTTGCTGGCCAGCCTCGACCAGAGCCTGAAGCGGATGGGGCTCGACTATGTCGACATCTTCTATTCGCACCGCTTCGATCCGGATACGCCGCTGGAGGAAACGATGGGCGCGCTCGACCATGCGGTGCGCGCGGGCAAGGCACTCTATGTCGGCATCTCATCCTACAATTCGCAGCGCACGCGCGAGGCGGCCGATATACTGAAGCGGCTCGGCACGCCTTGCGTAATCCATCAGCCGAGTTATTCGATGCTGAACCGCTGGGTCGAGGACGATGGCCTGCTCGATACGCTCGATGGGCTGGGCGTCGGCTCCATCGTGTTCTCGCCGCTGGCACAGGGCATGCTGACCGACAAATATCTCGGCGGCATCCCCGAGGGCAGCCGTGCCTCCCAGGGCAAGTCGCTGCGGCCGGCCTTCATCAACGACAAGACCATCGCCAACATACAGGCATTGAACGCGATCGCGGGCCGCCGTGGCCAGACGTTGGCGCAGATGGCGCTGGCGTGGGTGCTGCGCAAGGGCAAGGTGACATCGGCGCTGATCGGCGCCAGCCGGCCGGAGCAGGTGGAGGACTGTGTCGGCGCGCTGGAGGCGCCCGACTTCAGCGACGCCGAGCTTGCCGAGATCGACAATTATGCGCGCGAGTCCGACATCAATCTGTGGGCAGCCTCGGCCGAGCGCAACGGCCCGCCGAGGAAGTAGGCATCGGAGCCGGCAAACGACAACGGTGGGAGCCCTCCCGCCGTTGTCGTTCGCGGAATGCCGCGCCAGCGCGTTTCAACAGAGGAGTAGCAAAGACAGCGGTTCGTCGCTATCTGAATGGGACGGGCCGTTTGCATATGGAAACGGCCTGTATGTGACACAAGGCAGGTCGGAAACAGGATCATGGCGGCAAGGGATGTGCTGACGAAGAACCAGCTGTGCGTGCTCGAGAAACTCGAGGCCGCCAGCGGGCCGCTCAGCGCTTACACCTTGCTTGACCAGCTGCGCGAGCGGGGTTTCCGCGCGCCGCTGCAGGTCTACCGCGCGCTCGACACGCTGGTGAAGTCCGGCTTCGTGCATCGGCTGGAAAGCCTCAATTCCTTCGTCGCCTGCGTCGAACCGCACGATCACAGCCATTCCATGACCGCTTTCGCCATCTGCGACACATGTGGCCAGGTGAGCGAAATGTCCGACCATGATGTCGGCCACCGGCTGGACGAATGGGTGCGCTCCACCGGCTTTGCCGCCAAGAAGGCGGTGATCGAGTTCCGCGGGACATGTGCCAAGTGCCGGGCGCAAGCTGCCTAGTCTAAGGTGTATCGATATTCAGGTGATGCCGGCCTGGCGCTAGTGCGCCTCGTCCCAATTGTTCGCCGCTCGAGCGTCCACATGCAGCGGCACCGACATCGACACCGCCGGCATGGCCGCGTTCTCCATGACATGGCGCACGACGGGGATCGTCGCCTCCACTTCCGCCTCGATCGTCTCGAAGATCAGCTCGTCATGCACCTGCAAGAGCATGCGGGCCGAAAGCCTGGCCTTCTCCAGCGCCTCGTCCATGCGCACCATGGCGCGGCGGATGATGTCGGCGGCGGTGCCTTGCAGGCGCGCGTTGATCGAGGCGCGCTCGTTGAAGGCGCGGATCGAGGGATTGGAAGACCGGATCTCGGGGTAGTGGATGCGGCGGCCGAAGATGGTTTCGACGAAACCGTGCTCGCGGGCATAGGCCTTGGTCTCTTCGATATAGTCGCGGATGCCGGGGAAGCGCTCGAAATATTTTTTGATGTAGTTGCTGGCCTCCTCGCGCGGGATCGACAGCTGGTTGGCAAGGCCGAAAGCCGAGATGCCGTAGATGATGCCGAAATTGATCGCCTTGGCGCGGCGGCGCACTTCCGAAGGCATGCCCTCCACGGGCACGTTGAACATTTCCGAGGCCGTGATGGCGTGGATGTCGGCGCCGTCGGCGAAGGCCTGCCGCAATTGCGGGATCTCGGCGACATGGGCGAGCACGCGCAATTCGATCTGGCTGTAGTCGGCCGAAACCAGGCGGTTGCCCTTGTCGGCGATGAAGGCCGTTCTGATCCTGCGCCCCTCGGCGGTGCGCACCGGGATATTCTGCAGGTTCGGGTCGGAGGATGACAGCCGCCCCGTCGTCGTCGCGGCGAGCGCGTAAGAGGTGTGGACGCGCTTGGTGTCCGGGTTGACGAAGCCGGGCAGCGCATCGGTGTAGGTCGATTTCAGCTTGGTCAGCTGGCGCCAGTCGACGATCTTGCGCGGCAGTTCGTGGCCTTCGGCGGCGAGGTCTTCCAGAAGCTGCGCCGAGGTCGACCATTGGCCGGTCTTGGTCTTGGAGCCGCCGGGCAGACCCATGCGGCCGAACAGGATGTCGCCGAGCTGCTTGGGCGAGCCGATGTTGATGCGCTCGCCGACGAGCTGGTAGATTTCTTCCTCGAGCCGGGCTGCGCCCTGCGCCAGTTCGCCCGACAGCCGCGACAGGATCTGCCGGTCGACCGAGATGCCGCGCTGTTCCATGCGCGCCAGCACCGGCACCAGCGGCCGTTCCAGCCGTTCATAGACCGACACCAGGCCCTTGGCGGCGAGCCGCGGCTTCAGCACCAGCCAGAGCCTGAGCGTCACATCGGCGTCCTCGGCCGCGTGGGCGGTCGCCTTGTCGACGTCGACCTGGTCGAAGCCGACGGAATTTTTCCCGGAGCCGGTCACGTCCTTGAGCTGAAGCGGACTATGGCCCAGCCATTTCTCGGCAAGCGCGTCCATGCCGTGGCCATGCGAGGTGCCGGCATCGAGCACGTAGGAGATCAGCATGGTATCGTCGAAGGGGCCTACGTCGATACCGTAGCGGCTCATGATGACGAGATCGTATTTCAGGTTCTGCGCGATCTTGAGGACAGACTTGTCCTCGAGCAGCGGTTTCAGCACGGCCAGCGCCTCGCGCAGCGGGATCTGGTTGTCGATCGGACCACCGCCGAGCAGGTCGCCATTTCCGCTCCTGTGGGCGAACGGCACATAGGCGGCGCGACCTGGCGCCGTCGCCAGCGACAAGCCGATCAGTTCGGCCTGCATCGGATCGGGCGACGTCGCGCGGGCATCGAAGGCGACGATGCCGGTCTCCAGCGCCTCGGCGACCCAGGCCTTCAGGCTGGCGACATCGCGGATGCATTGATAGGCCGAAATGTCGATCTTGCGGGCGGTGGCGGCCTCCAGGCGAAGCGCCGACAGAAGCGAAGGGGTGTTGCCCTCCTTCGTGCCGCCGCCTGCTTCCAGGGCCGTCTCGCCGTCCTGCTTCGCCTCGGCGCTGGGCGCGACCGGCGCGCCGGCGTCGACATCGGGTCCATGCGCGAAATCAGCGCGTTCGACCGTCACCGCGACCGCCTGCACGTCGCTTGCCTCGGTTCCCGTCGTTTCCGCCACGCGGCGGGTCAGCGAAGAGAATTCCATGGTCTTGAGGAAGCCGATCAGCTTCGGCCCGTCCGGCGCGTGCAGGACGAACTCGTCCAGCCCCTCGGCCACCGGCACATCGTTCTTCAACGTCACCAGCTGGCGCGAGATGCGCGCCTTGTCGGCATTGGCGATGATGGATTCGCGTCGTTTCTCCTGCTTGATCTCGCCGGCGCGCTCAAGCAGTCCGTCGAGGTCGCCGAACTGTTCGAGCAGTTGCGCCGCGGTCTTCGGCCCGATACCCGGCACGCCGGGAACATTGTCGATGGAATCGCCGGTCAATGCCTGCAGGTCGATCATCTTCTCCGGCGGCACGCCCCATTTCTCGATGACCTCGGGAATGCCGATCTGGCGATCCTTCATCGGATCGTACATGCTCACCGTCGGGCCGACCAACTGCATCAGGTCCTTGTCGGAGGAGATAATGGTGGTGTCGCCGCCGGCCTCGCAGGCCAGCCGGCAATAGGTCGCGATGAGGTCGTCGGCCTCGAACCCTTCCATCTCGAGACAGGGCAGGTTGAACGCCCTGGTCGCCTGGCGGATGAGGCCGAATTGCGGGATCAGGTCTTCCGGCGGCGCCGAACGGTTGGCCTTGTATTCGGGATAGAGATCGTTGCGGAAGGTTTTCGACGAATAGTCGAAAATGACGGCGAAATGCGTCGGCACGATGCCGACATCGGTGTTGCGGGCATCCTGCATCAGCTTCCACAACATGTTGCAGAAGCCGGACACGGCGCCGACCGGCAGGCCGTCGGACTTGCGGGTCAGCGGCGGCAGCGCATGATAGGCACGGAAGATGTAGCCGGAGCCGTCGACAAGAAAGAGATGATCGCCTTTTTTCATGCCGGCAGGGATAGCGCGGCGCGGCGGCTTGGTCCATGCCAAAGGCACCGCTTCCAGCAACACCCTGACAGGCAGGCGACGGGTTGGTTGGAAAGAGCTGAAATCGGCATTATTTTCGCCCGCGGGAGGGCTTGGTCCCGCCTGTCGAACGGCAGCTCACGGCCATGTTACAAAAGTGTAATATTCGTGCCCTTGAATCGCCACGTTCGAGGACACAGATAAATGTCATCGGCAATTTTCGCCGACGTCCGGAGCAAGGCCCGTCCCCCGCCTATCCCGGACACCTGCGGCAGCCTATCCCCCCTCTCCGGGCTGCCGCATCGTTTCGAGTAGAAGGGCCGCCGTGGTTCCCCCTCCACCACGGCGGTCTTTTTTGTTTCGAATAACGCTTGAGCCCGTGGTCCAATGCTCCCGGGCTTTTCGTTTGCCCGCTCTGCCTTTACGGTTCCGGCACTGAATCGAAAGGCTCGCCAATGTCAATCTCCCCCGTTCTCGACCGTCTCGACAAGAATCTCGACCAGAGCCTGGAGCGCCTGTTCGGCCTGCTCCGGATCAGGTCGATCTCCACCGATCCGGCCTATGCCGCCGATTGCCGCAAGGCGGCCGAATGGCTGGTGGAAGAACTCAAGGTGATCGGCTTCGACGCCAGCGTCCGCGACACGCCCGGCCACCCGATGGTGGTTGCGCATCATGATGGGCCGGCCGGTTCACCGCATGTGCTGTTCTATGGCCACTATGACGTACAGCCGGTCGATCCGATCGAGCTTTGGGAAAACGACCCGTTCGCGCCGGCGGTCAAGGAGATCGAGCCCGGCCACAAGGTGATCACCGGGCGCGGCTCGGCCGACGATAAGGGTCAGTTGATGACCTTCGTCGAGGCTTGCCGGGCCTGGAAGCAGGTGCATGGCAATCTGCCGTGCCGCATCACCATCCTGTTCGAGGGGGAGGAGGAGTCGGGCTCGCCGTCGCTGAAACCCTTCCTCGAAGCCAATGCCGATGAACTCAAGGCCGATTTCGCGCTGGTCTGCGATACCAGCATGTGGGACCGCGACACGCCGTCGATCTGCGTGGGGCTGCGCGGGCTGGTTGGCGAGGAGATCATCGTGAAGGCCGCCGACCGCGACCTGCATTCGGGTCTCTATGGCGGCGCCGCTGCCAACCCGATCCGCATCCTGGCAAAGGTGCTGGCCGACATTCACGACAAGGACGGCCATATCACCATCCCGGGCTTCTATGACGGCGTCGAGGAAACGCCGTCGCAGATCCTGAAATCATGGGAAACGCTGGGCGAAACGGCCGAGACGTTCCTTGGCCCCGTCGGCCTGTCGATTCCGTCGGGCGAAAAGGGCCGCTCGCTGCTGGAACTCACCTGGGCACGGCCGACGGCCGAGTTCAACGGCATCACCGGCGGCTATACCGGCAAGGGCTTCAAAACAGTGATTGCGGCGCAGGCCTCGGCGAAAGTATCTTTCCGCCTCGTCCACAAGCAGGATCCCAGGAAGATCCGCGCCGCCTTCCAGCAATTCGTCAGGGAGCGCATTCCGGCCGACTGTTCGGTGGAGTTCCACCCGCATGGTGGCTCGCCGGCGATCCAGCTTTCCTACGACTCGCCGTTCCTGGCCAAGGCCAAGACGGCGCTGTCGGACGAATGGCCGAAGCCGGCGGTGACGATCGGCAGCGGCGGCTCGATCCCCGTGGTCGGCGATTTCCAGACCTATCTCGGCATGGAATCGCTGCTGGTCGGTTTCGGCCTCGACGACGACCGCATCCACTCGCCCAACGAAAAGTATGAGTTGAGTTCGTTCCACAAGGGCCAGCGCTCCTGGGCGCGCATTCTGGACGCGCTGACGCGCTGAGCCGGGAACTCACGAAAGGCGGGAAAATCAAGTTTATGTTGATTTTTCCGCCGATCACGGCAAGGACGGGTTGCCAGCGCAACGTGCTGGAGCGCGCGCGTCCGCTCGATGGATGCGCGATGCCGAAAGCGCGACCCCGGAGAAGACGATGAGCGATATCCGTTTCCACAAAAACGATCTGCCCGACCTGTCCCGCTACAATGTCGGGGCGGTTGCCATCGATACGGAAACGCTGGGACTGAACCCGCATCGCGACCGGTTGTGCGTGGTGCAGATTTCACCCGGCGACGGCAGCGCCGACGTCATCCAGATCGCGCCGGGCCAAAAGGAAGCGCCGAACCTCGTCAAGCTTTTGGGAAACCACAGCGTGACCAAGCTGTTCCACTATGGGCGCTTCGACCTTGCCGTGCTCTACCATGCATTCGGTGTGATGCCCGAGCCGGTATTCTGCACCAAGATCGCCTCGCGGCTGACCCGCACCTACACCGACCGGCATGGTCTCAAAGACATCTGCTTCGAGCTTCTGGGCGTCGGCCTGTCCAAGGCGCAGCAATCGTCGGACTGGGCGGCCGAAACGCTGTCGCCCGAACAACTCGAATACGCCGCATCCGACGTGCTCTATCTGCACCGGCTGCGCGACGTGCTGGCGGCGCGGCTGGCGCGCGAGGATCGCACGAAAGAGGCCGACGCCTGTTTCCGCTTCCTGCCGACACGCGCCAAGCTTGACCTCATGGGCTGGGACGAAGAGGATATTTTCGCTCATAGCTGACGGCGTCGCGGCGCTGCCGCCGATGTTCCGTCCGGGACCAGATGCCGGCCGTCGTGTTCCGTCGGCTCGAAAAAAGGGATGACATGGCGGATAGGAAGCCCATATCGACCGCGCCCACCGACGGCTCCAAGGTCACCGTGACCTGGAACGACGGCGACGGCGTGCTCAACGAATCCATCGCGCAATACCGGGACGGCGGCTGGTGGATCTACATCGACAGCGATACGCAGAAGAAGGTCGAGCCGACGAGCTGGCGGCCCGCCGGGAGCGACGACGGCGACCAATGAGCAGGCCGCTGGCGAGGGCGGCGGCTTTCGCATAGCCTGAAGCCGTTGATATCGAGGCCGATTCGGGGCTTTCCGCTCCGCGCTCGCCTCTTGCTCGGAGGGAAATCGCCATGGGCGTCGAAAGCCTGCTCGTCTTCATCATCATCGGTGCCATCGCCGGCTGGCTCGCCGGTCTCATCGTCTCCGGTTTCGGCTTCGGCCTGATCGGCAACATCATCGTCGGCATCATCGGCGCGTTCATCGCGGGCTGGCTGTTCCCGCGGATCGGCTTGTCCATCGGCGGCGGCATCCTCGCCTCCATTATTCACGCCACCATCGGCGCCATCATCCTGCTGATCCTGGTCAGGGTCCTGAAGCGAGCCTGAGGCCGGGCACCGAGGAGCGCGCCATGAAACAGAATACGCTCTATCTCGTCATTGGCGCGCTCGTCGCCGTGGTCATCGCGCTCGGCGTCTACGTCTACCGCGAACAGACCAAGCCGAAAGGCGTTGAACTCAAGATCGACGACAAGGGCATCTCGATCCAGCAGAACTGAACGGAGCCCGGGCTTGCCGGCTCCGCATTGCTCCCCACGCCTGACTATCGCTGCCTGCCGGATTTAACCCGCCTTTAAACCGCCGCATCTACTCTGCAACCCGAACGCCATAGGCATCGGGATATCAAGCGCAGCGCATGGCGAACCGCAGAGACAGCCGCATCGAACCCAGTTTCGAGGGACCGCCACAAGCGAGATCCCAGACAGGTCTTTCGGTGAGCGAGGAGGACCGCGTCGTGCCCAGCAACCGCAAAGCCTCCGCCAAGCGCAAACCGCCGAAGGCAAAATCGTCGCGTGCCAGGCGCGACCGAAGCCGGCGCGGCCTGTTCGGCGTGCTCGGCCGGCTGGTCTACTGGTGCTTCGTGCTGGCCATCTGGGGCGGCATCGCGGTGGCCGGAGTCGTCGTCTACTACGGCGCCAAGATGCCGGCGGCCACGACCTGGTCGATCCCCGATCGCGCGCCCAACATCAAGATCGTCTCCGCCGACGGCCAGCTGCTCGCCAATCGCGGCATGAGCGGCGGCGAGGCGGTCGGCCTGCACGAAATGTCGCCCTACATCCCCGAGGCGGTCATCGCCATCGAGGACCGCCGCTTCTATTCGCATTTCGGCGTCGATCCGATCGGCCTGTCGCGCGCCATGGTCGCCAACCTCGCCGGCGGGCATTTCTCGCAAGGCGGTTCGACGCTGACGCAGCAACTGGCCAAGAACCTGTTCCTGACGCCGGACCGCACGCTGGAGCGCAAGGTGCAGGAGGTGCTGCTGGCGCTGTGGCTGGAGCACAAGCACACCAAGGACCAGATCCTGGAAATGTACCTCAACCGGGTCTATTTCGGCTCGGGCGCCTATGGCGTCGAAGCGGCCTCGCGCCGTTATTTCGGCAAGAGCGCGCGCGATGTCACCTTGTCGGAGGCGGCGCTGCTTGCCGGTCTCCTGAAGGCGCCGTCGCGACTGTCGCCGGCGCGCGATCCCAAGGCCGCCGAGGACCGCGCGCAGCTGGTGCTCGCCGCTATGCGCGACGAAGGCAAGATCAGCGCCAAGGAACTGACCACGGCGATGAGCGCGCCGGCGACGCGCGCGCCGTCCTACTGGACAGGCTCGGAAAACTACGTCGCCGACACCATCATGGAAGAGCTGCCCGATCTGATCGGCGACGTGCGCGGCGACATCGTCATCGATTCCACCGTCGACCTGAACCTGCAGAAGCTCGCGGAACAATCGATCCGCCGGCTGATCGACGAAAGCGGCAAGAAGCTCAACGTCACCCAGGGCGCGCTGGTGTCGATCGACGATTCGGGCGCGGTGCGTGCCATGGTCGGCGGCTATGATTATTCGACCAGCCAGTTCGACCGCGCCTCGGAAGCGCGCCGGCAGCCCGGTTCGGCGTTCAAGCCGTTCGTCTACATGGCCGCCCTCGAGGCCGGCCGCACGCCCGACAGCGTGCGCAACGATGCGCCGATCAAGATCGGCAAATGGACACCCGACAATTACGGCGGCAAGTATTTCGGGAAGGTGACGCTGGCAACCGCCTTGGCGAAGTCGCTGAACTCGGTGGCGGCCCAGCTGACCATGGAAGTGGGGCCGGACGCAGTGGTCGAGGCGGCGCATCGCATGGGCATCCAGTCCGATTTGCAGGCCAACACCTCGATCGCGCTAGGCACGTCGGAAGTGACGCCGCTGGAGCTGACCTCGGCCTATGTGCCTTTCGCCAATGGCGGCTACAAGCCGGACATCCATTTCATCCGCCGCGTGACATCAGCCGAGGGCAAGGTGCTGTACGACGCCGGCAGCGGCAGCGCGCCGCGCGTGGTGAAGCCCGAGATCGTCGGCATGATGAACTCGATGATGACCGGGACGGTGGAGATCGGCACGGCCAGGAAGGCGGCCTTCACCTGGCCGTCGGCCGGCAAGACCGGCACCAGCCAGAATTCGCGCGACGCCTGGTTCGTCGGCTATACCGCCAATCTCACCACCGGCGTATGGTTCGGCAATGACGACGGCAGCCCGATGAAGAAGGTCACCGGCGGCGCGCTGCCGGCGCAGGCCTGGCACGAGTTCATGGTCGCCGCGCATGAGGGCGTGCCCGTGCGGCCGCTGCCCGGCACCTGGAAGTCGACGCCGGCCGATAGGATCGTGCCGGACGAAATCCCGTCGGCCGATGCGACGCAGTCGGCTCCGAAGCCGCAAGCGCCTGTCGGCCAGTCGGCGCCCGCCGCCGTCGCGGCGCAGCCAGCGCCGGTTCGCGCGCCCCGCCCGGCCCAGACGGTCGACGCCGATGGTTTCGATATGCCGGGCGATTCCGGAACCACCGCGTCGGTCGGACATCCGGTGCCGCCGGGCAGTGTCGGCGGTCCGCTCAAGAAGCGGCAGACCTCGATCCTCGACATTCTCGGCGGAGGCTAGCGGCAACTCGCCTCTCGCCAGCGCCACACCGTTCGGCTACACCTCCCGACATGGCAGAGATCGACACCAGGAAGACCATTGTGCTGACCGGCGCCAGCCGTGGCATCGGCCATGCCACGGTCAAGCGTTTCTCGCGCGAGGGCTGGCGCGTCATCACCTGCTCGCGCCAGGCGTTTGCCGAGGATTGCCCGTGGCCGGCCGGGCCCGAGGACCACATCAAGGTCGATCTCGCCGACCAGGAGGATGTCGGCATCGCCGTCTCCGAAATCCGCCACCGGCTCGAGGCGCATGGCGGGCAGCTGCACGCGCTGGTCAACAACGCCGGCATTTCGCCAAAGCTCAAGGACGGCAACAGCCGCATGAACTCCATCGACACGCCGATGCATGTCTGGCGCGACGTGTTCCAGGTCAATTTCTTCGCGCCGATCATGCTGGCGCGCGGGCTGTTCAAGGAACTGGCATCGGCGAAAGGGTCGATCGTCAACGTCACCTCGATCGCCGGCACCCGGGTGCACCCCTTCGCCGGCACCGCCTATGCGACATCGAAGGCGGCGCTCGGCTCGCTGACGCGCGAGATGGCGCATGATTTCGGCCCGCACGGGATCCGCGTCAACGCCATTGCGCCGGGCGAAATCGACACCGCGATCCTGTCGCCGGGCACGGACAAGATCGTCGAGACCATTCCGCTCAGGCGGCTGGGCACCACGGCCGAGGTCGCCGACATCATCTTCTTCCTGTGCTCCGGGCAGGCGTCTTATGTGACCGGCTCGGAAATCCACATTAATGGCGGCCAGCACGTGTGATGGGGCAGGTCTCAGCCTAGGGATCGTTCATCCGGTCATGGTGAGAACGGCCTTGCCGCTGAAGCTGCGCTGTCGCAGAGCGTCCAGGGCTTGGGCGATGTCGGTCCATGGCATGGTCAGGGCGACGCGGGTTTCCAGCCGGCCGGCCGCAACGAGAGCGAGCAGCGAGGCGATGTCCGAGCCAATGCCCGCGCCAGACGTGTAGTAGGCGAAAGTCTGAAGCCTCGCCCCCTCGTGACCCGGAACGAACTGGCGGAACCCAATTGGCGTGAGTTCGCCACTGCTCGAGCCGAACATGACGATCGTCCCGCCAGGAGCGACGCGTTCGATCGCGTGGGCGAGGCTTTGGCCACCGACCGATTCGGTAATCAGCGAAAACGGCCCCACGGCCAGTTCGATCGACTCGACGACTTGCCCGGCACCCAGGCGGCGGAGATCCTCGCCATGCCGGGAGGCCGCGACCGCGGTCACGCTCGCGCCCTGTTCGCGCGCGATCTGGATCTGGAAACGGCCGACCGCTCCACTTGCGCCGGTGATCAGGACCCGTTGGCCGGCAAGGTCGCCGCCATGGCGCAAAGTCCTGAGCGCGGTGGTGCCCGCGACCGGAAGCGTGGCCGCGGAAACGAAGCTGACCTCATTCGGCAGGACGGCGAGGCGGTCGGTCGAAACCGCGACGCGTTCGGCCCAGCCGGCCTGGTCGACCAAGGCCGCGACGCGGGCGCCCACGGCTGGCCCGGAGCCGTCGGCCGCTGGCCGTTCGACGATCCCGACGATGTCCTGGCCGGGTATCCAGCCGTCCGGGCGTATGGTGAGCAGGCGCAATTCGCCGCGATTCAACGAGGTTGCGTGGACCGAGACAAGCGCCTCGTTTGCGAGAGGCCGAGGGTCCTCGACCTCGGCAAGCGTCAGTCCGGTGGGGCTGTCGGAAGACATGACTAGGGCGCGCATAGGACGTACCTTCCTGCTGGTTTGTGGACGCAAAGCGCGGTGGCATCCTGATCAACCGGGTGCATAGGCAAGCTGGAACCTATCGACTTCCCAACTTGAGGAATTTAGCTACCCTGGCGTTTAATCGCTAAAAGCCGTCAATCATGAGACAACCTCTTCGCTACCCGTGGCTCGATTTCAATGTGGATGACGTCCTCGCACCGGCAATCGCCGTGCGCGTCGACGTTACCGAAACCAGGGCCGAAGTCCCCTCCCATCGGCATCGCAAAGGCCAACTCGTCTTCGCGCTCGGCGGTGGCGTCACATGCCGCGTCCCGAGCGGCCTGTGGATGGTGCCGCCGCATTGCGGGGTGTGGATTCCCGGCGACATGGAGCACAGCAATATCGCGACCGCCAACGCCCGGATCTTCTTCGTCTACATCGAGCCGGGAGCCGCCGAATTGCCGGACCGGTGCTGCACCCTTTCGGTCTCGCCGCTGCTGCGCGAACTGATCATCGAACTGTCCGATGGCGTGGGGGATGATGAGGCGAGGGATGCGCTTTTGATCAGGATGCTGCTTGCCGAGCTGCCGCGCATGCCTGTCCAGCGGCTGCATCTGCCGATCTCATCCGAGCCACGATTGAGGCGGATCGCCGAAGCGTTGGCGCAGGATCCCGCCGACCGCAGCACATTGTCGCAATGGGCCAGCCGGGTTGCGCTCAGCGAGAGCAGTCTCGCCCGTCTCGTCGTGAAGGAGACTGGCTTAAGCTTCGGACGCTGGCGCCAGCAGTTGCATCTGATCGTCGCAATTCGAGAACTGGCCTCCGGTGCGAGCGTGCAGCAGGTCTCCGGCGATCTCGGCTATGATTCCGTCACCGCCTTCATCACCATGTTCAAGAAGGCGCTTGGCAAGCCGCCGGCAAAATACCTCGGCAGCGTCGCGCAAAAAGGCGGCTCTGCCTTCGTGGCGTGATCAACCTGGCTGCAGGCGGAGCACCTCGAGCATCCATTGTTGGACCAGGCGACGCCTTGTAGATTCGAACGACACCTTGGAGATGGAAACATGGCGCTCAAGCGGATGGACAACGTAGGAATCGTCGTCGAAGACCTCGGAGAGGCGGTTGATTTCTTTCGCGAACTCGGCCTCGAGCTTGAAGGACGGGCCACGATCGAAGGAGAATGGGCCGGACGTGTCACTGGACTGGGCGATCAGCATGTCGAGATTGCCATGATGCGCACACCGGACGGCCATAGCCGGCTCGAGCTCTCCCGCTTCCTCAGGCCGCCTGTCGTCGCAGATCACCGGAACGCCCCGGTCAACGCCCTAGGGTACCTGCGCGTCATGTTCACCGTGGATGACATCGACGAGACGCTTGAAAGGCTCCGCACGCGCGGCGCGCAGCTCGTAGGCGAAGTAGTCCAGTATAAAGACGTGTATCGGCTCTGCTACATCCGTGGGCCTGAGGGGTTGCTCATCGGACTCGCCCAAGAACTCGGTTAAGCGCAATACGAAGAAATGGCAGGAGTGGCCGATGTCAGCGGGCGCGTCCAAGGCCGCCCCACCTGTTCGAGGTCCAGCCCTCCACGGTCGGCCGCGTTCTCGCTAAGCACGGATTAGGTCCGTGCAGGATCGGCTCAGGCGGCGGACGGTTCAGCCGCCCGCGGCTTGTGACCAAGCACCTCTTCCACGATACCGCGCGCGATCTCGCGTTCGCCCATGATCACCGTATCGGCGCCGAGCCCCTTGAGATGCTCGACCTCGGCATCGGAATGGGCGCGGGCGACGACGTTGATGGCGGGATTGGCGGCGCGCGCACGCAGCACGATCTGACCGGCCTCGAAGGCATTGGGGATGGCCAGGATCAGCCGTTTCGCGCCTTCGGGGTTGGCGGCTGCAAACACTTCGGCATTGGCGGCGTTGCCCGCCACTGTCTCGGTGCCCTCGGCCTTGAGCTTCACCAGTGTCTTGTCGGCATCCTCGACCACCAGGAAGGGCAGGGCGGCTTCCTTCAACGCAGCGCCGACGAGACTGCCGACACGGCCGTAGCCGATCAGGATCGCGTGGCCGCTAAGGGCTGTTCTTGGCGGCGGCCCATCTTCCTGCTTCGCCGCCGAGGCGACGGAAGCCACCTGGCCGGGCTCCGTCGCCGGGCCGACCGGTTTGGGCTCCACAGGCGGCGCCGTCCTGGCGGCGCGGGCCTCGAGCCATGGCTTCATCCAGTCGATGAGCAGGAACATCACCGGGTTGAGCACGATCGAAAGGATGGCGCCCGCCAGGATGAGATCGCGCCCCTGTTCGGGCAGCAGTTTCAGCCCGACGCCGAGTTCGGCCAGGATGAAGGAGAACTCGCCGATCTGGGCAAGGCTCGCCGAAATCATCAGCGCCGTCGCCAGGGGATAACCGAAGGCGACGACGATGAGGAAGGCCGCCAGCGACTTGCCGACGACGACGATGGCGAGCGTTGCCAGAATCGGCAAGCCGTTGCTGAACAGGCTGAACGGGTCGAACAGCATACCGACCGAGACGAAGAACAGCACCGAGAAGGCATCGCGCAACGGCAGCGATTCCTCCGCGGCGCGGTGGCTGAGTTCGGACTCGCTCATGATCATGCCGGCGAAGAAAGCGCCCAGTGCCAGCGAGACGCCGAACAGCTTGGCCGCGCCGAAGGCGACGCCAAGCGCTATCGCCAGCACCGAAAGCCGAAACAGCTCGCGCGAGCCGGTATGGGCGACATAGTGCAGGATCCAGGGAATGACGCGGCGGCCTACCACCAGCATGACGATGACGAAGGCGGCGACCTTGGCCAGCGTGATGCCGACGACGCCCCAGATGCCGTAGCTCGCGGGCAGCGACAGCAGGCCGCTCGCATGGGCATCCGCCTGCTCCTGGCCGCCAAGCACGCCGGCAAGCGCTGGCAAAAGCACCAGGGCCAGCACCATGGCCAGGTCCTCGACGATCAGCCAGCCGACGGCAATGCGGCCGCGCTCGGTCTCGATCAGTCGACGCTCCTGCAGGGCGCGCAGCAGCACCACGGTCGAGGCCACCGACAGCGCCAGGCCAAAGACCAGTCCTGCTCCCGCCGACCAGCCGAGCATCCAGGAAAGCCCCGCGCCGAGTGCCGTGGCAAAGCCGATCTGGACGATGGCGCCGGGCACGGCAATGGCGCGGACCGACAGGAGATCCTTCAGCGAAAAATGCAGGCCGACGCCGAACATCAACAGGATGACGCCGATTTCGGCGAGCTCATTGGCAAGGCCGGCGTCAGCGACGAAACCGGGCGTGTTCGGCCCAACCAGCACGCCGGCCACGAGATAGCCGACCAACGGCGGAATGCGGAAGCGGTTGGCGAGAGCGCCGAAGACGAAAGCGAGCCCCAGACCGGCTACGATGGTGGCGATAAGGGGAGTGTCATGCGGCATTGTCTATGGAGCGCCTTTCAAGCCAGCGATGCAGGATATGCGCCGCCCGAAGCCGCCGCCTGTTTGCAATATGGTGGATTGGGTGTCGGCCACGCAACCCCGCAAAACCGGGAATTGCCGGTGAAGCGACAAATACCTCGCCGGTGGGCAAGCAAGCCGGAATTCGAGGTCAGCCGAAATCATGCGCCGCAACGGCGGCGCTCGATCGCCAACGATCAAGCTGCCCGCAACAGGGCCTCGATCTCGAATACCGCGTGGTTGGTCAGCGTCTTGGGAATTTCCGCGCTGACCTTGTCGCTGACTTCCTTGTGCAGGATCTTGCGCATCGCGCCGAGCACGAGCGGCGGCGCGATGAGGATGATTTCGTCAAAAGAGCCTCGATGAGCCAGCTTGTAGAGCCGTTCGGCGAGTTCGTCGGCAAAGCGCTCCTTGCCGATCCGATGCCAATCCGTCTCCTCAACCGCGCTGCGATGAACCGAGGGGCCGTCATTGTAGCGACCGGGACTGTCGCTGCCTTGCTCGCGCGTTGGCGGGTTGTCCTGCCTCATTTCCTGCACCACTTCGAGGTTCGGAAATTTGGTGTCACCTGCATTTCTGAGGAAGAGCGCTTTTTCTCCGTCGGCCACCATGATCCAGATGCCGTGCTTCAACTTGATCGCGCTCATGACGCCGGGCTCCTTCCTTCGCTGCCGCCACGCTTGGCTTCACGCCGCGGCCAGGTATGATTTTGAATTGCGCATGCGGAAGGAACGCGCCTCGATCCGGTAATGTTCCAGCCAAAAAGCCAGGTCATACGGGCGCTCCGTCGAGGTGGAGGCGCGCGCACGACCGCCAGGCAGCTTTAATCTACTAAATTAGTAGAATTTAGAAAAAACGGTTTTGTCATAAAGCGCGTTCGGCCCAAAAAAGAGGAGAAATCAAGGCCCGCGACAGCGGCTTGATGCCGGTCTCCGCAACAAGGTGGAATATTTTTCTCTTGGCTGCGGCCCTTTAGAAAAAGCGATTGCATCCCGGAAGGTGATGCGCGAGTGGGTTTCTTCAGCTTTTTCGCGCCCACGCGTAGAAGTGAAGACCAGATCAGGATTCCGTTCGTATCCATGCCGCAGCCCGCCCCCAAGCTCAATGCCTTCCCCGTCTTCGTACGGGTCGAGGACGAAGCCGTAACGATCGTCGGCGGCGGCGACGAAGCGTTGGCCAAGGCACGATTGCTTGGGCAGTCCAGCGCTACGCTGCGCATCGTCGCGGAGAGCGCCTCACCGGACATGCTCGGCTTCATCGCGCAGAGTGGCGCCACCCACATCGCGGCCTATGAGGCGAGCCGGCTGGAAGGCTCGGTGATGGTGTTCGCTGCCAGCGGCGATGAGGCGCTCGACCGGCGCGTTGTCCAGGATGCGCGCCGGCTCGGCATCCCCGTCAATGCGGTGGACCGGCCGGAGCTTTGCGATTTTTTCACCCCGGCGCTGGTCAATCGCGCACCGGTCGCGATCGCCATCGGCACGGAAGGCGCTGGGCCGGTGCTGGCGCAGATGCTGCGTGCCCGCATCGACCGCATGCTGTCGCCTTCGTTGGGCAGGCTGGCGGCTCTCGCCGCGTCGTTCCGGGCCGCCGCTGAAAGCCTGCCCAGGGGCAATTCGCGCCGCCGGTTCTGGAGCGAGTTCTTCGGCGGTGCGCCGGCGCGCGCCGTCGAAGCTGGCAAGCTTTCGCAGGCGCATGACGCAGCCGCCGATCTTCTGCGTTCGGCTGCATCCGCTTCAGGCCATATCGCCCTGGTTGGCGCGGGCCCCGGTGCCGAGGACCTTTTGACGCTGCGTGCGCATCGCCTGCTGATGGAGGCCGATGTCATCGTCCACGACGCGCTGGTGCCGGAGGCTGTCGTCGCCATGGGCCGACGCGACGCCGAGCGGCTGGCGGTCGGCAAACGCAAGGGCTGTCACACCAAGAGCCAGGCCGAGATCAACGCGCTGCTGGTCGAGCTTGGCCGCGAAGGCAAGCGTGTGGTGCGGCTGAAGTCGGGCGATCCCCTGGTGTTCGGCCGGGCCGGCGAGGAGATGGCGGCGCTGCGTGATGCGGGCGTGGCCTATGAGGTGGTTCCGGGCGTCACCGCTGCTTTCGCCGCCGCCGCCGATTTCGAATTGCCGCTGACGCTGCGCGGGGTTTCCTCCTCGATGGTGTTCACCACCGGTCATGATCTCAAAGGCAATTCGCTGCCCGACTGGGCCAAGCTTGCCATTTCGGGTGCCACCGTTGCTGTCTATATGGGCCGCTCGGTGGCCGCAGAGGTTGCCGGCCGGCTGATCGAGGCCGGGCTTTCGCCCGATACGGCGGTAGCCGTGGTCGAGAATGCCAGCCTCGGCAATCGCCGCCGTTTCCACGGCACGCTTGCCGACCTGCCGTCGTTGGAAGCGCGCGCCGATCTCTCAGGTCCGGTCATGACCATCATCGGCGATGCGGTCGCCGGCGCCAATTTCGAACGGTCCGAACCGCTCGCGGCACACAGGCATGAAGGTGCGCCCATAGCTGCCACCGAGGGAGTTCAGCAATGAAGATACTGACCGCCAACCGGCTCGCCGACGGCATCGCCGTCTGGTACGCAGACGGCGGCTGGGCCGAGAGGGCGGACCATGCCGACCTCGCCCATGACAAGGCGGCCGAGGATCGCCTGGAAGCGATCGGTGCCAAGGCCCACGCCGACAACGAAGTCCTCGACGTCAACCTCATCGATGCCGAAATCGTGAACGGCGTTGTCGAGCCGGTGCGGTTGCGCGAGAAGATCCGCGCCGCGGGCCCGACCATCCGCAACGATCTTGGCAAGCAGGCCTCCCGGGCGGCGTAAGCCCAGACCGGAAGTGAACACGGGCGGACGCGCCCTGAAAGACGAAGCATGTACCGCTACGATGAGTTCGATCACGATTTTGTCCAGGCCCGCGTCGCCGAGTTCAGCGACCAGGTCCAGCGCCGGCTCGCCGGCGAGATCACCGAGGACCAGTTCCGGCCGCTCAGGCTGATGAACGGCGTCTACCTGCAATTGCACGCCTATATGCTGCGCATCGCGGTGCCCTATGGCACGCTGAACGGCAAGCAGTTGCGCATGCTCGGCCACATCGCGCGCAAATACGACAAGGGCTACGGCCATTTCACCACGCGCCAGAACATCCAGTTCCACTGGCCGGCGCTGTCCGACATTCCTGCGATCCTGGCCGATCTGGCGAGTGTCGAGATGCACGCCATCCAGACCAGCGGCAATTGTATCCGCAACGTCACCGCGGACCATTTCGCGGGTGCGGCGGCCGACGAGGTCGCCGATCCGCGTCCCTATGCGGAAATCCTGCGCCAGTGGTCATCTGTTCATCCGGAGTTTTCCTACCTGCCGCGCAAGTTCAAGATCGCGGTAACCGGCGCGGAGCGCGACCGCGCCGCCATCCAGACCCACGACATCGGCCTGCACCTGAAGAAGAACGCGGCCGGCGAGCTCGGCTTCGCCGTCTATGTCGGCGGCGGCCAGGGGCGCACGCCGATGGTCGCCAGGAAGATCCGCGATTTCCTGCCGGAAGCCGACCTTTTGTCCTACTGCACGGCGATCCTGCGCGTTTACAACCTGCATGGCCGCCGCGACAATAAGTTCAAGGCGCGCATCAAAATCCTGGTCCACGAGACCGGCGTCGAGGAGATCACGCGCCAGGTCGAGGCGGAATGGCAGCAATTGAAGGACGCCGAGTTGAAGCTGCCGGAAGCAGACATCCGCGCCATCGACGCCTATTTCGCGCCACCAGCGCTGACCGCGCGGCCGGACGGCGACGAGGCTGTAAAGCTGGCACGCCTCGATTCCAAGGGCTTCTCGGATTGGCTCGACCAGAACGTGGTGACGCATCGCCACCCCGACTATGCGGCGGTGACCATCTCGCTGAAGGGTATCGGCGAAGTGCCGGGCGATGCGACCGACAGCCAGATGGAAGCGATTGCCGATATCGCCGAGAAGTATGGATACAACGAGTTGCGCGTCAGCCACGAGCAGAACCTGATCCTGCCGCATGTGGCGCGCGCCGACCTGAAGGCGGTCTATGACGCGCTGGTCGATATCGGCCTGGCGACCGCCAATTCGAACCTGATATCGGACATCATCTCGTGCCCGGGCCTCGACTATTGCGCGCTGGCCACAGCGCGTTCGATCCCGATCGCGCAGGAGATCTCGCGTCGCTTCGCCTCGCTGGAGCGGCAGCGCGAGATCGGCGAGTTGAAGCTGAAGATCTCCGGCTGCATCAATGCCTGCGGCCATCACCATGTCGGACACATCGGCATTCTCGGAGTCGAAAAGAAAGGCACCGAGCTGTACCAGGTGACGCTTGGCGGTTCGGCCGACGAGAACACTTCGGTGGGCGAGATCATCGGCCGCGGCTTCTCGTCGGAAGAGATCACCGACGCCATCGAGCAGATCGTCGAGACCTATCTCGGCCTTCGGCTCAACTCACAAGAGAAATTCATCGACGCCTACCGCCGTGTCGGTCCCGCGCCGTTCAAGGAGGCGCTCTATGCTGGCGAAGCCAAGGCCGCTTGACCCTATCGTCGACGCCGATGACGGCATCGCCGCCAAAGCGGCGGGGTTTGACGCGCTTTACGGCCACCTGAATCCGCTCGACATCATCGAACGCGCGGCAGGCGACCTGTTTCACGATGAGATTGCCGCGGTGTCTTCCTTCGGTGCCGATTCGGCCGTGCTACTGCACATGATTTCCGAAGTCGATCGCTCGCTGCCGGTCATCTTTCTCGATACTGGCAAGCATTTCGAGGAGACGCTCGGCTATCGCGACGCCCTGGTCGCCGATTTCGGGTTGACCAACATCCAGGTGATCAAGCCCGACGAGGCAGCACTCGAGCGGATCGATCCGACCGGCAATCTGCACCAGACCAACACCGACGCCTGCTGCGACGTGCGCAAGGTCGAGCCGCTGGCACGGGGCGTGGCGCCTTTCCGCGCCTGGTTCACCGGCCGCAAACGCTTCCAGGCCTCGACGCGCGCAGCACTTCCGGTGTTCGAGGCGGTCGGCCCACGTATCCGCATCAATCCGCTGGCGCACTGGACGACGTCGGACCAGGCGGACTACATGCGCGCGCATGCACTGCGGGAAAATCCGCTGGTCGCCTATGGCTATCTGTCGATCGGCTGCTTCCCGTGCACCCAGCCGGTGCAGCCGGGCGAGGACGCGCGCAGCGGCCGCTGGGCCGGCCATGCCAAGACCGAGTGCGGCATTCACCTGTCGGGACTGGAGAAGTCGCTGACCGACGCATCGTTATAGGGTATGCTGATATTCAGGTGAGGCCGGCCTGCAAACGGCGGCTTCGGGGGCTCACGTACTACAAGTACGCTCCGCTCCGGCTCTCGGAAGCTACCGTTTTCGACTCGGGCCTGCTTGAATCTCCACACCCCCTTGAGCTCTTTGAATTTTAGGAAATTTCGATGACTGAACCGACGATACCGGAGACCCGCCTCTGGACCCCGACGGGTTTTCGGGAGGATGAGTGGGCTCATGCCGAAGGCGCGGAAGCGCTGTCCGGCAATGGCCGCTTCATCCTGCCGCTGCAGGCGTTTCTCGATCTCGATCCGGAGGTGCGCCGGTCGGCCAAGGAAAGGATCGGTGTCGTGCTGCAACCCGGCGATCAGCTCGAAAGGATTGCTGGCCTGCTCGACCAACTGTCGCTGGTGGCGCTGGCTTTTCCGTCGTTCAGCGATGGCCGCTCCTTCTCAAAGGGCGAATTGCTGCGCAGCCGACATCATTTCGAAGGTGCCGTGCGCGCCACCGGCCAGGTGCTGGTCGACCAACTGCCGCATATGCTGCGGCTCGGTTTCGATGAATTCGAAATCTCCAATCCCGTGCTCTTGAAGCGGCTGGACGAAGGCCGCACCGGCGGATTGGGACTCTACTACCAGCCTGCCGCCGTGCCGAAGCCCAAGGGACCAAAATACTCCTGGCGTCGGCTGCGTGCCGGCTGACGTCACGACACTTCCAGCGACAGGTTTGCGGCCGCCTGTCCTCTCCCGTCACGACGACAGGAGGTGCCGCCGGCGGATCGGGGACAGCAGAGCCAGGCAGAAGATGGCTACGCCGCCATCCGTGCCTGGCGAAACGACACCAGCTTGCCGCTGTTTTCATCCCACAGCGCCAGCTTGACGCAGCGCAGGCTCTCAAGAAGGGTGATGCGGCCTATGCCGCGCAGTTCCGGATAATCGCGCAGCACTTCCTGCAGGCGGTAGCCTGGCACCTTCGCGGAGAGGTGATGGACATGATGGACACCGATGTTGCCGGTGAACCAGTTCAGCACCGGCGGCAGGTCATAATAGGAGGATCCGTGCAAGGCGGCACGCTGGAACTCCCACTCATCGTCCTTCGCCCATTCGGTCTCCTCGAACTGGTGCTGGACATAGAACAGCCAGATGCCGGCGGATCCGGCAAGGATGACGATCGGCAGGTGGACGACCAGAAAAGCGCCAATACCGACGAACCATATCAGGATCGACGCTGCCAGAACGATGGCGAGGTTGGTGGCCATCGAGGATACCCAGGGCTTCAGGCCACCGCGCATCATCCCGACCGGCAGCCTTTGCTCGAAGATGAAGAGCCATATCGGTCCCAGTCCGAACATGACCAGGGGATGGCGATAGAGACGATAGGCGAGGCGACCTCTCCAGGACATCCGCCGGTACTCCGCGACCGTCAACGTCTTGATATCGCCAACGCCGCGCTCGTCGAGATTACCCGCGCTGGCATGATGGGTGGCATGAGCACTCCGCCAGCAATCATAAGGCGTCAGCGTAAGCACGCCCAGGACGCGGCCTATCCAGTCATCGGCGGTGCGGTTGGCGAAGAAAGATCCGTGCCCGCAATCGTGCTGGATCATGAAAATCCGCACCAGGAAGCCCGCCGCCGGCAAGATCAGCACCAGCCCCCACCAATGGCCATAGGCAAAGGCGATCGAGGACAGCGCCCAGAGTGCTGCGAAAGGGATCAGGGTGATCGCCAGTTCGACGGCGCTGCGCCGCCTGTCCGGCTTCTTGTAGCGCGCCAGGATCTTCAACCAGGCGCGCTTACTGTTGGCGGCAGTCTCAGGGGAAATCATGTTCATCATGAAGCATAGGCGGAGGGGCCCGGCTCCCGCAAGGCTAATCACGAGAAATTACCGCGCGTAATTGTCGCGATGGGGCGCGGGATCCTCGATCCAGGCCGCGACTTCAGGTTCTGTTCTAACCCTTGCAACTCTGCCAACCCGGATCGCATCCGGTCACATGCATCAATGGCGCGCGCCGCCAGCCATGCTGTTTTCCAGGCCGTCGAGACGTTCGAGCTGGTCCCGGAAGCGGTCGGGAATGTCTTTCTCGGCGCGAAAGGCCGGCAGCGCATGCAGAAAGCGTCTCACCGCCGCCGTGCCTAGCTGGCGCCGGATTTCGGCGGCGATCCGATCTTTCTTTTCGCCCTTGTCGCGGGGTGTCATTTCAAAAATCCTGTGTCGGTTCGAAAATCCTCCAGCCAGCAAATGGTTCCCCGATCGCGCCGCCGGGGCAAGCAAAGGTGGAAGCTATGGTAAAGTTTGAATTAAAATCGAAGCGTCGCACTGATCGCCATTCGGTTTGAACGGCTGGGCCTGTGCCTTCGCTTACCCCTTGATTTTTGCCCACCAAACCTCGATATCGGGCTCAAAATCCACACTATTCGAGATGATGGGAAACGGCGATGAGCGACCAGGCAAAAGACGAACGCGCGCCCGACGAAATTGAGGCGACCGAAGCCAATGCCGAGCGCACGGAAGGTGGCGTCGATGGCGATTATGAAGCGGTTGTGCGGCTCCTGAAGGAGAATGAAGAGCTGAAGGACAGGGCGCTTCGCGTTGCGGCCGAGATGGAGAACCTGCGTCGCCGCACCGCGCGCGACGTGCATGACGCGCGTACCTATGCGGTCGCGAACTTCGCCCGCGACATGCTGTCGGTTTCGGACAATCTGCGCCGCGCGCTGGACGCGATTCCCGCCGAGGCCAAGGCGTCCGGCGATGCGGGTTTCAAGGCGCTGATCGACGGCGTCGATCTCACCGAGCGTGCCATGCTGTCCGCACTGGAGCGGCACGGCGTCAAGAAGCTCGCGCCGGAAGGCGAGAAGTTCGATCCCAATTTCCACCAGGCCATGTTCGAAGTGCCCAATCCCGATGTGCCGGCCAACACGGTGGTGCAGGTCGTGCAGCCGGGCTATTCGATCGGGGAGCGGGTGCTGCGCCCGGCCATGGTCGGCGTTGCCAAGGGCGGCCCGAAAATCGCCGCCGGCGAAGCGCCGGTCGAGCCGGGGCCCGTCAACGAGCAGGCGGAGAAGGATGCGTAGTTAGGGGAATAGGGAATAAGGCACTAAGGCACTAAGGGGCGTATCAAGAGTACGGCTTCGTGCTAAACATACTCCCCTACTCCCCTGCTGCCTTACTCCCTGGTCCCGCCCTTGAACCCCATCGCGCTTCTCGACTATGCCGGCGTTGCGGTCTTCGCGGCGACAGGTGCGCTTGCCGCGTCGCGCAAGCAGCTCGACGTTATCGGCTTCCTTTTCCTGGCGTGCGTCACCGGCATCGGCGGCGGCACTCTTCGCGACGTCATCCTTAACCTGCCGGTTTTCTGGATCGCCAATTCCAGCTATGCTCTGATCTGCGCGGCGGTTGCGGTGCTGGTGTTTTTCAGCGCACACCGTGTCGAATCCCGCTGGAAGTGGCTGCTCTGGCTCGACGCCGTCGGGCTAGCCGCTTTTTCGGTGATGGGTGCGGCCAAAGGGTTGGCCATCACCGGTTCGCCGGTCGTTTCCGTCATCACCGGCGTGCTGACCGCCACATTCGGCGGCATCCTGCGCGACGTGCTGGCAGGGGAGCCTTCGGTGCTGCTGAGGCCGGAAATCTATGTTACGGCCGCCCTGGTTGGCGCGTCGATCTTCACATTGGGCGATGTCGCCGGACTGCCGCAGATCGTGTCAGGCTTGGCCGGTTTCGCCGCGGCATTCGCCGTGCGCGGCGGCGCGCTCAAATTCGGCTGGTCGTTTGCGTCCTACAAGAGCCGGCCCGGCAGGCGGCCGGAGGATATTTCGTGAGAGAAGGGATTAGGGATTAGTCAGTGGATGAATCATGATGTCTTCACTACTGCCTACTGCCTACTGCCTACTGCCTACTGCTCACGCCGCAAAACGCTGCGCTTCCCCGCCGTAATAATTGACGTAGCGGGCGCCGATCTCCTTGACCGGCATCACCACGAACACATCGACCGTCGAGAATTCACGATCGATGACGCAGCCGTCGCCGATGCGGGCGCCGACCCTGAGATAGCCCTTGACCAAGGGCGGCATCGCAGCGATCGCTGCCTTGGCATTGACCGCCTCGATCGGCATCAGGTCCATGGAACAATAGCGCCCGGCGACGGCGCGCACGTCCCAAGCCGAATTCGTGCGGCAGTGATGCGCCAGATAGGTGAGCGCCTCGGCATGGGCCGCCGGCACCGTGCCCTGGAAAGACGCACAGCCGGTCATCACGCCAATGCCGTAGTGGTTGATGTAGGCCCAGATGCCTTGCCACAACGCCTCGATGGTGCGCTTCGAACGGTATTCCGGCAGGACGCAGGAGCGGCCGAGCTCGAGAAAGCGCTGGCCGGGGTGACGGGCGATGAGCTTGGTCAGCTCGAACTCGCCTTCGGAATAGAAGCCGCCGGCGGCCGCAGCGATTTCTTGCCGCAGCAGCCGGTAGGTCCCGACGATGCGGCGATGTTCGGGGCCGGAAAGCGAGGTATCGAAGACGAGCAGGTGATCGCAGTGCGGATCGAAGCGGTCGGCATCACGGCGGTCCTGCACCTGAAACAGGTTCTTCCTGGCGCCAAGCTCGTCGTAGAATACCCGGTAGCGCACTTCCTGCGCGGCCGCGATCTCGGCCTCGTTGCGGGCCAGCCGCACTTCGAGGTTGCCGATACGGCCGAGCGCTGCGCCCTTTGTGACGGAATCGACATTGCGCCCGGCAAGCAAGGCGCCGCCGGCGTTCGGCCGAGTGTCACATTCCGGCATAACTGTATGCACGAGTGATTCTCCTTCGAGCCATCCCTCTTGGCACGGGGATACGGTGTAGGTGCAACAGGATTGTGACAGTACCGTGATACGGCGTCGCGGGCAATACTTCGTCGGCTGGCGAATACGGTCAACCGGCTACGTTATGCAAAAGCAAGGTGGCGCCGCTCGGCAGGAGATTGAAGAAAAAAAGTCTCAGGCGGCGACCTGCCCCTCGATGGCGTCGACCAGTGCATCGGGGTCGAGCGGCTTGGTGACAAAGCCGCTGGCGCCGTGGGCGAGCACCGCATGGCGGGTCTTTTCCTGGCTGTCGGCCGACAGCACCATGATGGGCACTGGCGGCACGGCCGTCTCCTCCTCATGGCGGCGGATGGCGGCGATGGCGTCCATCCCATCCATCACCGGCATGTGCAGGTCCATCAGCACCACGTCGAAGCGGTGTTTGTGTCCGGCACCGGTAACGGCCTCGACCGCCGCCTTGCCGTTGCCGACAACCTTGACGCGATGACCGGCCTTCAGCAGCGTGGCGCGAGCGAGCATGGCGTTGATGTCATTGTCCTCGGCGATCAGCACCGACAGGCCACGCTGGCGATCACTGGCGGCGCGAAGCGCCGGCGGGTGGGGCTTTTCCGGCCGTGTCGGGGCAAGCGCCGGCGCATGACTGCTCAGAAGCACACGCAAAAGTGTTCCGCCTCGCACCGGTCTGGCGAGGAAGGTCGCGTAGCCGCTGGCGCGGAACTCGCCGAGCATGCCGCGATCGGTCGGGGCGATCAGCGTGATGGCTTCGCAATCGGAAAAACCGCTTTGGCGCAGCCGCTTGAGCAGTCTTCCGTCGCCCTCTTCCATGGCCGCGTCGACCAGCAGCACGTCGCAATCGCCGGAGAACGATGCCGCCTGCGCCACGGTGGTGGCGATATCGACCGCGCCGCCGTTGGCGCGGATGCTGCGGGCGATGGCGTCGGCCTCGACGATATTTCTCGACAGGATTACCGCGTGCCTGCCCTGAAGCGCGTCCATCCGGCCCGGTGGTGGCTCGCTCGCGGAGATGGCCGGGATATCGAAGACGAATTCCGAACCCTGACCCAACCGGCTGGAGACGGAAATCGTGCCGCCCATGGCGGTCACCAGGCGCTTGGAGATGGCAAGACCGAGACCGGCTCCGCCATGCGCGCGCGTCGAGGTGCCGTCGGCCTGCTCGAACTCCTCGAAAATGCGCTCCATGTCGTCTTCATGCAGGCCTGGCCCGGTATCCGCGATGGTGAAGCATATGCGGTCGGTGGTTTCAGTGCGGGCGCGCGCTATACTCACCAGCACCCCGCCGCTGTCGGTGAACTTGATGGCGTTGCCGATCAGGTTGAGCAGCACCTGCCTGACCCGGCCCGGATCTGCGGTGATCAATTGCGGCACGTCGGGCTCGACATGGCAGCCGAGGCCGATATCCTTGGAGAAGGCGCGCGCGGCGAGGAGCTCGACAACGTTGTCGGCGATCTCGCGCACCGACATTGGCTGCGGTTCGGGATCGAAGCGTCCCGCCTCGATCTTGGAATAGTCGAGCAGGTCCTCGATGAGGGCCAGCAGCGCGCTGGCCGAGGTCGAAATGGCGCCGACATAGGTCTGCTGCTCCGGCGACAGGCTGGTATCGGCCAACAGCCTGGCCATGCCCATGATGCCGTTCATCGGCGTGCGGATTTCATGGCTGACGGTGGCGAGGAAGCGCGATTTGGCCTGGCTTGCGTATTCGGCCCGCTCGCGCGCGGTGATCAGCGAGGATTCAGCACGCTTGCGGGCGGTGATGTCGCGGGCGATGGCGCGATGCGAGACAGAACCGCTGTCCTTGTCGCGCACCGACAGTTCGATCCACGAGAACCAGCGCGAACCGCCAGGGGTGCGGATGGCGACGTCGGTGGAACTCAGGCATTCATGGTCGGAAAAGGCGGCGTCGGGAACGATACCGACTTCGATGCCAAGTTCCGCCAGGGTCTTGCCGGCGAGGTCGCGCTGGTCGACCTCGACGAGATCGGCGAACACCTTGTTGGCATAGACGATATAGCCGTCGCGGTCGCGATGAATGACGAGATCGCCAAGCGCGTCGATCAGGCCGCGAAAGCGCTCTTCGCTCTCCTGCATCTCCCACATGCGATCGGCCAGCGTCTCGATCTCGGCACGGCTGCGAGCCGTGGTTTCATCAAGCAGCGCGGCGGTGCGGGATTCGTTCCTTCTGGCGCGCAGGTGCAGGCCGAAGCCGGCAAGGCCGGTCGCCAGCAAAGCGAGGCTGATGAAGATCGGCGCGCCGGTCAGGTGGGTCAACCCCGCCGGTATGATGATGGCGACGAAGGTCAGCAGCGGCAAGCCTTCGCGGCCGGCCAATCGCGGCTGATTCCTGGCCTGTTGCGGCTCAGGCGCCAGCGGCGGTGCGGCGACGAACCGCCGCGCCGACGCCGGCGGGGGTACCGCATCGACGTCTTCGCCAGTCTCCGCTTCCTGGATGCCGGATTCCGCGACCATGCGAAAATCCTACCGGACAGAAATTATGGAAGCCTGCGGGGGATCGTTCGAATTTTAGCGGATAGGTTGTTTTACCCCGGCGAACTCACTGCATGTCTACGACGACGCGGCCGCGGATCTTGCCGTCGACGATGTCGCGCGCGGCGTCGATGATGTCGTCGAAGCCGATGGTCGTGGACAGGCTGGCGAGCTTGCGCAGATCCAGGTCGGCGCCGATGCGGCGCCAGGCCTCGAGCCGCACCGGTTTCGGCGCCATCACCGAATCGATGCCGAGCAGCGAAACGCCGCGCAGGATGAAAGGTGCCACGCTCGACGGCAGGTCCATGCCGCCGGCCAGGCCGCAGGCCGCGACGGCACCGCCATAGGAGGTCATAGAGAGCACATTGGCCAGTGTGTGGCTGCCGACGGAATCGATGCCGCCCGCCCAACGCTCCTTGGCGAGCGGCTTGGTCGGCTGGCTGAGTTCGTCGCGCGATATCACCTCCGCGGCGCCAAGATCGATGAGATACGGGCTTTCGGCATTGCGCCCGGTCGAGGCAATGACGTGATAGCCCAGGCTGGACAGGATGGAGACCGCGACCGAACCGACGCCGCCGGCCGCGCCCGTCACCACCACGGGCCCGCGATCGGGCACGATGCCGTGCCGCTCCAGTGCCATGACGCACAGCATTGCGGTATAGCCGGCGGTGCCGACCGCCATCGCGTCATGCGCGCTGATGCCGTCGGGGAGCGGCACCAGCCAGTCGCCGTTGACGCGGGCGCGCCCGGCATAGGCGCCAAAATGCGTCTCGCCGACGCCCCAGCCGTTCAGGATGACCTTGTCTCCCTTGCGCCAGTCGGGATGGGAAGAGGATAAGACCGTTCCGGCGAAATCGATGCCTGGCACCAAGGGCCAGCGGCGAATGACCGGCGCCTTGCCTGATATTGCGAGCCCATCCTTGTAGTTCACCGTCGTCGCTTCGACTGCGACGGTGACGTCACCGTCCATGAGATCGGCTTCGGTGAGGTCGGTCACCGCCACCGACTGTTTCTTTTCGGCGTCGCGCGAAACGAGGATGGCTTTGAAGGTTTCGGGCATTTTTCTCTCCTCGATCTATCGACGTTTGGACTCTGCTGCGGCGGCCGCGCCGGGTCAATCGGTCAGGCGTCGGGACCCTGGGGCTTGGGCTGGCGCCGCCAGCCCAAAACTTCGTCAAGCACGACCAGCGCGGCGCCGACCGAAATGAAGGCATCGGCGAGATTGAACACGGCGAAGGACCAGACCGGAGTGTGGAACAGGATGTAGTCGATGACGTGGCCGTAGACGGCGCGGTCGATCAGATTGCCGAGCGCGCCACCGATGATCAGGGCAAAGCCGGTGCGGGCAATAACATGGCCCGCTGGCGTGTGCGTGGCCAGATAGAGCACGAAGGCGACGACGAGAACGGCGATGATCACCAGCCCGGTATCGCCGAAGGATGAGAACATCGAGAAGGCGATGCCGGTATTATAGGTGCGAAACAGCGCCAGGAAGGGCAGGAGATCGAGCTTTTCCTGAAAGGGAAGGCCGATCTCGACCAAATGTTTTATCCACTGGTCGAGCGCGATGGCCGCGACGACCAGCAGCGCATAGGGAGACCATGATTTCACGATTGGGCAACCCTCATTGCGAATCCACCATAGGGTCCAGTTTCAGCGCGCCGCGGCGGATCTCGAACAGCATGACGCCGGTGGCGACGGCAAGATTGAGCGAATCGGCACGCCCTGCCTGCGGAATCCTGAGCAGCCTGTCGCAACTCGCCGCCAGGCTTTCGGGCAGGCCTTGCTGTTCATTGCCCATCATCAGCAGCACCGGCCCCCGGGAAAAATCGACCGAGCGGTAGTCGACCGCGCCTTTGAGGTGCGTGCCGGCGACGAGGCCAGAAAACCCGCCGCGCCAGGCGAGGAATGCGTCGGTCGTCGCCTTGGCCACCGGAACGGCGAAGATCGAGCCCATGGTGGCGCGCACCGTCTCCACCGAAAAGGGATCGGTGGTGTCTCCGACCAGGATCACGCCCTTGGCGCCGACGGCGTCCACCGTGCGGATGACGGTGCCGAGGTTGCCGGGATCGCGCACCCGGTCGAGCGCCACCCAGACATCGCCATTGTCGGCGCGGATATCCTTCAGGGCCAGGAATTTCTGCGAGAAAACGCCGATCACCATTTGCGGATTGTCGCGACGGGTTATGGCGACAAGCACTTTTTCCGAGACTTCGAGCACGGTGCCGCCGGCGGCAACCGTACGCGCAGCGACCTTCTCAACCGCCGCGTTGCCGCGTCCGTCCTTGGCGAAGACCAGGGTCCTGATCTGCCAGCCGAGGTCGAGCGCATCGATGACCAGCTTCAGTCCCTCGGCCATGAAGGCGTTCTGCTGGTCGCGGAATTTTTTCAAGGCCAGCGCCTTGATGTCCTTGACCAGCGGATTGGCGAGGCTGGTGACCTCTTTCACCTGCCCGACCGGACGGGCGCCGTCATATCCACTCATCAGGCCACCCAGCGCGAGAACAGCGAGGTCGACAGCGCGCGGCCCGCCGATTTTTCGCGGATGATCAATTCGCCCGATTCAACCTTGCCGCCCATGCCGGCAAAGGTGTCGCGCATGAGGGCATGGATGGCGAAGAAGGAGGCGCGGATCGAATAAGCGGTCAGCACCACGGCAAGCGGTTTCGGCGTCAGGATCGATCGGCAGAGATCGGTCAATGCCGGCAGGTCCTCGAACAACTGCCAGACCTCGCCCTTGGGGCCGCGGCCATAGGCGGGCGGGTCGAACAGAACAATGTCATAGCGGCTGCCGCGGCGCTCCTCTCGCTCGGCGAATTTCACTGCGTCTTCGACGATCCAGCGGATCGGCTTGTTGCCAAGCCCGGCCATCTCCTGGTTTTCGCGGGCCCAGCCGATCGCCTTTTTCGAGGCATCGACATGGGTGACCTCGGCGCCGGCACGCGCCGCCACCAGCGAGGCAAGGCCGGTATAGCCGAACAGATTGAGCACCTTGACCGGCCGCCTGGCCGCCGCGATCAGTCCGGCCATGTGATCCCAGTGCGAGGCCTGCTCGGGAAACACGCCGACATGGCGAAACGAGGTGAAGCGGCCGAGATAATCGATGCCGTCGTGCTTCATCGGCCAGGTCTCGCCGAGCGGCGTCCCGGGGAAGCGCCAGCGGCCAATGCCTTCCTCGTCGGTATCGCCGGTGAAGACAGCGTCGGCGCGGTCCCATTCCCTTGCCGGCAGCGCCTTCTGCCAGATCGCCTGGCCCTCTGGGCGGACGATCCGATAAGGACCGTATTGTTCGAGCTTCTGGCCGGCGCCGCTGTCGAGCAGCGCATAGTCGCCATTCGGCGCCACTTCGAGGATCAGCGGAAGCTGTTCGGCCGGAAGAGCGCCGTCGCGACGGGCCAGAATGCGGGGCGCCGACTTCGGTTCGGGGCGCTCGTCGGCCCTGGCGTCGGGCCGCTCCTGCGGCCGGGCCGTTCCACGACCTTCATGCGGACGCACCCGTTGCGCACCGCTTTTTGCGGGCGGACGGCTGTCGCGGCGTTTGTCGCGAAAAGATTTCAAGCAGGAGCATCTCCGAGGCGTGGCCGCTTTTGACATAGGGCAACCGGCTTCGCAACCAAGTCCGCCGCGCAAGCGTCGCCTGATCATGTCGGCTTGCGATGGACCAATGTCAAAGAAACAGGCAAATCTTCGATATGTCCCGCTCCGAACGCCTGCTCGACCTGATCCAGACATTACGACGGCATCGCATGCCGGTGAGCGGGCAGTCGCTCGCCGACGAACTCGGGATTTCAATTCGCACGCTTTACCGCGACATCGCAACGCTGCAGGGCCAGGGGGCGCCGATCGATGGCGAGGCGGGGCTCGGCTATGTGCTGAAGCCCGGATTCATGCTGCCGCCGTTGATGTTCAGCGACGAGGAGATCGAGGCAATTGTGCTCGGTTCGCGCTGGGTCGCCAAGCAGCCGGATTCGCGGCTTTCGGTAGCGGCCGTCAACGCGCTTGCCAAGATCGCGTCGGTGCTGCCGGATGATCTGCGCGAGGATCTCGACGCCACCGCACTGCTGGTCGGGCCGCCCAGCGGGACTGTCGAAGGCATCGATCTCGGCCTGGTGCGGCAGGCGATCCGCAACGAGCGCAAGCTGGACTTCTTCTATCGTGATGCCGGTGGCGCGGGCTCGCGGCGCATCGTGTGGCCGTTCGCGCTTGGTTTCTTCGACAAGGTGCGGGTCGTGGTGGCGTGGTGCGAAATACGGCAGGATTTCCGGCATTTCCGCACCGACCGCATAGCCGAGCTCAAGACGACGGATCTGCGCTATCCGCGCCGCCGTCAGGCGCTGCTGAAGGAATGGCGGGCAACGCTCGACACCCCACGGCGTTAGCGGTGTGTAAGCTGTCCAGGGCGCCTTTCGTGACGGATACTGCCAGAATCTGACAGTGATGCGCTTTATATCTGTCCCGGTCGAAACCCCTGGAGAACAGACATGGTCACCCCCAATTTCGTCATCCTCTACGTCGACCAGCCGCAGCGTAGCGGCGCCTTCTACAGCGCGCTGCTCGGCCGCGAGCCGGTCGAAAGCGCGCCGACATTCGTGCTGTTCGTGCTCGACAACGGTTTCAAACTCGGTCTCTGGTCGAGGCATACGGTGGAACCGGCGGCGGCAGCGACCGGTGGCGGCGCCGAGATCGTCTTTGCCCTGGATACGCCCGAGGCAGTCGATGCCGCCCATGCCGACTGGTCCGGACGTGGGCTGAAAATCCTGCAGGCGCCGACCGACATGGATTTCGGCCGCACCTTCGTTGCGCTCGATCCCGACAACCATCGCCTGCGGGTCTACTGGCTGTCGGACGGGCAGCAGGCCGACGGGGAGCAGGAATGAGCGCGTATTGGATCGCGGTGGCGTCGGCGCAGCACGTCCGGCGCGGCCGCGAGGGCGGCTTTATGCAGGTCAACCACGGCAAGGCGGCGCCGCTGCGGCGGATGCAGCCCGGGGACGGCATTGTTTATTATTCGCCGACAACGATTTTGGGCGAGAAAGACGGGCTGCGGGCGTTCACGGCGATCGGCACGGTACGGGAGGGAGAACCCTATCAAGGCGACATGGGCGGCGGCTTCACGCCCTTTCGCCGCGACGTCGACTGGGCGGCGGCCGGGGAAGCGCCGATCAAGCCATTGCTCGACAGGCTGGACTTCACGGCCGGCAAGCCGAATTGGGGGTATCAACTGCGCTTCGGCCTGTTCTCGATAAGCGCGGCCGATTTCGCCGTAATCGCCGAAGCTATGGCGCTAACCAGCCGGGACAGTAAGCTAGGTCCTGAGCGCCTTGTAGACGGCAATGCCGGCGGCAAGGTCCTCGAGCGCGGCGCCGACCGACTTGAACAGCGTGATCTCGTCGGCGCTCCGGCGCCCTTGCTTCTGACCGCGCGCCAGCTCGTACAGGTCGGCTATGATGGCTTCCGGTTTCAGCACGCCCGAAGCGAGCGGTATGACGATGTCGCCCGCCTCCTTCGTGGCGCCGGCGCGGGTGTCGACATAGACGCGGGCGCGCCTTATCGCCTCGTCGTCGCTTTCGCGCATTGTCGGGGTGAAGCCGCCGACCATGTCGACATGGCTACCCGGCTTCAGGCGGGCGCCCTTGATCAGCGGATCGGTGGCGATCGTCGCCGACGAGACGATATCGGCCTGGCCGAGCTCGGCGTCGAGATCGGTCGCTGCGCTCGCCGCGAAGCCCTCGGCGCGCAGTCCGGCGGCGACCTTCTCGGCGTTGTCCAAGGTGCGATTCCAGATGCGGATGGTCCTGATCGGCCGCACGGCGCAATGCGCCTTGGCGAGGAATGGCGACAGCGCACCGGCCCCGATCACCAGCAGCCGGGAAGCGTCTTCGCGCGCCAGATAGGATGCGGCGAGCGCCGAGGCGCAGGCCGTGCGCCATTGCGTCAGCCGCTGGCCGTCGATCAGGGCCTCCGGTTCGCCGGTGGCGCCGTTGAGCAGGAGATAGACCCCCATCACCGCCGGTTTGCCGATGGCATTGTTGTCGGGCGAGACGGTAACGATCTTGACGCCGATGTGTCCCCCGGCCGAGATGCCGGCTGCGTTGAAGTCGGTCCAGGCCGGCATCAGCAGCAAGGTCGAGGCCGCACCGTCCGGCCGTTCGACCGTGTGATGGTGCCGGACAGGTTGCACCGCGCCGTCACGGAAAGCCACGCGCAGCGTCTCCACTAGGCCCGGGAAGGTCAACGACTGGTCGACCTCTGCGGCCGAAATGGTCAGCATGGGAAACTCCGTGAAGAAAATCGCGGGCCCGAGAACCCACAGCCCGTGCGGCGGTCAGTTGGTCGGCTTCGGCAGCACCGGTCCCTGCGGTGTCGACGGGGTGCGGCCGATCGCCTGGCGCAGGTTCTCGGCCTCGACGCCGCGCTGGCGCGCCAGCTTGCGGTAGCGTCCCTGCTTGACCCAGGTCGCCAGGCTGCCGACGACCATGCCGACGGCGAGGGCCAGGAACAGGAAGATGAACAGCGGCAAAGTGAGCGTCAGCGCCGGATTGCCGGGATTGAATGGATCCAGCGTGAAGGCGACGAGTTCGCGATTGGCGACGGCCAGCGCGATCAGGATGATCGCCAGGGGCACGAAGACCACGATGAGCATGAAGCGATTGAGCATGATGTTTTCCGTCGGAAACCGACCTCCCGGGAAGGGCCGGTCTGGCGTCGCGCCTACTTTCCGCCATTCAGCCTTTCGCGCAGTTCCTTGCCGGTCTTGAAGAAAGGCACCCACTTCTCCTCGACCTCGACGGATTCACCAGTGCGCGGGTTGCGGCCGGTGCGGGCCGGGCGGTTTTTCACCGAAAAGGCGCCGAAGCCACGCAATTCGACCCGGTTGCCTTCGGCGAGCGCGTCGGTGATCTCGTCGAAAATCGCGCCGACGATGTTTTCAACGTCGCGCAGGAAAAGATGCGGATTGCGCGTGGCAATAATCTGCACAAGTTCGGACTTGATCATCGGACGGGTCCCCTGAAATCGGTGCGGTCGAAATTATGAGGATGATTTTGTTTGCTTTTTCATCCACCCCAAACGGCGTCTCAAGGGTGCCAGACGGAAACGAGACCGTCAAGAAACAAGCGGTCGGCGCCAAGTTCATGGATGATATCGCCGCTGTAGTCCGGCAGGCCGAGCGCGCCGGCGATCGTTCTCACCATCGCTTTGGACAACAGGAAGCCGCCGCGCCGCTCCGTGTCCTTCCATTCGACCACCTTGAGTTTCGAGTCGACGCCCTTGGTCGCCAGCCAGTCGATCGCCTCGGTCTCGCCGCCGACGGCGTCGATCAGGCCGTTGGCGACCCCTTGGCGACCGGTGAAGATCGATCCGTCGGCGAGCGCCAGCGCTTGCTCGCGGGTCATCTTGCGGCGTTCGGCGACGATGCCGACGAACCAGTCGTAGCTGTCGAGGATGAGCTTGCGGACCATGGCGCGCTCGTCGTCGTTGGTCGGCTTGAAAGGCGAGGGCGAGGCCTTGAGCGGCGAGGATTTCACTTCCTCCAGCTTGACGCCGAGCTTGTCCATCAGGCCGCTGACATCAGGATACTGGATCAGCACGCCGATCGATCCGACGATCGAGGTCTTGCGGGCGACGATGTGATCGGTGGCGCTCGCGATCATGTAGCCGGCCGACGCGGCGAGCGTGCCGACCTCGGCCGCGACAGGCTTGTCGGCGGCGAGCTTGCGCACCTCCTCATAGATCGATTCACCGCCGACGGTGGTGCCGCCGGGGGAATCGATGGCGAGGATCACGCCTTTCACCCTCGGCGACTTGCGGATGGCTTCCAGCCGCTCGATCAGTTCGTCGTCCTCGGTTATGGTGCCTTCGATCCTGACCTTGGCGATATGATCGACGGCCGAGCCGCCGAAATCGTCGCGATAGAACCAGGCCGAGATCGCAATGACGCCGAGCGCAACGATGGCGATGGCCGCAGCGCGCCAGAAGGTCAGCTTACGCCGCAAGCGGCGGCGGTCGATCAGGTCGTCGGCTCTCAATGCCATGGTCAGCCTCACGGTCGATGGAAAGAGATGCTTTTAGACCATGACGTCCCGGTCTGGAAGCAGTTCCGTCTGCGCATGACGCGGCAATCCGCGCGCGGCGCACGCGAGGCAAGTGCGCGTCAGCGTCCGCCAAGACGTCGGTTTCGTGATTGGTCCGTGAAACGAACGGCAGGTAAGGGGGGAGCCGATGGTAACGAAAAATGTACGCCAGACGTCTATTTCTGCTATGAAGCAGGGCTGTCGGTGTTGATCCGTTCTGATCTGCACGACCGCAACTGTCACATTTTCGCGGTTTTCGTCGGCTTGTGCTTGCTTGAAAGCGCCGACGTCCCACCTATAGGCGGTGTTGCCCGGCGGGGCAGGGGTTTTAGAAGAAAGCAGTTATGTTAGCGCGAACGAGTGAAGCGAGCAGCACCGAGACGGAGTTGGCTCCCCCGGCGGACGGCCCGGCGAGGGGGGACGCGTTCGATCGCGCACGGCGGCATTCGCGCCGGGTGCGCGTGCTCAAATTCGCCGTGCCGGTGCTGGCGGCGTTGATCGCCATTGCCTTCCCGGTCTATTCCTACCTCGCCGCACCGGTGTCCGTCGCGGTCCAGGCGGAAGGCACCGCCTTTTCCAACGGCAAGCTGGTGATGGCCAACCCTAAGCTCAACGGCTTCACCAAGCAGAAATTGCCCTATTCCATGACGGCATTGCGCGCCATACAGGACGTCAGCACGCAAGGCATCATCGAACTCGACGGCATCGACGCCAAGGTGCCGATCGCGGCCGACAATGTCGCTGCGATCAAAGCCACGCATGGTACCTACGATCGCGAAGGCAATACGATGCACCTGACCAGCGACGTCACGATCGCCACGACCGACGGCCTTCAGGCCAAGTTCAAATCGGTCTTCCTCGACATGGGCAAAGGCACTATGAAGACGGATGACCCCGTGGACGTCAGCCGTGACGGGTCGCAGATCACCGCGAATTCCTTGTCGGTGCAGGATAATGGCAAGGTTCTGGTGTTCGAGAACAAGGTGCGCGTCAATATCGATCCCGCCAATCTGAAGGCGGCAGAGGCAAAGGGCGAAGAAGCGAATGTGGCTCATTAGTTCGACACGGCTTGCCGCCGCAGCTTCGGCGCTGCTTTTGCTGGGGCTTGCGCCGGCGCTGGCGCAATCCACCGCCGAGAGCGCGTCCGGGCTCAAACTGTCGGGCGACAAGCCCATCCAGATCGAGAGCGACAAGCTGGAGGTCCGGCAGGCAGACAACGTCGCCGTGTTCACCGGCAACGTCACGGTCGTGCAGGGACCGACCCTGCTCAAGTCCGGCAAGATGATGGTCTACTACGTCAAGGACCCGAACGCGGCCGCAAAGGGGACGGAAGCAGCGGGAGCGGCGATGACCGGCTCCGCCAACATCGACCACCTTGAAGTCAGCGGAAAAGTTTACATCAAGTCGAATGACCAGATCGCGACCGGTGACAATGGCACCTTCGACATGAGGACGCAGGTGCTGGTCCTGTCCGGCAAGGAAGTGGTGCTGTCGCAAGGCCCCAATGTCCTCAAGGGCTGCAAGCTCACCGTGCAGATGAAGACTGGCCTCGCCAATGTCGACGGCTGCGGCGGACGTGTCATCATGTCGATGACGCCACCGCCGAAATCGGGAGCGACGAACCCCTGATGGCCAGCCTGTCGTCGCTGACGGCGCGTCTTCCGGGGCGGGCCGCCGGCAAGGTTTCGGCTCCGGCCACGGTCACCGCCGATAAGGCGAAGTTCAAGGGAACCTTGATCGCCAAGGGCCTGACCAAGAGCTACAAGGGTCGCAAGGTGGTCAGCGGCGTCACGCTCGGGGTGCGTGCCGGCGAGGCCGTCGGGCTGCTCGGTCCGAACGGTGCCGGCAAGACCACCTGTTTCTACATGGTCACCGGCCTGGTGCCGGTGGACGAGGGCACGATCGAGATCGACGGCTTCGATGTCACCTCCATGCCGATGTACCGGCGTGCTCGTCTGGGCATCGGATATCTGCCGCAGGAGGCCTCGATCTTCCGCGGCCTCAGCGTCGAGCAGAACATTCGCGCCGTGCTGGAAGTGGTCGAAAAGAGCCGCAAGGAGCGCGAGCGCAGCCTCGACGAACTGCTCGAGGAGTTCCACATCAGCCATCTGCGCAAGGCGCCATCGATGTCGCTTTCCGGCGGCGAACGTCGGCGCCTGGAGATCGCGCGTGCGCTGGCCACGCGCCCGGCCTACATGCTGCTCGACGAGCCTTTCGCCGGCATCGACCCGATTGCCGTCGCCGACATCCAGCAACTGGTGCGTCATTTGACGGCGCGCGGCATCGGCGTGCTCATCACCGATCACAATGTGCGCGAGACGCTCGGCCTGATCGACCGCGCCTACATCATCCATGCCGGCCAGGTGCTCACTCATGGCCGGGCCGATGAAGTGGTCGCAAATCCCGACGTGCGGCGGCTCTATCTGGGCGAGGGATTCACGCTTTGAGCGTGAAATTTGTTTCCTGACGCGATTTTTTGCCTGTCAGGGGCCGCTTTTTCGTGATTTTGCTCCGGGATAACGCTCCGGTAAGCGGGTTTTGCTAGCGTTTGCCTTGACAAGCAAAAGCCGGGCCAGTTTCTATCGGTTCGCGAAAATTCCTTCCGGCAGTCCGGATGCAGACGAGGCGTTTGAAACCGAACCATGGCGTTGGCGGCGAAACTACAGCTACGACAGTCGCAGTCGCTGGTGATGACGCCACAGCTGATGCAGTCGATCCGGCTGCTGCAGTTCACCCATGCCGAACTCGAGCACTTCATCGACGAGGAGATCGAGCGCAACCCGTTGCTGGAGCGCGCCGAGCCGCAGGACGACGCCGCCAGCGACCAGGCGCCGAGGACCGAGGCGGCACCGGAAACGGCCGACGACGGCGACTGGTTCGAGACCGAAGCGGGATGGAGCGCCGAGGCGATCTCGGAAAAGCTCGACACATCGCTGGAGAACCTGTTCCCGGACGACCCGGGCACCAGCGAGCGGCTCGGACCAGACCTCACGGCACAGTGGAAATCGGCGACCGGCAATGGCGGCACGTCCTCGTCCGAAGGCTTCGATGCCGGCGACATGGCGGCGACCGCGATCACGCTGCGCGATCATGTCAGCGAGCAGATCGCGCTCGCTTTCGCCGATCCGGCGGCGCGCCTGATCGCCGGCGAACTCGCGGACGGCCTCGACGAGACCGGCTATATGCGCGCCGATATGGCTGAGATAGCCTCGCGCCTTGGTAGCGGCGCCGACGCCGTGGCCAAGGTGCTGTCGGTGTGCCAGACCTTCGAGCCGTCCGGCCTGTTCGCCCGCGACCTTGCCGAATGCCTGTCGCTGCAACTTGCCGTGCGCGACAGGCTCGATCCGGCGATGAAGGCGCTGATTGCCAATCTCGAACTCCTGGCGCGCCGCGATTTCCACACGCTGAAGCGGATCTGCGGCGTCGACGAAGAGGACCTGCTGGACATGCTGGCCGAGATCCGGGCGCTCGATCCGCGGCCGGGCATGGCATTTTCGGGCGGCGCCAGCGACGCCGTCATTGCCGATGTCGAGGTGCGCGCGGCCAATGACGGCAGCTGGACGGTCGAGCTCAACGCCGAAACGCTGCCGCGCGTGCTGGTCGACCACATCTATTTCGCCCAGGTTTCGCCGCACGCCAAGAACCAGGCCGAAAAGGATTTCCTGGCCGAGTGCCTGCAGAACGCCAATTGGCTGACGCGCAGCCTCGATCAGAGGGCAAAGACCATTCTCAAGGTCGCATCGGAGATCGTGCGCCAGCAGGATGCCTTCCTCGTCCATGGCGTGCGCCAGCTGAAGCCGCTCAACCTGCGCACGGTGGCCGACGCCATAGGCATGCACGAATCGACCGTCAGCCGGGTCACCGCGAACAAGTACATGCTGACGCCGCGCGGCGTGTTCGAACTGCGCTATTTCTTCACCGCCTCGATCGCCTCGTCGGGCGGTGGCGAGGCGCATTCGTCGGAAGCGGTGCGTGACCGCATCAAGCAATTGATCGACGAGGAAAAAACCGTCGACGTCCTGTCCGACGACGCGATCGTCGACATGTTGCGCGAAAGCGGCGTCGATATCGCCAGGCGTACGGTCGCCAAATACAGGGAAGGCATGAATATCCCGTCCTCGGTGCAGCGCCGGCGCGAGAAGCGGGCCCTTGCCAGCGCCGGGCGCTAGGTTCGGCGATTTCCACAGGGTTCGTGCTTCATTGACAAGCTGCGGTGAAGTGGCTAGAAGCCCGCCCGCATGAGACGGGCTCGGCGCCCGCTAGCGGATGGTCCGTCACGACAATGGCCTAGGGATGGTCAAGAAGGCGGCTTGTGATCAACCGGAAAGTTTGGATTTAAATCGGCGCGAGTGACGCCGCAAAGCTTGTGCGCACGGACCACGAGTATAAACTCCGGCCAGTTTGAAGCCTGAGCAAGGAAGGTCAGTTTTCAGATGAATCTGCGCATATCGGGAAAACACATGGATATCGGCGATGCGTTCCGTACGCGCATCAACGATCGTGTCGGCGAGGCGATCGGCAAATATTTCGACCGCGGCTTTGCCGGACATGTCACCGTCATCAAATCGGGCTCGCGCTATTCGGCGGATTGCATGATCCGGCTGGATTCCGGCGCTTCGCTGCAGGCGACCGGCGATGCCCAGGACCCGACGCTGGCTTTCGAGGCCGCGGCGGATCGTCTGGAAACCCGGCTTCGGCGCTACAAGCGCCGGCTGAAATCGCACAATTCGGGCAATGGCGAGCTCACCGATATCGCCTACACGGTGATGGCGCCACTCGCCGATGACGACGAGGACATTCCGGAGGATTTTGCGCCGGCCATCGTCGCCGAATCGACCATGACGCTGAAGACCATGTCGGTGGCGTCGGCGGTCATAGAACTCGACACAAAGGACAGTCCGGTCTTCGTCTTCCGCAACGCCGGAAACAATCACGTCAACATCGTCTATCGCCGGCCGGATGGGAACATCGGCTGGATCGATCCGTCCACGACCAAGGTCGCACAGGGATAAAACCGGCCGCACGAGGGGTGGGGACTGGTGACGGCAGGCGAACAAGGGATTTTCAAGTATGGATCTGAGCGATCTCATCAACGTTCCGGCGATATTGCCGGCGTTGAAGGCGAACTCCAAGAAGCAGCTTCTGCAATTGCTGTCGGAGAGGGCGGCCGCGATTTCCGGCATTCCGGAGCGGGAGGTGTTCGACACGATCCTGCAGCGCGAGCGGCTCGGCTCGACCGGGGTCGGCAACGGCATCGCCATTCCGCACGGCAAGCTGGCCGGCGTGAAGCGCATCGCCGGCGTGTTCGCCCGCCTGGAGACGCCGGTCGATTTCGAGGCGCTCGACGACCAGCCGGTCGACCTGGTGTTCCTGCTGCTGGCCCCTGAAGGGGCCGGCGCCGATCATCTGAAGGCGCTGTCGCGCATTGCGCGGGTGCTGCGCGACGCCGATACGGTGGCCAAGATCAGGGGAACGCGCGACGCCGTGGCGATCCACGCGCTTTTATCGGACACCCAGGCCTCGCACGCGGCCTGACGTTTTCTGGATGAACAATGGTAGGGCCGCCACGGGCGGCCCCGTTCGTTTTCAGCGGAAAATCGCCTTAATGAATGGCGACCGTGGTCAGGTCGTTTTCCATGGCGCCGGCCAGCGCGCGATCGCGCGCATCTGAAAGCAGGATCGGCTGGCCGTTGGCGGCAAACAGCGCCCACAATTCCATGCCGGGCGCGATTTCGCCAATGCCCGGGAAACGGCCGAGCAGTTCCTCGCTCGTAACCTTGCGCAGATAAGCGACCGAGCCCTCGCCGAGATGGGCGAATTCACCGCTGGTCATGGTGGGATTTTGTGTAGGATTTTGGTCAGTTCTGGTCATTTCAAGCCTCCTTGGCGCGAGACGCCGCCCTGGTTCTGGGCAGTAGGCCATCCCGCATGAGAGCCATCGGCAAAGATCAGTCTTTCACCGATATGTTTATTTTCCGTACCAGCCGCTCGGACTCGGGCCGATCGAGATCGATCGACAAAAGGCCGTTCTTCAGCTCCGCCGCAATCACCCGCATGCCGTCGGCCAGCACGAAGCAGCGCTGGAATTGGCGTGCGGCGATGCCGCGGTGAAGAAATTCGCGCTCGGTATCGTCGGTCTGACGACCGCGCACGACCAACTGGTTTTCCTCCGTGGTGACATCGAGATCGCTTTCGGCGAAACCGGCGACAGCGAGCGTGATGCGCAGCCTTTCGGCCTTGCCGTCGGCGCCGCTGAGCCGCTCGATGTTGTAAGGAGGATAGCTGTCACCGGATTTCGCCAGGCGCTCCAGCGTCTTTTCCATGGCGTCGAAACCCAGGAGAAGCGGGCTGGAGAAAGGCGTCATTCGGCTCATGTTACATTGTCCTCTCAAGAGCGACATAAACTGGAAAAACCCAGATGGCATTTTTCCCGATGGTCTTGATATGGTCCGCCCCACGACCAAGTTCAAGCCATCAAAACACCCGCCCAAAAAGACCACGTCGTGGACTCACAAGAATGATCGACATGGCGCTTGAAACGGCAGTGAGATGCAAGGAGAAGCGCTGCGCCGGGATTCGTCCCCCGGGCGGAGCGGTTCGGCAGCTCAAGGCCGGTTCGGTGCGTTTCGCATGCTCGCTCGGACGCATGAGCTCATGGCCAAACAAGGAATTGAAATGCCCCAAACACGCAAGATCATCATCGACACGGATCCTGGCCAGGACGATGCCGTCGCCATATTGCTGGCGCTTGGCAGCCCCGAGCTGGAGATCGTCGGCATATCAGCCGTAGCCGGCAACGTGCCGCTGAACCTTACCGAAAAGAACGCCCGCAAGATCTGCGAACTGGCCGGCCGACCCGACATCAAGGTCTATGCCGGCGCCGTCCGTCCGCTGGCGCGTGAACTGGTTACGGCCGAGGCGGTGCATGGCCAAACTGGCCTCAACGGGCCACAATTGCCCGAACCGACGATGAAGCTGCAGGATAAGTACGCCGTCGATTTCATCGTCGAGACGCTGATGAAGGAAGAGAGCGGCAGCATCACGCTGTGCGCTCTCGGGCCGCTCACCAATATCGCGCTGGCGCTGATCCGCGAGCCGAAGATCGCGCCGCGCATCAAGGAAATCATCCTGATGGGCGGTGGCTTCTTCGAAGGCGGCAATGTCACGCCGGCGGCCGAATTCAACATTTATGTCGATCCGCACGCGGCCGAGGTGGTGTTGAAATCCGGCATTCCGATCGTGCTGATGCCGCTCGACGTCACCCACAAGGCGCTGACCACCGCCAAGCGCACCCAGGCCTTTCGCAAGCTCGGCACCAAGGTCGGTACCGCAACGGCCGAGATGCTGGAGTTTTTCGAGCGTTTCGACGAGGAGAAATACGGCACCGATGGCGGGCCGCTGCATGACCCCTGCGTCATCGCCTACCTGTTGAAACCGGAGCTGTTCAAAGGCCGCAACTGCAATGTCAGCGTGGAAACCAGCTCGGAACTGACCATGGGCATGACCGTGATCGACTGGTGGGGCGTCACCAAGCGGGAAAAGAACGCCAAGGTGATGGGCGACATCGACCATGACGGCTTCTTCGCGCTGTTGCTGGAACGGCTGGGGCGGCTTTAAATCCGCCTCCTTACCTTCTCCCCTTGCGGGAGAAGGTGGCCTCGCGAAGCGAGGCCGGATGAGGTTGTTCCAGGGAACGCCAACGCCTCACTCCGCTGGAGCACCCCTCAACCATCTCGGCGCTGCGCGCCGATCCACCCTCCCCACAAGGGGGAAGGAAAGGCGGCGGTGCTTACTTCGACCGCGAAAACGCCAGCCACAGGCCGCCGCCGACCATGAAGCTGCCGCTGATCCTGGACAGGAGCTTGACGCGGCGGGCGGACAGGATGCGACCGGCGCGGCCGGCGGCCAGCGCATAAGTCGAATCCGACATGGCGGCGAAGATCATGGCGGTGAGGCCCATGACGGCGATCTGCAGCGAATAATTGCCTTGCGGCGCGATGAATTGCGGAAAGAAGGCGCCGAAGAAGATCAGCGTCTTCGGGTTGCTGAGCGCTACCAGCAGGCCCTGCAGGAAAAAGCCGCCGCGCGGCTTCCGCGCCGTTCCGTCGGCGTTCAGCTTGCCCTTGGACCGGAACATCTGCACGCCCATCCAGATCAGGTAGGCGGCACCGATCAGCCGCACCCATTCGAACCAGTGCCCCATGCCCGATATCAGCGTGTTGAGGCCGATGCCGACGATGGCGATCATGACCGCCAGGCCGGCCTGCGTGCCGGCGACATTGGCCAGGCCGGCGCGGGCGCCATGACGGATGCTGTTGGCGATGATCAGCGTGACCGTCGGCCCTGGCACCAGGATGATGACGACGCACGCAAGGACATAGGCGGCATAGAGTTCCAGCGACATGATTTTTCCCTCGGGGAGAATGCCGCCTGTGCGGCGCCACAATCAATGCACGGCGGCGATGCCGGTGCAAGCCGGCACATGGAGCCGCGCGATACGCAGATGCACCGGATTCAGGCGCCGGACGGCCACGGCAGTGTCGTCTCATAGGCCGCCGCCGCCTTCAGCACAGCCATGTCGCCACGCGGCCGGCCGATCAGCTGCATGCCCATCGGCCGGCCTCTGGCGTCGAAGCCGACCGGCACGCTGACGGCCGGGCAGCCGCCCATGGTGGCGGGCGCCGAAACCTGCATCCAGCGGTGATAGCTGTCCATCGGCCGGCCGGCGATCTCGCGCGGCCAATGGGTGCCGACGTCGAACGGAAAGACTTGCGCGGTCGGCAATGCAATCAGGTCGAAGCGGTCGAACAGCGACAGCAGCGTCCGGTACCAGGACGTCCGGACGACCGAGGCGGCGCGAATCCGAGGCGCCGTCAGGAGTTGCGCGTTCTCCACCTCCCAGACGGCTTCGGGCTTCAACAGGGCGCGCCTGGCAGGATCGTCATAATGCACTTTCAGCGCGCAGCCGCTGCTTGCCTGGCGCAACGTCACGAAGGCCTGCCACAAGGCCTCGAAATCAAAATCCGGCACCAGTGCCTCGGCCTTGAACGAGGCCTCCCCGAAGCGGTCGAGCGCGGCCTGGCAGAGCTCGAGGATGCCGGGCTCCATGGGCAAATGCCCGCCCAGATCGCCGAGCCAGGCGACACGGCCGCCTTTGGCGGGCATATGCAGGCCTTCGAGGAAGGAGCCTTGTTTCTCATAGGACAAGGGTGCGCGCGGATGATGGCCCGCCTGCACGTCGAGCAGCAGCGCCATGTCGCCGACATTGCGACCCATCGGCCCATCGACGCCCATCTGGGCATGAAAGACCTCGACGTCCGGGCCGCCGGGGACGAGCCCCTGCGATGGCCGGAAACCATAGACATTGTTCCAGGCGGCTGGATTGCGCAACGAGCCGCCGAAGTCGCTGCCGTCGGCGACGGGCACCATGTCCAGCGCCAGCGCCACCGCGGCGCCGCCGCTCGAGCCGCCGGCGCTCAAATCTGGATCAAAGGCGTTCAGCGTCGGGCCGAACACGGGATTGTAGGTGTTGGAGCCGAGGCCGAATTCGGGAACGTTGGTCTTGCCGATGATGATGGCGCCGGCCTTGCGCATGCGCTCGACGAAGAAATCGTCCTCCTGCGGCACGAAATCGGCGAAGATCGGCGAGCCGAAGGAGGTGCGCAGGCCGCGGGTCATTGCGAGATCCTTGACCGCGATCGGCAGGCCGAAGAGCGCACCGGCCCGGTCCGGACGGGCATCGGCTGCGTCGGCCTCGCGCAGGATATCGCTACGATCGCGCAAGGAAACGATGGCGTTGACGAGCGGGTTGACGGCTTCGACGCGGTCGAGGAATGCCGTCACGACCTCACGTACCGAAAGTTTCCTTTGCCGGATCGCGTCGGCCAGTTCGACGGCAGACAGGCGGCAGATGTCGCCGGCCGGTGGCGCGGCATGCTTTGTCTGGGGGCGCATTCTGTCGTCTCAGCGGGATTTCAGGAGTGCCTGGTCGACATCGGCGGCCAACGGGATGGCCGGCTGGGCGCCCGGCTTCAGGCATGCCAGCGAGCCGGCCGCGCCGGCCCGGGCGAGCGCCTGTTCGAGGGGCAGGCCCGACGACAGGCCGGCGGCGAAATAGCCGCAAAAGGTGTCGCCTGCACCAACCGTGTCGACCGGGGTGATCTTCAATGCGGGAACCGTCAGGGAATCGGTCGGCGTCGCCGCCATCACGCCGTCGCCGCCGAGCGTGACGACGATGGTGCGGCCGGTTTTCCCGGCAAAGTCGCGCATCCGTGCCGCGTGGTCGCGCCCGCTCAGCGACAGCACCTCGCCATACAGGTCGAACTCGGTCTCGTTGGCGACGACATAGTCGGCCTTGCCGAGTAAGCCGGCCGCGTCGCGATGGAAGGGTGCGGTGTTGAGCACGGTGACGGCACCGGCCGCGCTTGCCTGATCGAGCGCGGCTTCGACGGTCGCAAGCGGGATCTCGTGTTGCAGGAGCACGACATCGCCTTTTCGGGGGAAGGCCTTGGCCAGGTCGCCGGGCAGCACCGAGGCGTTGGCACCCGGCACCACGGCGATAATGTTCTCGCCATCGTCGCCGACCATGATCAGCGCGGTGCCCGTCGAGGCAAAAGTTTCGCCCACGCCAGACAGATCCACCTTGGCCTGGCGCAGCAGCGCCAGGGCCTCGCCGGCGAAACTATCCTTGCCGACGGCTCCCACCATGCGCACCTTGGCGCCGGCGCGCGCGGCGGCCAACGCCTGGTTGGCGCCCTTGCCACCGGGCGCGGTGGCGAAACCGGAGCCGCTCACCGTCTCGCCAGGGCTCGGCAAGCGGTCGACATTGGCAATAAGGTCGAGATTGATCGAGCCGACGACGATGATCAAGGAATGCCTCCTCATGAATGAGCGGGAAGCTATCCTGTAAGATCGTTGCTTTCCAGTGCATGCCGATATGGCAAGCGCCGCGGTGCCGCGTCATGCGAGTCAGCGGGGCGTCGTCGTTTTCCACGTGACAATGCCGGCGGAAGTTGCCGGCGTTCCCGATTTCAAGAGGTGACCTGTCCAGCCTCCCAGCCCAGAATGGCGCGCTTGCGGGTCAGGCCCCAGTGGTAGCCGGTGAGGTCGCCGGATTTGCCGATGGCGCGGTGGCAAGGCACCACGAAGGAGAGCGGGTTGGCGCCGTTGGCGGCGCCGACGGCGCGGCTGGCGCTCGGCGCGCCGATGCTGGCGGCAATCGAGGAATAGGTGCGAGCCTTGCCCATCGGAATCTGGAGCAAGGCCTCCCAGACGCGAACCTGGAAGTCGGTGCCGATCATCACGACATGCAGCGGCTGGTCCGGGCGCCACAGCGTCGGGTCGAAGATGCGTGCGGCGTAGGGACCGGTCGCGGCCATGTCCTCGACATAGACGGCATTCGGCCAGCGGCTGGACATATCGGCGAAAGCGGCGCGTTCCTCGCCCGGATCGCTAAAGGCGAGGCCGGCAAGCCCGCGGTCGGTGGCCATGATCAGGGCGGTGCCGAATGGCGAGCTATGATAGCCATAGCGGATGGTGAGCCCGGCGCCGCGCGTCTTGTAGTCGCCCGGCGACATCGCCTCATGGGTGACGAACAGGTCGTGCAGCCGGCCGGGGCCGGACATACCGAGCTCGAATGATGTTTCAAGCAGCGGCATGCCGGAATCGAGCAGCCTGCGGGCATGGTCCAGCGTCACCGCCTGCAGGAAAGCCTTGGGCGAAAGGCCGGCCCAGCGTGTGAACAGCTTCTGCAGGCCGGTCGGCGTCTCACCGACCTCCTCTGCAAGCTCCTCGAGGGAAGGCTGGTCGCGATAGTCGAGGCTGATCTTCTCGATGGCGCGGCGCACGATTTCGTAGTCGCTGCCTTCGGGCGTGATGTCCTTCTTGAGGACTGCTGTCTGTGTACTCATGGGACTTCTCCTTGAGCCGGAATATCAGCCCTTGGGGCGCCGATCGCCACCCGAAACTTGCCTTCTTGCGGCGCATACCCAGATAAACTCTGGTTTTCGGGCCCAGGAGTCGCCATGGCGGGTGAAAAGGTAAATCTCGCCGGCGCGAAAGAAACCTTGCTGATGACGCTCTACGGCAAGGCGCTGGAAAGCCGGATGCCCCATTCGCTGCTTGGGGATCGTTTCGCCGACGAGGCGGTGCGCAAGATCGACTATGATTTCTCAAGGCTCAAGGTCGACAGCAATCTCGGCATCGGCCTGGCGATCAGGGCAAAGACGCTGGACGTCCGCGTCGAGGAGTTTCTGGCCAGAAATCCTGATGCCATCGTGCTGCATCTGGGGTGCGGGCTCGACACGCGCATCTTCCGGGTCAATCCGCTACCAGGCGTCGACTGGTTCGATGTCGACTATCCGGAAGTCATTGAACTCAGGCGCAAGCTTTACCCGCCGCGCGACCGCTATCGCCTCATCGCTTCGTCGGTAACAGAGCCGGACTGGCTGGCTGAAGTGCCCCGGAACCGACCGGCCATCGTGGTGGCGGAGGGGCTGACGCCCTATCTCCCGGCCGAGGAAGGGTTCCGCCTGTTCTCGCGCCTGGTCATACATCTTGCCGGCGGCGACCTGATTTTCGACGCTTACAGCGGTTTCGGCCTGAAGCTGCTGCGCCTCAATCCGGCGATCAGGGCGACAGGCGCCGAGGTCCACTGGGCGATCGAGGATCCGCACGAACTGGAACTGGCTGTCCCGAAGCTCCGATTCATCGAAGACATCCCGGCCTATGGACCTGAACACGCCGCCCGCATGGGCTGGCCCGCGCAGCTGTTCGTTCGGCTTTGGAAATACATTCCCGCACTGCGCAAGATCGGCAGGCTTTTGCGCTATCGCTTCTGAAACGTCGTACCCTTGTTCGACGCGGTCCGGACGCAAGCTGTTCGGCTAGCGCGCCTTGGCGGTGGCGAGCGCACGTGAAAAGGCGGTGGCGAAGCTTTCGCGGGAATCGGGGTCGAGAAAGCCGCCGATCGCCACGTTTTGTCCCTGCGCCTCGACCGCCATCCGGGTGATGCCGATTTCGGCGTGACGGGCGACCGAAAAGCGCGCCCAGAACGGGTTGAAGCGGTGCGCTTCCGATTTTCCCGACGGCGCGGTCTTGCGGATATCGAGGCTGGTGCGCGAGATCGACACCTCCTCGCGGGCGCGGGCGGCACGGTAGTTCATGCGGAAGGCAATGTAGACGGCGACAACGTCCAGACCGAAGAAGCCGAAAACCGGCCAGGCGCCGCGCGACAGGAAAAAAGCCCCGGTCACCAGCCAGCCGAACAGCAGCGCGACCATCAGCACGGCGAAGCCGGTCTTGCCCAGCGACCGGTGCGGGGTCAGCAAGGCGCTGAAGAAGGGTTCGTCCGCCTGGAACGAGGCATTTGTGTCGTTCATATCTGGATATTATAGGAAGGAAATGGCAAGCCCCAAGTCCAAAGTACCCGCACAATCCGAAAAGAAGCCACCGCCTGGACGGCGCGACGGCTCGAACGCCAAGCCGAGCCCCAGGCCGGCCCGATCCAGAACGCTCTACAGTCCGGCGGAGGTGCACGAGATTTTCCGGCGCTTTGCCGTCCAGCGGCCGGAGCCGAAGGGCGAGCTCCAACATGTAAATCCCTTCACCCTGCTGGTGGCCGTCGTGCTGTCGGCGCAGGCGACCGACGCCGGCGTCAACAAGGCGACGCGGGCGCTGTTCAAGATCGCCGATACGCCGCGCAAAATGCTGGATCTGGGTGAGGCCAGGGTCGGCGACTATATCAGGACCATCGGTCTGTGGCGCAACAAGGCCAAGAACGTCATCGCGCTGTCGCAGGCATTGATTCGCGATCATGGTGGCGAGGTGCCGGACAGCCGGGACGAACTGGTCAAATTGCCGGGGGTCGGGCGCAAGACCGCCAACGTCGTGCTCAACATGGCCTTCGGCCAGCACACGATGGCCGTTGACACGCACATCTTCCGCATCGGCAACCGCATAGGACTGGCGCCCGGCAAGACGCCCGACCAGGTCGAGCAGGGGCTGTTGAAGATCATTCCCGACGAATATATGCGCCACGCGCATCACTGGCTGATCCTGCATGGCCGCTACGTCTGCAAGGCGCGCAAGCCGGATTGCCCGGCCTGCGTCATCGCCGACCTCTGCAAGGCGCAGGAAAAGACGACCAGCGTGCCGGCGCCGCTGGTCGAGATCGCTCCGCTCGAGGAAGCGAGCGGAATTCAATAAGTTAACTCTCCTCCACAAACACCTCTTCGCGCTTCTTCTTGACCGCGGGCAGGAAGACGATGACGAGCACGGCGAGCGCGATGAGGAGCAGGCCGGCGCTGATCGGTCTCGTCACGAAGGCGCTGGGATCGCCACGCGACAGAATCATGGCCCGGCGGAGATTTTCCTCAAGCAGGGGGCCAAGCACGAAGCCGAGCAGCAGGGGCGCGGGTTCGCAGCGCAGTTTGGTCAGGAGATAGCCGAGGAAGCCGAAAAAGGCGACGGCGTAGAGGTCGTAGACATTGGTGTTGACGCTGTAAACGCCGATCGAGCAGAACGCCATGATGATCGGGAAAAGCACGTAATAGGGGATGGTGAGCAGCTTCACCCAGAGCCCGATCAGCGGCAGGTTCAGGACGATCAGCATCAGGTTGCCGATCCACATGGAGGCGATGATGCCCCAGAAAAGCGCCGGCTGTTCGGTCGCGACATTCGGGCCGGGCACGATGCCCTGGATGATCATCGCGCCGATCATCAGCGCCATGACCGGATTGGCTGGAATGCCGAGCGTCAGCATGGGGATGAAGGAGGTCTGCGCGCCGGCATTGTTGGCCGATTCCGGCCCGGCGACGCCTGCGATCGCGCCCTTGCCGAATTCTTCCGGGTTTTTCGATACGCGCTTCTCGACCGTGTAGGAGGCAAAGGCCGCAAGGATCGCGCCGCCTCCCGGCAGGATGCCGAGCGCTGAACCAATGATCGTTCCGCGCACGATGGGCGCCGCCATGCGCCTGAAGTCGTCGCGGGTGGGCATGAGCCCTGAAACCTTTCGGATCATCACCGAGCGCTCATGCTCGTTCTCGAGGTTGCGCAGGATCTCGGCAATGCCGAAGACGCCGACCGCCACGGCGACGAAATTCAGCCCGTCGGCATATTCGGGGATGCCGAGCGTGAAGCGCGGCGTGCCGGTGTAGATATCGGTGCCGACAATGCCGAGCAACAGACCGAGCACGACCATCGCCAGCGCCTTGACGATCGAACCGTGCGCAAGCGCGACCGACGAGACGAGGCCGACGACCATCAGCGAAAAATATTCGGCCGCGCCGAACTCCAGCGCGATCGAGGTCAGCGGCGGGGCGAAGATGGCGACGAGGAAGGTCGACACCGTGCCGGCGAAGAACGAACCGATCGCCGCGATCGCGAGTGCCGCGCCGGCGCGGCCGTTCCTGGCCATCTGATAGCCGTCGATCGCCGTGACGGCCGAGGACGATTCGCCGGGCATGTTGATGAGAATGGCCGTGGTCGAGCCGCCATATTGCGCACCGTAATAGATGCCGGCGAGCATGATGAGGGAGGAAACCGGGTCGCCGATCTGAAAGGTGATCGGCAAGAGCATGGCGATGGTCGCGGTGGCGCCAATTCCAGGCAGGACGCCGATCAGCGTGCCAAGAAGGACGCCGATCAGGCAGAAACCAAGGTTCGTCAGCGATGAAGCGGTCGAAAAGCCGAGCGCCAGATTGTCGAGGAGCTCCATGCTCATCTCCTCACAATGGCAGCCATGGGCCAAAGCGTCGGAACGGAAGGCCGAGTGCGTAGCTGAAGACGAAAAATGCAAACAGGGTCAGGCCAGCCGACAGCACGAACGCGGTCAGCGGTTTCATGCGGCCGCTGGCGAACGATGCGATCAGCGCCGTCAGGAAGATTGACGGAATGAAGCCGAGGCCGCGCACCGTCAGGCCGAAGAAGATCGGAGCGGGAAGGATGAACAGCGAGCCACGCCACGCAATGTAGCCGATCGGATCGCCCTCGAATCGCACCGCCTGGAAGAGGATGACGAGGCCAAGCAGGATCAGCACGATCGCCAGCACCAGCGGGAAATAGCCCGGCCCCATGCGGAAGGCGGTGCCGATTTCCAGGCCGAGCGACTGCAACGCGAAAAATGCGCCGAAAACGATGAACAGCGCAGCGCATATGCCGTTCGTCCTGTCGATTGCGAAAGCCTTCATGACATTCCTCCCAAGCTGCGGGCGCGCGACGATACCGAAGCGAAAACGGGGCGCCGGCGGCGCCCCGTTCAAAACTCAGTCGGCGTATTGGCCGGCGGCTTCGATGATCGGCTTCCAGCGCGCGATCTCGTTTTCCAGCTTGGCCTTCAGCGCGGCCGGCGTCGCGTCGGCCTGCGGCGACGGCCTGGTGCCGAGCTCGGCGAAGCGGGCGGCGACGTTCTCGTCCTTCAGCGCGACCTGCAGGGATTTCGACAGCCGTTCGGTGATCTCCGCCGGAGTGCCCTTGGGGGCATAAAGACCGTGCCAGATGCTGACCTGCACGTCGGGAAGGCCGGCTTCCGTCGTCGTCGGGACATCGGGCAGCACATCGAGGCGCTCCGGCGAGGTGACGGCGTAAGCCTTGATCGTGCCGCCCTGGATCTGCTTGGTGGTGTTGGTCGTCTGGTCGCACATGATGTCGACCTGGCCGCCGAGGAGATCGGTCATGGCCGGGCCGGTGCCCTTGTAGGGGACGGTGACCAGCGGCGTCTTGATAGCGCTCATGAACAGCATGCCGCAGAGATGCGAGGCAGCACCTATGCCGGCATTGGCTACGGTGACGCTATCCTTGTTGGCCTTGGCGTACTCGACCAATCCCTTCAAATCGGCCGGCTCGAGGTCCTTTCGGCCAACGATGGTCATTGGCACCTCGGTGACGAGGCCGACATATTCGAAGGCGTTCAGCGTGTCGTAGGCGAGCTTTCGGTAGAGTGTGGCACTGGTGGCCATGCCGATGTGATGGAGGAGCAGGGTGTAACCGTCCGGCTCGGCCTTCGCGACGCGGCCAGCGCCCAGCGTGCCACCGGCGCCGCCGACATTCTCGACGATGACCTGCTGGCCGAGATCCTTGGACATGGCTTCCGCGACAAGACGCGTGACCGTGTCGGTCGGGCCGCCGGCCGCAAACGGCACCACGACGGTGATGGTGCGTTCGGGATAGGTTTGCGCGCCTGCGGCGACGGGATAAAGCATGACCGCCACGGCGGCAGCCAGAGCGGCGACAAATCTTCTCATCGTGATTTCCTCCCAGAGCTTAAATCTTCAACCGCCGCGCGGAGTTCTCCTCGACACCGGCTGCACGGATACAACTAGGGCAGGCTAACAGATTGCAATCGTACTCAAATGGCAAAGTGCTGATATCCGCAACCGTTCTGGCTGGCGGCCCATGAGGCGCGGCCGGACCATCGGAGGAACGACTGTCCCGGCTGGATCGAGACACGCCAAGCGCGCGCCGTCTGTCTGGAAGATGATCCGCGCCGGCCTGGCCCTTGCTCGCGGCCGGTGATTTGCTAGGTGCTTTGCAGGTTTGAGCGAGGGCGACCCATGACCCATCACGACACAAGCGGCGTTCCGATTATCGAAACGACGCGCGCCATCCTGCGAGCGCACCGGCTGGAGGATTTCGACGCCTATGTCGCCATGTGGGCCGATCCGGTCGTCACCCGCTTCATCGGCGGCAGGCCGCGCACGCGGGAAGAGAGCTGGATGCGCTTCCTGCGTCACGCCGGGCTCTGGTCGCTGCTCGGCTACGGTTTCTGGGCGATCGAGGACAAGGCGACGGGCCGTTTCGTCGGTGAGGCCGGGTTTCACGACCTCAAGCGCGATATGGAGCCGCCGATAGAGGGCATTCCGGAGGCCGGGTGGGCGCTCGCTCCGGCCGCCCACGGCGCCGGCCTCGCCACCGAGATCGTCAGCCGCGTGCTTGGCTGGGGCGACGAGACCTTCGGACGTGGCAAAACCGTCTGCATCATCGACCCCGAAAACACCGCTTCCTTGAACGTGGCGACGAAGTGCGGCTACCGGGAGGTGGCGCGGACCATCTATCACGAAACCCCGACCATCCTGCTGGAGCGGTTGGCCTGAGCACTCGCCAAGTGCCTAAAGCGCGCGGCGTCGAAACGGATTCATGCGCTGCGCTTAGCTTTCTTGTTTTACGTCGTTCTCCCAAAGCCGAGGTCCCTTTGGGCGGCATGCATTAGCGGTCGTTCCGCAAGGGCGTCGAAATGATCCGAGAACGCCGTCTGCTCCTGATAACCGCGCCGGGACTGGCATTATCCGTTTGCACCGCGGCTTCGCGAGCCGCTTCATCGAGCATCGAGGCATCCTCGCCGAAGGCGCGGGTGGCACGGGCCGCCGCCTCGAGCAGCGGCCGCCGCATGCGCCGCAGGAAGGCCGCGTCGACGCGTGTGCTCGGGCCGGCCAGGGTCAAGGCGCCGAGCAGAACCCGCCCAGGCCCGAACACCGGCGCCGAGACGCCCGCCGTCTGCGGGTCGCGGTCGCCGATGGCGAGGCAGTTGCAGGTCTTGCGGATGGTTTCGTACGGTTCGCCCGGCTGTCCGGAAAACGCCGCCAGCACACGCCCGCCGGAGCCCACCAGCAACGGCAGGACGTCACCCTCGCGGATCGTATAGCGGATAGGATGCTTGGACTCGACGCGATAGAGACAGGTGCGCACGTCTCCCGACCGGACATAGAACGCAACGCTTTCCCAGCTTAGCTCGCAGAGATCGCGCATGATCGGCAGCAGGATGTCGACCGCCACGACCGACCGCTGATAGAGCGCGCCGAGCCGGAAGCTGGCCGGCCCGATGCGGTAGCGTCCGTCGTCCAGGCGTTCGAGCAATTGTCCGCGCAAAAGCGAATTGGCCAGGCGCAGAATGGTGCTCTTATAGAGGCCGGTTCGGGCCGCGATCTCGGAAAGGCTGAGCGAGCGGTCCGCCGTGGTGAATGCATCGAGGATGGCAATGGCCCGGTCAAGCGCGGCAACACCGTCGGCTGACGCGCTCCGGATTTCGATGCCAGCTGGTTTGCCTGCCGAATTCATTGGTTCCCAGTCGAACAAAGGTCGAGCGGCGCGATTGTGTCGCGCAGCTCAAGCATTCTGTCCAGCAGAATATCGTTCCTGTTGACGGAACGCGGTAAAGTCTGCTTGAACTCAAGCACGGGTCTGGTTTCAGGCGCGTTTTTGGCGGGCACCGGAGGAGGTGTCGTGATTTGGAGGAATCCCATGCTGAACAGACGCAAATTTTTGATGAGCACCGCTGCCGCGGGGGCCGCCGGGCTGGTGGCGTCGCGTCTTTCTCCCGCCTTTGCCCAAGGCACGCCGCAGATCCAGATTTTCGTGCCGGCGGCGCCCGGTGGCGGCTGGGACCAGACCGCGCGCACGATGGACCAGGTGCTGCGCAGCGAGAAGCTGATCTCCGGCTCGCAGATCACCAATGTCGGCGGCGCCGGCGGCACGGTCGGGCTGCCGCAATTCATCAGTCAATGGAACGGCAAGGGCAATTCGCTGATGGTTGGCGGCATGGTCATGGTCGGCGCCATCATCGCCAACAAGGCTGCCAATAATTTGACGCAGGTCACGCCGATCGCCCGGCTCACCGGCGAGTTCGAAGCGCTGGTGGTGCCGGCGGCCTCGCCGTTCAAGACGGCCGCCGACTTCGTCGCCGCGCTTAAAGAGGATCCGACGAAGGTTCCCGTCGCCGGCGGCTCGGCCGGCGGTTCGGACCATATCCTGTTCGGCCTGATCGCCAAGACGGCGGGCGTGCCGGCGACAAACCTGTCCTACGTGCCGTTCGCGGGCGGCGGCGAGGCGCTGTCAGCGCTGCTCGGCAACCAGGTGGCGGCGGGCATTTCCGGCTTTGGCGAGTTCTCCGAACAGGTCAAGGCCGGGGCGCTCAGGCTGCTCGCCATTTCCGCCGACAAGCGGCAGGAGGGCATCGATGCGCCAACGCTGAAGGAAGCCGGCATCGACGTCGAACTGTTCAACTGGCGCGGCGTCTTCGCACCCCCCGGCGTCTCCGATACCGATAAGGCGGCGATGATCACGCTGGTCGAGACCATGGCCAAGAGCGATGCCTGGGCCACGGAATGCAAGAACCGCAACTGGACGCCCATCCTGCTCACCGGCGACGACTATGCGAAGTTCCTTGCCGAGGATACGGCTCGCATCGAAGCCATCCTCAAGGATCTCGGGCTCGCCTGATTTCCCTGAAGGGGGCGGGTCCATGGTCCGCCCTTTTTCCTCCCGCCGTTCGCATGGACATGCGATCCACCGGGGATGAAGATAGGATAAAAGCCGGCTGTGAGACGCCGGCTGTCTTGGGAGGACATTCATGAGCACCAGCGACCAGCAGGCTGCGTCCTCGCGCCTTGCCGTACCCGAACTGCTGATCGGCATCGGGCTTCTGGCCTGTGCCGGGGCGGTCGCCTGGCAGACCTTGGCGATCCCGGTGTCGCCGCTCTACTCCAAGGTCGGCCCGACCGTCTTTCCCTACCTCACCATGTTCGGCCTGGTGGTTCTTTCGCTCCTGCTCATCGTCGCCGCACTGCGCGGCGGCTGGCAGCCGGAGGAGGAAAAGGAGACGCCGACCGACTGGAAGGCGATGGGCTTCGTCGTCATCGGCCTTGTCGCCAACCTGCTCCTGATCCAGCCGCTCGGCTTCACCGCGGCATCCGTCATCATGTTCGTTCTGGTCTGCTACGGCTTCGGCAGCCGGCATACGCTGCGCGATGCGCTCACTGGCCTCGTGCTGGCGCTGGCCGCCTATTTCGGCTTCGCCAGGGCGCTCGGCGTCAATATCGGCGCCGGTTTCATCGAGAACCAGCTGAATACGGTAATCGATGCGTTCACCAGCACGCTGAGGGGCTGACGCCATGGAAACGCTAGGCCATCTGGCACACGGTTTCGCCGTCGCCTTCACTCCGGTCAACCTTCTGTGGTGCCTGCTCGGCACCACGCTTGGCACCGCCATCGGCGTGCTGCCCGGCCTCGGACCGGCGCTGACCATCGCGCTGCTTCTGCCGATCACCTACCAGGTTGCGCCGGAGGCCTCCTTCATCCTGTTTGCCGGCATCTATTACGGGGCCATGTATGGCGGCTCGACGACCTCGATCCTGCTCAACACGCCAGGCGAAAGCGCTACCATCGTCACCGCGCTGGAAGGCAACAAGATGGCCCGGTCCGGGCGCGGCGGCGCCGCACTTGCCACCTCGGCGATCGGCTCCTTCGTCGCCGGCACTCTCGGCACGCTGGGCGTCGCCTTCCTGGCGCCTATCGTGGTCAGGTTCGCGCTGGCCTTCGGCCCGGCCGAATATTTCTCGCTGATGGTGCTGGCCTTCATCACGGTTTCGGCGGTGCTCGGCTCGTCCTCGGTGCGCGGCTTGACCAGCCTGTTCGCCGGCTTTGTTATCGGCATGATCGGGGTCGACCTGCAGACCGGCCAGCCGCGCTTCACCTTCGGCATGACCGAACTGCTCGACGGCGTCGACGTCATCATCGCCGCCGTCGGCCTGTTCGCCGTCGGTGAGACGCTCTACATGGCCTCGCGCCGTTATGCCGGCAAGGACGAGATCGTGCCGCTGAAGGGCTCGCTCTATATGACGGCGGCCGAATGGAGGCGCTCGTGGAAGCCCTGGTTGCGCGGCGCCGCGATCGGCTTCCCGATCGGCGCCATGCCGGCCGGCGGCGCCGAGATCCCGACCTTCCTGTCCTATGCCATCGAAAAGAAGCTTTCGAAGCACAAGCAGGAATTCGGCACGGTTGGCGCCATCGAGGGCGTAGCCGGTCCGGAGGCCGCCAACAATGCCTCGGCTGCCGGCGTGCTGGTGCCGATGCTGACGCTCGGCCTGCCGACCTCGGCGACGGCGGCAATCATGCTTTCGGCCTTCCAGAGCTACGGCATCAATCCAGGCCCGCTGCTTCTGACGACACAAGGCAACCTGGTCTGGGGACTGATCGCCAGCCTGTTCATCGCCAACGTCATTCTCGTCATCCTCAATCTGCCGCTGATCGGGCTTTGGGTGCGGCTGCTGAAGATCCCGGCGCCGCAGCTCTATGCCGGCATCCTGGTTTTCGCCACCGTCGGCACCTACGGCATTTCGCAGTCGCCGATCGACCTCGCCATCCTCTATCTCCTGGGTGCTGCCGGCTTCCTGATGCGGCGCTTCGATTTCCCGACCGCGCCCGTCATCATCGGCATGATCCTGGGACCGCTCGCCGAAACTCAATTCCGCCGCGCCATGACGATCTCGAACGGCGACTGGTCGGTGTTCTACAAGCACCCGCTGTCGCTGATCCTGCTGACGCTGGCCTTCATCGGCCTGGTCGGGCCGCGTATCTGGGCCTACATCGAACGCCGCCGATTGCGGGGGCCGGAGCATGTGCCGGGCGATGCCTGATCGATTTGAAGTGACATGACAGACCTGCTTTCCGGTATTCGCGTGCTCGACCTGACCAACGTCCTGGCCGGGCCTTATTGCGCCTACCAGCTGGCGCTGCTCGGCGCCGACGTGATCAAGGTCGAGGCGCCGCAAGGCGGCGACCTGGCGCGACAGCTCGGCGGTTCGCCGGAACTCAACCGGGCCGGCATGGGCGCTTCGTTCCTGGCGCAGAATGCCGGCAAACGCTCCGTCGTGCTCGATCTCAAGAAGGAAGCCGAGCGCGAACGCTTCCTCGACCTGGTCGCCAGCGCCGATGCGCTGGTGGAAAACTTCCGCCCCGGCGTCATGGGCCGGCTTGGCCTCGGCTACGAGGCGCTGAAGGCGGTCCGCCCCAACCTTGTCTACTGCGCGATATCGGGCTTCGGCCAGACCGGGCCGATGCGCGACAATCCGGCCTATGACCAGATCATCCAGGGCCTTTCGGGCATTATGAGCATCACCGGCACGCCGGAGACGGCACCCTTGCGGGTCGGCTATCCCGTCGCCGACACGCTCGGCGGACTGGTCGGGGCCTTCGCCATCGTCTCGGCGCTGGTAAGGCAGAAGACGAGCGGCGAGGGTGCTTTTCTCGACGTGTCGATGCTTGAATGCACATTGTCGGCGCTTGGCTGGCCGGTTTCCAACTATCTGACGGCCGGGGTCGATCCCAAGCCGATGGGCAATGAGAACATGACGGCGGCACCGTCGGGCGCCTTTCGCACCGGCGACGGTCTGCTCAACATCGCCGCCAACAAGCAGGAGCAGTTCGTAACGCTTTGCCGGCTTATCGAACGGCCGGAGCTGGCGTCGGATCCACGCTTTGCCGAGCGCGAGACGCGCAAGCGGAACCGTGCGGCGCTGAAGATCGAGATCGAGGGGGCCCTGGCGAATGGCCCGGCGGCTGCGTGGGAAGAAAAACTGAACCGCGCCGGGGTGCCGGCGGGCAGGGTGCTGACGATCCCGCAAGTGCTGGCCGAACCGCAGGTGCTGGAGCGCCAGATGATCAGGGCTTTCGACGGCGTGGCTGACATGGAGAGACCGCTGACGGTTCTGCGCGGCGGCTTCATGGTCGATGGCACGGCTCCATTGCCGGCCTCCCCGCCACCGGCCCTGGGCGAGCACATGGACGAGGTTTTCGCCGGCCTGTCGCCGCGAGCGAAGACAAAGGCACTCACATGAACGAGCAAAAGACGATATGAGTGAGCAAAAGACGGGCCGCGAGCGTGCAGAGGAGTGGTGGCAGACCGGCATTATCGAAATGCGGCCGGGCGTCATCCGGCTGCGCGGCTATGAAATCCAGGACCTGATCGGCCGCGTCAGCTTCCCGGCTGTCATCTGGCTGATGCTGCGCGGCGAATTGCCCAGCGAGGAACAGGCCGCGCTGCTCGGCATTGCGCTGGGCGCCGCAGTCGACCACGGGCCGCAGGCGCCGTCGATCGCCATCGCCCGCATGGCGGCGACCTGCGGTGTCGGCATCAACAGCGCCATGGCTTCGGCCATCAACGTGCTTGGCGACGTCCATGGCGGCGCCGGCGAGCAGGCGCTTGCCTTCTATGGCGACATTGCCGCGGCGCTGGATGGCGGCACGACGCTGAAAGAGGCTGTCTCGGGGCGGCTTGACCGGTTCTTTGCCGGGGAAAAGGGCTACGTGCCGGGGCTGGGCCATCGCTTCCATCCGGTCGACCCGCGCGCGCCGCGCCTGATGGAACTGACTCGGGAGTTTGCCGCGCGCGGCGTGATCAATGGCCGCTTCGCCGACATCGCCGAGGCGATCGAGGCGGAGGTCGCGCGACGCAAGGGCAAAAAGATACCGCTCAACATCGATGGCGCGACCGCCGTCATTTACGGCGAGCTCGGCTTTCCGCCACCGCTGACGCGCGGGCTTTTCGTGCTGTCGCGCTCGGTCGGCATCCTGGCGCATGCCTGGGAACAATCGCAGCAAGCCGAGCGGAACAAAGGTCCGCTGCCACGCGAATGGCTGTGGGCCTATGCCGGTACGCCGGTGCGATCGCTCCCCGAAGAGGACGGCGCCGGGGCGTGAGGCCTTTACGCGGGGTCGATTTGTGCGGGCTGGGGAAGCTTCAAGGTCCTCACCAGCGTCGAAAGTTCGGGTTCGTCGATGAGCATGGCCGCATCGGCCGGCGCCAGCCAGGCCCGTTGCCGCCGTTTGGCTTCCTGCCAGTCGGCAAGCTCTTGCGTTACTTCCAACAGATAGACGATGACATCGACGCGGACGAAACGGTTGGCCAGCCGCTTCCAATAGGAATAGGTGCCCGCCGGCTGCTTCAGGGTCTTGCCGAGTACGCCCGCTTCTTCCTGCGCCTCGATGGTGGCCGCCTTGCGTCCGCTCTTGCCTTTCATCGGCCAGCCCTTGGGTACGATGAAGCGCCTGGTGGTGCGCGAGGTGACCAGCATCACCTCGATGTCGCCGCGCTGGTCCAGCCGAAAAGGGATAGCCGCGACCTGGCGGATCGTCTCGCCCTTCTTGGCCTTGCGCACGGCCTTTTTCTTGGTGGCTGCCATTCGAAAATCCAGTCGGTGCAGTGCCCATACCGTGACGCGGTGTCGTTACAAAACCCAAACTGCCGCAAGGGCACCGGAACGCCCCTACCATGTAAGTCGGCTAAATAAAAGGGAAGCCCGCCTCAGCGGCAGGTGCTTACGGCGGTGTTGCCGATTATCTGGGTCTGGCAGTTCGGCCTGACCCGCGGCACGATGGGCGGCGGCTGTTGCACGATCACCCGGTCCTGAGCCCGATTCTGTTGCTGCTGTTGCTGAAACTGCTGCCGCTGGACACGGTTTTGCAAGGCCTGCAGATCGTTCTGCTGGATCAACGCGTTGTTGTCGACGGAGGGAATGAGCACCTGCGCGGAAGCAGGCAGACAGATGCCCGCCAGCGTCGAGGCTGCCAATGCCGCCGTCATGAAAACCGTTGATGGCCGAAGCGCCAACATCTGCTCATTCCCGCACAAACAAAATTCACTCTACATATAGTGCGGTTGTCCCCTCGTGCCACGCCAGAGTGCCGATTAACAGGAAATCGCGTGATCGCGCCCCCTTCGCGGCGGAGGAGAATCTGCCCCGCCGCCCGCATCGCACTTGACGGAAGCGGTCGATTCACCGCTCTATCGGGTTGACGCTGGCCTCGAATTCCATGGCGTCAACGGCGTCGGCATGTCCGTCGGATGCAACGGCGCCTTCGAGGAAACGGTCAAACAGAACGCCGACAGTGCGTCCTCAGGGTCAGCATCCAGCTGGCTCAGGGATGGAGCCGGGCAAAAGGGGTCCTTATGAGGAAGCATGCGTATCTGCTGGCGATGCTGGCGGCTGCCTGCATCGCCGGTCTTCCGGCCACGGCGGCGCAGACAAAAGGCGACAAAGCGGCGGCCGCGCCCGCCGCCAACCAGCCACAGCTGCCCGGCGGCGCATCGGCCTTGTCCGAAACCCACGGCGACTGGGCGGTCAACTGCCAGATATCGGGCGCGGCCAAGGCATGCAGCCTGTCACACCAGCAGTTCAACAAGCAAAGCAACCAGCGTCTGCTGGCGATAGAGTTGTCGAGCAAGACGGGCGAAGACGCGACCGGCACGCTCGCTTTGCCGTTCGGCCTGGCGCTCGCCAAGGGCGTCAGCCTGACGATCGACGACCAGAAGCTGGACGGCAGCCTGCAGTTCAACACTTGCCAGGCTGTCGGCTGCCTGGTGCCGGTGGCGTTCGATGCCAATGTCGTCCCCGTGCTCAAGGCGGGCACCACCTTGAAGGTCGATGCCTTCGCGGCGGATACGGGGCAAGCGGTTAGCTTCTCCATTCCGCTCAATGGCTTCGGCAGTGCGCTTGCACGGACCGCGGAGCTTCTTGCCGACTAACACGTTCAGCGTTCGATAGAATCGCCAGCCCGCGCTAAACCTTTGTTTTTGCGGAATTCCGACGATCCAGCTCGTCAAACCACGATCGTTTTCAGCCGTTCCGCGATCAGGGTGGCGAGCCGGGTCGCCACTTCGTCCTTGCTCATCTCGGGCCATTCCTCGACGCCGGTCTTCGAGACGATGCGAACACGGTTGCGGTCGCCGCCCATCACACCGGATGGGCCGACGCCGCTGGTCTGCGACACGTCGTTGGCGACAATGAAGTCGGCGCCCTTCTTCCTCAGCTTGGCTTCGGCGTTGCGCAAAAGGTCCTGCGTCTCGGCGGCGAAGCCGACCACCAGCGCCGGCCGCTGCTTGTGATGCCCGACGCCCGCAAGGATGTCGGGGTTCTCGATCATGCGCAGCACCGGCGGGCCTTCGCCCGGCGCTTTCTTGATCTTCTCGCCGGCCGGGCTGTCGGCGCGCCAATCGGCGACGGCGGCGACGAATACCGCCGCATCGGCCGGTAGAAGCTGTTCCACGGCATCGCGCATCTCCTGCGCCCGCTCGATATGGATGGTCTTCACACCAGCCGGATCGGCGATGCTGACGGGACCGGAGACCAGCCTCACGTCGGCGCCGAGCCTGGCCAATGCCGCCGCAATGGCATGGCCCTGCTTTCCCGACGATCGGTTGGCGATGTAGCGAACGGGGTCGATCGGCTCGTGCGTCGGGCCTGACGTGACGATGATCTTCTTGCCGGCCAGCGGCTTGGATCCGGTATCGAGCAGCGCCTCGATGGCGGCGACGATCTCCAGCGGCTCGGCCATGCGACCTTCGCCAGCCTCGTTGCTCTCGGCCATCTCGCCTTTGGCGGGGCCAACGAAGGTGATGCCATCCTTGTGCAGCGCCGCACGATTGCGCCGCGTCGCCGGATGCGCCCACATTCTGGGGTTCATGGCCGGCGCCATCAGCACCGGCTTGTCGGTGGCCAGGAGCACGGTGGAGGCAAGATCATTGGCGTGGCCGTTGGCGAGCTTGGCCATCAGGTCGGCGGTGGCGGGCGCCACCACTAGCAGATCGGCCTCGCGCGATAGCCTGATATGGCCGACATCGTGCTCGTCATTGCGATCGAAGAGATCGGTAAAGACATGGTCTGCCGAGAGCGCACCGGCCGACAGCGTGGTGACGAATTCCCGCGCAGCCGACGTCATGACCACGCGCACCGCCGCACCCCTTTCACGCAGACGGCGGATCAGGTCGAGTGCCTTGTAGGCGGCGATGCCGCCGCCGATGATGAGCAGGATGCGCTTGCCGGAGAGGCTCATGAAGGACCAGAGATCATCAGCGACTTTCTTCTGATCAAAATCTGCTTTTTGCAGCTCCCGGCCGAATTCGAGGATCTCCTCCGCCGTAACGAAATCCTCGGCACCTTTGAAGGTGGGCGCCACTTCCTTGAGCAGCAGACTTCTTGCCTCCTGCTCCATCGACACACCATGACGGGCAGCCCGCTCGCGCAGTCTTTGTTTCAAATCCTCGTCGAGATTGCGAATGGTCAGGGTACCCATGGCTAACTTTGCCTCCCTGCCATTGGTTGAACCTTGGCCTCGTCCTTAAATGTCAGGCGTCCACCATCGAAGCCTTTCGTGGTCGGAAGCCCCACTGATGCCGCGAGCACATCCCGCGCCTCCTGCTCCATGGAAACGCCGCGCGCGGCACCGCGTTCACGCAATCGCTGCATGACATGATCTTCCAGATTCCGGACAGTAATCCTGGCCATAGTCGCACTCCTGCGCACAATATAGCTATCCCGTCTTCGACTGCAATGACCGCATTGCTGTCATTGCAGTCACTCAGAGCAGCTTCCAGGCTATATAGACCAGCGTCAGGGCTATCACCCACAGCGCCACGCGGCCGGAGCGGTTGTAGCGCGCTTCGGCCTTTCCGATGGCGCGGGCCGTCGCCTCGTCGAAGCGCAGGCCATGCTCGGCCATCAGGTCGATCTCGCGCGACAGCCGCTCGGTGCGCGCTGCCAACTCGGGGGCTTGGCGGATCAGCGTCAGCATCGCCTTGCCGCCGTCGCGGGCGTCGGCCAGCAGGCCGCTTGGCCCGAGATTTCCTGATATCCAGCCGCTGACCACGGGTTCGGCGGTCTTCCACATGTTGAAGGCCGGATCGAGCGTGCGCGCCACGCCCTCGACCACCACCATGGTTTTCTGCAGGAGGATCAGTTCGGGCCGCGTCGCCATGTCGAAGAGTTCGGTCACCTCGAACAGCAGCGTCAGAAGCTTGGCCATGGAAATGGTCTCGGCCGGCTGGCCATGGATCGGCTCGCCGATGGCGCGGATCGCCTGGGCGAAGGCCGCGACATTGTGCTGGCGCGGCACGTAGCCGGCCTCGAAATGAACCTCGGCGACGCGCAGATAGTCGCGCGTGATGAAGCCGTAGAGGATTTCGGCGAGGAACCGGCGCTCCTTCTTGCCGAGCCTGCCGGCAATGCCGAGATCGACCGCGACGATCGTGCCATCAGCCTCGACGAACAGGTTGCCCGGATGCATGTCGGCGTGAAAGAAGCCGTCGCGCAGCGTATGGCGCAAGAACGACTGGATGAGGTTGGCCGCGATTGCCCTCAGATCGTGTCCAGCGGCGGCGAGTCCGGCGATGTCGTTCATCTTGATGCCGTCGACCCATTCCATGGTCAGCACGTCGCGGCCAGTGCGCTCCCAGTCGACGGAAGGGACGCGAAAGCCCGGATCCTCCCTGGTGCTTTGACCAAGTTCCGAAAGCGCGGCCGCCTCGAGGCGCAGGTCCATCTCGATCTTGGTGGTCTGCGCCAGCGTCTCGGTCACCTCCACGGGCCGCAGCCGGCGTGAGGAGGGGATGTATTTCTCCTGCAGGCGGGCGGCGAGGAAATAGCTTTCGAGATCCTGGAAGAAGCGGCGGCGCACGCCCGGCCGGATCACCTTGACCGCTACCTTCCTGGCGACGCCGCCATCGACGGTTTCAGCGGCATGGACCTGGGCGATGGAGGCCGCGGCGACCGGGTCGCCGAACCGCGTGTAGAGGTCGCCGAGCTTGCGCCCGAGCGAGCCCTCGATGGCCGCCACCGCCTCGGCCGTCGGGAAGGTGTGCATCTTGTCCTGCAGCATGGCGAGATCGAGCGCCATGTCGTTGCCGACGACATCGGGTCGTGTCGCCAGAAACTGGCCAAGCTTGACATAGGACGGCCCGAGCCGGACCACCGCCTTGGCCAGCCGATCGCTGCGCTCATAGGCGAGCGCGCGGCGGCGGGTAAACAGCCGCGCCAGCCGCCAGCCCAATTTCGGCAGGCCGGACAGTTCCTCGCCGGGCAAAGCGGCGACGACGCCCTCGCGCACAAGCACCCAGCCGGCCCGCATGAGCCGAAATCCAGCGCTGACGGTGCTCATGCCCGGGCCTGCCTCAAAGTTTCCAGCCCGAATGAAGCGCGGCGATGCCGCCGGAATAGTTGCGGAACGAGACCCGATCGAAGCCCGCGCGGGTTATCATGGAAGCAAAATTCGCCTGGTTGGGGAATTTCGCGATCGACTCGACCAGATAGGAATAAGGCTCGCCGTCGCCGGTGACGGCCTTGCCGATCTTCGGAATGGCCTTGAACGACCAGGCCTCATAGACCCTGTCGAGCAACGGCATCTCGACCTCGGAAAATTCCAGGCACAGGAATCGCCCGCCCGGCTTCAGCACGCGCAACGCTTCGCTGAGAGCGACGTCGATCCTGGGGACGTTGCGGATGCCGAAAGCGATGGTGTAGGCGTCGAAGGTGGCGTCCGCGAACGGCAGTTCCTCGGCATTGGCTTCGACGAAGTCGGTGTTGCCGGACATGCCTTTCTTTTGCGCCCTGTCGCGACCGACGGCGAGCATCGAGCCGTTGATGTCGAGCACGGTGGCATGAGCATGCCCATGGCTGGCATCGACGATGCGAAAGGCGATGTCGCCGGTGCCGCCGGCGACATCGAGCACGCGCCAGCCCGGCCGCTTCGGCGGATTGAGCCAGGTTACCATGGCATCCTTCCACAGCCGGTGCAGGCCGCCCGACATCAGGTCGTTCATCAGGTCGTAGCGGTTGGCGACCTTGTGGAAAACATCGTTGACCAGGGGCTGCTTGTCGCCTGCCCCTACACGCTTGAAACCATAGGAGGTTTCCATGCCGCCGGCGGCCGTGGTTCTCTCAACTGACATTTTTTTGATCCGTCATAAAACCGGCGGGACCATAGCCGATCGATGGTGCGGGCGCTATTGTTTAAGGCGCGGTGTTCGGCCGCGCTTCCAGGTGGCGGGTTTCGAGACCTGGACTGACCGACGGGATGTTTGAATGCCTTTGAAAGCGGAACTGCACTGCCACATCGAAGGGGCAGCGGCACCGGAACTCGTCATCCGACAGGCGCAGAAATACGGCAAGGACATCTCGCCCTATATCCAGAACGGCTCTTTCGTCTGGCACGATTTCACCTCTTTTCTCGCCGCCTATGATTTCGCCTCCGACCTGTTCCGGACCGAGGAAGACTATGCGCGGCTGGCTGACCATTATCTGACCAGCCTGGCTCGTGACGGCGCCATCTACTCAGAGGTCTTCACCTCGCCGGATCATGCCATGAAGGCGGGCCTGTCGCCCAAGGCCTATACTGACGCGCTCGGCGAAGGCATGGCCCGCGCCAAGGCCAAGACCGGCATCGAGGGCCGCATGATCGTCACCGGCGTGCGCCATGCCGGCGTCGAGTCCATCGAGCAGGCAGCGCGCTTTGCCGCGCGCTGCGGACATCCGCTGGTAACCGGCTTCGGTGTCGCCGGCGACGAGAGGGTCGGCGAGATGGAGGACTACGTCAGGGCATTCGAAATCGCCCGCGAGGCCGGGCTCGGCATTACCGTTCACGCAGGCGAACTGACGGGGTGGGAGACGGTCCAGGCGGCGCTCGATCACATCCGCCCGTCGCGCATCGGCCATGGCGTGCGCGCCATCGAAAACCCCGATCTTGTCCGGCGCATCGCCGATGAGGGCGTGGTGCTGGAATGCTGTCCCGGCTCCAATATTGCGTTGAAAGTGTTCGACAGTTTCGCCGCCCACCCGTTCCCCGCCCTGCTAGCGGCCGGCTGCAAGGTGACGCTCAACTCGGATGATCCGCCCTATTTCTGGACCTCGCTGAAACGCGAATACGACATTGCGGCCGAGTATTTCTCGATGAACGAGAAGGCGCTGGCGGCCGTTACCCGAACGGCCATCGAGGCCGCTTTCGTCGACAGGAAGACCAAGGCAACGCTGCTCAGCCGGCTGGATGCGAAGGCCAGGTGAATGAAGGCTGGGTGGACAGGGAGTGGCCAGCAGTGAGCAGTTTGGCGGAGCGCGCATCGGGACTCGCAAATCGGCTCACTATTCACTACTCACTATTGGCTACTCACCACGAACCACGTCGGAGCACATCATGAAGGGCGTCACCGTCGTCGACCACCCGCTTGTCCAGCACAAGCTGAGCATCATGCGCAAGAAGGAGACATCGACGGCCGGTTTCCGGCGGCTGCTGCGCGAGATCTCGCTGCTGCTCGGCTATGAGGTGACACGCAATCTCGAACTCACGACGACGACCATCGAAACGCCGATCGAAACGATGGAGGCGCCGACGCTGGAAGGCAAGAAGCTGGTCTTCGCCTCGGTGCTGCGCGCCGGCAATGGCTTGCTCGAAGGCCTGCTCGACCTGGTTCCGGCGGCCCGCGTCGCCCATATCGGCCTCTATCGCGACCATGAGACGCTGGAGGCGGTCGAATATTTCTTCAAGGCGCCGAGCGACCTTGCCGACCGGCTGGTCATCGTCGTCGATCCGATGCTGGCCACCGCCAATTCCGCCATCGCGGCGATCGACAAGCTGAAGGGGCGCGGCGCCACCAACATCCGCTTTCTGTGCCTGCTGGCGGCGCCCGAAGGCATCGAGCGCTTCACCAAGGCACATCCCGACGTTCCCGTCTTCACGGCTTCCATCGATCGCCAGCTCAACGAGAAGGGCTACATCATGCCCGGCCTCGGCGACGCCGGCGACCGCATGTACGGGACAAAGTGATTTACCGAAAGTTTACGCAACGGCGCGGTTTCGAGCGGCGTTAAAACGGCAAACACCATCCCGGCGTTAAGGATCGGCCTTCACGACAGCGCCGTGCGTCCTGTCGGACGCTGCGGCACTTTGATTTGCGCGTGATCCTTTCCGAAATCGATCCCGATTTTCGGGGTCATGCGCCGGGGCCGATCCATGCTGCGCAAGCTACTTATCCTCAGCGTCTTTGCCGGTACATCGGCATCCATCCCGATTGTCTATCAGTCGAATCCGCAGATGTTCGAAAGCCTGCTGAAAACGGCGGTGACGGCCAAGCCAGCGGCCGACGCCCGTCCGGAGGTCGCCTTGGCAGCGGCTCCCGACAAGCCGGTGGCGCCGTTGCCGATGGGCCGCAAGGTTGTCGTCACGGCCGACGCGCGAGGGCATTTCTCGTCGGCCTTCAAACTGAACGGACGCCAGATCGACGGCATGATCGATACCGGAGCGACACTGGTCGCCGTCAACACCTCGACGGCGCGCAGGATCGGATTGTCGCTGAACCCATCGGATTTCAGTCATGAGGTCAACACGGCCAACGGCACGATCAAGGCGGCGGTGGTGATGATCGACCGCTTGCAGATCGGCAGCATCACCGTCAACGACGTGCAGGCTATCGTGCTCGACGACAAGGCGCTGCACACCAATTTGATCGGCATGAGCTTTCTCAATCGGCTGGGCAAATATCAGGCCGAAAACGGCACGCTGCTTCTTGTCCAGTGAGCGGGCACGGCCGTTCGGGGCTGGGTCATATCAGCCACGCGGCAGGATGCGCCGGATGACCGACTTGTCGGCAGGCGGCTTGGAAGCGCCGATCCCATAGGCCGAAAGCACCGTTGCCGCCGCGGCTTCGGCGTCGGACACCGAGCGGGCATGGACCAGCGCCAGCGGCTCGCCAGCTCGAACCTCGGCGCCGACCGGCAACAGCCTGGTGATGCCGACCGCCGGGTCGACCTTGTCGTCTGGCCGGGTGCGGCCGCCGCCCAGCCCGACCACGGCAAGGCCGATATCGCGCGTGGCAATGCCGGTGACGAAGCCGTCCGCGGTCGCTCTCACCGCGTGTTCCGTTGGCGCAACCGACAAATACCGTCCCGGCTTGTCAATGAAATCGGCGGGGCCGCCGAGCACCGTCACCATGCGCGCGAAGGTGGCGGCGGCGCGGCCGCTGGCAAGCGTTTCGGTGGCGCGCCGCATGCCGTCCTGGTTGGACGGCACCAGACCCGCCCCCTGCAGCATTTCGGCGGCGAGCGCCAGCGTCACATCCTCCAGCCGCCGGTCGCGAAGGCGGCCGGTCAGGAAATCGACGGCGTTGCGCACCTCGACCGCATTGCCGGCGGCCGAGGCCAGCGGTTCGTTCATGCCGGTGATCAGCGCCGAAACTTTTAATCCGGCACCGCTTGCGACTTCGACCAGGCTGTTGGCGAGCGCCGTCGCGTCGCGCGACTTCTCCATGAAGGCGCCATTGCCGACCTTGACGTCGAGCACTAGCGAGCCCAGGCCCGCCGCCAGTTTCTTCGACAGGATCGAGGCAGTGATCAGCGGCACCGACTCCACGGTTCCGGTCACGTCACGGATGGCATAGAGCCGGCGGTCGGCTGGCGCGAGGTCCGCGGTCTGGCCGATGATGGCGCAACCCGCCTCCAGCACCGCCTTGCGAAACAGCGTGATGTCGGGCTGGCTGGCGTAGCCGGGGATGGAATCCATTTTATCCAGCGTGCCGCCGGTGTGGCCGAGACCGCGGCCGGATATCATCGGCACATAAGCGCCGCAGGCAGCGACGATCGGCGCCAGCATCAGCGAGACGTTATCGCCGACGCCGCCTGTCGAATGTTTGTCCGTGACCGGGCCGGGCAGGTCCGACCAGTCGAGAACGTCGCCGGAATCGCGCATGGCCAATGTCAACGCCACGGCCTCGTCGCGGCTCATGCCGTTGAAGAACACCGCCATGGCGAAAGCCGCGACCTGGCCGTCGGTGACGGCGCCATCGGTTACGCCGGCGATGAAGTCGGCGATTTCGCGCGCCGGCAGCCTGTGGCCGTCACGCTTGTGGCGGATGATTTCCTGCGGAAGCATCAGTTCTCCAACAGCCCGTCGCGGAACACATGCTTCAGGATCGTCGCCAGGCGCGCGCCGCCGACCGGGGCCATATCCTTGGTCTCCTGGTGCGAAAGCTCGGCTCCGGTCATGCCGGCCGCAAGATTGGTGATGATCGAGCAGGCGGCGACACGCAGGCCAAGGAAGCGGGCAAGGATGACTTCCGGCACGGTCGACATGCCGACGGCGTTGGCGCCCATGATGCGCGCCATGCGGATCTCGGCCGGCGTTTCGAAGCACGGGCCGGAGAACCACATGTAGACGCCTTCGTGCAGCGCCGTGCCGGTCGCCTTCGCCGCCTGTTCGATCGCCTTGCGGATGCCGGCATCATAGGCTTCGGTCAGGCCGACGAAACGGCGGTCGCTCGGCTCGCCGATCAGCGGGTTGGTGCCGGAGAAATTGATGTGGTCCGATATCAGCATCACCGAACCCGGCCCCATCTCCGGATCGACCGAGCCGGCGGCATTGGTGAGGATCAGCTTGGTGATGCCGGTGCCGGCAAGCACCTCCAGCACCGGCCGCATCGCCGCCGCGTTGCCGTGCTCGTAATAGTGGGCGCGGCCCGACAGCATCAGCACCGGCGTGCCGGCAAACAGCCCGACCACCACCTCTCCGGCATGGCCGGAAACGCCGCTTCTGGGAAAGCCGGGCAGATCGGCATAGGAAACACGGATCGGGTTCTCGACCTGGCTGACCAGCCCTCCCAGGCCAGAACCCAGCACCAGCGCCGTGGTCGGCGCCAGGCCGTCCAGCCGTTCGATCAGATGGTCGAGCGCTTCCTTCATTTCAGCATGTCGCCGCGAAAGCCGTAAGGCAGCATGTCGTCCATGGTCACGGTTTCGGCGACGCCCGCATTGTCGCAGAGATAGAGTTTCGTTTCCGGACGGCAGAATTCGGCTAGCCGCTGCCGGCAGCCGCCGCAAGGCGAGCATTTGGCCATGCGCTCGGCAAGGACGGCGATTTCCATGATCTTGCCGCCGCCGCCCATGATGTAATGGCCGAGCGCCGTCGTCTCGGCGCACCAGCCTTCCGGATAGGAGGCGACCTCGATATTGGCGCCCGTGAAGATGCGCCCGTCCTCGGTGCGAAGTGCGGCACCGACCGGAAATTTGGAATAGGGGGCATAAGCCTTGGCCATGGCAGCCTTCGCCGCTTCGAATAATTCATGCGACATTTCAGTGTTCTCTCCGATGATCTTGTCCATAAGCCGGCGCGCCTTTTGCGTCGCGCCCTCGATCCTCAGCGTTCCTTGACATAAGGCACGCCGCCGGCGCGCGGCGGGATCGCCTTGCCGATGAAACCGGCGAGCAGGATGACGGTGAGAATATAGGGCAGGGCCTGCATGAACTGCACCGGCACCTTGCCGATGAGCGGCAGCGGCGAGCCTTGCAGGCGGATCGACAGGGCGTCGAGGAAGCCGAACAGCAGGCAGGCGAGCATGGCGTTGACCGGCTTCCACTTGGCAAAGATCAATGCGGCCAGCGCGATGTAGCCCTTGCCGGCGGTCATGTCCTTCACGAAGCCGCCATTCTGCACCATCGACAGATAGGCGCCGGCGACGCCGGTCAGGATGCCGGTGCAGATCAGCGCCCTGTAGCGCAGCCAGGCGACCGAGATGCCGGCGGTGTCCACGGCGGCCGGGTTTTCGCCGACCGCGCGCAGCCGCAGCCCAAAGCGCGTGCGAAACAGCACCCACCAGGTGAAAGGCACCATCGCGAAGGCGAGATAGACCAGTATCGAGTGGCCGGAGATCAGTTCCGCGTAGATCGGCCCGAGGACCGGCACGCCTCGGACGGCCTCGGCGCCGGGCCAGATAATGGCTTCGAACCGCTCGGCCGGTTGCAGCGCCGGCGTGCGCCCGCCTTGCTGGAACCAGGCCTGGCCGAGGATAATGGTCGAGCCGGCGGCGATGAAGTTGATCGCCACGCCGGAAACGATCTGGTTGCCGCGATGGGTGATCGAGGCAAAGCCGTGGATCATCGCGAACGCGACCGAGATCAGGATCGCCATGCCCAGTCCGAGGAAGGCGGAATGGAAGACCGACGCGGCCGCCGCACCGGCGAAGGCGCCGACCAGCATCTTGCCTTCGAGGCCGATGTCGAAGATGCCGGCGCGTTCCGAATAGAGGCCGGCCAGGCAGGCGAGCAGCAGCGGCACCGAGAGGCGGATGGTGGAATCCAGCGTCTGGACGATGGCGTTGAAGGTGTCCATTCAGGCGCCTTTTCCCTTGACCGCTTCCATGCCGACCGACCTCGGGCTGAGCGAGGCGAACAGCGCCTGGATGTAAGGCCTGAACATGTGTTCGAGCGCACCGGCGAACAGGATGACCAACCCTTGAATGATCACGATCATGTCGCGGCTGATCGCAGGCATCTCGAAGGCGAGTTCGGCGCCGCCCTGGTAGAGCATGCCAAACAGGATGGCCGCCAGCACGATGCCGACAGGGTGCAGGCGACCCATCAGCGCCACGGCGATGCCGACGAAACCGGCGCCGCTGACGAAGTCGATCGCGACATTGTGCTGGTCGCCCATCACCGGATTGAGCGCCATCATGCCGGCGAGCGCGCCCGAGATCATCATGGCGGTGATGATGATGCGGGTTTCGGAAATGCCGGCATAGCGCGCCGCCTTTGGACTGTGGCCGTAGGTGCGCATCTCATAGCCGAGCTTGGTGCGCCAGATCAGCAGCCAGACCAGGAAGGCCATGAGCAGCGCGAGCAGGAAGGAGATGTTGAGCGGCGCCGACCGGATCTTGGCGCCGAACAGCTCGATGACCCAGTTGAGTTTCGGCAATTCCGCGCCCGCCAGGAAGTTGCGCGTCTGCGGCGCCTGCGAGGCTGCCGGTTTCAACGGGCCGACCAGCAGGTATACCATGATCGAAGCAGCGATGAAGTTGAACATGATGGTGGTGATGACGATGTGCGAGCCGCGCCTGGCCTGCAGATAGGCGGGGATCAGCGCCCACAAGGCGCCCACGGCCGCCGAAGCCACGATGGCCAGCGGAAATGTCAGCCACCATGGCAGCACGCTGTCGAAGGAAAGACAGACGATGGCGATGCCGAGGCCGGCGATGTAGGCCTGCCCCTCGGTGCCGATGTTGAACAGGCCGCAATGCGCTGCTACCGCCACCGAAAGTCCGGTGAAGATGAAGGTGGTGGCATAGAAGAGGGTAAAGGCGATACCTGTTCCCTTGCCGAAGGCGCCCTCGACCAGGATGACGGCGGCACGGAACGGGTTCTCGCCGACCAGAAGCACGACGAAGCCCGCGACGATGAAGGCCACAGACAGATTGATCAGCGGGATCAGCCCATAGTCGGCCCAGGCCGGCAATTTGGCATAGGGCGTGCTCATTGCGCCGCCTCCTGGCGCTCAACACCCGCCATCAGAAGGCCGAGCTCGCCCTCGCTCGCCTCCGGCCCGCGTTCGCCGACGATGCGGCCGGCAAACATGACCAGGATGCGGTCGGAGAGCGAGCGGATCTCATCGAGCTCGACCGACACGACCAGCACGGCCTTGCCCTGGTCGCGCATGGCGATCAGGCGCTTGTGGATGAACTCGATGGCGCCGACGTCGACGCCGCGCGTCGGCTGGCCGACGATGAGAACGCCGGGGTCCTGTTCGATTTCGCGCGCGAGCACGATCTTCTGCTGGTTGCCGCCGGAGAAGTTGGCGGTCTTCAGCCGTGGATTGCCGGGGCGGATGTCGTATTTCTCGATCTTGTCCTTGGCATCGGCAACGATGGCATCGATGTTGAGGAAAGGTCCTCTGAGGTAGCGGGGATCGTCATGGTAGCCGAGGATGGAATTCTCGTTCTCCTCGAAGGCCAGCACCAGCCCGACATGATGGCGATCCTCAGGCACATGGGCGAGGCCGCGGTCGCGCAGTTCGCCGGGATCGGCCTTGCCGGTGAGATCGATCGGCTTGCCCTCGAGCATCACCGAACCGGAAACGGCGTGCCTGATGCCGGAGATCGCCTCGAGCAGTTCGGACTGGCCGTTGCCGGCGACACCGGCGATGCCGACGATCTCGCCGGCGCGCAGGTCGAAGGAGATGTCGTCGACCATGGTGACGCCGCGGGAATCCTTGACCGTCAGGTTCTTGACCGCGAGTTTTACCGCGCCGGCTTCCGCTTCGCCCTTCTCCACCCGCAAGAGCACGCGGCGCCCGACCATCAGCTCGGCCAGTTCCGCGACGGTGGTCTTCTTCGTTTCCCTGGTCGCCACCATCGTGCCCTGGCGCATCACCGAAACCGTGTCGGTGATGGCCATGATCTCGCGCAATTTGTGGGTGATCAGCACCACCGTCTTTCCCTGCTCCTTCAATTGCTTGAGGATGCGGAAGAGGTGGTCGGCCTCGGCCGGCGTCAGCACGCCCGTCGGCTCGTCGAGGATCAGGATCTCGGCGCCGCGATAAAGCGCCTTGAGGATCTCGACGCGCTGCTGCAGGCCGACCGGCAATTCCTCGACGATGGCGTCGGGATCGACCTCGAGGCCGTATTCACGCTCCAGCCGCTCCAGTTCGGAACGCGCCTTGGCGATGCTTTTCTTCAGCAAGGCGTCGCTTTCGGCGCCCAGGATGACGTTCTCCAGGACCGAGAAATTGTCGACCAGCATGAAATGCTGGTGCACCATGCCGATGCCGAGCGCGATCGCATCGTTGGGCGTGCTTATCGATGCCGGCTTGCCGCCGACGCGGATCTCGCCGCTGTCGGCCTGGTAGAAGCCATAGAGGATCGACATCAGCGTCGACTTGCCGGCGCCGTTTTCGCCGACGATGCCGTGGATGGTGCCGCGCGCGATTTCCAGGTTGATGTCGCGGTTGGCGCGCACGGCGCCAAAACTCTTGTTGATGCCGATCAGTTCGATTGCAGCCAGTTCGATCGCGGCATGCGCCATGCAGCCTGTCCCACTCTTATTTTTTTATCGCTTGGTCAAAATGCCTAGCATGACGCTCCGCCCGTGCCAATTGGTCGGAGCAGCGTCCACTCTCGACAAATCCCGGCGCGCTTGTCAATTTGGAACGTGGCCGAAGCTCTCATATTCGCTAATATGGGCAAGCCGATTTGACGCTGCGGCGCAACGCCTGAGGACTTCGCATGACCATGCCCGCCGACCGGCTGACGACGCTGGAGATCCGCTCCGCCGAGCAGGAGAAGACCATCGAGGAGCTGTCCGGCCAGATCGCCGAGCAGTGGAAGGTGATCGAGCGCATGCAGCGCAAGCTCGACGCGCTGACCGACCGCTTCCTGGCGCTGGAGGAACAGGCGGCACCCGACGTGCCGGTGACCAAACCGCCGCACTGGTAGGGAAGGGAAGCGGGAGCGATGGCCACCGATCGCATCGCAAGAGCCGGCGACTACGTGCTTGGCCTGATGAACGATGCGCAACGCCAAAGGGCCGAGCGCGATCTGGAGGTCGACCCCGCCTTTCGCGATGCGGTGGTCCAGCTTGCCGAGCGCATGCATATTTTCGACCGCGCCGAACCTTCCGGCGACGATCGCTGGCGGCTGATCTCGCAACGCATCGCCGAACTGCCGCAGATGCGCTCGCCCGGCGATGACGAGGCGAAACTTTCGGTGGTAATCCGCAAGCTGGAACGCCAGCCCTACGGCGTGGGCGTGCCCGCGCTCGGCGGCGCCCGGCGCGGCGCGGTCATCGCCATCTTGCTGATCGCGGTTTTCGCGCTCGGTCATCTGGTGGGCCAGCTATAGCCGAAGCTCGCGCACCATTAGCAGCATTGGATGACCGTCCTGTTCAAACGGCTCGACGACTACCCAACCGAGCCCAGCATAGAAATCACGCGCTTCCCACGTATAGAGATAGAGTCGCTCCGCACCGATTGACGCCGCATGTGCTTCGATGGCCCGGACCAGTGCGCCACCGATCCCTTTGTTGCGGTGGTTGCGATCCACGACCAAGCCGGCAAGCCATGGCGTCAGGTCGTGCGAAGGTTCCAATTCGTGGCGAACCAGCAGGCATGTGCCAACCGATACTTCGCCGATCCGGGCCACAAGCGCCGTCTCGAAGCCGTCCCGGCCAACAGCCTGCGGAGCCCGGCGGCATCCTCGTCCGGCGTCCTTGCGCTACCCTCGAAAAAGGCGGCAACCCGCAATCGTGCCATCGCCTCGACGTCGCTTTCGGTCATGGGTTCTATCATCGGCGCCACTCTTGCCTCGGTGCATGTCATCAAGGTCTTCCAAAAACAAAACCGCCGGGACAAGGCCCGGCGGTTCGAAACTTAGTGCTTACCGATCAATACGGGCAGGCGTTGTCGGCGGTGTAGTCGTGCACCTCGACCTTGCCGGCGATGATGTCGGCCTTGGCCTTCTCGACCGCCGCCTTCATCTCGTCGGTCACCAGCGCCTTGTTGTTGTCGTCCATGGCGTAGTCGACGCCGCCTTCCTTGAGGCCGAGATTTTCGACGCCACCCTTGAAGGTGCCGTTCTTGCCGTCCATGAAGGCGGTGTAGACGGCAACGTCCACGCGCTTCAGCATCGAGGTCAGAACCTTGCCGGGCTGGAGGCCGTTCTGGTTGGAATCGACACCGATGCCGAGCTTGCCGGCATCAGCCGCCGCCTGCAGCACACCGACGCCGGTGCCGCCGGCGGCCGCATAGACCACGTCGGAACCCTGGTCGATCTGCGTCTTGGCGATCTCGCCGCCCTTGGCCGGGTCATTCCAGGCGGCCGGCGTGTCGCCGGTCATGTTCTGGATGACGTCGGTCGCGCCTGCCGATTTGGCGCCGCCGACATAGCCGCATTCGAACTTGCGGATCAGCGGAATGTCCATGCCGCCGACGAAGCTCACCTTCTTCGTCTTGGAGGCCATCGCCGCCATGATGCCGACGAGATAGGAGCCTTCGTTCTCCTTGAATACGAGCGAGCGGACATTGGGCAGGTCGACGGCATCGTCGATGATGGCGAAGTTGAGGTCAGGATATTCGGTCGCGACCTTCTTAAGCGCATCCTCCCAGGCGAAGCCGGCCATGACGATCGGGTTGTGGCCGTCCTCGGCGAAGCGGCGCAACGCCTGCTCGCGTTGCGAAGCGTTGGACACTTCGAACTCGACATAGGGGACGCCGGTCTCGGTCTTGAACTTTTCGGCGCCATGGTAGGCCGCCTCGTTGAAGGATTTGTCGAACTTGCCGCCGAGATCATAAAGGATGGCCGGCTGCACATCCGCGGCGAAAGCCGGAAGAACCATTGCAGTTGCGGCCAGAAGGCCGAGAACGATACGTTTCATGTGATCCACACCCTGTCGGTTATTTTTTTCCGTTACGCCCCGCCCGCCTGCCCGGTTCTGCGGCATGCGCGCGACGTCAGCCAGGAGTGTATATTCCCCTCCCGCTCAGCGGCAATCTGGCACGGCCCGAAACAAAATTCACGTGGAATTTTGACCTTTTGGAAAAGCATGGCGGGGTGCGATGCCCGTGCCCTTCAGGCGAACTGCCCGGTGCGCCGCTGCCGCCTGTAGCCGATGGCATAGAGCAGCAAGGCCAGCACCGCGAACACGGCAAAGCCCGGCTGGTTGAGCACCCAGGCGATGGCGCCGTCCCATAGCAGCGGGCCGGCCTTGGCGCGAACGAAGCTTTCAAAGGCGGCGCGCGTGTCGGGCGACACGGCCAGCCAGCTTGCATTGAGCGGGGTCAGCACCAGTGCCGAGGCGGCCACCGTGCGTGTCGTGTCAAGCACCGCCATGATGACCGAAATCGACAGCGCGACCATGGCCGCGAGACGAAAGACGAAGCGAAACATCAGAGACCTTTCCCCTGGCCGATCCTCAACATCTTCCCGAGGATCTCCGGCGGTGTTCCGAAATGAGAAATAGAGCGCATGGGCCCCGTTCGCAATCACGGCACGCGAATTGAATCGCGGCCGACGCAGCCTAGCCGGCCGGCCTGCGCTTGCGCCGGTTGGCGAGCCAGACGGCGAGAATGCCGCCGGCAATGGCGCCGACCACCAACCCGGCCAGGCCGATGAACGCGGCGAAGTAGCCGCACGCACCCTCGAAGCAACTCACGTCGGTGACTTCGGCGATGAGCGAACCGGCCAGGAAACCGCCCACCGCGCCGACGACCGCGCCGAGGATGATGCCGAGCAGCGCGGCGACAATGGAAACGAAGACCGACGGCGCTTCGGCTCGCGGCTTGGCATAAACGGTCTCGGCGCCGGAGCCGCGGCGCAACAGGTAGATGCAAAGCAGGCCGATGGCGATCTCGGCGGCGGTGATGGCCAGGCTTCTGGCGGAGAAGACGAAGCCCGGCACGGCAAGTGCGTAAGCGTGACTTGCCAGCAGCCACATGATCGTGGCGGCCTGCCAGATGGTGAAGTGGCTGGGGAAGCGCGCCGAACGGCCGAAGGCGAGGCCGAGTAGGTAAAGTCCCCATAGGATGGTGATGACGTCGGCGACGAGCCCGCTGAAGAGGAAATAGAAAACGGCGTTCGGCAGGCCTGAACTCCCCACCAGCCACAAGGCCGACGCCAGCCAATAGACCGACAGGGCCATGACGATAACGAGCCAGCCCACCGGGACATAGGAAAGTCCGCTGTCGGGATGTCGGGCCGGGACCTTTCCCTCGGCCGGTGGCTGTCCCTTGTCCGGCGTACCGCCCGGAATTCCGCTGCTCGACGCCATGTCTCGACGATGCCCCCCGCAAAGCCTTTCGGACACTCGACAGGCCGCTCGGGACGAAGTCAAGCGCGGCTGGCCTCGCAGCCTTGCCCGTGCACATCATCAAGCAGCGATTGAAGTGGCGGGACTCCAAACGGATGTGCCGGCGGCCCCCATGAACGCCGTGTGGCCGGCAAAGCGAATTGACCGCCGTTATGGCTTGGCATTCGGCGCCGGATCGACTAGATGAGCCCCGCGCCTGTTGCTTCGACGGCTCAGGTGCGGGCAGGGCGTCCGCTGGTTGGCGGCGCCCGGTGCGGGCAGTTCCGCACGCATCCCCAAAGGGAGAGCATCTCCCCAACCCGCGCGGCGAAACCGGCCGACGCGAAAGGCAAGGACGGAGAGGTGGCCGAGTGGTTGAAGGCGCACGCCTGGAAAGTGTGTTTACGGGAAACCGTAACGCGGGTTCGAATCCCGCTCTCTCCGCCACCCTGCTTCGCTCTTCGAGCTTCGCAGGATTGGCTCAATCGACAGCGCGAAGCAGGATGCCCTCCGAAGCTTCAGCGTAGGAGGGCAGGGTCATCAACCTTGCCGACCGGCTTGCACGATTAAAAAAGCAGCTGTTAGTTTCGAGCGCTTTGGGAAGCGCGTCGAGTGATCCTTGGGCATTCTATGAACACGCCGCCCCCGACCCGGTTTTGGAATTCCCGGTGATCTGGTAATGGGTGATCCCGACCACAGGAGATGGCATGCCGGACGATGTAATGGTGCGCGACAGCAACGGCGCTCAGTTGAGTGACGGCGATTCCGTTACGCTGATCAAGGACCTCAAGGTCAAGGGCACTTCGGAGACGATCAAGCGCGGCACGTTGGTGAAGAACATTCGCCTTAACGGTAATCCCGGTGAGATCGAATGCAGTACCAGGCAAGTGAAGGGCCTGGTGCTCAAAACCGAGTTCGTAAAGAAGGCGTGACCCTCAAGGCGGTCGAGCCGCAGGGGTAGAATGCGTTTACCGGCGGCGAGCCGTTTCGTCGGCCAACCTGTTACCCCTTACGACTGACGATATCGCTGGAGCGCCAGGACGCGTTCACCACTTCCAATTCATCCGCCGAAAATCTTTATAAAATTCCTATTTCTTTCCGCTTTGCCCCGTCTCGAACCTTTATGGCGATCGGGTCCATATTCCGCTTTGAGAAAAACGTCGGACGCCGTCACCCAAGTGGGCGGGGCGTTCTCACGTAATCGCCAAGCTGCTTCGAGCGGGCGCAAAGTGGAAAAATCAAAGCAAGGACAAGCACAATGGACATCATTGTTCTCGGGATCGGGGTTTTGTTTTTCGCCCTCTCCTTTGCCTACGTCAAAGCCTGCGACAGAATTTGAGCGATCGGGCCATGCTTGTCGATTACATCCTCGGTGGCGGCGTGACGTTGTTCCTGCTCGCCTATCTGACATACGCCCTGATCCGCCCGGAACGCTTCTGACCGGCGCACGGAAAGCCACATCATGACTATCAACGGATGGATACAGATCCTTCTCTATTGCGGGATCCTGGTTTTGCTCGTGAAGCCGCTGGGCGGCTACATGCATCGCGTCTTCACCGGCGACCGCACCTTGCTGTCGCCGGTGCTCGGCCCCGTCGAGCGGGCCCTTTACCGCCTGGCTGGAACCGGCGACCAGGAGCAGCACTGGACGGGTTATGCCGCCGCCATGCTGTTGTTCAACCTTGCCGGTTTCCTGGCGCTCTATTTCCTGCAGCGCCTGCAAGGCGGCCTGCCCTACAACCCGGCCGGCATGAGCGCGGTCGAGCCGGGGCTCGCCTTCAACACCGCCGCCAGTTTCATGACCAATACCAACTGGCAGAACTACGGCGGCGAGAGCACGATGTCCTATCTCGTGCAGATGGCCGGCCTCACCGTGCAGAACTTCCTGTCGGCGGCCACCGGCATCGCCATCGCCATGGCGCTGATCCGCGGCTTTGCCCGCGCTTCCGGCAAGTCGATTGGGAATTTCTGGGTCGATATGACCCGTGCCACGCTCTACGTGCTTTTGCCGCTCTGCGTCGTGCTCACCCTGGTCTATGTTTGGCTCGGCATGCCGCAGACGCTGGGAGCCTATGTCGACGCCACCACGCTCGAAGGCGTGCAGCAGACCATCGCCGTCGGGCCGGTCGCCTCGCAGATCGCCATCAAGATGCTCGGCACCAATGGCGGCGGCTTCTTCAACGCCAATGCCGCGCATCCCTTCGAGAATCCGGACGCCATCTCCAACCTGATCCAGATGCTGTCGATCTTCGCCATCGGCGCGGCGCTCACCAACGTCTTCGGCCGCATGGTCGGCAACCAGCGCCAGGGCTGGGCGATCCTGGCCGCTATGGGCGCGCTGTTCATCGCCGGGGTCGCGGTCTGCTATTGGGCGGAAGCCGCGGGCAATCCGCTGGTCCATGCGCTGGGCATTGACGGCGGCAACATGGAAGGCAAGGAAACCCGCTTCGGCATCGCGCTTTCGGCGCTGTTCGCGGTCATCACCACGGCGGCTTCCTGCGGCGCGGTCAACGCCATGCATGACAGTTTCACCGCGCTCGGCGGCATGATCCCGCTCATCAACATGCAGCTCGGCGAAGTCATCGTCGGCGGCGTCGGCGCCGGCTTCTACGGAATGCTGATGTTCATCCTCATCGCCGTCTTCGTCGCCGGCCTGATGGTCGGGCGCACGCCCGAATATCTGGGCAAGAAGATCGAGGCCAAGGAGGTCAAGATGGCGATGCTGGCAATCCTGTGCCTGCCGCTGGCGATGCTGACCTTCACGGCCATCGCGGTGGTCCTGCCGAGCGCCGTGGCATCGATCGCCAATGGCGGTCCGCACGGCTTCTCCGAGATCCTCTACGCCTATACGTCGGCGGCGGCGAACAACGGCTCGGCCTTCGGCGGCCTCACCGGCAACACGCCCTGGTACAACATCACGCTGGGCCTCGGCATGCTCATGGGCCGCTTCCTGGTCATCATCCCGGCGCTCGCCATCGCCGGCTCGCTGGCGGCGAAGAAGACCGTGCCCGCCTCGGCCGGCACCTTCCCGACCGACGGCCCGCTGTTCGTCGGGCTGCTGGTCGGCGTCATCGTCATCGTCGGCGGCCTGACCTTCTTCCCGGCACTCGCCGTCGGACCGATCGTCGAGCATCTGGCCGCCATCCACGGGCAGACATTCTGAGACGGAAGTGTCCTGGCTGAAACGGAAATGTCCTGGTTCAACAACAGGCATCGCAACGATCGCCATCCCGCCGACAACGGAAAGGAGGAACGGCCTCCTCCTTTCCCCACCATGTCGACATTCCTCGGCATCGCCGCCGTCATGATCGTTCTGTGGTTGCTGGCCTACGGGCTTCCGCATCTTCTTTCGGCATCCGATCGCTCGGTGCCGCTCACCAACACCGAAGCTGGAGCTTCAAAATGAGCCAGTCAAAATCAGCGAGCATCATGGATGCCGGCATCCTATGGCCCGCCATCGGCGGCGCCTTCAGAAAGCTGAACCCACGCACATTGGCCAGGAACCCGGTAATGTTCGTCGTTGCCGTCGTCTCGGCGCTGACATCAGTGCTTTTCGTCAAGGACCTCGCCAGCGGCGGCGGCAATCTCGGCTTCACCATCCAGATCATCATCTGGCTGTGGTTCACCGTGCTGTTCGCCAACTTCGCCGAAGCCGTCGCCGAAGGCCGCGGCAAGGCGCAGGCCGATTCGCTGCGCAAGGCGCGCACCGAGACCCAGGCCAAGCTCCTGACCGGCGAGGACCGGACGAAATTCAAGCTGGTGCCCGGCACCAGCCTGAAGGTGGGCGACGCCGTGCTGGTCGAGGCCGGCGACATCATCCCCTCCGACGGTGAGGTGATCGAAGGCGTGGCTTCGGTCAACGAGGCGGCGATCACGGGCGAATCGGCGCCTGTCATTCGCGAATCCGGCGGCGACCGCTCCGCGGTCACCGGCGGCACGCAGGTGCTCTCCGACTGGATCCGCGTGCGCATCACCGCCGCCGCCGGCCACACCTTTCTCGACCGCATGATCTCGCTGGTCGAGGGCGCCGAGCGCCAGAAGACCCCGAACGAGATCGCGCTCAACATCCTGCTGGTCGGCATGACGCTTATCTTCGTGCTGGCCACCGCTACCATCCCGAGCTTCGCTTCCTATTCGGGGGGCTATATCCCGGTCACGGTGCTCGTCGCTTTGTTCGTGACCTTGATCCCGACCACTATCGGTGCGCTTTTGTCGGCCATCGGCATCGCCGGCATGGACCGTCTGGTGCGCTTCAATGTGCTCGCCATGTCCGGCCGCGCCGTCGAAGCGGCCGGCGACGTCGACACGCTTTTGCTCGATAAGACCGGCACGATCACGCTCGGCAACCGCCAGGCGACCGAATTCCGGCCGGTGAAGGGCGTCACCGAGCAGGAACTGGCCGACGCGGCGCAGCTTGCCTCGCTCGCCGACGAAACACCGGAAGGCCGCTCGATCGTCGTGCTGGCCAAGGAGAAATACGCCATCCGCGCCCGCGACATGGCGACACTGCACGCCACCTTCGTGCACTTCACCGCGCAAACCCGCATGAGCGGCGTCGACATAGACGGCTCCTCCGTGCGCAAGGGCGCGGTCGATTCCGTGCTCGGCCATGTCAACCAGACGACATCAGCCAGCCACGCAACGCGCCCGAACAGCGATACGATCAGGGATTTGCAGGCGATCGCCGACGAGGTCGCCAAATCGGGCGGCACGCCGCTTGCGGTGGAGCGCGACGGGCGCCTGCTCGGCATCGTGCACCTCAAGGACATCGTCAAGGGCGGCATCCGCGAGCGCTTCGCCGAGCTGCGCAGCATGGGCATACGCACGGTGATGATCACAGGGGACAATCCGATGACGGCGGCGGCCATCGCGGCAGAAGCCGGCGTCGACGACTTCCTTGCCCAGGCGACGCCGGAGGACAAGCTGAAACTGATCCGCGACGAGCAGGCCAAGGGCAAGCTGGTCGCCATGTGCGGCGACGGCACCAACGACGCGCCGGCCCTTGCCCAGGCCGACGTTGGCGTCGCCATGAACACCGGCACGGTGGCGGCGCGCGAGGCCGGCAACATGGTCGACCTCGACAGCGATCCGACCAAGCTGATCGAGATCGTCGAGATCGGCAAGGCGCTGCTGATGACGCGCGGTTCGCTGACCACCTTCTCCATCGCCAATGACGTGGCCAAGTACTTCGCCATCATCCCGGCCATGTTCGCCGTGTTCTACGTCGCACCCGGCCACACCACAGGTCCGCTGCAGGCGCTCAACATCATGCATCTGGCGACGCCGCAGAGCGCCATCCTGTCGGCCATCATCTTCAACGCGCTGATCATCATCGCGCTGATCCCGCTGTCGCTGCGCGGCGTCAAATACCGGGCAATCGGCGCCGGGGCGCTGCTCAGCCGCAACCTGCTCGTCTACGGCCTCGGCGGCATCATCGTGCCGTTCGCCGGCATCAAGATTATCGACATGGCCGTCACGGCCCTCGGCCTTGCATAAGGGATCACTCCGATGCTCAAGCAAATCAGACCCGCGATCGTCATGATAGTCTTCTTCACCGTGCTGACCGGGCTCATCTATCCCCTCGGCATGACCGGCATCGCCCAGGCGCTGTTCCCGAAACAGGCCAATGGCAGCCTGATCGAGAAGGACGGCAAGGTGGTCGGTTCCGAACTGATCGGCCAGGCCTTCGCCAGCGAACGCTATTTCCACGGCCGGCCATCGGCCGCCGGCAATGGCTACGACGCCGGCGCCTCCAGCGGCTCGAATCTGGGTCCGTCCAACCCCAAGCTGATCGAGCGCATCAAGGGCGACGCGGCGAAGTTGAAGGCCGAAAACCCCAATGCGCCGGTTCCGATGGGCCTTTTCACGACATCGGGCAGCGGGCTCGATCCCGACATCAGCCCCGAGGACGCTTCTTTCCAGGTTCCGCGTGTCGCCAAGGCAAGGGGCATCGATGAAGCCAAAGTCAAGGCGCTCGTCGACAGCCATGTCGAGGACCGGGAGCTCGGCGTGCTGGGCGAGCCGGTGGTCAATGTGCTGGCCCTTAACCTCGCATTGGACGACACAGCCAAGCAATGAAGAACAGCGCCGGGGATCGACACCGTCCCCCGCGCCGTTCAAACTGGATGCCGATGCCGGACGACAGAAGCAACGTCGAAAACAGACCTTCCCCCGACGCGCTGCTCGAGCATGCCGAGCGCGAGGGCCGCGGGCGTCTGCGCATCTTTCTGGGCGCGGCACCGGGCGTCGGCAAAACCTATGAAATGCTGATGTCGGGACGCGCCAGGCTGGCCGACGGCATCGACGTGGTGATCGGCGTGGTCGAGACGCACGGCCGCAAGGAAACCCTGGCCCTCGTCGAGGGCTACGAGGTCATTCCGCGCCGCCCGGTCGAATACAAGGGACGCACCCTCGACGAGATGGACATAGACGCCATCCTGGCACGCCGCCCGGCACTGGTCCTGGTCGACGAACTCGCCCATACAAACGCGCCCGGCAGCCGTCACCCCAAGCGCTATCTCGACGTGCAGGAAATCCTGGCGCGCGGCATCGACGTCTACACGACGCTCAACATCCAGCATGTCGAAAGCCTGAACGACGTCGTCGCCCAGATCACGCGGGTCAGGGTGCGCGAGACGGTTCCCGATTCCATCATCGACCAGGCCGACGACGTCGAAATCATCGATCTGACGCCCGACGACCTGATCAAGCGGCTGGAGGAAGGCAAGGTCTATTTCCCCAACACCGCCCAGCGCGCCATCGAGAACTATTTCTCGCCCGGCAACCTTACGGCGCTGCGCGAGCTGGCGCTGCGCCGCACCGCCCAGCGTGTCGACGAACAACTGCTCAACCACATGCAGTCCCATGCCATCCAGGGCCCATGGGCGGCGGGGGAAAGGGTGCTCGTTTGCCTCGACGCGCGTCCGGGCGGGGCGGCGCGCGTGCGCTATGCGCGCAGGCTGGCCGACAGGCTCCGTGCGCCATGGACTGCGCTTCATGTCGACACCCCCCGTTCGGCCGCCATGTCGGAAGAAGAGAAGGACAGGCTGGCGAACCATCTGCGCCTCGCCGAGCAGCTCGGCGCCGAGGTGACGACCATTCCGGGCCAGAACGTCGCGCAGGACATCGTGCGCCATGCGACGGCGAACAATTTCACCCATATCGTAATCGGCAGGCCGACCCGGTCGCGCTGGCGGGAATTGATCGAGGGCTCGCTCACCTATGATTTGATCCGCAATGCCGGCGACATCAGCGTCCATGTCATCTCGGGAACCGAGCGCGATACCGACGCAGCATCGAGAAAGGTCAGGACGGCGGCCGAGCAGCGGCCGTTCCAGATATGGCCGTATCTGTTCGCCACGGCCTATGTCGCGGGCTCGCTGGCCGTCGGCACGGTTCTCGATCAGTTCCTCGACGTGCGCAATCTGGCGATCGTGCTGCTGCTGGCGGTACTGACATCGGCGGTGACGTTCGGACTGTGGCCGGCCTTGTACGCCTGTTTCCTGAGCGCCCTTGCCTTCAACTACTTCTTCCTCGAGCCGCGCTACACGCTGACGATCAGGGATCCCGAGAGCATCGTTGCGTTTGCCGTCTTCCTCGTCGTTGCCGTCATCGCCAGCAACCTGACGGCGCGCGTGCAGCGTCAGGCCGCCGCCGCCCGCTCACGGGCGCGGGCCACGGAGGATATCTATCTGTTTTCCAAGAAGCTTGCCGGCGCCGGTACGCTCGACGACGTCCTGTGGGTCACGGCCTTCCAGATCGCCTCGATGCTGAAATTGCGGGTGGTGCTGCTTTTGCCCGAAAACGGCGCCATCACCGTCAAGGCGGGCTATCCGCCCGACGACACGCTGGCCGAGGCCGACATCGCCGCCGCCCGCTGGGCCTGGGAGCACGACCGCGCCGCCGGCCGCGGCGCCGATACGCTGCCCGGTGCGAAGCGGCTGTATCTGCCGCTGCGCACCGGGCGCACGGCGGTCGGCGTGGTCGGCCTCGACAACGACAAGCAGGGTCCGCTGCTGACGCCCGAGCAGCAGCGGCTGCTCGACGCGCTGGCCGACCAGGCAGCGGTCGCCATCGAGCGCATCCAGCTCGTCGCCGATGTCGACCGTGCCAAGCTCGCGGCCGAAGCCGACAGGCTGCGCTCGGCGCTGCTGACCTCCATCTCCCATGATCTGAAGACGCCGCTCGCCGCCATCATGGGCGCGGCCGGCACCCTCAGGGAGTTCGCGCCTGATCTACCCGAGCAGGACCGGACCGAGCTGTTGTCGACGGTGGTCGACGAAGCGGAACGGCTGAACCGCTTCATCGCCAATCTGCTCGACATGACCAAGATCGAATCCGGTGCGATGGAGCCGAACTATGCGCTGCACTATGTCGGCGACGCCGTCGGCACCGCGCTCGATCGCGCCCGCAAGATCACCAGCGAGCACAAGATCGAGGTCGATATTCCGCCCGACCTGCCGATGCTGAGGCTCGACCCTGTGCTGTTCGAGCAGGTCCTGTTCAATCTGCTCGACAATGCGTCGAAATATTCGCCGCCCGGCTCGACGATCCGCCTGCAGGGCTGGACCGACATCGGCTCCGTCGTGCTTCAAATCATGGATGAGGGATTGGGCATCCCTCCGCAGGATCTTGAGCGCGTGTTCGATACTTTCTACCGGGTGCGCAAGGGCGACCAGGTGCGCGCCGGCACCGGGCTCGGCCTGTCGATCTGCCGCGGCTTCATCGAGGCGATGGGCGGCACGATCTCGGCCGCCAACCGGACCGACCGTTCGGGTGCTGCCTTCACCATCAGGATGCCGGTGCCGGCGGAGTTGCCCAACATCGGCAATCGCATCGGCTCCAGCACGGATCAGACTCGATGACCAATTCGAACGTCAGGATACTGGTCGTCGATGACGAGCCGCCGATCCGCAAGTTGCTCCGGGTCGGCCTCGCCAGCCAGGGCTACGCGGTCAGCGAGGCGCCGAACGCCAAGGCGGCTATCGAGCTGATGGTGCAGGAAAAACCGGATCTCGTGCTGCTCGACCTAGGCCTGCCCGGCATGAGCGGCCATGAACTGCTGCGCAAATGGCGCGACGACGGCTTCGACATGCCGGTGGTCATTCTCTCCAGCCGCACCGACGAGGCCGGCATCGTCGACGCGCTCGAACTCGGCGCCGACGATTACATCACCAAGCCGTTCGGAATGAACGAGCTGGTGGCGCGCATCCGTGTGGCACTGCGGCACAGGTTCCAGCAGCAGGGCGAGAGGCCTGTATTCCAAACCGGAGATCTTTCCGTCGACCTGGTCAAGCGCATCGTCAAGGTCGGGGGCAAGGAGGTGAAGCTGTCGCCCAAGGAATACGATATTCTGCGCATTCTCGTGCAGTATGTGGGCAAGGTTCTCACGCACCAGTTCCTGCTGAAGCAGGTGTGGAACGATTCGACCGACGTGCAGTATCTGCGGGTCTATGTCCGGCAGTTGCGGCAGAAGATCGAGAAGACGCCGGACCAGCCGCGCTACATCACCACCGAGACCGGCGTCGGCTACCGCCTGCGCGAGGTCGAATGAGCGTTGCCTGGCCTGATTAGCCGACAGCTTCCGGCAGCCGGTTCGCGGTCGTCGATGTGCGCAGGGCGGCGAGGCAGCCAATGATGCCGAGCGGCACGAAGGCGAGGAACAGCCAGGTTGCCACATCAGCCGCCGCGTCCCGGTTCAGGCCTTGCGAGAAGCCGCTGGCATTGGCGACGATGCCGGCAAGGGCGGCACCCACCGCATAGCCGATGCGCTGCATGGTCGGCACCGCGGCCGAGGCGATGGTCTGCTCATCTTCCGGCGCGGAGGCCACGATGACGCGCGTCAGGAACGGCCAGGCAACGCCGAAGCCGCCACCCTGCAAAAGGGCGCATACCAGGATCAGCGGGATCGAGCCTGCCGGGATGGTGTAGGCGAAACCAGCCAGGCCGGTGGCGATCATCAGGGCGCCGATGACGATGATCAATCTCTCACGCTCCTGTGGCGCGTTGGCGACAAGGATCGACAGGATCGACCAGGCGATCGATTCGGCGGCGATGATGTAGCCGGTGGTCAGGAGCGGAACGTGGTGCAGCGTGGTCAGAAGCAGCGGGCCGTAAATGGCAAAGGAACAGGTCGCCACCGAGAAGGCGGCGACCATGGTCATGCCGCTGCCGACCGGCGTGCGCCACGAGAACAGCTGCGAGGGGAAAAGCCGCGATTTCGGCTTCAGCGCATCGATACGGAAAAACAACACAAGCCCGACCAGGCCGAGCACCATCAGCAGCGATGAGCGCAGAAGGGCGATGTCGACGCCCGCCGAGGCGATCAGCCCGACGGCGACGGCAAGGCAGCCAAGCGCTATGAGCGGGAAGGGTGGTGCCTTGCCCGCGCCGGCACTAGGCCTCGTCGCTTCCGGCGTGTCGAGCACGACGAAGCTCGCCAGCGCCATCGCCGCACCGCCGAACACGAAGATGCCGAACGCCCAGCGCCATGACAGAAGCTCTGTCATGATCGCGCCAAGCATCGGCCCGCTGAAGGCGGCGACGCCCCAGATCGCCGACATGATACCGAAAAGCTGCGGCCAGATGGCCCGCGGAAACAGGCGCTCCACCGAGACAAAAGCCAGCGACACCAGCGCGCCGCCGCCCAGGCCCTCGATCAGGCGCCCGGCCAGGAACAATTGCATCGAGGGCGCGGTGGCGCAGATCAGCGCGCCGGCCGCGTAAAGCAGCGCCGCGACCACCATGTTGGTGCGCAGCGCCACATAGCTGACCAGCCGTCCGGCCGCGGCACCGGCGACGATGGCGCCCAGTTCATAGATCGCCAGCGACCAGCCGACGAGCTGCACGCCCGCCAGTTCGCCGATCATGGCGGGCATGACGGTCGCCACCATCGTCTCGTTGGTGGCGTGCAGCAGGATGCCGAGGCTGATGAAGCAGAAGCGCGCGAGGTCGCCGCTCGCCCACAATGCGCGCCAGTCGACCCTGTTTGTGCTGATGTCGGTCACTTCGGTCCCTCGAATTTCATATCCCGATGCAAACGCATGGCGCCAGGAGCCGGCTCGGGGGTCCGGCAGGACCATGGTCGGATGGGTTTGTAGAACCTCAACCAAGCTTGAGCTCAAGCGATTTTTTGGACATGTTCGTGGATGCCCGCATCCCTGGCCGGCCGGCATCGCCGGCCAATCAGTTCTCCGTGCTGCGCAGCTGGAACTGGCTGACACCGATGGCGAAATTGATGCCGGTCTGGGTCTGCAGGCTGAGCGGCTGCAAGGTGAAGGACTGCGAGGAGCCGCCAACCAGCAGATTGGCCCCGGCGCCGACGGTTGCCGTCACCTCGGCGCTGGCGCCGACATAGTCGCCGGCCAATGCGCCCGGCGCGTAGATGTTCTTCAGCGGCGTCAGCACCAGCCATCGCATCACCGCCTGCTTGGTCGTGCCGATGTCGAGGCCGTATTTGTTGACGGCACCGAAATAAGCTTCCGGCGCGAAAGTCTTGTCGGCAGGGGTGAAGGTGCAGCTCAGATCCTTGCTCGAGCCGAAGATGAAGCCGGTGCCGCCCGATATGGCGCATTCAAGCGTGCCGAGCTCGATGCCCTGGTCCTGTGCCTGGGCCAAGGCGGGGCTGGCAATGGCAACGATGGCAGCAAGGATCATTTTGCGTGTCATGGGCCCCTCGTGCATTCGCTGCAGCCATCTTTGAGGAGCAGATGACACTGCTTCGCGAGCGAAGGATGCCAGGTCAGTGCACGGGGTCCGGTCGGTGATCGTCGGGCTTTGGCCGGCAACCGTCTATGGCGGGATGTATCGTCCACTGGTTCTGAGGCTCCTGCTGGGATGCGACGGTCAATGGCGATCCTGCCGTCTCAACGGCTTCACACCAGCGCGCGGGGCTGCCGTCGGGAACCGGGGATTCGTTCCAGCTGCCGTTCCAGGTGCCGATCTTCTGACAGTGCTTGATGGGATGGATTTCGTTCCAGCCGTCATGTGCCGAATCGTAGACCCACGTTCCCTTGACGAACAGGATGTCCGCGCCGCGGCGCGTCGGATCGTTGACGTGAAGATCGCCGAGATTCTCGTCGAGATCCGTCGGATTGGCTGTGTCGAGCAGGCCGACTATGCCGCCTATGATGACGATGACCGCCGCGATGAGCGACAGGACCGCGCAGGCGATCCAGCCGAAGAAGGGAATGGCGCAAGCAACCGCGGCGGCCGTGGCGACTGGAATTGCCGCAAGGCAGGCTATCATGAGGTCGTAGACGCCGGCGCCTTCGAACTCGCAATGCAGCACCGCGGTCGGGTCGTCATTGGCCCATTGGCGCGCTTCCTGACCTTTCCAGTCGAGGCCCGCGCCCTGGATCGCAGGCGTGTTGGCGATCAGGCGTCCAAACGGCGCTATCTTTTCGGCCGTTGCCTGGTTGGTGAATTCGACGACATTGCCCGGCACCAGATTAAGACTGTAGTCGGTGTCGAACCGGTCCAGTCCCGACTTCTCCTCCGGCGGATCGACCTTGAGCAGCCAGCCCACCGCGCATTCGTCGCCACCGAGACAGATCAGCCGGTCGTACAGCCACCAGCGGCAATAGGCCAATATGGCCGCAAGCGCCACCAGCATGGCGGCCGGTCCGGGAAGGGCGCCCACAAGGATGAGCGGCAAAGCGACCACGGCCGCCGCAATGATCATCTGCCCGTATTGTTTGCCGTGGTGATTTCCGACCGATACGCATTTGGTGTAGTGCCGATAAGCCATGGCGACCCCCTATCGCTCGACATAGAGCGTCACGCCGCCGGCGAGGCCGCGGGCCGAGAAAGCATGAACGTTGATTGCCTTACGGCCGGTGAAACCGGCTGGCGGTTCAATATTGACAGTGACGGGGATTTCCTCACCCGGGGCAAGGTCCGCTTGTGCGGGCTCGAACGTGACAAGCCAGCCGGCGGGCAAAGGATGCGATTGACGGGTGTGGCCGACAGGCACTGCCGCGATGGTGCCGGGGAAGGTGCGCAAGGGCCGGCGACGCGGCCTCGGGCGAGGGCGCGGCTCACAGACCGGCAATTCAGGAAGGGAATAGGCATCGGCCTCGAGACGAAATCCCATCCTCTCCCGCTCGCCATTGCGCAGGCGAAATTCAAATCTTGCGGGCGAATGGGCGACACCGACGGTGGTGTTGTCCTGGCCTAGGTTGTTGTTCGGGTTCGCATCGTCGAGCCAGTCGAGCAGGACCTGGATGCAATAGTGACCAGGCGCTGCCGGAGTTCGCCATTTGACCGACGCGAAAGCCGGATGGTTGGCCCCGCCCTTGACGCCGAGATCGGTCCTGGTCTCATCGATCCAATGCGACACCGTGCCGATGCCGAAACTCAGATAGGAGAATTTCACCGGCAGATCGACGACCGGGGCCTCGGTCGAGTTGTTCCAGATACGGGCGACGATTTCATATTCGGTGTCGGGCGCCAGCATATGTGGTGCGACAGGATTGCCGCCGCTTCGGATCTCGATGTCGGGGTTGTCCCATGTGACGGCGAGGCCCTGGCCCATCAAATAATGCTGCGCGTAGATCAGGGGATCCGGGCGTTTGTAGGCGGGGTCGCTGATCTTGACGCAACGTTGCGGCCCGCTTCGGTCCAACCGATCGGGGAGCTTCATTCTTTCGCAGAGCAATCTGGCGAGGGCGCAGATCCGGGCAGCGATCTGGCGCAGGTTCGATGGCCACTCGGTGAACGCGTCGGCGAGCGCGTTCAGGAAATCCAGTACTTTGGGGAGCGGGTTCATGGCCAGTCCGCGGCCATTTCGTCAACGTCGCTGTCGACGCATGAAAAACCAGACAGCGGCAATCAAGAATGGTGCGAGTATCAGAAGAAGTTCGAAGGATCCCGACCCGCCATCGGGCGAAAATCCGAATAACTGCTCGATGAAATCCATCACGGCCTCCGGCAGCTGCAACAAAATTGCATTCGACGATGTCTTTACATCTGCCGGAGCTCGCGCGCATTTTCGCGCAGAGCCAGCAACATTTCCGGTTGGTAGCACAGAACGAGCAAGTCTTCCATCGGCAATAATTTCGATCTGCTAGCTTGGCCTGGTCACAGCAGTTCGCAAATGCAAAGCGCGCGGCGGAACCAAGTCCACCGCGCGCTATTTTGATCATCGCGCGGTTGCCGTCCGTGCCGAGAAGATCAACGTGCCGTTACTTGAGAGAGTGGATCAGCTCAAGCGAGGTCACGGCAACGGCCAGGTTGACGCCGGTCTGAGCCTGGACGCTGAGCGGCTCCAGCATGAAGGCGCTGTCGAAGCCGCCGACCAGCAGATTGGCGCCGCCGCCGGTCACTACGCTCGCCTCGGCATTGACGCCGTAGTAGCTGCCGGCAAGGTCACCCGCGTCGCGGTCACGGGTCGCCGCCAGTACGGCCCATACCAACTGGCCCTGGTGCGTCTGGCCGACGTCGACGCCGAGCTTGGAGATGACCCCGGTGTAAATTTCCGGCGCCCCGTGATGGGAAGGACGGAAGACGCAGGACACACCCTTGTTGGAGGTCACGATATAGGCGGTGCCGCCGTCGATGGTGCAGTCGAGCGTGCCGAGCTGCAATCTGCCGGCGCTTGCCGGTGCGACAGGGAACATGGTCGTGACGAGCGCAGCGGCGCAGACGAGTTTCTTGATCATGGGAGGTCCTTTCGCAAAACGCTTCAAAGTAACGGCTGGGGGGCCAGACCGTTCCGCTGAAACCTTGGCGCGAACAAGGCAGGCGATCACGGCTTGCAGCGGGGTCAGCGCGCGGTTGCCGGATTGATGGCGATCTGCGGCGATACGTGTCCTTTCGGACACGCATCCGACGCGTGTGGGCTTGGCCGGCCTTGCCTGATGTCAGCTGACGCGGGCGAGGCCATCCTTGGCCGGCTGGTAGGTGGGATCGAGCCGAACGGCTTCGCGGTAGGACTTGGCCGCCTTGGCCTTGTCGCCGCGCCGCTCGTAGATCAGCGCCTGGTTGGACCAGGCCTCGGCGTTCTTGCCGTCGAGCTTGATGGCCATGTTGAAATCGGAGAAGGCATTGTCCTCGTCATTGGTGGCGAGGTAGGAAAGGCCGCGGCCATTATACGGCTCGGCGGCGTCCGGGGCCAGCGAGATGGCGGTCGAGAAATCCTCGATAGCGAATTTGTGCTGGCCCTGGCTCTGATAGATCAGGCCCCGATTGTGATAGGCGCGGGCATCGGTCGTGTCGAGCTGGATCGCCTTCTGGAAATCGTTGAAGGCTTCCTGGGTGCGGCCGGCCTTCCGGTAGAGATTGCCGCGGCCGATATAGGCGGCATCGTAGTTGCCGTTGATCTGGATCGAGCGGTTGTAGTCCGCCAGCGCTGCTTCCTGATTGCCGAGGAAGCGCTGGATGAGCGCACGGTTCGAATAGGCCTGGTAGAAATTCGGGTTAAGCTGGATGGCCTGGTTGAAATCCTTGAGCGCCGCCTGGTACTGGCCGCCCCGGCCATAGGCCGAGCCGCGCACATTGTAGCCTTCAGGATCCTGCGGATTGCGCTGAATCACCGCCGACAGCGATGAGATGTTCTCGCTCGACCCTTGCGCCTTGTCGATGTTGTTGAACTCGCCGGTCGGGCCCGAGGTCTGGCAGCCGGCAAGCATCAATCCGGAAAGCAGGGCTGTCGCCAGGGCAAAGCCACGAAATGTGGTTTTGCTCTCCACGCTGATTGCGTTCATGTCTGCCCTGTCCTCACTTGCCGCGTCATTCAGGTCCGGATCCCCCCTCCGGGCCGGGTCACATCAAAATAAAAAGGTGGCGGCGATTCCGCATCGCGCCACCCCTGGTATCCTTCGAAAAGGACGAAATATAGGCGTTAATCAGCGCGGCGGACGCGCTGCACCGGCGGCACCGCCGGCAGCCACCGGACGCGGCGTCATCGGCAGCAGGCCTTCGCGCTGTGCGCGCTTGCGGGCCAACTTGCGGGCGCGGCGAACGGCTTCGGCCTTTTCACGGGCGCGCTTCTCGGAAGGCTTCTCGTAGTGACCGCGCATCTTCATTTCGCGGAAGATGCCTTCGCGCTGCATCTTCTTCTTGAGAGCGCGAAGCGCCTGATCAACATTGTTGTCGCGGACGAGTACCTGCACGGGCAATCCTGTCTTTCGGGTTTGATATCAACAGGCAAGCGGCCATAGCCACTAGCCTCCGCGGCGATTTACACCACGAATTGTGGCGGCTGATAGCAGAATCACGCCGCGCTGTCCACAGCCGAAATGAACGGAGGCGGCCAATTCGCCCAGCGGGCGCTCGCAAGATAGGCAGCCAACTACGCGGTGGCCAGATGCAACCGCTCAAAATCCTCGAAGAATTCGCCATAGTCGCAGGTTATCTCTTCGCCGGCCGCTATGTCGCGGGTCGCGGTTGCCCCGCCATATTGCGAAAAGTCCGTGTTCGGCGTCGCCGAATGGTTCATGAAGCGGCCATTGTCGACCTCATAGACCATGAAGCCGGGCCGGTCGGGGCTGGGATAGGCGTAGCGGTCGAGCAGTTCCCTGAGATGCGAGGGTGCCGCCTGGTATTTTTCCAGCGGGATCAGCCGGTCGAAATCCGGGTCGAGCCGCCAGATCGAGGCGCCTTTCCTGATCGGCTCGGCGGCGAACACGCCGACGCCCTCGATTGCGCTTTGGGCGACATAGGTTTTGATCAGCAGCATGGTTCCGGCCCGTTTCCAAGGAGAGAACGGAATCGTCAATTCGAGCCCAAATGCAAGCCCGGATTGCGACATCGCGGCCCGCGTTGATCCGCATGCCGGCGCCGAAACCGCTCACGTCCGGTTGATCGACACGCCGCCGTCGGCGAACAGTGCGGTTCCGGTGGTGAAGCTCGACGCCTCGGAGGCAAGATAAAGCGCCGAGCGGGCGATCTCTTCCGGCCGGGCCATCCGCTTCAAGGCATGGATGCCTTCGACGAACGTGCGGGCCTCGGGCGTGGTTGTGGTCGCGCCGGGCGTGTCTGTGCCGCCTGGCAGCAGTGCGTTGACGCGCAACCCCTTCGGCCCGTACTCGGCGGCCAGCACTTGCGTCAGGCCGATCAGGCCGGCCTTGGCCGCGGCGTAGGCCGCCATGCCTGGCATGCCGGCGGTATAGCCGACGAAGCTGGAGGTGAAGACCAGCGATCCGCCGCCACGCTCCAGCATCGCCGGTATCTGATGCCTGGCGGCCAGATAGGCGCTGGTCAGATTGGTATCCATCGTGTCGTGCCACGACGCCGGCGGCAGGTCCGGCAGCGGCGCCATCATGCCGACAGCGCCGGCATTGTTGAATGCAATGTCGAGACCACCGAAGCTGCCGGTGGCAAGATCGACCACCGCCTTCGCATAGGCTTCGTCCCTGACGTCGCCGGCAAGAGCGAGCGCAGTGCCGCCGGTTTCCACGATCTCCTCGACAAGCCTATCGAGCTCGGCCTGACGGCGCGCGGCGGCGACGACTTTGGCTCCTTCCTCGGCAAAGAGCTTTGCAGTGGCGCGGCCGATGCCGGAACTGGCGCCAGTGACGATGGCGATCTTGTTGGCGAGTGCGAGCATGTTTCTGTCATCCTTCCGCTAAGCCGGCCTTGCCGGCGGTCGGATGCGTCGTCGCAAATGAGCATGGCCGCAGCCACCCGAAAGCTGCGAACCCGCCGATTTTCCCTGGCCTCGCACGCCGCGGCCGGTTGCGGCGCAAAACGGCAAGAGCCGTCGCAAACAGCGCAAGGGTGGCAGCGCTGTTTCGCTAGTGATACACCTCGCGCGCCGGGGGAAATTGCTAGCCCGGCCGCAAATCCGCGAGACTTTGGCGCGAGGCTGGAACGTGAAGAAATACTCTGTATTCGCCATCGCGCGTGAGGCCATGCGCGGCCACAAGGGCTGGGAGGAGCAATGGTCCTCGCCGGAGCCGAGGAAGGAATACGACGTCGTCATCGTGGGCGCCGGCGGCCATGGCCTGGCTACCGCCTATTATCTCGCCACCGTGCACGGCATCACCAATGTCGCGGTGCTGGAGAAGGGCTGGCTCGGTGGCGGCAATACCGGCCGCAACACCACCATCATCCGCTCCAACTACCTCTATGACGAGAGCGCCGGCATCTACGACCATGCGCTGAAATTGTGGGACGGGCTCAGCCAGGAGCTCAATTACAACGTCATGTATTCGGCGCGCGGCGTCATGATGCTGGCGCACAATGTGCACGACATCCAGGTGCTGAAGCGCCATATCCACGCCAACCGGCTGAACGGCATCGACAATGAATGGCTCACACCCGAGCAGGCGAAGGAATTCTGCCCGCCGCTCAATATTTCCAGGGATGCGCGCTACCCGGTCGTCGGTGCCGCCTTGCAGCGGCGCGGCGGCACGGCGCGCCATGACGCGGTCGCCTGGGGGTATGCGCGCGGCGCCTCGGCGCGGGGCGTGCACATCATCCAGAATTGCGAGGTCACCGGCGTCAAGCGGGCGGCCAATGGCGCGGTCACCGGTGTCGAGACGACGCGCGGCTTCATCGGCGCCAAGAAGGTCGGCGTGGTCGCGGCCGGCCATTCCTCGGTCATTATGAACATGGCCGGCGTGCGAATGCCGCTGGAAAGCTATCCGCTGCAGGCGCTGGTGTCGGAGCCGGTCAAGCCTGTCGTTCCCTGCGTGGTGATGTCGAACACGGTGCATGCCTATATCTCGCAGTCCGACAAGGGCGAACTGGTGATCGGCGCCGGCACCGACCAGTACGTCTCCTACTCGCAGACCGGCGGCCTGCACATATTACAGCATACGCTGGACGCAATCTGCGAGATGTTCCCGATCTTCACGCGCATGAAGATGCTGCGCTCCTGGGGCGGCATCGTCGACGTCACGCCCGACCGCTCGCCGATCCTGGCCAAGACGCCGGTGCCCGGCCTCTACGTCAATTGCGGCTGGGGCACGGGCGGCTTCAAGGCGACACCCGGCTCCGGCCATGTCTTTGCCCACACCATCGCCAGGGACGATCCGCATCCGATCAACGCGCCCTTCACCATCGAGCGGTTCCGCACCGGCCGGTTGATCGACGAGGCGGCGGCGGCGGCGGTGGCGCATTGACGATGACTGAGCTGTAGGAACGAAAACATGCTTCTCATCCGCTGCCCCTATTGCGAGGAAGAGCGTCCGGAACTTGAGTTCCGCAACGCCGGCGAGGCGCATATCGCGCGCTCGGCCAACATGTCAGGCGAGAGCGACGAGGATTTCGAAAAATTCTTCTTCATCCGCTCGAATCCCAAAGGCATCATCTATGAGCGCTGGCGACACATGCATGGCTGTGCGCGCTTCTTCAACGCCGTGCGCGACACCGTCACCGACAAGTTCGTCATGACCTACAAGGCCGGCGAGCCGAAGCCTTCCAAGCTGCCCAAGAACTCCAGCGAAGTGGTTGCCAAATGAGCGGCGCGTTCCGCATACCGAGCGCCGGCCGCCTGAGCCAGGCCAAGACCGCCCGCTTCAGCTTCGACGGTCAGTCCTTCATCGGCATCGAAGGCGATACGCTGGCTTCGGCGCTGCTGGCCAACGGCGTGCACCTGGTCGGCCGCTCGTTCAAATATCACCGGCCGCGGGGCGTGCTGTCGGCCGGCGCGGAGGAGCCCAACGCGCTGGTGCAGATCGTGCGCGACGACGCGCGCAAAACGCCGAATGTTCGCGCGACCGTGCAGGAACTCTATGACGGACTCGCCGCCAACTCGCAGAACCGCTGGCCGTCGCTGTCCTTCGACGTCAGCGCGGTCAACGATCTGGCGTCGCCGCTGTTTTCGGCCGGCTTTTACTACAAGACCTTCATGTGGCCGAAGGCGGCCTGGAAGAGCCTCTACGAACCCAAGATCCGGGAAGCCGCCGGGCTTGGCGTGTCCCCCGACAGGCCGGACCCCGACCATTATTCGTCGCGTTACGCTCATTGCGACGTGCTGGTGCTGGGCGGCGGTGCGGCCGGCATCGCGGCTGCATTGGCAGCGGCTGAAACCGGCGTGCGGGTCATTCTGGCCGATGAGCAGGCCGAATTCGGCGGCAGCCTGCGCTTCGAGAGCGGCGCGAAAATCGACGGCCAGGGCGGCTTTGCCTGGGCGCAGGCGGCGATCGCCAGGCTGAAAGGCATGGACAATGTCCGCGTGCTGTCGCGCACGACTGCCTTCGGCTACTACGCACAGAACTTCGTCGGCCTGGTCGAGCGGGTCAGCGATCATTTGCAAAATCCCGGCCACGACCTGCCGCGCGAGCGGCTGTGGCAGGTGCGCGCCAGGCGCGTGGTGCTGGCGTCCGGGGCCATCGAGCGCCACATGGTGTTCGCCAACAACGACCGGCCGGGCATCATGCTGGCCTCGGCCGCGCGCACCTATCTCAATCACCATGGCGTCGCGGTCGGAAAAAACGTCGGCGTCTACACCGCCAATGATTCCGCTTACGCGGCGGCGATCGACCTGAAGAAGGCCGGCGTCAACATCGCGGCTATCGTCGATCTGCGCGACAATCCGACCGGGCCGGTGATCGATGAAGCAAGGACGCTCGGCATCGAGATCAATTTCGGTCGCGCGGTGATCCGCGCCGGCGGCAAGCTGCGCGTCTCGTCGATGACGGTGCAGCCGAAGAATGGTGGCGGCGAGCGCACCATTGCGGTCGATGCGATCCTGATGTCGGCCGGCTGGACGCCGTCGGTGCACCTGTTCTCGCAGTCGCGCGGCAAGGTCGCCTTCAACGACGAAACCAAGCGCTTCGTGCCCGGCACCTATGCGCAGGACTGCGTCTCTGTCGGCGCCTGCAACGGCACGGACGGCCTGTCGGCGACCCTCGACGAGGCCTATGCGGCAGGGGCCAAGGCGGCAAAGGACGCCGGCGCAAAGACTGCCAAGGGTACAAAGCCAAAAGTCGACGCCTCGGAAAGCTGGTCGCGTGGCATGCTGGGCGCCGCCCCCGGCGCCGGTCCGGATACGACGGTGAAGGCCTTCGTCGATTTCCAGAACGACGTCACCGCCAAGGACATCCGCCAGGCGGTGCATGAGGGCATGCGCTCGATCGAGCACGTCAAGCGCTTCACCACCAACGGCATGGCGACCGACCAGGGCAAGACCTCGAACATGCACGGCCTGGCGATTGCCGCCGAGACGCTTGGCAAGCCAATCCCCGAGGTGGGCCTCACTACGTTCCGCGCCCCTTATACGCCGGTGACCTTCGGCGCCATCGTCAGCCATGCGCGCGGTCCGCTGTTCGATCCGACGCGCAAGACGGCGATCCATCCCTGGGCTGAAGCCCAAGGCGCCGTGTTCGAGGATGTCGGGCAGTGGAAGCGCGCCTGGTATTTCCCCAGGGGTGGCGAGGACATGCATGCGGCGGTCGACCGCGAGTGCGTCGCGGTTCGAAACACGGCTGGCCTGTTCGACGCCTCGACGCTCGGCAAGATCGAGGTGGTCGGTCCCGATGCGGCCAAGTTCATGGAACTGCTCTACACCAATCCGTGGGAAAAGCTGGAGCCCGGCCGCTGCCGCTACGGCATCATGCTGCGCGAGGATGGCTTCATCTATGATGACGGCGTCGTCGGCAGGCTGGCGCCCGACCGTTTCCATGTGACGACGACGACGGGCGGCGCGCCGCGCGTCATGAACCATATGGAGGATTATCTCCAGACCGAGTTCCCGCATCTCAATGTCTGGCTGACCTCGATCACCGAGCAGTGGGCCGTCATCGCCGTGCAGGGGCCGAAGTCTCGCGACATCATCGCGCCGCTGGTCGAAGGCATCGACATGTCGGACGAGGCGCTGCCGCACATGTCGGTACGCGAGGGCAAGATCTGCGGCGTGCCGACAAGGCTGTTCCGCATGTCGTTCACCGGCGAGCGCGGCTTCGAGGTCAATGTGCCGGGCGATTACGGCCAGGCCGTCTGGGAAGCGCTGTGGGCCGAGGGCCAGAAGCATGGCGCCACCGCCTACGGCACCGAGGCGATGCACGTGCTGCGCGCCGAGAAGGGCTACATCATCGTCGGCCAGGACACCGACGGCACGGTGACGCCCAATGATGCCGGCCTCGACTGGGCCGTCGGCAAGAAGAAGGCCGATTTCGTCGGCATTCGCGGCCTGACGCGGCGGGACCTGGTCGCCAAGGGCCGCAAGCAACTGGTCGGCCTCAAGACCAAGGATCCCAAGGTGGTGCTGGAGGAAGGCGCGCAGATCGTGGAGGATCCCAGGCAGGCGATCCCGATGAAGATGATCGGCCATGTCACGTCGAGCTATTGGTCGCAGAATTGCGGCCGCTCGATCGCTCTGGCGCTGGTCGCCGGCGGTCGCGCACGCACGGGCGACACGCTCTACGTGCCGATGCCTGGCGGGACGATCGAAGTGGAGGTTTCCGGCGTGGTGTTCTTCGACGAAACGGGAGGCCGCCTCAATGGCTAAGACTGCCGCAAAGAAAGCCGCTCCGGCCGCATCGCCGGCGGCCGAGCGCCGTCCGGCGCTTGCTGGGCGTGCTATCTCCGCCGCCGGCGTCAAGGTAGAGGTGCTGCCGCCGGCCGAACGGATCTCGCTGCGCGCTCCGGAGGCGTCGCTTGCCGCCTTGTCGAAGGCGCTCGGCGTGACCATGCCGAAAAAGCCGAAGACGTCCGTGTCGAAAGGCGGGCGCACCGCGCTGTGGCTTGGGCCGGATGAATGGATGATCATCGACGAGGCCGGCAAAGACCCGCTCGCCGATTGTGCAAAGATTTCCGCCTTGCATTCCGCTGTCGGCATCTCGCATCGCAACGTTGCGATATCGGTCGCCGGTCCGGCCGCGGCCGCGGCAATCAATTCGGGCTGCCCGCAGGATCTGTCGCTCGAAGCCTTCCCGGTGGGTGCCGCCTCGCGTACCATTCTCGGCAAGGCCGAGATCGTTCTGCTGCGCACGGCGCAAGACGCTTTCCGGGTCGAGTGCTGGCGTTCCTTCTCGGATTATGTCTTTACTTTCCTCTCCGAGGGAGCACGCGACGCGGCGGCCTGATCCCGGAACGTTTGCCGCCCGCGCCCATTTGCGGCAACAGGTCGAGGGAGAATGCCGATGCCATCGAAGTCCACGCCGAAGTCGCCCGGGAAAAGCTCGGCCGTGCGCTCCCTGGAGCATGAGCGGCATCACGGCGCCGACGCCGAAGAGGAACTCGAGGAAGGCCTCGAGGATACGTTCCCGGCCAGCGATCCTGTGTCGATCACGGGGACGGCTATCCCCGGCGCCCCCGCAAGGCCGGGCAAAGCCAAGACCGTTCCCGGACGCAAACCGCGCTGATTTCCCCAGCTTCGGTTGAGGAGCCATCTTTCCAAGACGGCGCCAAGTGGGATATTCAAAGCGCTTTGGGAGATCGTAAAATGCCGGTAAAAGCCGTCGTCTGGGGCGAGAATGTCCATGAGCAGACCAATGCCGCCGTGCGCGGCCTTTATCCATTGGGCATGCATGGGACCATCGCAGCCGCGCTCAACCAGGATAAGGGCATCGAGGCGACCACCGCCACCTTGCAGGAGCCGGAGCACGGCTTGAGCGAAAGCCGGCTGGCTGCCACCGATGTCCTGCTCTGGTGGGGCCATGCCGCCCATGGCGAGGTCAAGGACGAGATCGTCGAGCGCGTGCAGAAACGGGTCTGGGAAGGCATGGGTCTGATCGTGCTCCATTCCGGACACTATTCGAAGATCTTCAAGCGGCTGATGGGCACGCCTTGTTCGCTGAAATGGCGCGAAGCGGGCGAGCGCGAGCGCGTCTGGGCCATCAACCGCAGCCATCCGATCGCGCAAGGCATCGGCGAGTGCCTGGAGATCGGCGAGACGGAGATGTATGGCGAGCCCTTCGCGGTGCCGGAGCCGCTGGAGACGGTGTTCGTCTCCTGGTACGAAGGCGGCGAAGTCTTCCGGTCGGGGCTGACCTATCAGCGCGGCGCCGGACGGATCTTCTATTTCTCGCCCGGCCACGAGACCTACCCGATCTACCACAATGAAGGCGTGCAGCAGGTGCTGCGCAACGCCGTGCATTGGGCGCACAATCCCGCACCCGCATGGTCCGGCATCATCAATGCGCCGAACGTGCCGACAGACCAGGCCAAGGAGAAGATCGTCCAGAAGGGCCTGCGCCTGCATGCCGACGGCGACAAGGGCCTGAGTTAGGCGTGAGTTGAAGATGCACCGCCTCCTTCTGCTCGGCACCGGTGGCATTGCCGGACATCACGTCGAGGAGTTCGCCAGGATTCCAGGATGCACAATCGTCGCCTGCGTCGACCAGGTGCCGGGCCGCGGTGCGATGTTCGCCGCCGCCAACAAGATCAGCCAGTCTTTCGAGAGCCTGGAAGCGGCGATCGGCTGGGGTGCGTTCGATGCGGCCATCAATGCGACGCCGGATGGCGTGCACAAGGCCACGACGCTGGCGCTGCTTGCCCAGGGGAAACACGTCTTTTGCGAAAAGCCGCTGGCGCCGAACCATGCCGACGCGCTTGCAATGACGGAAGCGGCCGAGGCGGCCGGGGTCGTCAACATGGTCAACCTGACCTACCGCAACTCGGCGGCGATCGAGGAAGCTCGACGCATGGTGCAGGCCGGCGAGATCGGCGCATTGCGCCATGTCGAGGCGAGCTACAAACAGAGCTGGCTGGTCAGCAAGTCATGGGGCGACTGGCGCATCGAGGACAAATGGCTGTGGCGCCTGTCCAACCGGCACGGCTCGACGGGCGTGCTCGGCGATGTCGGTATCCACATTCTGGATTTCGCAAGCTATGGCGCCGACCAGGACATCGCCACCCTGCACGCCGACCTGGTGACGTTTCCCAAGGCCGAAGGCGATCGGATCGGCGATTATGTGCTTGATGCCAACGACAGTGTCGCAATGACGGCGCGGTTCAAATGCGGGGCGCTCGCGACGATCGTCGCCAGCCGCTACATGACCGGCCACGCCAACGACCTGTCGCTGGCCATGCATGGCACCAAGGGCGCCATCAAGGTCAAAACAGACGGCAAGGTTTCGCGCCTGTCGGCCTGCCTGGGCGAGGACATCGACCAGCAACGTTGGCGGACACTGGCGCTGCCGGATGTGAAGCGCAACGCGCTGCGTTTCGCCGAAGCGCTCGATAGGGGAAGGAACGGCGATCCATCCTTCCGTCGCGCCGCCGACATGCAGAGGCTGATCGACGCGGCCTTCGAGAGTTCGTCGTCCAGACTGCCGGTCACGATCGCCTGAATCACATCTGGCCGGCTGCACCAGCCAGGCGTGTGTTGCCGCTATCAGAACGCGCTCGGCACGATCCAGGGATTGATGCTGATGCCGAGGCGCGGGCCCTTGCCTTCAGCGGTGGTTTCCGTGACGCCCTTTTTCTCGAGCGAGCCGGTCGATGCGCAATCGAGCTTCACATTGGCCTTGGTGTCGACGCAGGTCGCGGCGGGCACGTGCTTGACCGGGTGGGTCGTGTTGGCGGCAAGGGCCGAGCCCGAAAGTGCCAGCACGGCGGCGAGGGTGAGGAGGGTCTTTTTCATTGTCCGTCTCCGGGTTCGATGGGTGAATTTGTTCTCGTACATGTACGGTATTCCGTACAAATACGCCCACTGATCGCGGAGTTCAAGCCAGAATCGTACGCGTACGGAAATTTTTGTTAACCAAGAAAATCCATCCCGCTTGGCACGTAAAACGCGGAGCGGCGATGAAGCGTGGAAACGCAAGGAGATATCGTTCAGCAGTTGACCGGTGTCTCGGTCAGCGGGGGCACGTTCTGCGTGCTGAGGGTGGCAAGGGTGAAATCGCACATCCGTTTCACGAAAGCCTGCGGATCACCGAAAGGGTAGAAGGGGAAGGTGATCAGCAGCGAGATGGTGCCGTGGCCGACCGCCCACAGCATGGTGGCGATGGCGCGCGGATCACCCTGCAACTTCCCCGCGGCGACGCAGGCCTCGACCCTGCTGATCAGCACCTTCATCGCCGGGTTGCTTTCTTCCATGTCCTCGTAGCTCCGGCCTGCCGGCAGCTTGGTCTTTTCGGTCATGAAGACGGTGCGGTATTCATTGGGATTGCCAAGTCCGAACGCGGCGTATTCCGTCATCACTGCTTGCAGCGCCTCGATCGGATCGTCGGAAGGATGCTCCTCGATGCGCCGGGCGAGCGTCTCGAACGCATCTTCGGCCAGCGCGAACAATATGTCCTGCTTGTCGGCGAAATAGGAATAGACCGACATCGGCGCGTAGCCGACGCGCTTGGCCAGCTTGCGGATGGTCAGGCCCTCATAGCCTTCCTCCTGCACGAGCTTGTGCGCGGCCTCCACAAGTTCGGAACGCTGTTCGGCCTTTTGTTTCTCGCGGCGTGTCTGGGCGCTCACCGGCAATATCGCCTGCCTCTGCTGGTTGGGGGCCAACTGAATTATATACGCTGTACGGAAACGGACAAGGGCCTCGCTGGTTCCCGTCGCAGGTTCCCAGGCGGCAGGCGTCAGATGGCGCCGACGCCGCCGTCGACGGCCAATGTGTGGCCGGTCATGAAGGAGTTGGCGGGGTCGGCGGCGAACAGGATCACCGTGGTGATCTCATCCACTTCGGCCACCCTCCTCATCGGCACGCCGCGCGTCAGTTCGGCCAAGGCGTCAGCTTCCGGAGCGCCGGAGACGCGCACGAAACCGTCCACCATCGCCGTTCTCGTGTGCGCCGGACAAACAGCGTTGATGCGCAGGCCCTTGCTGGCGTATTCAATTGCCGCCGACCGGGTCAGCCCAACCACGCCGTGCTTGGCGGCGGCATAGATCGAGAGCTTCGGCGCGCCACCCAGTCCTGCGGCGGAGGCGATGTTGACGATGGCGCCGCCCTTGCCGTCAGCCTTGAACTGCCGCTCCATCTGCTGGATCTGGTGTTTCATGGCATAGAAGACGCCGAGCAGATCGATTTCGATCACGCGGCGCGCCTCCTCCGAGGCGACCTGCGGCAAACGCACGAAACTCTGGACGATGCCGGCATTGTTGACCGCGACATCCAGCCGGCCGAATCTTTCGACCGCCAGAGCCACCAGCGCCTGCGACAGCGCCTCGTCGGCGATGTTTCCGGCCAGGACCGCCGTCTCGGCATCGAGCGTTTCGGCAAAGCTCCTCAAGGTTGGTTCATCGAGGTCGGAGAGGACCAGCCGCGCGCTCTCGGCGGCAAAAGCTTTGGCGGCGCCGCGGCCAAGCCCGCCCGCGGCACCCGTGATCAACACCGTTTTTCCGTCGAAGCGGCCCATCGATTATTTCTCGTCGATCAGTTTCGGTCGATCAGTTTCGCGGCGAGGTGCGAAAGCAGTTTCACCGCCTCGCCATAGGTCCTGGCCTTTTCCGGGTTCGAGGCATTGCCGTCCAGCGCGCGCTTGTAGACGCCCTGGCAGATCGCGGCCAGCCGGAAGAAGGAGAAGGCGAGGAAGAACGTCCAGTCGCCGATGCCGGTGAGCCCGCGCCGCCGGCAATAGGTGGCGACATAGTCCTCTTCCGAAGGCAGTCCGAGCGCGGCGCGGTCGATACCGCCCAGGCCGCGAAAGCCCGAGCTATGCGGCAGGCGCCATTGCATGCACTGGTAGGCGATATCGGCAAATGGATGGCCTGATGTGGACAGTTCCCAGTCGAGCACCGCCATCACCTTCGGCCGGTCCGGCGCGAATATCAGATTGTCCAGCCGATAGTCACCATGCACCAGCGAGACACGGCCGTCGTCGGCGGGCCTGTGCGTCTCCAGCCAGTCGATCAGCCGGTCCATGTCGGCAATGGCACCGGTCTCCGAGGCGCGGTACTGACTGGTCCAACGCGCCAGTTGGCGCTCGAAATAGTTGCCCGGCCGGCCGAAATCGCCGAGACCCACGGCCTCGATATCGACGCCGTGCAGGGCGGCGAGCGTGGCGTTCATGGCATCGTAGATGGCGGCGCGCTCGCCATTGTCGCGCGCTTCCGGCAGTGCCGGATTCCAGAAGATGCGGCCGTCGATGAAATCCATGATGTAGAACATGCGGCCGATCGGCGAGTTCTCGGCCGAGAGATGCAGCATCCGCGGCACCGGCACGGCGGTGCCCGAAAGGGCGCTCATCACCCTGAATTCACGGTCGACCTGGTGTGCCGATTTCAGCAACTGCCCCGGCGGCTTGGCGCGCAGCACGTAGCGGCCGCTGGCCGCCGTCAGCAGATAGGTCGGGTTGGATTGGCCGGATTTGAATTTTTCGACGGAGGAAAGTCCGGCAAAACCGGGGATCCGCGCCTCGAGATAGGGCGAAAGCGCTGCCTGGTCGAGCGCGTTCGGGTCGCTCATGCGGTCTCTGGCTGGCGTTCGATCAGGGTCAGCGTCAGCCAGCGGGCGGTGAGCGCCGGTTTCTTCGAGCCCTCGATCTCGATCGTCACGTCATGGGCCGTCTGCACCCAACCCGAGGGCCTGACCTTGACGTCAGCCAGCACGAAACGGGTGCGGATGCGCGCGCCGGTCTTCACCGGCGCCAGGAAGCGCAGCGAATCGAAGCCGTGGTTGACGCCCATCTTGCCGTTTTCCAGCGGCGGCATGGTCTCGAACGTCATTGCCGACAACAGCGACAGCGACAGGAAGCCATGCGCGATGGTGCCGCCGAATGGCGTCTCGCGCTTGGCCCGCTCCGGATCGCAATGAATGAACTGGTGGTCGTCGGTGGCGTCTGCGAACTGGTCGATCATGCGCTGCGTGACCACCCGCCATGGCGAGACGCCCACCTCCTTGCCGACGCTGGCCAAAAGCACATCGAGACTGATCGGTTCCACGCGGATGTCCTCCAGTTTCATCCCCGGCTTCCCCGGCCGGACATGTCATTCCTTGAACAGGGTCAGCCCATGCTGCACCGACTGTCCACCGTCAATCGGCAGGATGGCGCCGGTGACATAGCTGCCTGCACGGCTGCACAAATAGAGCGTTGCGCCGGCAATGTCATCCGGGGCGCCGATACGGCCGATCGGAACGTGGCTGCCGACATGCCTGGCCTGTTCCTCAGTGGCGGTGGCAAACGCCGTCATCCGGCTCTGGAAGGGCCCAGGGGCAAAGGCGTTGACGGTGATGCGGCGGCCGGCGAATTCCAGCGCCAGGGTGCGCGTCAGGTGATGAACGGCCGCTTTGGAGGCGGTGTAGGAGTAGGCGTCGTCGGCCAGCGGCTGCGTGCCCATCACGGAGCCCAGATTGATCACCCGGGCCGGATCCTCGTCGCTGGCGGCGGCTTCGAGCAGCGGCAGCAGTTCGCGGGTCAGGTGGAAGACGGCGGTGACGTTGACGCCGAACACCTTGGCCCAGGCATGATAGGGGAAGCTCTCCAGCGGCGCTCCCCAGGACACGCCGGCATTGTTGACCAGGATATGCAGCCGTTCGGCCCGCGTCTTGACCTCGCCGACCAAGGCGGCAATGCCGGCCTCGCTGGAAACGTCTCCGGCAAAGCCTTCCGCCCGGCCCGGCGCGCCAAACCCGTTCAATTCCTCGGCGACCTTGATGCAGTCCTCGCCCTTGCGCGAGGCGATCATCACCGTTGCGCCGGCCTTGACGAGGCCCGTCGCCGCCATGCGGCCGATGCCGGTCGCCGCGCCCGTGACCAGCGCGGTCTTGCCGGCCACCGAAAAAAGATCGTCGAGATAGCTCATCGAACTCCTGCGCCTTTCATCGGCGGATCGGGGAAAGCGTTCGCGTTGACAAGGCTATCCGAAGTACGGTCATCCTTGCCACTGACAAAATGCCCGGCCTGAATGAAGGGTTAGCGACCGATGACGGAGATGAATCTCGGCATGACGGAGCGGCTGAGGCCGATCCACGCGCGCGTCGCGGCCATGGTGCGCGACGAGATCATGCCGCTCGACAAGGAATTCCTCGGTGAAGTCGGCAAGGCGGGCGACCGCTGGACATACACGCGGCGCCAGACCGAGATCCTCGAAGGGCTGAAGACGACCGCAAGAGAGCGCGGCCTTTGGAATTTCTGGCTGACCGGCTCGGAACGCGGCTACGGTCTTTCCACCGTCGAATACGCCTATCTGGCCGAGGAGATGGGCAAGGCGCATCTCGGTGCCGAGACCTTCAACTGCTCGGCGCCCGACACCGGCAACATGGAGGTGCTGGAGCGCTACGGCTCGGCGGAGCACAAGAAGGCTTGGCTGGAGCCGCTTCTCGACGGAAAGATCCGCTCGGCCTATCTGATGACCGAGCCGGACGTAGCCTCGTCGGATGCCACCAACATTTCGATGCGCTGCGAACGGCGCGGCGACGGCTATGTGCTGAACGGCGAGAAATGGTGGGCCTCTGGTGCCGGCGATCCCCGCTGCGCCATCTATATCGTCATGGTGAAGACCTCCGATGGAGAGCCGAAGCACAGGCGGCATTCGATGATCCTCGTGCCGGCGGACACCAAGGGTGTCAACAAGCTGCGCCCGATGCAGGTCTATGGCGACGACGACGCGCCGCACGGCCACATGCATCTTCGCTTCGACAATGTGCTGGTGCCGGCGTCGAACCTGATCCTCGGCGAGGGCAGGGGTTTCGAGATCGCGCAAGGCCGCCTCGGCCCCGGCCGCATCCATCACTGCATGCGGGCCATCGGCCAGGCCGAGATGGCGCTGGAGCTGCTGTGCCAGCGTTCGGTCCGCCGGGAAGCGTTCGGCCAGCCATTGGCGAAACTCGGCGCCAATTTCGACATCATCGCCGAATGCCGCATGGAGATCGAGATGGCCCGCCTGCTCTGCCTCAAGGCGGCGTGGATGATCGACCAGGGCGACGCGCGCGCCGCCGCGCCCTGGATCAGCCAGATCAAGGTGGTCGCGCCACGCATGGCTCTGAAGGTCACCGACGAGGCGGTGCAGATGTTCGGCGCGCAAGGCATCAGCCAGGACACGCCGCTGGCGCGCTCGTGGACGCATCTCAGAACGCTGCGACTCGCCGATGGGCCGGATGCCGTGCATCGCCGCCAGGTGGCGCGGGCGGAGCTGAAGAAATACACGCAAGAGAAGGTCTGAGATGGCCCGGTCCGAGCGGGGAGACAGCCGATGAGCATCCCGTCCGAAATGAAGGCGCTGCTCCTGGTCGGCGACGGCTACACCAGGACGCCGAGCGGCAGCGCGCTGGAGGCGATGGAGCCCTATCTTGAGCCAGGCAGTATCGCAGTGCCGGCGCCTGGACCGACGCAAGTGCTGATCAAGGTCAGCCTTGCGTCGATCAATCCGTCCGATGTCGCCTTCATCAAGGGCCAATACGGCCAGCCGCGGGTCAAGGGCCGGCCGGCCGGCTTCGAGGGCGTCGGCGTGGTCGTTGCCGGCGGCGACGACGAGCCCTATCCCAAGAGCCTCGTCGGCAAGCGCGTTGCCTTCGCCACCGGGCTCTCCAATTGGGGCTCATGGGCCGACTATGCCGTTGCCGAAGCCGCCGCCTGCATTCCGCTCCTCGACACCGTGCGCGACGAGGATGGGGCTGCCATGATCGTCAATCCGCTTACCGCGCTCGCCATGTTCGACATCGTCAGCCGAGAAGGCGAAAGGGCCTTCATCATGACCGCCGGCGCCAGCCAGCTCTGCAAGCTGATCATCGGGCTGGCCAGTGAGGAAGGATTCCGGCCTATCGTCACCGTGCGCCGCGACGAGCAGATCGCGCTGCTGAAGGAAATCGGCGCCGCCCATGTGCTCAACGAGAAGTCGCCCGATTTCGAAGCCTCGCTGCGCGAGGTTATAAAGGCCGAACAGCCGCGCATCTTCCTCGACGCGGTGACCGGGCCACTGGCCTCGGCCATCTTCAACGCCATGCCGAAGCGCTCGCGCTGGATTATCTATGGACGCCTCGATCCCGAGGCCACGATCATCCGCGAACCCGGCCAGCTGATTTTCCAGCACAAGCACATAGAGGGCTTCTGGCTGAGCGAATGGATGCGGCAGCATAAGGATCGCCGCGGTCCTGCGATCCTCGAGGCGCAGAAGCGCTTTTCCGACGGGCGCTGGACGACCGACGTGACGGCTGTGGTGCCGCTGGCCGAGGCGATGGCGCGCGTGCCGGCGGAACTGGCCAGGCCCAATGGCAAGGTGTTCATTCGGCCGTAAGGCAGGGGTGTGCGGTTGAACTGCATTCCGGTCCATCCAGAGCACAGTTGCGATCACTTTCGAGGGCCGGAAAGACGGTGGTTTTTTGGCTGCGATCGTTCAATGTCATCGGCGGCCACGCCGTTCGATCCCCCTATGCCACCCCGCTTTGTCCGTGATATGCCGCCGCCAATGAACGCTGGAACAGTGCCGGACCGGGCCTGTTCCGGATTGGTGTGGGGTGCTTGATGAGGATTTCCAAGCCGGTTTTCGACCGCCTGGGGCTTAGCCTGTGGATCGGGGCATTCGCGGTCGTGCTTGGCCTGGTCCTGTGGTCGCCCGATGCGCGCACCGTATTGCACGCCTACAGATATGGCAGTGTGGAGTTTCTCGCCGGCCGGCCGCTCTACGACCTTGAGTCCGAGATGGGATACCTTTACACGCCCGCCTTCGCCGCGCTCTATATTCCATTCTTGAATCTGGGACCGCATCTTGGCGGGCTGGTCTGGCATGCCCTCGGTTTCGCCGTTCTCACCCTTGCCGCGGCGCGGCAGGTGCACAAGCTGGGCGGACAGGAGCAGACCTGGCTGCTTTCCTTCGGCCTCTTCCTCGCTTTGCCGATGACACTGGGCGCCATCCGCAACGGCCAGGCGACAATCCTGCTGACCGGCGCCTGCTGGCTCTTGACCCTGTCGGCACTGGAAGGAAGGCGTGCGGAGACCTTTTTTTGGGCCTCGCTTGCCATCACGGCCAAGCCGACCGCGATCATCATGCTGCTGTTGGTGGGGGCGTTGCGCCCGCGGCTGATACCGGTGCTGGTGCTCGCGGTGCTGTTCGTGCTCGCCATACCCTACGCTTTCGCTTCCGCCGGCTACCTGAACGAGCAGTATGGCGATTTTGCCCGCATGCTGACGTCGATGGCCGTCGACAAGACCAGCCATTTTGTTCCTACCGATTTCACCGCGCCCTTTATCGAGATGGGGCTGCCCGTTCCGGACTCGGCTGCCACGGCGGTGCGCGTCGTGATCGGCCTGCTGACGCTCTCGATCGTGCTCTGGTTCGACCGCAAGCTCGAACAAGGAGCGGCCGGACTCGCGATCTTCCTGGCGGCCGCCTTCTACATGTGCGTCTTCAACCCGCGCGTCGAGCCCAACACCTATGCGATGATCGCGGTTCCCGCCGGCCTTGCCATTGCCCTGTTGTGGCGCGAAGAAAAAGGTGGCGTCCTGGCCTGCGTGCTGTCCATGACTTTATTCCTGACAGGTTTGACCGGTGTCGAGCGCCACATGCATGACTTTCTCTATCCCTGGTTTCGGCCGATCACGGTCACTTTCATCGCCTGCTTCCTGATATGGTGGTTCTGGGCCAAGGCGCGGCAAAAATTGGTGAATGCGGAGCCTGTCGCCCATGGCTGAGATGCGCCCGACACTCGATATCGTGGCGCCGTTCTTCAACGAGGCGCAATCGGCGACGGCTTTCGCGGCATTGCTCGACGCGCTCGAGGCGGCGGTGTCGAGCCGCTTCGGCATGCAAGTCCACAAGATCCTGGTCGACGACGGCAGCCGGGACGATAGCGCCGGGCAGTTTTCGCAGGCACTTTCGGGATCCTGGGAAATCGTGCGCCTCAGCCGCAATTTCGGCAAGGAGGTCGCCGTGCTCGCCGGCCTCGACCACTCGCGGGGCGACATGGTGCTTGTCATGGACGCGGATCTGCAGCACTCCCTGGAGACCAGCCTGAAGATGATCGTCGAGCTGGCTGAGAATCCGGACGTCGACGTCGTCTACGCGCAGAACGACCGGCGCGGGGCAAGCTGGCGGCGCAGCCAGTTGGCGAAACTGTTCTACAGTCTGATCAACAGCAGCCAGCGGTTCGATATACCCGAGAATGCAGGCGATTTTCGTGTCATGCGCGGCACCGTGGCGCGCGCATTGACCAGCCTGCGCGACAAAAGGCGCTTCAACAAGGGCCTGTTCGCCTGGGCCGGCTTCCGCCAGAAGGCCATATCCTATTCGCCGGAAAACCGCGCCAGCGGCAAGTCGAAATGGAGCCGGCTCAACCTGATCGCCTTTTCGTTAGAGGGGTTTACGTCCTTTTCGGTGATTCCGCTGCGCCTGATCAGCCTCAGCGGACTGCTTGCGGCGTTTGCCGGCGCGGTCTACGGCGCGAAAGTGCTCTTCGAGGTGCTGTTCTACGGCATTGCCGTTCCAGGCTATCCGAGCCTGCTGGTCGCCGTAGTGTTGCTCGGCGGCCTCAACCTGACACTTCTCGGGCTGATCGGTGAATATGTCTGGGTCACGCTCAGCGAAAGCAAGGATCGCCCGGTCTACATCGTGCGCGATATCGTGCGCAGCGATGTTCCCGCCAAGTCGGCGCCGGGCGTTTCCGGGGCATGATGCGCGGCATCCGCCTGATCGCCGACGATTATGGCCTGGCGCCCGGCGTCTCGGCGGCGATCCTCGACCTGCTCGATCGCGGGCGGCTAACGGGCACCGGTTGCATGACCGGTTTCGCGGAATGGCCGGGGGAGGCGGAACGCATCAAGCCGCTGTGCGGCCGGGTCGCCGTCGGCCTGCATCTGACCTTGACGGACCAGCCGGCCGTGACCGGCCCGTCGAGCCTGGCGCCGGAAGGCCGGCTGCCGCCGCTCCGCTCGCTGGCATTGCCGATCCTGCGCGGCGGCATCGAGACCTGCGACGTCCATGCCGAGCTCGACGCCCAATTTGGCCGCTTCGTCGAGGCGCTCGGGCGCCAGCCCGATTTCATCGACGGCCACCAGCATGTGCATTTCCTGCCCGTCGTGCGCAAATGGCTGCGGGGGCGTTTCGCCGGAGATGCCGGCAGACCGTGGCTGCGCGGCGCGCCGGCGCTGGCCGGCAGCGGCGCGGCGGCATCGAAAATCGCGGCGATCGCCGCCCTGGCAACTGGTTTCAACCGATCCATGCGGCGCGCCGGCTTCACCGTTAGGGCGCCGCTCGCCGGCATCTATGACTGGCGGCAGCCGGAAAAGTTCGCGCCCGCCCTGCAAACCGCCGTTGAAAGCCTGCCGGAAGAGGGACTTTTCATGTGCCATCCCGGACATGTCGACGAGACGTTGCGTGCACGCGACCCGATGCAAGAGGTGCGCGAAGTCGAATTCGCGGTTCTCGCCTCCGATCGTTTCGGCGCAAACCTGGCTCGCGCGCGTGTCGGCATCATGGACGGCACAGCATGAGTGCCGATCAGTCCCGGCGTTCGACCTGCAACAAGATCATCCGCTTCGCCATTGTCGGCCTGGTGAACACGGCCATCGACCTTGCCGGTTTCTTTCTGCTGCTCAAGCTGCACGTGCCGCCGCTGCCCGCCAACGTTGCGTCCTGGTTCATTGCCGTCACCTTCTCCTTCGCGGCCAACGGCTTCTGGTCGTTCGAGCGCGATCCGGCCATCCGGCTGCATCATGCCTTTCTTCGCTTCGCTTCGCTCGGCGCGCTGATTTCGCTTGGTGTCTCCAGCCTTGCGATCGCGCTGTTCGCCGGCGTCGTCGGCGTCTGGCCGGCAAAGATCGGCGGGGTGGTTGTGGCGGCGGTGCTGAATTTCCTCGCCGCGCGCTGGTCGATCGAGGGCCGTCTCTTGAAATAGCAGGCTGTTTCCCCACGAAAATTCCGGACCCGCTACACGGTCTCCTGGAATTTCCCTATTCAGCCGGCTCCACATCGGTGTAGGCGGCTTCCTCGAGTTCGCGCTTCAGCCGCGCCTCCTCGTGGGTCTTCGGCGTGACGAAGCGGCCGAGCAAGAGATAGGCGACGGGGGTCAGGAACAGCGTCGAGACGGTGGCCAGCCCCAGTCCGCCGACGATCACCCAGCCGAGCGCGATACGGGCCTCGGCGCCGGCGCCCGCCGCCAGCACCAGCGGCACGCCGCCGAGCACGGTGCAGATCATGGTCATCATCACCGGGCGCAAGCGAATGGTCGAGGCCTGTTCGATCGCCTCGCGCACGCCCAGTCCGCGATCGCGCAGCTGGTTTGCGAATTCGACGATCAGGATGCCGTTCTTGGCCATGACGCCGACCAGCAGCACCAGACCTATCTGGCTGTAGGCGTTGAGGCTGGTGCCCGAGAGCAGAAGCGCGAAGATGGCGCAGGCGAGGCCGAGCGGCACTGTCGCCATGATGATGATGGCGCTGACGAAGCTCTCGAATTGCGCGGCAAGCACCAGCAGGATGATGACCAGGGCAAAACCGAAGATGGTGACCATGGCGCTGTTTGTCTCACCCAGTGTCGCCGCCTCGGCCAATGGCACGATGCGGCTGCCCGGCGGCAGAAGCGGCGTTGCGATCTCCTCGGCGCGCGTAAGGGCCGAGCCGAGGGCGAAATCGCCGCCGAGGTTGGACGTGATCGCCACCGACGGCTGCTGCTGCTCGCGCGACAGCGAGGGCGGCACGGCACGCTCGGTCAGCGTGGCTATGGTCGACATCGGCACGAAACGGCCGTCAGCCGTCTTTAGGAAGACGTTCTCCAGGTCGGTCGGATCGTTGATCGGGTTGGTGGTCGAAACCAGCTTCACCCCGTAGCTGCGGTCGGCGATGTAGACATCGACGACGTCGTTGCCGTCGAGCATGGCCTGCATGGTATTGGCCAGCCCGGTGATGTCGATGCCGAGATCGGAGGCGCGCTCGCGGTCGACGGCAACGGAAAGCTGCGGTTGCGTCGGGTCGATGGAAAGGCGTGGCGTCTGGAAACGCGGATCCTTCTGCATCTCGGCGATGATCTTGACGGCCGAGTCGCCGAGCGCCTTGCGGTCGTTGCCGACCAGCGCGAACTGCAGGCCGTTGCCGGCGCCACGGATGCCGAGGCTGTTGGGCTGCACCGGGAAGATGCGCACGCTGGGCACCTGGCGGGTGAGCTGGCTGATCTCGGCCATGATCTCCTGCTGGCTGCGGCTGCGCTCGTCCCAGGGCGCCAGCGTCATCACCATGAAGCCTGAATTATAGGCGCCGTTCTGGCCGGCGCTCTCGAAAGTGCTGACGATTTCGCCGGAATCACGCAGCGGCTGGATCAGCTTTTCGATCTTCTGCATCTGCTGCGTCGTGTAGTCGAGGCTGACGCCTTGCGGGGCGCTGATGCGAAGCAGCACGACCGCGCGATCCTCGGTCGGCGTCAATTCCTGGCGGATGGTGCCGAACAGCGCGAATGCGGTGCCGGCAAACAGCAACGCCACCAGCACCACGATCCACGGCGCGTCGAGGCAGACATGCAGGCTGCGCCGGTAGGCCGCGTTCAGCGCGCCGCCGATGCGCGCGCCGACGCCGTTGCTGCCCTCGCGGTGGAGGGCGGCACCGGACAGCATGCGCGAGGCAAGCATGGGACAAAGCGTCAGCGCGACCACGCAGGACAACAGCACCGACATGGCGAGCACGAAGCCGAATTCGCGGAACAGGCCGCCGGTCTGGCCCGGCAGGAAGGAGATCGGCACGAAGACGGCAACCAGAGTCAGCGTGGTGGCGATGACGGCGAAGAACACTTCCTGTGCGCCGAGCACTGCGGCGGCACGCGGCCCCATGCCTTGATTGCGCCGCCGCACGATGTTTTCCAAAACGACGATCGCGTCATCGACGACAAGCCCCGTCGCCAGCACCAGGGCCAGCAGCGTCAGGATGTTGATCGAGAAACCAGCGAGGTAGATCGCCGCAATGGTGCCGATCATGGCGACGGGCATCGACAGGCCCGGAATGAGCGTGGCGCGCCAGTCGAGAAGAAAGGCATAGATGACGACCAGAACGATGGAGACGGAAAGCGCGAGCGCGATCTCCACCTCGTGCACGGCGCCGTTGACGAACACCGCGTCGTCGCTTGTGACCTTGATCGACATGCCTCGCGGCAGGTTTGCCTGCAACTTCTCGACCGCGGCCTTGACGCCGGTGGAGATGTCCAGCGTGTTCGATTCCGCCTGGCGGATGATGCCGATGCCGATGCCGGTCTTGCCGTCCGAACGCAACGTGGTCTGGCCGATGTCGGGGCCGAGCGTGACGGTGGCGACATCGCGGATGCGCGTCGTTCCGCCAATGATGATGTTCTCAAATTCTTCCGGCGTCGTCACATCGGCGGTGGTGCGAACGATCAGGTCCTGATTGCTGGTGGTGATCGAGCCGGCGGGTGAATCGAAGGCGACCGAGGCAAGGGCGGTCCTGAGGTCGGCGACGGTGAAGCCCAGGCTGGCGAGCTTGTTCTGATCGACGTCGATGCGGAAGATCTTGTCGCGGTCGCCATAGACCTGGACGTCCGCGACGCCTGGAACGGCAGCCAGTTCGTCCTCGATCTGGTCCTGGACCAGGACGGTCATGTCCTGAACCGACATGGTGTCGGAGGTGACGGCCAGGCGCATCACGGGGTCGGAGTTGGCGTCGGCCTTGACGATGCGCGGCGGATCGGCCGTTTCCGGCATCTGGTTGGCGACGCGGCCGACGGCATCCCGCACATCCGAGGCCCCGACATTGAGATCGACGCCGTCGTTGAATTCGATGGTGACGCGGCTCGAGCCGAAGGAGGAGGTCGAGGAGATCGACTTGACGCCGGAAACGCGGGCAACAGCTCCCTCGATCGTGTCGGTCAGTTCGCGATCGACCGTTTCGGCCGCCGCGCCTTCGAAAGTCGTGGAAACGGTGACGACGGCGCGGTCGACATCAGGCAGCTCGCGGATCTCGACGCCATAGAAGGCGGCGAGGCCGGCGACCGCGATGAGGACATTCAGCACCAAGGCCATGACCGGCCTGCGGATGAACAGGGCGGTAAAGCCAGTCTCGCTGGCGGCGTTGACGGCTCCGGTCATGAGCCTTCGGCCGCGTTCGCGGCGCGCTGCTCTCCGCGGGCGATGCGGACTTCGCCTCCCTCGCTGACGCTCTGGGTGCCTTCGGTCACCACCATGTCGCCACTGTCCAGCTCCGCGTCGATCAACACGGTTTCGGTGTTGCGCTGGATGATGCGCACCGGCACCCGCTTGGCCTTGCCGTTCTCGACCGCCCAGACGTAAGCGCCCTCCGAGCCCCACAGGATCGCCAGCGGGCTGACGGCGGGATAGGTCTCGCCGGGGAATTTCATGGTGATGGCGAACGACATGCCGGCGCGCAGCGAATCGGCCGGGTTGGCGATCGTCGCCTTGACCAGAAGCGTACGGCTGTTCTCGTCGATGTGGTTGTCGATGGCCGAAACCGTGCCGGTATAGCTGTTGCCGGGATTGGCGATCGGCGTCGCCGACAATTGCGCGCCGATCTTGACGGCGGCCGCGAAGCGTTCCGGCACCAGGAAATCGACAAGGATCGAGGAACGGTCGTCGAGCGTCGCGATCGCCGACTGGTTGGTCACATAATTACCGGCGGAGATCGGCAGGATCCCGACCGTGCCGGAGATCGGGGCGAGAACAGACCGGCGGTGCAGGGCGAGTTCCGCATCCTGTAGCGCCAGCTTGGCACCGGCCAGCACCACTTCGGCATCGGCGACGGCGACCGGTGTCGCCGCATTGGAGGCGCGCAGCGACCTGACCCGGTCGAGCTTGGCCTGTGCGTCCTGAAGCGCGAGCCGGGCACGGTCCTGGGCGATCACTTCGGTTTCGGAATCAAGGGTCGCGATGACCTGTCCCTTGTCGACATGGGTGCCGGACGAAACCAGCAATTCGGCGAGACGGCCGGAGGAGTAGGGGTTGACCGTCACCGACGCATTGGCGCGGCCGGTGCCGATGGCCTGGAGCCGATCGTTTATGGTCGCGGAAATAGCGGGCACGACGACGACGTTGACCTGACGGGCTCGCTCGCCGCCAGCGGATTTCGTGCCGGCGCCGGTTTCAGCCGGAGGCGTTGCCGCGTAGGCCCAGTCTATTCCCCAGCGCGCCAGCACGTCCGGCGCGCCCGGGAAAAAGCGCAGCCAGGCGGCAACCGCCACCACCAGCACCACAAGGGCGAAAAGTATCTGTTTCCAGGCGGCCATCGGCACTCCGGTTGGCAAAACAATCCTTCCGTCCACCGGTTTCCCGAAATAAGCAGACGCAGCGGGGCTATTCTAAGGCAAGAAGCAAGCCCCCGATATCGTGCCTTTATGACAATTCTTCAGTGTCCGCGCACATTAAATATGCGTAACGTTGCCGGTGTTCGTGCCGTTTTGATTTTTTAGTTCACTTCGAGCCGGGCTTTCGAGATTACAACGCTGGCTATGCCGCCCCGACGCCAGTTTCGGACCGAAATCGTTCCAGACGTATCCCGGGCTGCATCAACGCAGGCCTTCCATCTCGCGGATGCGCCGGGCGCCGTCGGCCTCGAGTTGCCTTGTGACGGCGCCGATCAGCGTTTCGGCGACGACGAAGAGCGCCGCCGAGGAGTCCCACGCCGAAGGCACGGCGGTTCGCCCGGCGATGACGTGACGGGCGAAGCGGGCGATCGGCGACAGCCACTGGTCGGTGAACAACACGATCTGCACGCCACGCTGATGCGCCTTCTCGGCGAAGCGGATGAGGCTGTCCTGGTAGCGCCTGATGTCGAAAATGACCAGCACGTCGCGCTTGCCCATGTCGATCAGCCTGTCGCGCCACATGCTTTCCTGGCCGGCGAGGTGAATGACGTCAGGCTGGATGATGGCGAGGTGGGCGGCCATGTAGCGCGCCAGCGGATCGGTGAAGCGGCCGCCGATCAGGAATGTCTTGCCGCGACGCTCGGCGAGGCGGGACGCGATGTCGGCAAGCTGCTTGTCGGACAGGTGCCGGAACGTCTCGCGCATATTGTCGAGCGTTGCCTCCAGCATCGGCGACGCCGTGCCGCCGGGCAAGGGCGGATTGAGCGTGCGGGTCGCAGGGGACTGCAATTGCGCCGCCAGTTCGTCCTGCAGGCTCGACTGGAACTCCGGATAGTTCTGGAAGCCGAGCCTGGCGACGAAACGCAGGATCGTCGGCGAGGACACGCCGGCCGCGGACGAGAATTCGGCGACAGTCTTCAGACCGATCATCGGATAGCTCGCTATCAGCGTCTGGGCCGCGCGCCGCTCGCCGGCCGGCATTGTGCCGATGCGGTCGGCGATCAATTCGGCAATACTGGAAATCATCTTTCCCATCCATGGCCCGGCCGACGGTGTTTTCCCCAAATCGCATTTGACAAAGCCGGGCAAACTGTATGAAATCATCCATAGGGACGCAATGAGGCAAAATACGTAACATACGATACAGCGCTCCCCGGGGACCGCAGACTATGGAGAAAGCACGGCCCGCCAGCCTTGCATCGCCTGATGCCGTAAGGGTGACCAACCCGGGCGGATCGAGTCCCTTCGTGCTCACCTGCGACCACGCCTCCAATTTCCTGCCCGCCGAATTCGGCACGCTCGGCCTCACCGCCGAGGACCTGTCGCGTCACATCGCCTGGGACCCGGGCGCGCTGCCGGTTGCGCTGCGCATGGCGCAGGCGCTCGATGCGACGCTGGTCGAAACCTGCATTTCGCGTCTCGTCATCGACTGCAACCGGCCGCTTGACGCGCCGGACCTGGTGCCGCCGGTCAGCGAAACCACAGCCATACCGGGCAACACCGGCCTGTCGGAAAAGCAGCGCGCGGCGCGGGTCGCCCTGTCCTGGCAGCCGTTCCATAGCGCCATCGAGCATATTGTCGAAGACAGGCTGGCGCGCGGCCAGGAGACGCGGCTGGTATCGGTGCATTCCTTCACGCCGGTCTACAAAGGCCGAGACCGGCCCTGGCATATCGGCATCATCCACGATGACGACCGCCGGCTGGCGGCGCCGCTGATATCGGCGCTGCGGCACCTTGCCGGCATTACCGTCGGCGTCAACGAACCCTATTCGCCGGCCGACCGCGTCTATTTCACGCTGGAACGCCATGCGCGCCCGCGCGGGCTGCCCTGCGCGATGATCGAAATCCGCAACGATGAAATCTCCGGCGAGACCGGGCAGCGGAAATGGGCGGATTTGCTCACAGGCATCTTTTCGGATCTAGAGCCCGAGGAGACCAGGGGCGCCAGGGAACACGCAGTGGGAAAGTCAGTTCAATCGGCTAGCTGAGAACGCAAGGGGACTAAAAATGGCAGCACCTGGATATACCGAAGTTGACAAGGCGGAGGACGTCAAGGTCCTCCACAGCATGGGCTACGCCCAGGAACTGGAGCGGCGCCTCAGCCGCTTTTCGAATTTCGCCGTTTCCTTCTCCATCATCTGCATCCTGTCGGGCGGCATCAATTCGCTGGCGCAGGCAACGTCGGGCGCCGGCGGCATCGGCATCGGCATCGGCTGGCTGGTCGGCTGCTTCGTCTCGTTGACGTTCGCCGTCGCCATGTCGCAGATCAGCTCGGCCTATCCGACGGCCGGCGGGCTCTATCATTGGGGCTCGATCCTGGGCAACCGCGGCACCGGCTGGGTCACGGCCTGGCTCAACCTGCTCGGCCTGATCACCGTGCTCGGCGCCATCAATGTCGGCACCTGGACGTTCTTCATCGGCGCCTTCGGACCGGCGCTCGGCATCGAAGGCACGCTGACCAACCAGATGATCTTTCTGGTCATCATCACCGGCGCCCAGGCGCTGATCAACCATCTCGGCATCAAGCTGACGGCCAAGCTCACCGACTTCTCGGGCTATCTCATCTTCTTCGGCTCGATCCTGATCGCGGTGGTCTGCCTGCTCTCCGCCGAAACCTGGGATTTCAGCCGGCTGTTTACCTTCCATAACTACTCCGGCGATGCCGGAGGCGGCGTCTGGCCGTCGGTTTCGAATGCCTGGGTGTTCGCGCTCGGCCTCCTGCTGCCGATCTACACCATCACCGGTTACGACGCCTCGGCGCATACGTCCGAGGAGACCATCAAGGCGGCCAGCTCGGTGCCGCGCGCCATGGTCATGTCGGTGATCTGGTCGGCCGTGTTCGGCTATCTGTTCCTGGCCGCGTTCGTGCTGATGATCCCGAACATGGACGATGCCGCCAAGCAAGGCTGGAACGTGTTCTTCTGGGCCTTCGACCAGCGCGTCAGCCCTGGCCTCAAGGAGTTCGTCTATCTCGTCGTGTTCATCGCTCAGCTGCTGTGCGGCCTCGCCACCGTCACCTCAGCCTCGCGCATGATCTTCGCCTTCTCGCGTGACGGCGGCCTGCCGGGTTCGTCGGCACTGGCCAAGGTCAGTCCGACCTACCGCACGCCGGTGGCGGCGATCTGGACGGCATCGATCCTGTCGGTGCTGTTCGTCTGGGGGTCGACGCTGGTTTCGGTCGCCGGCACCTCGGCCTACACCATCGTGGTCTCCTGCACCGTCATCTTCCTGTTCCTGTCCTTCACCGTGCCGATCGTGCTCGGCATGCTGGCCTGGGGCACGCCCAAGTGGGACAAGATGGGACCGTGGAACATGGGGCGCGGCGTGTTCATGCTGTTTGCGGTCCTGTCGATCGTGTCGATGATCCTGATCTTCGTCATTGGCATCCAGCCGCCGAACGACTGGGCGCTCTACATCACCGTCGGCTTCTTCATCCTGACCGCGATCGTCTGGTTTGCCTTCGAGCGCAACCGCTTCCAGGGTCCGCCGCTCGGCGACATCATCGCGGCGCGCCAAGCGGCGATCAAGGCGGCTGAGCAGGCCGTCGGCGAAACCGGCCACTGAGGCCAGCATCTCACAGCCATGGCCCGCGCATCGCCGGCCATGGCTTCGACCCTTCGAAATCGACAAGCCCAAAATGACAAGCACTGGAGCGCCAAAGGAATGGCCGGAAATTTCTCGTTCGATCAGTTGAAGAAAGCGGTTTCCGGCGGGGAGATCGACACGGTGCTGGCCTGCATCGTCGATATGCAGGGACGGCTGGCGGGAAAACGGTTCCTGGCCCAGTACTTCGTCGATTCCGCGCATGACGAGACGCATGGCTGCAACTATCTCCTGGCCGCCGACATCGATATGGAGCCGGTGCCCGGCTATAAGGCGGCAAGCTGGTCGAAGGGCTATGGCGATTTCGTCATGAAGCCCGACCTCGCGACGCTGCGGCGCATTCCGTGGCTGGAAAAGACAGCGCTCGTGATCTGCGACGTGCTCGATCACCACACCCATGACGACCTGCCGCATTCCCCGCGCGCCATCCTGAAGAAGCAGGTCAAGCGGCTGACGGAGCGCGGTTATATCGGCTATTTCGCCTCCGAGCTCGAATTCTACCTCTTCAGCGAGACCTACGATTCCGCCCGCAAGAAGCACTGGCAGGGCCTCGACACCGCCTCGCCCTATATCGGCGACTATCAGATCGGCATCACCACCAAGGAAGAAGGCGTCATGCGACGGCTTCGCAACGAGATGGAAGCGGCAGGCATCCCGATCGAGAACTCGAAGGGCGAGTGGGGGCCGGGTCAGGAAGAGATCAATGTGCGCTATGCCGAGGCCCTCGACATGGCCGATCGCCACGTCATCCTGAAGAACGGCGCTAAGGAGATCGCCGAATCCGAAGGCAAGGCGATTTCCTTCATGGCCAAGTACAATTACGGGCTCGCCGGCAATTCCAGCCACATCCACAATTCGCTCTGGAGCGCCGACGGCAAGACGCCGCTTTTCTTCGACAGACAAGCCGACTGGACGCTGTCGAGCCTCGGCCAGCAATGGGCGGCGGGCCAACTTAAATACGCCAAGGAGTTCACCTGGTTCCTGGCGCCCTACATCAATTCCTATAAGCGCTTCCAGGCCGGAACGTTCGCGCCGACCAAGATCATGTGGAGCGAAGACAATCGCACCGCCGGCTTCCGCCTGTGCGGCGAAGGCACCAAGGGCATCCGGATGGAATGCCGCATCGGCGGCGCCGACTTGAACCCCTATCTCGCCTTCGCGGCGTTGATCGCCGCCGGCCTTGCCGGCATCGACGAGAAGCTGGAGCTGCAAAAGCCCTTCGTCGGCGACGCCTATCAGGCCTCGCGCCTGCCGGAGATCCCGAAGACGCTGCGCGACGCCACCGACACGCTGGCCAAGTCCAAGATGCTGAAACAGGCGCTCGGCGAGGACGTGCTCGAACACTACGTCCACACCGCCAAATGGGAGCAGTTCGAATACGACCGCCGCATTACGGATTGGGAACTGCACAGGGGGTTCGAGCGATACTAGAAAGATAGTAAGTTACTACCCTTACCTTGATCGAAAACGCGGATTGAACTAGATTTATGTGATGACCGAAGGAACCAAATACCATCCGCTTTTCGAGCATCTTCTGTTCTCGGGCCAAGGCCATATGTCCATGAGCTTCGCGGAGATTGAGCAAGTAATAGGCGGCCGCTTGCCGCCGTCGGCGCGACAGCGGGAGGAATGGTGGGCGAACAGCCCGAACGGGCACAGCCAGGCACGCGCCTGGTTGCGCGCAAACTATCGGGCGTCCCATGTCGACCTTGCGAACGAACGCGTGGATTTTAAACTGGAGGGATGGCCCGAGGGCTATCGAAAGCCGAACATGGCTACCATGGACAAGACTCCTCCGGGAATGGCGGAGCCAGCGCAGGCTAGCTACGAACTTCCACGGGAAAATATCGACCATCCGCTTTTCGGCATATGGACAGGCAAGGTTACGCTTTGCCCAGGGCATGATTACACTAGGCCGGCTTTTGAGCCTGATGTGCAGCCGTGACGCATAGGTTGCTGCTCGACACGTGCGCGATCATATGGATAGCGCTGAACGAGCCGATCAGGCCGGAAGCCAAGACTGCGATCAATACCGCCGCGGCTGTTGACGAGAAGATCCGGGTTTCCCCCATTTCGGCCTGGGAATTGGGCCTGCTGAGCGCCAAGGGCCGGTTGGCGGCAGCAAAGTCGCCAACAAGCATTTTTGGGGAAGTGATCGCCACGCCAGGCATCAAGGTGGAGGCTCTTTCGCCGGGCTTGTTGATTGAATCGTCCTTCTTGCCCGGATCGCTTCACGGCGATCCGGCAGATAGAATATTGATCGCGACGGCACGGGCGTTCGATCTGACGCTCGTGACGCGCGATCAGTCGATACTGGATTATGCGAGAGCGGGGCATGTTCGCGCCCTTGCCTGCTGACGCTTTGCCTTTCGATATGGAGACATCTTCTTGGAAATCGTGAAACTCAAATCCCCTATCGATGGTTCGGTCTATGCCGAGCGTCCGATCGCCACCGACCAGGCGGTCAATGCCGCTGTCGAGCGCGCCAAGGCAGCGCAGGAGAAGTGGGCGCAGACTCCGATCGCCGAGCGCGGCAAGTACATGCTGGCGATGCTCGAGGCGTTGGTTGCCATGACCGACGAGATCGTGCCGGAGATCGCCTGGCAGATGGGGCGTCCGGTGCGCTATGGCGGCGAGTTCGGCGGCGTCAAGGAACGCACCAGCCATATGGTCGAAATCGCCGAGGCGGCGCTGAAATCCGTGCCGGCCTCCAATCCGAAGGACGGGTTCCGCCGCTATGTGAAGAAGGATCCGCTCGGCGTGGTCATGGTGATCGCGCCGTGGAACTATCCTTACCTCACCGCGGTCAACACGATCGTGCCGGCGCTGATGGCCGGCAACACCGTCATCCTCAAACATGCCGCGCAGACGCTGCTGGTCGGCGAGCGTTTCCAGCAGGCTTTCGACAGAGCAGGCCTGCCCAAGGGCGTGTTCCAGAACATCGTGCTGAACCATGTCCAGACAGAAAGATTGCTTGGCTCGGGCAAGATCGACCACGTCAATTTCACCGGCTCGGTCGCCGGCGGCCGCGCCATCGAAAAGGCAGCGGCGGGCACCTTCATGACGCTCGGATTGGAGCTTGGCGGCAAGGATCCGGCCTATGTCTTGCCCGACGCCAAGATGGACCATGCGGTCGCCAATCTGGTCGATGGCGCCTTCTACAATTCCGGCCAGTGCTGCTGCGGCATCGAACGCGTCTATGTGCATGAAAGGGTCTATGACGAGTTCGTCGAAGCCTTCATCGCCGAGACGAAGAACTATGTCGTCGGCAACCCGCTCGAACAGGCGACGACGATGGGGCCGATGGCGCAGGCGCGTTTCGCCGACCTGATCCGTGAGCAGAAGGCCGAGGCGCTGCGCAAGGGCGCCAAGGCGCATATCAACATGAAGGTGGCTCAGGACAAGGCCGGCTCGCCCTATCTGGCGCCGGAGGTGCTGACCGGCGTCGACCATCAGATGAGCGTCATGCGCGAGGAAAGTTTCGGCCCGATCGTCGGCATCATGAAGGTGCGCAACGACGAGGAGGCGATCGCGCTGATGAACGACAGCCCCTACGGCCTGACCGCCTCGATCTGGACGCGCGACACCGAGCATGCGGTGGCGATCGGCGACCGCGTCGAGACCGGCACGGTGTTCATGAACCGCAGCGACTACCTCGACCCGGCGCTGGTCTGGACCGGCGTCAAGGACACCGGCAAGGGGGCCGGCTTGTCCGCCATCGGCTACGACAACCTGACCCGGCCGAAATCCTTCCACCTGCGCGAAGCCATCTGATTTTTTGAAAGACAAACATGTCCAAGCTGATCTCCAAATGGAACTACCCCACCACCGTCCGCTTCGGCGCCGGGCGCATCAAGGAATTGCCCGAGGTGCTCGCCGCCACCGGCATCAAGCGGCCGCTCTTCGTCACCGATCCGGGGCTGGCGAAACTGCCGGTCGTCGCTTCGACGCTGAAAATCCTCGATGACGCAAAAGTGCCCTACGGCGTTTTCTCCGAAGTGAAGCCGAATCCGGTCGATTCCAATCTCACCGCCGGCATCGCGGTGTTCAAGAAGGGCAAGCATGACGGCGTCATTGCCTTCGGCGGCGGCTCGGCGCTCGACCTTGGCAAGCTGATCGCCTTCCAGGCGGGACAGACGCGCCCGGTCTGGGATTTCGAGGACATCGGCGACTGGTGGACACGCGCCAACTCGGACGCGATCGCGCCGATCATAGCGGTGCCGACCACGGCCGGCACCGGGTCCGAAGTCGGCCGCGCCGGCGTCATCACCAATGAGGCGACCCACACCAAAAAGGTCATCTTCCATCCGAAGCTGCTGCCGGCGATCGTCATTGCCGATCCGGAGCTGTCGGTCGGCATGCCGGGCTTCATCACCGCCGGCACCGGCATGGACGCGCTGGCCCATTGCCTCGAGGCTTATTGCGCGCCGGGCTATCATCCGATGGCCGACGGCATCGCCGTGGAAGGCATCAGACTTGTCTTCGAGAACCTGCCAAAGGCCTATGCCAACGGCAGGGATCTGGTCGCCCGCGCCAACATGATGAGCGCCGCGGCGATGGGCGCGGCAGCCTTCCAGAAGGGGCTGGGGGCGATCCATTCGCTGTCGCATCCCATCGGGGCGCTCTACGACACCCATCACGGCATGACCAATGCGGTGTTCATGCCCTATGTGCTCGCCTTCAACCGCGAGGCGATCGAGGACCGCATCGCGCGGCTCGCCGCCTATTGCGGCATAAGGGGCGGCTTCGACGGCTTCGCCAAGGCTGTCATCAAGCTTCGCAAGGAATTGAAGGTGCCGCATGCGCTGCCTGGCCTGATCAAGGGGCTCGACATGGACAAGAAGCGCAGGGCCTTGATCGCCGATATGGCGGTGGTCGATCCGACAGCCGGCGGCAACCCGGTCAAGCTGACCAAGAAGGCAGCGCTGACGCTGCTCGAAAATGCAATCGCCGGGACGGTGTGATACCGCTTTAAGGGTAAAGTTGATCTGGAAAATCAGGGGCAACCAAGGGGAAAGGGGTGAAGTGCAAGGCAAAAAGTAATTAGCCGGAAAATTAAGTGGGGGCTAATTGCTACAGTCGATTAAAAGGAGTTAACTTTCGTGCTGCCAGCGGTGGGGTTTCATAAAGCTTTCATCTGGCTGTCACACGAAAACGATACCGCATCGCAGGCGTCCAACGGCGTCAGTTCAACGGAGAGAACACATGTTCAAATTCACGGGGAAAGTGCTTTCCCTTTCGGCCGCGGCGCTGTTTGCGTCGACGGTGATTTCGTCCGCGGCTCCGCTGGACGATCTCGTCAAGGCCGCGAAGGCGGAAGGCCAGCTCACCACCATCGCTTTGCCGCATGACTGGTGCGGTTACGGCGACGTTATCGCGGGGTTCAAGGCGAAATATCCGGAAATCACCATCAACGAGCTCAACCCCGACGCCGGCTCGGGCGACGAGGTCGAGGCGATCAAGGCCAACAAGGACAATAAGGGTCCGCAGGCGCCCGACGTCATCGACGTCGGCCTGTCCTTCGGCCCGACTGCCAAGGCCGACGGCCTGCTGATGCCCTACAAGGTGTCGACCTGGGACTCGATCCCCGACAGCGCCAAGGATGCCGACGGCGCCTGGTACGGTGATTACTACGGCGTTCTGGCGATGATGGTGAACAAGGATCTGGTCAAGGAATCGCCTGTTGACTGGGCCGATCTGCTGAAGCCGGAATTCGCCAATTCAGTGGCTCTCGCCGGCGATCCGCGCGCTTCGAACCAGGCCATCCAGGCGGTCTATGCCGCTGGTCTTTCGAGTGGAGCCGCGGCTGGCGAAGCCGCGGGCACCGCCGGCCTCGACTTCTTCAAGAAGCTCAATGCCGCCGGCAACTTCGTACCGGTCATCGGCAAGCCGGCGACACTCGCCCAGGGTCAGACCCCGATTCTGATCAACTGGGACTACAACGCGCTCGCCGGCCGTGACACGCTGAAGGGCAACCCGCCGGTCGACGTCGTCGTGCCGAAGACCGGCGTCGTCGCCGGCGTCTACGTGCAGGCGATCAGCGCCTATGCGCCGCATCCGAACGCAGCCAAGCTCTGGATGGAATACCTCTATTCAGACGAAGGCCAGATCGGCTGGCTCAAGGGCTATTGCCACCCGATCCGCTTCAACGATCTCGCCAAGAACGGCAAGATCCCGGCGGACGTCCTGGCCAAGCTGCCGCCGGCGGAAGCCTATGCTTCGGCGGTGTTCCCGACGCTGGACGAGCAGGGCAAGGCCAAGGAAGCCGTCACCAAGAACTGGGACTCCGTTGTCGGTGCCAACGTCAAGTAACAGTTGAATCCACCGGGCGGCTTCGCGGCCGCCCGGTTCCCCCTCGAAGACGGTAGCCGGCGCATGACCGATCTCTCGCTTTCCAGTCACGATACCGCAGGCAAGACCGCGCCGCCCGCGGAGGCACGCGCGTTGCGATTGCCGACGCAATGGCTAGGCGTCGCTCCGTTCTTCATCTTCGCCATCATGTTCCTGATTTTGCCCACGCTTTATCTGATGCTGGGCGCATTCCAGAATGATGCCGGCGAGTTCACGCTCGAGAACATTGTCGCTCTGGCGCAGCCGTCGATCGTTGCCGCTTACTGGATATCGATCAAGGTAAGCCTGGCCTCGGCGCTGATCGGCGCTTTCGCGGGCCTGGCCATCGCCATCGCCATCGTGCGCGGCGGGCTGCCGGACTGGATACGCTCGGCCACCCTGACTTTTTCCGGCGTCGCCTCCAATTTCGCCGGCGTGCCGCTGGCCTTCGCCTTCCTCGCCACGCTCGGCCGGCTCGGTCTTGCCACGGTGATCCTGAACACCGTGTTCGGCCTCAACATCTATGCCCACGGCTTCAACATCCTGTCCTTCTGGGGCCTGACGCTGACCTATGTCTATTTCCAGATACCGCTGATGGTGGTCATCATCACGCCGGCAATCGATGGCTTGAAGAAGGAATGGGGTGAAGCTGCCGCCACGCTTGGCGCGACCACCGCGCAATATTGGCGCATCGTGGTCATCCCTGTGATCTGGCCGAGTTTTCTCGGCACCGTGATCCTGCTTTTCGCCAACGCCTTCGGGGCGATCGCCACCGCCTATGCGCTGACCGGCTCGTCGCTCAACATCGTGCCGATCCTGCTCTACGCGCAAATCCGCGGCGACGTGCTGCACAATGCCCATCTCGGCTACGCGATCGCCTTCGGCATGATCGTCATCACCGGCCTGGCCAATGTCTTCTACATCTGGTTCCGGACCCGTTCCGAGAGGTGGCTGAAATGAAGTCGGGCAGATTCTGGGCCTGGGTGGTCTTCATCCTCGGCGCGGCCTATTTCTTCATCCCGTTGATCGCGACGGTGGAATTTTCCATGCGCATGCGGCGCGGCGCCTATTCCTTCGACGCCTACCGGATCGTGCTCGGCGACGCGCGTTTCCAGGCGACCTTCCTGTATTCGGTGGTCGCCGCCATCTTCACCATCATTCTGGGTGTGCTGATCGTGGTGCCGGCAGCCTACTGGATCCGATTGCGGCTGCCGCAGCTCAGGCCGATCGTCGAGTTCATCACGCTTTTGCCGTTGGTCATTCCGGCCATCGTCATCGTCTTCGGCTATATCAGGATGTACGGCTCGAATTCACCCTTGCCGTTCCTCGGGTCCGATATGGGAACCAATGCCTTGCTGGTCATCGGCTATGCGACCTTGGCGCTGCCCTATATGTATCGTGCCGTCGATACGGGGCTCAGAACCATCGACGTGCGGACGTTGACGGAAGCGGCCCAGATCCTCGGGGCCGGCTGGGGCACGATCATCACCCGCGTCATCCTTCCCAATGTGCTGATCGCGGTGTTGTCCGGCGCCTTCCTGACATTCGCCATCGTCATCGGCGAGTTTACGATGGCGAGCTTGCTGAACCGGCCGGCTTTCGGCCCGTACCTGCAGAATGTCGGGGCCAACCGCGCCTATGAGCCGGCGGCGCTTGCCATCATCGCCTTCGTCATCACCTGGGGCTGCATGTCGCTGATCCAGATCCTGTCGCGCTTCGCGCCGAAATCGGCTAATCGTCCGAACTGACCCGAAAGAAAAAGCCATGGCCGAGCCATTCCTCTCCATCCAGCATGTGCGAAAATCCTTCGGCGCCACCACTGTTGTCGAGGATTTCAATCTCGACGTCGAACCGGGCGAGTTCGTCTCATTCCTCGGCCCGTCAGGCTGCGGCAAGACGACGGTGCTGCGCATGGTCGCCGGCTTCGAGGAGCCGTCGGCCGGCAAGATCGTCGTCGGCAGCAAGGACATCACCAGGCTGAAGCCGAACCAGCGCAATGTCGGCATGGTGTTCCAGGCCTATGCCCTGTTCCCGAACCTGACCGTGGCGCAGAACATCGGCTTCGGACTGAAAGTCGCCGGCATGTCCAGGGCGGATATCGATGCCCGTGTCGCCGAAATGCTCGGCATCATCAAGCTGCCGCAGATGGCCGACCGCTATCCTTATCAGCTCTCGGGCGGCCAGCAGCAGCGTATCGCGCTGGCCCGCGCCATCGCACCGAAGCCGAAGCTCTTGCTGCTCGACGAGCCGCTGTCGGCGCTTGATGCCAAGGTGCGCGTCTCGCTGCGCGAGGAAATCCGCTCGATCCAGAAGAAGCTCGGCATCACCACCATCTTCGTCACCCATGACCAGGAAGAGGCGCTGTCGATCTCCGACCGCATCGCGGTGATGTATGGCGGCAAGGCCGAGCAGGTCGGCACGCCGTTCGAGATCTACAACCGGCCGGCAACCAAGTTCGTCGCCAATTTCGTCGGCACGCTGAACGTGCTGGAAGGCACCGTCACCGACGCGGCGTCGGGCAAGGTTCGTGTCAACACCGAGGAAGTCTCGCTCAAGGGCAGGCTCAACGGCTCGAAGTCCGGCGATACGCTGTCATTGGCGTTGCGGCCGGAAGCCATTTCGCTCGGCCGCCAGCCCGGCCGCGATTCAAGCCTGTCCGGCGAGATCTCCGAAGTGCACTTTCTCGGCTCGGTGATCCGGGTCCGGGTCGGCATCGGCGGCAACACCGTTTCGCTCGACACGTTCAACAGTTCGACGACGCCACCGCCGGCCGTTGGCGAGAAGGCGGAGATTTCCTTCTCGTCGGGCGACCTGCTGGTGCTGCACTGACGCGGCCGAAGCGCCCTGTCGATCCGGTCACCGGTCCAGTTGCCGGACGATGCACTCCTCTTGGACAATCAACAGCATCCTGCGGCTTTGCCACTGCCAAGAGCTCCGCTTCGCCGCTACGATGAGCCATGGCGCTATTTGAGCTCACCCTTGTCCTCCTGCTGATCGCCGTTGCGCTGACGGCGCTGTCGCGGCGCCTGCAGGTTCCTTACCCCGCCTTGCTGGCGCTGGCGGGCGCCGGCCTTGGCTTCCTGCCCGGCGCGCCGACGATCGAGATCGATCCGGAACTGGCGCTTGCGCTGTTCATTGCGCCGGTGCTGCTCGACGCGGCCTACGACACATCGCTGCGCGATCTTAACCGCTACAGGCTGCCGCTTGTGCTGCTGGCGCTTGGCGCGGTCGTTTTCACGACCGCCGTCGTGGCACTGGTCGGCTGGAAAATGGCCGGCCTGCCGATCGCCGCCGCCATAGCCCTTGGCGCCATCGTGGCGCCGCCGGACGCGGTTGCCGCGAGCGCCGTGCTCGGGCAGTTCAAGGTGCCGCACCGCATCACGGCCATCCTTCAGGGCGAAAGCCTGCTCAATGACGCCACCGCGCTTTTGATCTATCGCATCGCGATCACCGCCGCCGCCGGTCCCGTTCTTTTGGGCAGTGCCGTTCCGATGGTCCTGCTGTCGACCATCGGCAGCCTGGCCGCGGGCTATCTTCTCGGCCGCCTGTCCCAGGCGATGCTTGGACGTATCGAAGATGCGGCGAGCGGCACCGTCGTGCAGTTCGCCGGGACGTTCGGCGTCTGGATCCTGGCTGACAGGCTGGGGCTCTCGGCCATCATCACCATCGTCGTCTATGCCATGACCATCGCGCGCACCGCACCGCGGCGCATGTCGGCCAGAAAGCGCGTCAGCTCCTATTCCGTCTGGGAGACGGCGGTGTTCGTGCTTAACGTGCTGGCTTTCGTGCTGATGGGCCTGCAGGCGCGGCTGATCGTCGGTCGCCTGGCCGAGCAGGGACAGTCCGAGGCGTTCCTGTTTGCAGGGACGATCCTGGCGGTCGTCATCGTTTCCCGCCTTGCCTGGGTGCTGGGCTGCGGCGCCGTGATCCGATGGCTTGCCCGCTTCGGCAATGCGGAGCAGCGGCAAGAGGTGCCGTCGTTTCGCGGCGGGGTGCTGATCGGCTGGTGCGGCATGCGCGGCCTGGTGACGCTGGCGGCTGCCTTCGCATTGCCGGCGGACTTCCCCGGCCGCGATCCGATCGTGCTCACCGCCTTTTGCGTGGTGCTGGGCACGCTTGTCCTGCAAGGCATGAGCCTGAAGCCGTTGCTGCGCCTGCTTCGTCTCGAACCGGACGAGACCATAGACCGCGAGGTCGCGCAGGCCCGTGTCGCCATCATGCAGGCGGCCCTCGACATATTGAGCGGCAAGACCTCGACCGCGGCGGCGGCGGTGCGCGAGCAGTATGCCGCACAGCGCAAGGTCGCCAAGAACCCCGACGACGCCCAGGCAGCAACCGAGTACGACCGGCTGCGGCTCTATGCCATCAAGCGCCAGCGCGACGCGCTGGAAGAACTTCGCCGCAACGGGACGATCGGTGACGAGGCCTATCACCGGCTGGAGGAAGAAATCGACTGGTCGGAGCTGGCGGCTTCCCCGGCGGGACGATTCCAGCCGCTGACGACCTAGGCGAGGCGAGGGGCTTTTGCGTCGTGGCCCAGCCGGGCCGCCGCGGCGGTCCATTGCAAGGTCGCCGTCGAAACGGTACTGCCGTCACCAAACTGAGCCGGATGAGCAATGAAGCTGGTCAGCTACAATATCCAATACGGGTTCGGCAGCGACGGCCTCTACGATCCGGCGCGCGCCGCGCGCATTGTTGCCGGCGCCGATGTCATCGCCTTGCAGGAGGTCGAGCGGCACTGGCAGCGCAGCAATTTCGACGACCAGCCAGAGCTGCTTTCGCGGCTGCTGCCGGACTATCACTGGGTCTACGGCCCGGCCTTCGACATGGACGCCAGCGAACAGCGCGACGGCCGCATCGTCAACCGGCGCCGGCAGTTCGGCACCATGGTGCTGTCGAAGCTGCCGATCGTCTGGTCGCGGCTGCATGCGCTGCCGATGCGCCGCACACTGCGGCCGCTCAACACCCGCAACGCGGCGCTCGAATGCATGATCCGCACGCCGGCGGGTCCGGTGCGGGTGCTTTCATTGCATCTCGCCCATGTCGCGGCTGAAGAACGGCTCGAGCAGATCGACTATCTGCTTGCCGAGCATCGCCGGGCGCCCTCCGATGGGGGGCCGTGGAGCGGCGCCGACGACGAGCCGGCGCGCAATTGGAGCAATGGCGAGCCAGAGCCGGAGAACCCGCTGGCGGCGATCTGGATGGGCGATTTCAACATGGAGCCGGGCAGCGCCGAATACCGCCGCATCGTCGGCGGCACGCCCTATCATCGCGGTGCCGCCTATCTGGATGGGTTCGTCGATGCCGCTGCCGTGGCGATTGAACCGGCGGATGACTTCCACACGCATGAGAAGATCATCGACGGCAGGCTGGCAAAGCGCCGGCTCGATCATTGCTTCGTCGGCGGCCTGTTTGCCGGTCGTGTGCGCTCGGTCAGCTCGGACATTGGCGAAGTGGCTTCCGATCATTTTCCGGTCAGGATCGACATCGATCTCGAAACGCCCGCCGGCCCCGGAGGCGGATGAGGCCCAAATGACGCTTTTCGTCTTCTTCGCGGTGCTTGCGGCGGCCGCCATGCACGCGATCTGGAATGCGCTGGTCAAGGTCCATCTCGACCGCTTCCTGTCGATCACCCTGATGACGCTTGGCATGGGATTTGCCGCGCTTTTCGCACTTCCCTTCGTCGAGGTGCCGAGGGCGGAAGTCTGGCTCTATATCATTGCCTCCGTCGTCTTCCACATGGGCTACCGGACCTTCCTGATCGGCGCTTACCAGGCCGGCGACTTCGCCCAGACCTATCCTCTGGCGCGCGGCACCGCGCCCTTGCTGGCGGCGCTTGGCGGTATGTTCGTGGTCGCCGAAGTGCCGGCGCCGCTCGCCATTCTGGGTATTCTTTTGCTGTCGGCCGGCACGCTGGTGATGTCGTTTCGCGGCGGCGCGCATCTGGAACGATTGAACCTGCGCGCGGTGGGCTTTGCGCTGGGGACCTCGATCTTCATCGCCAGCTACACACTGTCCGACGGCAGCGGGGCGCGGCTGGCGGCCACGGCGCAGAGCTATGCCGCCTGGCTGTTCGTGTGCGATGCGCTTGGAGCGCTGGTGCTGTGCCTGATCTTCCGTGGACCGCGGGCCTTGCCGGTGCTGGCGCGGGACTGGAAAGCGGGGCTGTTCACCGGCGTGCTGAGCGGCGCTGCCTACTGGATCGTCATGTGGGCGATGACCAAGGCGCCGATCGCCTCGGTGGCATCGCTGCGCGAGACCTCCATCCTGTTCGCCATGGTGATCTCGGTGTTCGCGCTCGGCGAGAAGATGACAGGCTGGCGCGGCGCCGCCGCGCTCAGCATCGTCGCCGGCGTCGTGGCGCTCAGACTCGGCTGACGTCGTGGTCCAGCACGGTCATCACCTGGCCGCGCCGTTCCGGACTGAAGCGGATGACGATGATGATGCAGACGGCGACCACGCCGGCGAATAGCGCCAACGCGTAGCCATAGCTGCCTCCGGGAGCCTCGGCTATGCCCGCCTGATAGGGACCGCCATAGGAGGCTGCGAGATTGCCGGCCTGGTAGATGAAGCCGGGCAGGGTCGCGCGCACCGCGCCGGGCGAGAGCTCGTTGAGGTGCACCGGAATGACGCCCCAGGCGCCCTGGACCGCGACCTGCATGACGAAGGCGCCGATGGCCAGCATGAAGGGCGTCGAGCTGTAGGCCCATAGCGGGATGGACGGCAAGGCAATCAGGCAGGCGAGCGTGATCGCATTGACGCGGCCGATCTTCTCGGACAGCGCGCCGAACGCCAGACCGCCGACGATGGCGCCAATGTTGGCGACGATGGTGATCCAGCTCACCGTGTGCGGGTCGAAACCATGCTGCTTCTTCAGGAATGTCGGGTAGAGATCCTGCGTGCCGTGGCTGAAGAAGTTGAAGAACATCATCAGCACGACCGCATAGAGGGCGACGCCCCAGTGCTTTTGCAGTGTCTCCAGCATGCCGGGCCTTGCGGTCTTCCGCGCCTCGACGAAGGCCGGCGATTCCGGAACATGTGAGCGGATGAAAAGGACGATCAGGGCCGGGATGAAACTGAGCAGGAACATGGCGCGCCAGCCGATCGTGTAGCCGCCGATCGTCTGGTGATAGAGCAGGCCATAGACGACCGCCGCTAGGAGGTAGCCGGCCGGATAGCCGCATTGCAGGATGCCCGAGACCATGCCGCGGGCGCTGGGCGGGATGGATTCCATGGCAAGCGAGGAGCCAAGTCCCCATTCGCCGCCCATGGCGATGCCGAACAGTGCGCGCAGCGCCAGGAATATGCCGAGATTGGGCGAGAAGGCGGCCAAAGCGCCGATCACGGAATAACTGACGATGTTGAGCATCAGGATGGGCTTGCGCCCGAATTTGTCTGCCAACGTGCCGAAGAAGAACGCGCCAATGAAGCGCGTCGCAAGGGTCAGGAAAAGCGCCTTTGACACCGCCGGGACGTCGGTCTGGAATTCAGACGCAATGTCGGTGAGCAGGAATGTCAGAAGGAAGAAATCGAAAGCGTCGAGCGTCCAGCCCAGGAATGAGGCAAGGACGGTTTTCTTCTGCTGCGAATTGAGCTTCAAGGCGTTCCTCCTGATGTCGAGGAACGTTATCGCGTCGAGGCGGACAATCGTCAGTCACTTTTCAGAGAACTTGGTCACGTTTGCGTAGGGGGCCACCGAGTCCACAGCCGCATTCATTGGACACCCGCCGGCCGAAGCCGACGGGCTATCAGCCCAGCAGGTGGTTCCAACTGACGCGAGGCACCTGGAGGCCAAGGTTGCGAGTCGAGACATCAGCGGCAATGCGGTCAGCAACCTTCCGTCGTCGTTTCCATCTGGCCAGGGGCCGCGGACTTGGCGCTGGTTTCCTGCTGACCGGGAGCTGACTCCTTGGCGCTGCCTGTCTGTTGGCCCGGTGCGCAATCCTTGGCGGAGTTGGAGTTGGTCGACTTGGTCGTGGTCGAGTCCGTGTTCTGATCCGTCGGCATCGTTGTCGTCGTGGAGGAGGAGCCGCTCGACGTCGTATTGGTCGATTGCGCCAGGGCAAGGCCGCCGGAAAGAATCATTACGACGGAAGCGAGAAGAAGTCGTTTCATCATTCACTCCTGGTGAGTATCCCTTCGGCCGCATAACAAGGGAGTCGGCGAACGCTTCCGTGGAGTATCTGGCGCCGTCGCCGTGGCATCAACGTGCCGGTTGTGGTGCGTCGATGACGACATACGGCCCGGCCCGGAACAAAGAAAAGCGCCGTTAGTTTCACCCGCAGGGCACTCAAACAGAAGGACGAGCATGATGAAAATGGCTTTGGTAATCGCGCTTGCGGTGTCGTTTTCTGCGGGCTCTGCAATCGCGGCATGTCCGGACAAGTCGGCTGCCAACACGGGCGCCGACACCCAACAGACTGCCGGTATTTCGAAAGATGGTACCCACGCGCCCTTGGAAACTCCGAAGGCCAAGGATAGTGCCGGCAAACCGGCCGCCAAGGATGGCAGCACAATGCCGTTGGCGGGGGCGGAAGGCGGCGGTGACAAGAATCTCGCAACATCGCAGCAGGATATCGAGGCGCAGCAGCATGGCGGCAAGACCGCGGCGGCAAAGGCCGACGACAGCTGCAATGACTGACGACGGAACAGGGCCGGAGCGGTTGTTGGCTCCGGCCTTTTCATCAAGTCTACAGAAGAGCCGGCCGGACGGAGCCAGCGGGGCCTCGACGGACCGCGAGTGTTTGCCTTCAGCAGGTAGAGCTATGCCTTGGACGAGGCGGCCTCAGAGTTCCGCGTCGTTCGATGGCCGAAGGGGAAGAGGGAGCCAAACGAAGAGCACTCCTCCGCGGCCAGGGCTATGATCATTTCATCGATTCTCTCAACCGTTTCTCTGCTCACGTGATCATCGCCATGAAGGCACTGACGCGCGCGCTTCAGGTGTCGTCGTGCGGCCTCGAAATCGCTGCCCATCCGTTCCTCCCGCTTAGAGAGACTCCAGATTTGAACAGTTCACTCCTTTAAGAAAGTCACCCGAAAGAGCGATTCGGTCGGCAATTGGAGGTAGATGCCCAAACCGCAGAAACCCCGCCCCGCGAGCGCAGACGGGGCTATTGAGCCGACGGAGGGCGGAGGGAAGCGTGCCGCCTAATCTCTCACGGCGCTGGTTGTTCCGTTCGGCTTTTTCTTGATCCGCGCGATATCGGGCGCAACACACAAGCTGTCACGGATCGGCCGCATCGGAATACTCAAGGGCACCATTCAGGAGCTCAGTGGGCGTTTTGTGCCGTTTCTGTGCCAATCGGCCCAAGAAGCTAAGTCTTTGAAAGGATGGTGGGCGTGACAGGGATTGAACCTGTGACCCCTGCAATGTCAATGCAGTGCTCTCCCGCTGAGCTACACGCCCATCCGAAGCCGCGCATACACCATTTTTGATCCGGCGCGTCAATAGCAGGAAAAGGGAAAGAAGGCTCCGTTTTGCCGCACCGGCCGATAGTCGCCGATGCCTTGGGCAAAAACGGCTCAGGCCGCCTGCAGCATCTTCTCGACCTCGTTGACGAGGTCGCGCAGATGGAACGGCTTCGACAGCACCTTGGCGTCTTTCGGCGCCTTGGAATCCGGGTTCAGCGCAACGGCGGCGAAACCGGTGATGAACATGACCTTGAGGTCGGGATCGATCTCGGTGGCGCGGCGGGCCAGCTCGATGCCGTCCATCTCCGGCATGACGATATCGGTCAAAAGCAGAGAGAACGGTTCCTCGCGCAGCCGCTCATAGGCACTGGCGCCGTTGTCGAAGTCGCTGACCTGGTAACCGGCGCGCTCCAGCGCCTTGACGAGGAAGCGACGCATATCGTCGTCGTCTTCCGCCAGAAGAATGCGTGCCATGATATCCCGTCCGAATCACCCGCCCGGACTCTGCCGAAAGGCAGGGCCGTTAACCATCCTGTATATGAGGAGGCGAGGGTAAACATCAAGTGAACGAGGCGCGGCATAATCCGCATTCGCAAAGGCGGTGCCGGCGCCGAAATGCTGGACATGCGGCCGTCAAGGTGGCACTTTCATCCCATGATGCATTGGTGTTTTCGGGTTCGTTCAAATTGAAGACGGCAGCCGAGGATTTTTCGGTCGTTCCCCCCTTCGAAATCCGGTCGGGCGCCGAGCAGCGCGTCCCCTTCCTCTTCAACTCACCCCACAGCGGGCGCCATTATCCGGAGCGCTTCCTCGCCATGGCAAGGCTGGACCGCAACGCCATTCGCCGGTCCGAGGACTGCTATGTCGACGAGCTGTTCGGCGGCGCGGTGGCGCTTGGCGCGCCGATGCTCGCGGCTAATTTCCCGCGTGCCTATCTCGACGTCAACCGCGAGCCGTGGGAACTCGATCCGCGCATGTTCGCCGAGCCGGTGCCATCCTTCTGCAACATCCGTTCCGCACGCGTGGCCGGCGGGCTTGGCACCGTTCCGAAGCTTGTCGGTGAAGGCCTCGACATCTATTCCGGCCGCCTGCCGCTGGCCGAAGCGGTTGCCCGCATCGAGGCGGTCTACAAACCCTATCATGAGACGCTGAAACGGCTGTTGACGCGAACCCACGCGCGTTTCGGCTTTGCCGTGCTGATCGACTGTCACTCGATGCCGGCGAGCATCCGCGTCGGCGACAACGGCCTGCGGCCCGATTTCATCATTGGTGACCGCTTCGGCATCTCGGCCACCGCAGCATTGACCGAGACCGCAATCGGCCTGCTCAACACCATGGGCTATACCGTCGCCCACAACAAGCCCTATGCCGGCGGCTTCATCACCGAACACTACGGCCGCCCGGCGCGCCATCTCCATGCGCTGCAGATCGAGGTCAATCGCGGGCTCTATATGAATGAGCGGACATTCGAGAAAGCGGCGGGCTTCGATGCGCTGGCCGACGACCTGGCGCGATTTTCGGCCGACCTGATGGCCATGCCCGACCACCATTTCATGGATCTGCCGCTGGCCGCGGAGTGAACAGAGCCCGGTTTCATTAGATGGCGCCATCCACAACCGCCGCATAGTTCTGGGCGACATGGATCGGGATTGGCGGGGATTGGAACTGGCGGCGAAAAAAAGACCGCATCGTTCGCACGATACGGTCGAAGTCTAGGGAGGAAACGCCCAAGGAGGGCATGGACAGGAAACCCTGTCCGAGATCAAGGGTATGGTGCGCTGCACAAATGTCAAGCGACCTACCGGCTTTTTTAATTCAGAGTGATGTGGAAATTGCGCTTCGGTGGCGCCGGCGTGTTATTCTGGCAACAGTCGGCGCGGCGAAAAATCCTGGAACACCCTTGTCTTGGCGCGGAACTGGCGGCACACGTGGGCTCGGCCATGCTGCAATGCGGGAGAATCAGTTGGACATCAGCATCGATTTCATGCGCCGCATCGCGCAGGCGGCGGCAGCGGAAACCTTGCCGCGCTTCCGCAGCCAGGGCGCGGTCGCCAACAAGGAAAAGGGCAGCTTCGATCCGGTCACCGAAGCCGATCGCGAAGCCGAGCGTGCCATCCGGGCGCTGATATCGGCGCAATATCCGGACCATGGCATTCTCGGCGAGGAACACGGAAGCGAGAATATTTCCAGCAGGCATGTCTGGGTGATCGATCCGATCGACGGCACGCGCGCCTTCATCTCCGGCCTGCCGGTGTGGGGGACGCTGGTCGGATTGACGGTGGAGGGCGATGCCGTTGCCGGATTGATGTCGCAGCCCTTCACCGGCGAGCTCTTCTACGCTAACGCTTCCGGTTCTCATTATGAGGGGCCGGGCGGGCCGCGAAAACTGGTCACGCGCAAGACGACGAGCCTTGCTGAAGCAACGCTGTTCACCACGACGCCGGCGCTGTTCAAGGGCGAGGCGCGCCTGCGCTACGACCAGTTCGAGAGGCAGGTGCAACTCGCTCGCTATGGCACCGACTGCTACGCCTTCGCCATGGTCGCCGCGGGAAGCGTCGACATCGTCGCCGATCCCGGACTGAAGCCCTATGACATCGTGGCGCTGATCCCCATCATCGAGAAGGCGGGCGGCGTGGTCACCACCTTCGACGGCGGGCCGGCCGAGAATGGCGGCGATATATTGGCGGCGGCGACGCCCGAGCTCCATGCAGCGGCGATGGCGGCCCTGCGCGGCTGAGCATCCGTTTCGCCGCGATGCGCTTTAGGCGTCTGAGAGACGCAGGCCCCATAGAATGAGCGCGAAAGCGATGAGGCCGGTCGGCGCGGACGAATAGGCGATGCCTTTGATCGCGTATTCCTGAAAGGCGCTTCCATGCGCGGCTCCGGCCGCCAGCGGCATCGTCTCGTTGCCGGCTCCCCAGAGGCTGGCCATCACATAGGCTGCCAGGATGGCCAAGGCTGAATAGATCAGGAACCAGAACGCAATCCGCGACATCGCGACGCCAAGATTGAGCCTGGACCAGACGAGACCCAAAACCAGCAGCAGGACGCCCTGCAAGGCGCTGAGCGTGTGAACCGACAATCCGAGCCGCGGTGCGGCGAGGTATGGGATGGCGAACCCTTCGAATGACGAAAACAGCAGGAGGGCGATGCCGAGCTGCAGCAGGCGATGGCCCTGGCGTGGCAGCGTGCCCGATGCGTTCATGACCGCTCCTCCCGATCCCGTCGACTGACCTCTGCGGACGGTAACTAGCGCCCGGCGCCGGAACGGGAACCAGGCGTCGAGCTGTCTCCGGCCGAACGGCCGAATTGAGAAGCATGCATAGCCGTTAAACCTGCCGAGGCGTCGGCGCGATCATCGTCCGACATTGATCCGTGCAAGACGGCGTGCTGGGAACGGGCGTTGTCGGCGGATAGCGGGGCGACCTGGGGGGCCAACCGGATTATGGAATTTCGCCAACCAGGCATGAGCCGGCGCCGGACCGGCTCCGGTCTCGGCAATACGCGCCATCAGGCCGTCGGGTCGTCGCTGCCGGGAATGAAAGCGTCGAAGGCGGCGAGGAATTGCTCGCGGTAGATGTCGGCCTCCTGCAGGATCTCGTGACGCGCGCCGTCGATCATGAGCAGCGAGCCGAGGCGCAGACGCCTGGCATAGGCTTCCACGGCCTTGGTCGAGACGACCTGATCGGCACCGGCGGCGATGACCAGCAGGGGGACCCGGATGCGGGCCATGAATTCGGGATCGCTTACCGCTTCCGCGGCTTCGGCAGCCGCTCTCAGCCAGCGGATCGTCGGGCCGCCAAGCGCCAGTTGCGGGTGATCCTCGTAGATCTTGGTGTTGCGGCGGTAGCGTTCCGGATCCGTCGTTACCTTGTTGGTGTCGAAGGGAGCGGTAACCTTCGGCCGCGGCCCCCAGGCGGCGTAAAGCCGGCCAAGGCCCAGGGCACAAAACAGCGAACAGACGCGGCGGACCGTCCGGATCGAGACGGGCAGGTCGGGCAAGGTGAAGAACGGCGCGATCAGCACCATGCGCCGCACGCGGTTGACCATGGAGGGCGAAGCAAGCAGCGTGATCACGGCGCCGGCCGAATGGGCAAGGATGTAGTACGGCCCGCGGCAGTCCGGCAGCACGATCTCCTCGAAGAACTGTTCAAGGTCGGCCGTGTGGTCGCGGAAGGACCTGATATAGCCGCGCTGGCGATCACGGATCAGCCGGTCGGAGCCGCCTTGGCCGCGCCAGTCCAGCGTGGCGACGCCAAAACCGCGCGCCGCAAGGTCGCGGATGGTTTCGAAATATTTCTCGATGCACTCGTTGCGGCCGGACAGCAGCACCACGGTGCCCTTCATCGGGCGGGCGACCGCGGCGAACAGGCCATAGCGTATCTTCTTGCCGTCGCGTGCCGTAAAAAAGCCGCCGGTGGCGTTTTCCGGTCGCGGGTTGCCCTCAGTTTCATGAAAAAGGGGAGTTTCGTGAAAAGGGAGATCCGTCATTCGGCGCTTCGTGCTCGGCGTCTCGCATGCCTGCCTGTCGTGGCCGGCCTCGCCAAGGTTGATAGCCGTCCATGGGCCAAAAGCAAAGGAATTCCGGGAGGCGTCGGATCGGCAACAGGGAAGGCCGGAAGCCGCTATGAGCGCGCTTCCGGCCCCTGTCGATCCGGGAGGAAGGGACGTTGCACCCGGTTCGGCCTCGTCGCGGCGCCCGGTCCATGCAAATCCGGCGCCGCTTGTCCTTGATGTCGAGAGCAGTCTAGCGGCGGCTGTCTGAACGCGCGCAAAAGCGCCGGTTCATCTGCCGTTCATCCTCGATTTTTGCCGGGAGGCAAAATCTTGAAATGGCTTTGCCCGCTCCCCAAATGTGGATTGCGGCCGCCAATGTCGGGGCCGCTGGTCAAACCGGAACGCCGCTCACGGGTTTCGCACCGGCCAAACGCAAACCTTGTTGCTCAACAGGAGAACACACCATGCGTCACGTTGATTTTTCCCCGCTCTATCGCTCGACCGTCGGCTTCGACCGTCTCTTCACCATGCTTGATTCCCTTGCGCAGCCCGATGGCGCGCAGACCTATCCGCCCTACAATATCGAGCGCACCGGTGAGGATGCCTACCGCATCTCGATGGCTGTCGCCGGCTTCTCGGACGAGGAGATCTCGATCGAGGCCCACCGCAATGTGCTGACCGTGAAAGGCGAGCGCAAGGATGAGGGCACCGGCGAGGGTTCCGAACTGCTCTATCGCGGCATTGCCTCCAGGGCCTTCGAGCGCCGCTTCCAGCTTGCCGACCACGTCGAGGTCGTGGGCGCCACGCTGAAGAACGGCCTGCTCTTCGTCGACCTGAAGCGCAACATCCCCGAGGAACTGAAGCCGCGCAAGATCGCGATCACTTCGGCTCCGGCCAAGGCCAAGCAGATCGAGGCCAAGACCGCTGCGTAATCCCTAAGTCTCCTCCCGAGACGGAAGCGGCGCCGAAAGGCGCCGCTTCTTTTTTATTTGCCGAGAACAGCAATTATCCTGCGATCAACTGGCCAAAGCGGTCGACTTCCTCTGACGTCGTCGCAAAACTGGTGACGAAGCGATAGAGCAATTCGTCCTCGCCGATATGGCCTTCGAAGCCATGCGGCTTGTGCCAGTCGTAGAAAACAGCACCCGCCGCCTGCAGCCTGTCGGCTTCAGCCTTTTTCATCACCGCGAAAACCTCGTTCGCTTGCGGCAGCCAAGCCAGTTTCGCCGTCTGGGAATCCTCGATCGCCGCGGCAAGACGGGCAGCCATGGCATTGGCGTGCCTGGCGGTGTCGAGCCACAGGCCGTCGCGGAAATAAGCCTCGAACTGTGCCGCGATAAAGCGCGATTTGGAAAACAGCTGGGCTGCGCGCTTGCGCAGGAAGGCCAATTCCCGGGCACGCTCGAGATCGAACAGCACGATCGCCTCGGCGCACCAGCAGCCGTTCTTGGTGCCGCCGAAAGACAGTATGTCGACGCCACTTTTCCAGGTCATTTCGGCGGGCGTCGTGTCGAGCGCGACCAGTGCATTGGCAAAGCGGGCGCCGTCCATATGCAATGGCACGGAATGTTGCCGCGCGATGGCCGAGATCGCGGCGATGTCATGCAGGCCGTAGACCGTGCCGACCTCCGTCGACTGGGTGATCGAGACCGCCATCGGCCGGCCCCAATGGACCACCTCGCCGGCGAAACGGCCGATCGCCGTTTCCAGATTGTGCGGATCGATCCGGCCCAGCGCGCCATCGACGGCATGCAGCCGCGAGCCGCCAGAGAAATATTCCGGTGCGCCGCACTCATCTTCGATGACATGCGATTCGCGATGAGCGAAGGAAATGCCGCCGGGCTTGTTGTAGGCGGTCAGCGCCAGCGAATTGGCGGCGGTGCCGGTGGCCACGAAGAACACCGCAACCTCGCGTTCGAAGATTTCGCTGAAGCGCTGGCAGACGGCCTGGTCGAGCGCGCCATCGCCATAGGCAGTGGAAAAGCCGCCGGCGTGGGCCGAGAGACCGGAGGCGATGTTGGGGTGGGCGCCTGCCCAATTGTCGGAAGCGAAGAACATGCATCTGCCTGTGCTGGGAAAATCGCTGCAACCTTGACCGGTTTCATGGCTGGCTCGCAAGGGCCAGACGCCAGAAAACGGGTAAAGCCAGCGAACTGCCGAAAACCGGCAGGGACGGAAGCTTGCGTTTAGCGGGTATTTCACGAAACTTTGTGTCGCGGAACGCCGAAGTTTTTTGTGAATCGGTCTTGTATGCGCCCGGCTTTTCTGCCATAAAAATTTAGGACAGTAGTGCTGTCTTATTTTGTCGCGCAAAACAGGCTGGATTGGCGTATTCTAAGCCTCTCCGGCTTTTGCCGCGAGCGACAGGTGGACGGCCGTGCTCTGGCCTGTACGATACCGGATGCGAACCGCGCGGCGAGCCGCATGGTTCGGCAAGGATTTCGCAAGACGTGCCGTAAGGATGAAGGGGAAGCAATGCGCTTCCCGAGGCAAACCAGCGCCCGCAAGGACGCGGAATGGAGGACAGGACGATGACGGAATTGACGCACGCTGCGACGAACGGCAAGGCCGCGCAGACGAAAGCGGCAGCCGTCAAAACCCTGGCCAATACCCGCCGCACCGGTTTGACCGCCCAGGGCCTTTATGATCCGCGCAACGAGCACGATGCCTGCGGTGTCGGCTTCATCGTCAACATGAAGGGCGCGAAGTCGCACACGATCGTCGAGGACGGGCTTTCCATGCTCGAAAACCTGACGCATCGCGGCGCCGTCGGCGCCGATCCGCTGATGGGCGACGGCGCGGGCGTGCTGGTGCAGATTCCCGACGGCTTCTTCCGCGAGGAGATGGCCGCGCAGGGCGTCGAGCTGCCGCCGGCGGGGCAGTATGGCGTCGGCCATTGGTTCATGCCGCAGGATGCTGCGCTGCGCGCCCATGTCGAGGACATCATTGCCGAATCGGCGCAGTCCGAGGGGCTGCCGCTGCTCGGCTTCCGTGACGTGCCGGTCGACAATTCGTCGCTTTCCAAGGCTCCGGATATCGTGGCATCCGAGCCGTTCCACCGGCAGGTCTTCATCGGCCGCACGGCCGACATTCCCGACGACGAGGAGTACGAGGCCAGGCTCTATCTGCTGCGCAAGGTCATATCGGGCCGCATCTACGCCGAGAACGACAACAAGGACATCGGCGCCTACTGCGTGTCGCTGTCGGCGCGCACCATCGTCTACAAGGGCATGTTCCTGGCCTATCAGGTCGGAGCCTATTACAAGGACCTGTCCGATCCGCGCTTCGAAACGGCGCTGATCCTGGTCCACCAGCGCTTCTCCACCAACACCTTCCCCTCGTGGAAGCTGGCGCATCCCTATCGCATGGTCGCGCACAATGGCGAGATCAACACCGTGCGCGGCAACAACAACTGGATGGCGGCGCGCCAGGCGTCGGTGGATTCGGAGCTGTTCGGCAACAACATCTCCAAGCTCTGGCCGATCTCCTATGAGGGCCAGTCCGACACCGCATGTTTCGACAATGCGCTCGAGTTCCTGTTCCAGGGCGGATACAGCCTCAGCCACGCCATGATGATGCTGATCCCGGAAGCCTGGGCCGGCAACAAGCTCATGGACGCCGACCGCAAGGCCTTCTACGAATACCACGCGGCGCTGATGGAGCCGTGGGACGGGCCCGCCGCGGTCGCCTTCACCGACGGGCGCCAGATCGGCGCCACGCTCGACCGCAACGGCTTGCGGCCAGCGCGCTACATCGTCACCGACGACGACCGGGTCATCATGGCGTCGGAGGCCGGCGCGCTGCCTGTGCCGGAGGAAAAGATCGTCCAGAAGTGGCGGCTGCAGCCCGGCCGCATGCTCTTGATCGATCTTGCCAAGGGCCGCATCGTTTCCGACGAGGAGATCAAGTCGGAGATCGCCACCAGGCATCCCTACAAGACCTGGCTCGCCAATACGCAGCTCATCCTGGAGGACCTGAAGCCGGTCGAGCCGCGCGCGCTGCGCAAGGATGTCAGCCTGCTCGACCGCCAGCAGGCGTTCGGCTACACCCAGGAAGACACCAAGCTCTTGATGTCGCCGATGGCCACCACAGGCCAGGAAGCCGTCGGTTCGATGGGCACCGACACGCCGATCTCGGCAATGTCGGACAGATCGAAGCTGCTCTACACCTATTTCAAGCAGAACTTCGCCCAGGTCACCAATCCGCCGATCGATCCGATCCGCGAGGAACTGGTGATGAGCCTGGTGTCCTTCATCGGCCCGCGGCCCAACATTTTCGACCTGGTCGGCAGTTCGCGCCGCAAGCGGCTGGAAGTGCGCCAGCCGATCCTGACCAATGGCGATCTCGAAAAGATCCGCTCCATCGGCCACACCGAGGATCGGTTCGACACCAAGACGATCGACATCACCTATGCCTCGATCGAGGGCGCGGCCGGCATGCAGGGCGCCATCGATCGGCTGTGCGAGCGGGCGGAAGCGGCGGTCGCCGGCGGCTACAACATCATCATCCTGTCCGACCGCCAGCTCGGGCCGGACCGCATCGCCATTCCCGCGCTTCTGGCCACGGCCGCGGTGCATCATCATCTGATCCGCAAGGGGCTGCGTACTTCGGTCGGGCTCGTCGTGGAATCCGGCGAGCCGCGCGAAGTGCATCATTTCTGCTGTCTTGCCGGCTACGGCGCCGAAGCGATCAATCCCTATCTCGCCTTCGACACGCTGCTCGACATGCACAAGCGCGGCGAATTGCCGGAAGAGGTCGACGCCTACGAAGTCGTGTCGCGCTACATCAAGTCGATCGGCAAGGGCATCCTCAAGGTGATGTCGAAGATGGGCATCTCGACCTACCAGTCCTATTGTGGCGCGCAGATCTTCGACGCGATCGGGCTGAAGACCGATTTCGTGGAGAAGTATTTCACCGGCACCGCCACGCTGATCGAAGGCGTCGGGCTGGACGAGATCGCCGAGGAGACGTTCAGGCGTCATACGGATGGTTTCGGCAACGATCCGGTGCTGCGCAACAGCCTGGATGTGGGCGGCGAATACCTGTTCCGCATGCGTGGCGAGGCGCATATGTGGTCGCCCGACGCGGTCGCCACCTTGCAGCACGCCGTGCGCCAGGGGTCCTGGGAGACCTTCAAGGAGTATTCCGCGCAGATCGACAGCGAGACGGCGCGCGCGCAGACCATTCGTGGCCTGTTCAAGATCAAGCTGGCGGAAGATACCGGCCGCAAGAAGGTCCGTCTCGACGACGTCATGCCGGCGGCCGAGATAGTCAAGCGTTTCTCGACCGGCGCGATGTCGTTCGGCTCGATCTCCAGGGAAGCGCATACGACGCTGGCGCGCGCCATGAACGCCATCGGCGGCAAGTCGAACACTGGCGAGGGCGGCGAAGAGGCAGACCGCTATCTGCCGCTGCCCGGCGGCGGCAAGAACCCCGAACGTTCGGCGATCAAGCAGATCGCTTCCGGACGGTTCGGCGTGACGGCCGAATATCTCGTCAACTCCGACGTCATGCAGATCAAGGTGGCGCAAGGCGCCAAGCCCGGCGAGGGCGGCCAGTTGCCCGGCCACAAGGTCGACGCCACCATCGCCAAGGTCCGGCACTCGACGCCCGGCGTCGGCCTGATCTCGCCGCCGCCGCATCACGACATCTATTCGATCGAGGATCTGGCGCAGCTGATCTACGATCTGAAGAACGTCAACCCGGCGGCCGACATTTCGGTCAAGCTGGTGTCGGAGGTCGGGGTCGGCACGGTCGCGGCGGGCGTCGCCAAGGCGCGCGCCGACCACATCACCATCTCGGGTTACGATGGCGGCACGGGTGCCTCGCCGCTGACATCGCTCAAGCATGCCGGCAGCCCGTGGGAGATGGGCCTTGCCGAGACGCACCAGACGCTGGTGCTCAACGGTCTCAGGTCGCGCGTGGCGCTGCAGGTCGATGGCGGATTGCGCACAGGCCGCGACGTCATCATCGGCGCGCTGCTCGGCGCCGACGAGTTCGGCTTCTCGACCGCGCCGCTGATCGCGGCCGGCTGCATCATGATGCGCAAATGCCATCTCAACACCTGCCCGGTCGGCGTGGCGACGCAGGATCCGGTGCTGCGCAAGCGCTTCAAGGGCACGCCCGAGCACGTCATCAACTTCTTCTTCTATGTCGCTGAAGAGGTGCGCGGACTGCTTGCCGAAATGGGCTTCACCCATATCGACCAGATCATCGGCGACGCCGATCTCCTGGAAAAGCGCGACGTGATCCAGCATTGGAAGGCGCGCGGGCTCGACTTCTCGAGGATGTTCTACAAGCCCGATGCGCCACATGAGGCGGTGCACTGGACCGAGCGGCAGAAGCACCCGATCGACGACGTGCTCGACCGCAAGCTGATCGAGCTGGCCAAGCCGGCACTGGAGGCCAAGCAGCCGGTCAAGATCGAGGTCGACATCCGCAATGTCGATCGTTCGGCGGGCGCCATGCTGTCGGGCGAGGTGGCCAAGCGCTTCAGGCACAAGGGCCTGCGCGAGGATACGATCCAGGTGAAGCTGACCGGCACCGCCGGCCAGTCCTTCGGCGCCTTCCTGGCGCGCGGCATCTCCTTCGAGCTGGTCGGCGCCGGCAACGACTATGTCGGCAAGGGCCTGTCGGGCGGCCGCATCGTCATCCGGCCGCCGGATGAAGCCAAGATCGTCGCGGCCGAGTCCATCATCGTCGGCAACACGGTGCTCTATGGCGCTACCGAAGGCGAGGCCTATTTCGCCGGTGTCGCCGGCGAGCGCTTCGCGGTGCGCAACTCGGGCGTCGTCACCGTCGTCGAGGGCGTCGGCGACCATGGCTGCGAATACATGACCGGCGGCATCGTCGTCGTCATCGGCAAGACCGGCCGCAACTTCGCCGCCGGCATGTCGGGCGGCGTTGCCTATGTGCTGGACGAGGCGGGCGATTTCGCCGAGCGCTGCAACATGGCCATGGTCGAGCTGGAGCCGGTGCCGGAAGAAGACGACCTGATGGAAAAGCTGCTGCATCATGGCGGCGACCTCGACCACAAGGGCCGCGTCGACGTCTCGGGTGACATGACCAGCCATGACGAGGAGCGGCTCTATCAGCTGATCTCGAACCACGTGCACTATACGGGTTCGGTGCGCGGCCGCGAGATCCTCGACAATTGGGCGGCGTTCCGGCCGAAATTCCGCAAGATCATGCCGGTCGAATACCGCCGCGCGCTGATCGAGATGGAACGCATGCGCATGAGCGTGGCGGCCGAATAGATCTTCGCAAAGGCCGGGAAGCCCAGGCTTCCCGGCTCCATGTCACTGATAATTTGACCTCTCGCGGAAGGTTGCCACGGCTGCCTGAAGAGGTTAACGGGTGCGGCGAAAACCGCACCATCTGGACAGCAGGAACTGGACTATGGGCAAGGTAACAGGCTTTCTCGAGATCGACCGGCAGGTGCACAAGTATCAGCCGGCCTCCGACCGCATCCGGCATTTCCGCGAGTTTACGCTGCCGATGTCGGACAAGGAGGTCGAGAAACAGGCCGCGCGCTGCATGGACTGCGGCATCCCGTTCTGTCACGGGCCGACCGGCTGCCCGATCCACAACCAGATCCCGGACTGGAACGACCTCGTCTATAACAGGGACTGGGACAATGCGATCCGCAACCTGCATTCGACCAACAATTTCCCCGAATTCACCGGCCGCATCTGCCCCGCGCCTTGCGAGGAAGCCTGCACGCTGAACCTCGAGGACATTCCGGTGGCCATCAAGACGGTCGAGCAGGCGATCGCCGACAAGGCCTACGAGACCGGCCATATCAGGCCCTATCCGCCGGAGAGGAAGACGGGCAAGCGCGTCGCCGTCATCGGCTCCGGCCCGGCCGGCATGGCCGCCGCCCAGCAGCTCGGCCGCGCCGGCCATGATGTCCATGTCTACGAGCGCGAAAGCCGGCCAGGCGGGCTGATGCGCTACGGCATTCCGGACTTCAAGATCGAGAAGCACTATATCGATCGTCGCATCGAGCAGATGCAGGGCGAAGGCGTGACCTTCCATTGCGGCGTCAATGTCGGCATCGACAAGCCCGTGGCCGAACTGCTCGCCGAGCATGACGCGGTGCTCTATTGCGGCGGATCCGAGACCCCGCGCGCGGCCAATATCCCCGGCGACGATCTCGGCGGCGTCTATGACGCGATGCCCTATCTCGTGCAGCAGAACCGGCGTGTCGGCGGCGAGCCGATCCAGTCGGTGGCGTGGCCGTCGCACCCGATCATCGCCAGCGGCCAGCATGTCGTCGTCGTCGGCGGCGGCGATACCGCTTCCGACTGCGTCGGCACCGCCTTCCGCCAAGGCGCCGTGCGCGTCACGCAGCTCGACATCCGTCCGCAGCCGCCGGAGAAGGAAGACAAGCTCGCCGTCTGGCCCTACTGGGCGACCAAGATGCGCACCTCCTCCTCGCAGGCCGAGGGCGCCGAGCGCGAATTCCAGGTGGCGACACTCGAATTCATCGGCGAGGAAGGCCAGCTGACCGGTGTCAAATGCTGCGAGGTCGACGATAAGCGCCGACCGATCGTCGGCACCGAGTTCGTCATCCGCGCCGATCTCGCCTTCATCGCCATCGGCTTTGCCGGGCCGGCCATGGCCGGCGTGGTGTCGGAGCTCGAAGGGGATATGAAGATCGTCACCGACAGCCGACGCTCCCGCAATGTCGAGGCCAATGACCGCGACTACCGGACCAGCGTCGACAGGCTCTATGCCGCGGGTGACGTGCGCCGCGGCCAGTCGCTGGTGGTCTGGGCGATCCGCGAGGGTCGGCAGGCGGCGCGTTCGATCGACGAGGCATTGATGGGTTCGAGCGTCCTGCCCCGCTGAGCCCGTTTGGAAACTCTACTGCTGCGGCCATAAGGCGTTTTCTGCGCTTCCGGTGCTCCCGTACCCAAAAAGTACGCTCGCTCCGGTTCTCGAAAACGCCATCCTATGGCTCGCAGCAGCGAGTTCCGAAAACGGTTTCGGGCCCTCCGCGTTGCTAAGGAGTGATGGCCGTCGTCGTGCCAGCCCTGGCGGCCGCGGCTGCCGGATTTGTCTTCGGCGGCCAGGCGAAATCGTCGGCGCGGCCGGGCGAAGCCACCGGCGCCTTGCCCTCGACTACCAGTTTTTCGCCGGGCAGGCCCGGGTTGGCCTTCGCGGGCGGTCCGGCGCCGAGCAGTTCCGTGCCGCCGTCGAGCGCCGGATCGCTGAGCAGCATCGGCGCGGTGCGGTCAATGACGATGGGAGCGGCGGCCGGCGCCGGCGCCTCGACCGGCGCGCCGGCAGGAGCAGCGGTCGGGGCGACGCTTCCCGGCGCGGCCAGGCCCAGGACCTTCATCAACGGCTTTTCGGTATAGAAGGCGAGCTTGCGCTTGCCGGCCTTCGACATGTTGATGCCGTCATCGGAGCGCAGCCGCACGGGCTGGCCGTTGATGTCGGGGCCACTGGTGACGAAGGCGCCGTTCTCATCGACGAATCCATCCCAGATATCGACAAATTCGCCGCCATGGCTTTCGGCCACCTGACGGTAGATGTCGTTGAAGGCGAGCATGTCGGATGTCATCTTCGAAACCCTGAACGCCGGCATGCCGACCCACAGGAAAGGTACCTTGGTCGTGGCGATGGCCTTGCCGAACGCTTCGGTGCGACGCTCGTATTCCTTGGTCCAGGTCTCGGAACGGGGCTGCTCGCGCACATCCCCCACCTTCATCGGCTGGCGGTCGTTGGAACCCAGCATCACGACCACGGCGGCGGGTTTTTCTGTCTCTACCAATGACTTGATCTGTTCTGGCCAATTGTAGAAATCATCGCGCACGAAGCCCGACGAGCCATTGGAGCGAACGACGATCCTGACGCCGGTATTCTCGGCAAAGGCGGTGTCGAGACCTTCGGCGAGCCCGGCCGCCATGAAATCGCCGACCACCAGGACGACCCGGGCGTCCGGCGCCTTCTCGGCGATCGGGATTTCCGGTTCCGCGGGCGGACGCGGCGCGCGCGGCTTTTTTGCCTTGGGCCTGGGCCTTGGTTTCTGGATGTCCAGCGGCGGCTCGATCCGCTCGCTGCGGCGCGGGAACAGAAGGTCACGCAATGACCAGCCGCGGCCTTGCTGCTCCTGCGCCATGGCGGGCGCATGGAAGGCGCCTGCCATGGCGACGGCGAGCACGGCGACGGCCAGGAACAGCACCAGCATGCGGGGAACGAACGTCCCGATGCGCGCAGCCCAAGCCAATCGCTCCTCCTCAGTTCATGACAGGCCCTATTTTTGCCTGAGCCATTTGAGCACTTCCATGCTCGGATAGCCGTCCTGGGTCAAGCCGACCTTTGCCTGATAGGCCATGATGGCCGACTTCGACCCGTCGCCGATCTTGCCGTCGAATTTGCCATCATAAAGGCCGTGCTGGGAAAGCCGCTTCTGCAATTCCTGCCTTTCCTCGAACGTCAGCTTGGTGAAAGGCCGTTTCCAATCCTGTACGAGGCCGCTGGAACCGGCGATCTCGTCCGCAAGAAGGCCAACGGCGAGCGCGTATTTGTCGGCATTGTTGTAGGCCTTGATGACCGAGAAATTCCTGATCATCAGGAAAGCGGGGCCGCCGCGGCCATCCGGTACTTTCAACGTCGCCTTGTCGCTGAGGTTCCTGAACGGCTTGCCGCTCGCCCTGACCACGCCGAGCGCCTGCCATTGCGCCAGCGTCCTGGAGCCTGCGGGCAGCTTGCCGGCCGGCAAGGCCACCTCGTAGCCCCAGGTCTTGCCGGCCTGCCAGCCATTCTTCTTGAGCAGATTGGCTGATGTCGCCAGCGCATCGGGAATGGAATTCCAGATGTCGCGCTTGCCGTTGCCGTCCATGTCCACGGCATAGTGCTGGTAGCTGGTCGGGATGAACTGGGTCTGGCCCATGGCGCCCGCCCAGGAACCCATGAGGTGGCTCTCGTCGATGTCGCCGGTCTGGAGGATCTTCAGTGCGGCGACCAGTTGCGTGCGGGCATATTTCGACCGCTTCTGATCGCCATAGGCCAGGGTCGCCAGCGAGCGGACGACATTGCGCATGATGTCGTCGCGCTTGAGGATCTCGCCATAGTTGGATTCCATCGACCAGATGGCCAGCAGGACGTTGCGGTCAACGCCGAACCTCGCCTCGATCCTGTCCAGCCACGGCTTCCATTTCCTGGCCATCTGCTGGCCGACCGCGACCGACTGGTCGTGGACGCGGTTGTCGAAATAATCCCAGGCGGGCGCGGTGAATTCCGGCTGGGTTCGGGCTTTTTCCAGCACCACCGGATCGGGTTCGTCGATGCCCCTGAAGGCGCGGTCATAGACGGCGCCGGAAACGCCCCCCTGCACCGCGGTGGCGCGGAAGCCGGCGACCCATTGCCGGAAGCCGGCATCGGCGAAGGCCGGCCCGGCAGGCATCAGCATGGCGAGCGAGAGGCTGGCGGCCGTCATGACGCTCGTTAAACGCTTTGCGGCATTGCGAACGGACATCTTTTCCTCCTTCTCCGTCTTGGGAAAGACCATTCATCGCCGAACCAGGTTAGGAATTGGTTTACCATAGGCCGCCCCTGGAACGAAAAGGCGCCTCGATGCTTCTACCGGTGCAAGTTTCCCTTCATTCGCCCGATAATCCTGAATTCCGGCGTGAAAATGTCGCGGCGCGGGATTGCGGAGCCGGCCTGCAAACGGATAATTGAAGGCATGAAGAGAGTTCGCAAGGCAGTTTTCCCGGTCGCAGGTCTCGGCACGCGGTTTCTCCCGGCCACCAAGGCCGTCCCCAAGGAAATGCTTACCGTCGTCGACCGGCCCGTCATCCAATACGTGGTGGACGAGGCGCGCGAGGCAGGCATCGAGCATTTCATCTTCGTCACCGGGCGCAACAAGGCGGTCATCGAGGATCACTTCGATATCCAGTTCGAGCTCTATGACACGCTCGCCCAGCGCGGCAAGGACGACCAGCTCGCCAGGCTGCAGCGGCTGCAGCCCGGGCCGGGACAGACCAGCTTCACTCGCCAGCAGGTGCCGCTCGGACTTGGCCATGCCGTCTGGTGCGCGCGCGAACTGGTCGGCGACGAGCCGTTCGCGCTGTTGTTGCCCGACATGATCATGCAGTCGGAAAAGAGCTGCATGAGGGACATGGTCGACCTCTATGCCGAGACCGGCAACAACATCATCGCGGTTCAGGAATGCGATCCCGCCGAGACCCATAAATACGGCATCGTCGGCCGGGGCGAAGCCACCCATCATGGCTTCCGCATCACCGAGATGGTGGAAAAGCCGAAGACCGGCACCGCGCCCTCCAATCTCTACATCAATGGCCGCTACATATTGCAGCCCGAGATTTTCAAAATCCTCGAAGGCCAGGAGAAGGGCGCCGGAAACGAGATCCAGCTCACGGACGCAATGCTGAAGCTGGAGAAGCAGCAGCCCTTCTACGGCTACCACTTTCAGGGCCGCACCTTCGATTGCGGATCGCCGGAAGGGTTCGTCGAGGCCAATGTGGCCTTCGCGCTCTGGCGCAACGACATGAACCAGAGCATGGCCGGCGTTATCCGCAGGCTTCTCGACGAGATGGCGCCTTCGGAGGACGTTGTGGCGGCGCTTTAAGGGAGGCGCTGTCTGGCCGATGTCTCGGATGCGGCACGCAGCTTAGCGGCCCGCGCTTACCGCTGCACCTTCAAGCCGAGATAGATGCTGTTGGCGGTGTAGTCGCGGCCAGGCAGGTTGCTGGTGAGCTTCTCGGTCCTGGCGCGGGTGGTGAGGCCGGCATAGCGGTTCAGCCACCATGTCAGCCCGGCTTCGGCGCTCAGCACCCTGTCATGGCCGTCTATGCCGATATAATCGCGCCAGTCCAGGCCCAGCGCGGCATTGCCGGTCAGGTTGGCGCGGATCTGGCGTTCGGCCGTGAGGCGGCCGGAATAGAGGATGTCGCCGCTTTCACCTGCGGTGGTCGTGGGCTCGACCGTGGTCCGCCCGGTCAGGCCGATCGTGGTGCCGCGTTCGGGCGACCATTTCAGGTCGGCGTCCACGGTGGCACCCGCGATCGCCCCCAGGCGGTCGTCGTCGATCGCTTCCCGCAGCCAGCCGGCCGAGAACTCGCCGGCGAGCTTCTCGCCCATGTCGAGCTCGAGGCCGGCGCGGGCACCAAGCCGCGTTGATGAACGCTCGAAACCTTCATTGTCGAAGCGTTGATCATAGGCCCTGCGCCCGAGCTCGATTTCGGTGAAAGGCGTAAGGGCAGGGGAGATTTCGTAGCCGGTGCGCAAGGTCGCCGTATAAAGCGTGGAGTTACGATCCTTCTGCGACAGCGAGGTGTCGTCAGAAAGCTTGGCATCGCCATAGAAGTCGTGCGAGACCGCGCCGGTCAAAGTGTATTGCGCCTTGCCGACGTCCTTTTCGATGCCGAGGCTGCCGTCGATGGTCTGGCGCAGCGGTTGCTTGCTGACGCCTGCAATGGCGTCGGGCGACGAGGCCGATTCCGGCACGGCCTCGTAACCGAGCTTGGCGACGGCGCGTTGCTCGTTGTCGAGGTCGACATTGAGCTGGCCTTCGATGCGGCCTTGCTCATTGTGAACCGGGTAGCCCGAGACGGTCTCGCGGAAGAGGCCATAACCATCAATGGTCGCGGAGTTCTCGCGCCAGTCGGAGGCGGCGGAAAAGCGCAGTGCCGTCTCGGACAGCAGCGCCGCTTTGCCGGCACTGCTGGAATCGCCGTTCGAGGTGGCGGTCAGGCCCTGCTCCAGCGTCGGCCTTATGACGAAGGAGCCCCATTTGATGCCTGGAGCGGCGAACGGATCGTCCTCGATTTTCTTCTTCTGCCCTTCGATGGAAGCGGTGCGTTCGGCGCCCGGATCGAGCTGCTGCCGGTCGACGCTGTCGATCGTGACGGCGCGGCGGTTGGCGGTCTCCTGGTCGGTGCCGGTGCCGGTGCCGGTGACGGTGGCGTCGGCATCGTCGGCCGTGCTGGCGGTCGTGGTCGCGTCGGTCGTCGCGGTGGTGTTCTTTTTCTTTGTCTTCGCCCTGTCGGCGGCCTTGTCCGCATTGGCCTGCCCGGTGGCCGATGGCCGGCGTGGTTTGGGCGGAGGCGGATTGTCGGCGGTCACGTCGTCACCGGCCGCCGGCGGGTCGAAGATGCTGCCAGTGGGCGAGGCGGCACCGCTATCGTCAGGAGCAGCGCCGGCGCTGGCGGGCAGATAGGTGCGCGACGGCGTGTCGTCCTGACCGGCGGCATTCGCTGGCTGCTGTTGACCCTGACCGGCTATGGCGGCCAGTCTCGCTTTGCGCTGCTGGTCGGACAGGATCGCCGATTCCGAGACCTCGCCGCGCAGCTCCGTTTCCTGGGCGAAGGACAGCGTCGGTCGCGGCAGGCCGAAGATGCTGGTCGCCAGCAGCAAGGCGCAGGCAGCCTTGCTCTTTCGCCTTCTCGTCTTTTCTGACTGGGCCCCGGACATCGCCACCACTGCTTGCGCGGCGCGAGCGCGCGCCATACTTACCGAACCGTAAATGGGGATGGTTAACGGAGGGTTGAGGCGGGGGGCGATTGCTTTTCCAAGCGCTCATTGTTCCAGGCCTCGACATTCGTGACCTTGCGCTTCGTTCATTCGAACCGCTCTCCTAGACGGTCGGGGGAGGCATTTCCGTTGGACAGGCGCGGCACAAAGCGCTAATCGCATCGGCCATGGATGCGCGATCCCTCGACAAGAAGCCGTTGGACAGACAGGCCTCGATCGCTTCGGCGCTAAGAACGGTGGCGACCGAACAGGCGGGAGTGGCAGCGCTGGCCGAGGCGCTCGAAAACGGGCTGGCGAAGCCCTTTGCCGAAGCGGTCGACATGATCTCGAGGATCGAAGGCCGGGTCATCGTCACCGGCGTCGGCAAAAGCGGCCATATCGGCTCGAAGATCGCCGCGACCCTGGCCTCGACCGGAACGCCGGCCTTTTTCGTCCACCCCGCTGAAGCCAATCACGGCGATCTCGGCATGATCGCCAGGGACGATGCCATCATCGCCATGTCATGGTCGGGCGAAAGCAAGGAGATGATGGGCATCGTCGCCTATTCCAGGCGCTTCTCCATCCCGCTCATTGCAATCACGTCCGGTGAGACATCGGCGCTGGCGCGCGCCGCCGATGTCGTGCTTTTGCTGCCGCGTGCGCCGGAAGCCTGCCCGCATGGCCTGGCGCCGACGACATCGGCACTGCTGCAACTGGTGATGGGCGACGCACTGGCGATCGCCCTGCTCGAGGCGCGGGGTTTCACGCCCGATCATTTCCGCACCTTCCATCCCGGCGGCCAGCTCGGCGCCAACCTGATGCAGATCCGCGAGATCATGCATGTCGGCGAGAGATTGCCGCTGGTCGTTTCGGGCACCGGCATGCAGGACGCGATCCTGGAGTTGTCGCGCAAGGGCTTCGGCTGCGTGGCGGTCACCGCCGCCGACGGCGCGCTGATCGGCATCGTCACCGATGGCGACATCAGGCGTCACATAGGCAGCAACCTGACGGCGATGACCGTCGATCAGGTGATGACGAGATCTCCCAAGACCGCGGCGCCGGACACGCTGGTGGCGACCGCACTGCAGACGATCAACAATTCAGCCATCACCAGCCTGATGGTGGTGGAGGGCAACAAGCCCGTCGGGCTCGTCCACCTGCACGATCTTTTGCGCATCGGCGCTGCGTAGGGCAGTTCACCGTTTCACGGAAACGGCGAACTGCTCTATCTCTTTGTTTCTGCACAATTCCGGACGGAAAACCGTACACACTTTTCCTGGAATTGCGCTAGCGCGGAGCCGGTTTCACACTCGCTCGACGGTCAGTTCGAGATCGGTGTCGGCGGCTCCGGTGACGCGCACCTGGGTGCCGGCCGGCAGGTCAGGGCCAGAGACGCGCCACAGCGTGTCGCCGAGCTTGATGCGGCCGCGGCCGTCGCGGATCGGCTCGGCCAGCGTCGCCATCCTGCCGATCATCTGCGCCCCACGGCGGTTGAGCAGCGGCTGGTCGGTCGGCTCGTCGCGTCCGCCGATGAGTTTCTTGCCGACCAATGCCGAGACCAGCGACAGCGCGAGGAAGACGAGCACTTGGACCTGCCAGGTCCAGCTGGCCGCATCCCAGACCAGCAGCGATACCGCGCCCACGATCAGCGCGGCGATGCCGGTCCACAACATGAAGATGCCCGGTGCGATGATTTCCATCGCCAAAAGCACGAAGCCCAGAACCATCCAGTTCCACGGGCCGAGTTCGGAAACGATGCGGTCGATCATGGTTTTGATCCACTCACAAAGGCATTAGTTGTCGCTCGGCCTGACGACCGGAGGTCGTGAGACCTGCCGCTGCGTGCCGGACGGCCCGTCGCCCTTGAACACTTCCCTGGCGATCTCGCCGATGCCGCCCAGCGAGCCGATCAGCGACGACGCTTCGAAAGGCATCAGCACGATCTTGCTGTTGGTGGCCGAACCGATCTTGCCCAGCGCTTCGGTGTATTTCTGGGCGACGAAGTAGTTGAGCGCCTGCACATCTCCCTTGGAGATCGCTTCCGACACCACTTGCGTGGCGCGGGCTTCCGCTTCGGCGGAGCGTTCGCGTGCCTCGGCATCGCGGAAGGCGGCTTCCTTGCGGCCTTCGGCCTCGAGGATCTGCGACTGCTTGAGGCCCTCGGCGGCAAGGATCTGCGCGCGTTTGTTGCGTTCGGCCGTCATCTGCCGGCCCATCGATTCGATCAGGTTGGCGGGCGGATTGATGTCCTTGATCTCGACGCGGGTGATCTTGATGCCCCAGGGATGGGCCGCTTCGTCGACCACGCGCAGCAGGCGCTCGTTGATCGCGTCGCGGTTCGACAGCAGCTCGTCGAGGTCCATCGAGCCCATCACGGTGCGGATGTTGGTCATGGTCAGGTTGAGGATGGCGTTCTGCAGGCCGGAAACCTGGTAGGCCGCCTGCGCCGCGTTGAGGATCTGGAAAAAGGCGATGCCGTCGACGCCGACGATGGCGTTGTCGCGGGTGATGATCTCCTGGCTCGGGACATCGAGCACCTGCTCCATCATGTTCAACTTGGCGCCGATGCGATCGATGAACGGCACGATGAGGTTGAGGCCTGGCGACAGCGTTTTCGTGTAACGGCCAAAGCGTTCGACCGTATAATTGTAGCCTTGCGGGATTGTCTTTATGCCTTTGAACAGCACCAGCACGACAAGAGCGACCAGAACAATAATCGCGATATCGAAACCACTGAAATCCATTTGGCTCTCCCTCAAGAGGCAAGCCATGGGAGCCATTCTCCCGCAGCCGGCTTCAGCAAACACTTAAGTGTGTTTCAACAACGTTACAATCAGGTGATGAGGGATTGTTTGTGTCGCTGCTGCCGGTGGCTGAAGGCGAACAGGCTTGCGTCCGTATCTTCCGATCCGGCGATGGCGGCAGAAACGATTTCGGATGCGATTTGCGAGAAGGCGATGCCGTTGCCGCCATAGCCCATCACGGCCTGGATGCGCGGATGCCCAGGGATGGCGCCGATATAGGGCAGGCCGGTGGTTGTGGTGCCGAAGGAGCCGGTCCAGGCAAAATCGGGCCTGGTGTCCAGATCCGGGAACAGGCGGCCGAGCTTCCTGGCCAGTCTCAGGCTCTTGCCGGCGATCAACGCGTCACGCCGTTCCTTGTCGATAAAATCCTCGTCTTCGCCGCCGCAGATCACCCTGCCGTCGGCTGTCGCCCTTGCATAAAGATAGGGGTCCGACGCTTCCCAGATGAGGGCCGCGTCCGGCCAGATCTTTCGCGGCTGCGAGCGTGTGGCGATGGCCCATGTCGAGATGACGCGGTGGGCGGCTGCCGGCACGATGTCGGTCAACTCGTAGCCGGTCGCGAGCAGGACGTGCTGCGCGGTGATTGTGGGGCCGCCCCTGGTGGCGACGACGACCTCCTTGGCGCTGTCTTCGATCGTGGTCGCCTCGACCGGGGCGTAGAGGCGCGCCTTGCGCTCCAGCGCTTTCAGCAGCAATCCGGCGGTCAGTTTGCGCGGATCGAGCGCGATGTTGCCATGGCTGAGGATGGCGCCGTCGCGCTCGATGCCGAATCGCGCAGCCAGCGGCGCAGGGGCGAGATAGGTCGCGGCGATGCCCGCCTGTCGCCGCGCCTCGGTCTCGTCACGCAACTGCGATGGGCCGAGCACGGTACCGGCCAGATAGAGGGAGGGGGCGCGGCTCAGGCGGCAGTTGATGGAGAGCTCGGCTATGCGGCCGGCAAGGTTGGAAACGGCCAGACGCGAGCGCCGCCAGGCCTGTTCCGCCGAGGCCTTGCCGATCATCCTGCCGAGTGCCGTCAGCGGCTGGTCGATCTCGAACTGCACCAGGGCGGTGGTCGCCGACGTCGACCCTCTCAGCGGGCCGCGCCGGTCGATGCAGACCACCGAATGGCCGTCCGCCGTCAGCGCTTCTGCGATCATGGCGCCGCTGATGCCCATGCCTATCACCAGCACATCGGCCTTGGCGTCACGGGTCAGAGCGCTTGTCGGGACAGCGGGTGCCCGATAGGCGGACCAGACTGGCCGGCCGCTTCTGAGGTCGAGCTTGCGGGGCATCGATGGTCTCCGGAGGGCGCGCCTCAACGCCCCGGAACGTCCATTGTTCCCGGTTTCAGATCCAGCCGGACAGTTCGCGCCGCACCATCGCCTCGATCACCGCCATGCCTTCGGGACTGTCGTTGAGGCAGGGGATGTGCGCGAATCTTCCGCCGCCGGCATGATGGAAGGTTTCCGCCGCCTCGCGGCCGATCTCGTCCAACGTTTCGATGCAGTCGACGGAAAAGCCGGGGTTGACGATGGCAATCGATTTCACGCCGTCCTTGGCCAGTTTCTCCACCGTCTTGTCGGTGTAGGGCTGCAGCCATTCCTGTGCGCCGAAGCGCGACTGGAAGGTGGTGATCAGCTTCTTCTCGTTCCAGCCGAGCCTCTCGCGCAGCAGCCGTGTCGTCTCGAGGCAATGCGCGCGGTAAGGATCGCCTCTGTCGGAATAGGGTTTCGGGATGCCGTGATAGGAGGTGATGACCACCTCCGGTTCGAAGTCGAGGCTCGCCAGATGCCGTTCGATCGAATGGGCGAGCGCCTCGATATAGACCGGTTCGGCATAGTAGGGCGGCACGCTGCGGACGGCAGGCGCCGCACGCATCTTCATCAGCGCCCGGAACAACTGGTCATTGGCAGTCGCCGTGGTGGTGGCCGAATATTGCGGATAGAGCGGAAAGGTCAGGATGCGGTCGCAGCCCTGCGCGACCAGGCTTTCGGCGACGCTCGCGGTCGAGGGATTGCCGTAGCGCATCGCCCAGCCGACGACCACGTCGGGCAGGTCGCGCAATGCCACGGTCAGCTTCTCGGCCTGGGCGCGGGTATAGGTGCGCAGCGGCGACTCGTTGTTCTCGCGATTCCAGATCCTGGCATAGTTGGCGCCCGACTTCTTCGGTCGCGTGGTCAGCACGAGGCCGTAGAGGATCGGATACCAGATCGCCTTGTTGAGTTCGATGACGCGCGGGTCGGACAGGAATTCGCGGAGATAGCGCCACATCGGCCTGAAATCGGTGCCGTCCGGCGTGCCGAGATTGACCAGCATGACGCCGACCTTGCCCGCCTTGGCCGGCGAATGTCCGGCCGGTCTCGGTCCCACGGTCCTCGCGGGCTTGGCGTCGACAGGGATGGAAGGCGGCATTGCGGGTCTCCGAACACGGCGCGAAAGTAGCGACGCCGCGCTGCTTTTCAATGCAGCGTCTGGCCGCACCTTACCAAAAACAGGACGCCCGCCCTGTTTCGGCGGGTGTCCCTGCGCGCAAAGGCGAAGGCGGTTACCTCGGCGGTATGGTCAAGGTGGCGCCGACCGGAAGCCGGCGCGGCTCGTAGCCCTTGTTGGCTTCAGAAATGACTTTCCACCTGGTGCCGTCGCCATAGGCCTTCTTTGCCAGGTCCCAATAGGTATCGCCGGCGACGATGACATGGCTGGTTTCGGCCGGTGCGGCCTCGGCGGGCTTTGCCGGCTCAGCCGGCGCGGGTGTTGCCGGGGCAGGGGCGGCTTCGGTAGGCTTTGCCGGTTCCGCAGGTGCTGGCGTTGCCGGAGCGGCAGGCGTTGCCGGTGCGGGCGCAGGCGCGGCCTCGGTCGACACGGCCGGCGGCGTGTTGGCGATATCGCCGGAGTTGGCAGGCAGATCGGGCATTGCTTCGGCTGGCTTGGCGGGCTCCGCCGCAGGCGCGGCCGCTGTCGTCGCGGCGATCTCGGTGATGCGGCCGTCGAGCTTGGGCGTGTAGGGCCGGTGCGCGCCGAGATAGTCGGCGACCACCTGTTCGAGGCCGGGGCCGTAATCATAGGCGTTCTTGGCCTTTTCGGCGAAAACCTTGTAGCCGTCGCCGCCCTGGCGGACATAGTTGTTGGTGGCGACCAGATAGTCCTTGTCGGGATTGAGCGGCGTCCAGGCGCCGTTCTCCATCACCTCGACAGACTTGACGCGGCCGGCATTGGCCGGGGCGGATTTGTCGAAGGCGTATTTCAGGCCGGCCACCTGCGGGAAGCGGCCGGCGCCGTCTTCGACCTGGCTGAGGCCGCTTTCGAGCCCGGCAACAAGGTCCTTGCCCGAGATCTGGAAGGTCGCCAGCGTGTTCTGGAAGGGCAGCACGGTCAGCACCTCGCCCATGGTGACGGTGCCCTTGTCGATCGAGGCGCGCAGGCCGCCGCCATTGGAGATGACGATCTCGACGCCCTGTCCCTTGACGCGGTCGAGGATGGCGTCGGAGACGAGATTGCCCATCGCGCATTCGCGGGCGCGGCAGCTCTCGCGGCTGCCGTCGATGACGTCGGTGGTCTCGGCCACTTCCTTGTTCTTGAGCGCTTCGATCGGCGCGCCGAGCTCCTTGATGCGGGCGAGCACGGCGGGATCGGGCGTGATCGACTTGTCGAGGAGGATCGGGTCGCCGCTCGCCGACTTGACGACGCCATTGTCGTCGAACACGACCTTGAACTCTCCGAGATATTTCGAATAGGACGCCGCCTGCACGACCGGCACCTTGTAGCCGTCCGGATTGTCGACCATGGTCGGATAGGGGCCTGCCGCCTTCGGATCGGTGTTGGACAAAAGCGTATGGCTGTGGCCGCCGACGACCACGTCGACGCCCGGGATCTTCGCTATGACATCGCGCTCCCTGTTGTAGCCGATATGGGTCACGGCAATGATCTTGTTGACGCCCTCTCCCTTCAGCTTCTCGACCTCGGCCGTGATCGACTTGACGTCGTCCTCGATGGCGATGTTGGGGCCGGGAGTGGCGAGTTCGGGCGTATCGTTGGTGACGGCGCCGATGATGCCGATCTTCTGGCCGCCGACCTCGACGACGATGGACGGCTTGACGCGGTCACCGAGCTTGGACTGCGCGTTGGCTTTCACATTGGCGCCGAGCACGGGGAACTTGATCATGTCGAGGAACGGCGCCAATGCCGTTTCGCCGTCGTCGAATTCATGGTTGCCGAGCGCCATGGCATCGAACTTCATGTCGTTGAGGAACTCGCCTTCGGCCTTGCCCTTGTAAGTCGTGTAGAACAGCGAACCCTGGAAATTGTCGCCGGCGCTGAGCAACAGCACGTTCTGGCCTTCCAGCTTCTTGCGCTCCTGCGCGATCGCCGTGACCAGCCGGCCGGCACCGCCGACGCATTCGCCCTTTGTCTCCTCGTCCGCCGAGCAGGTGGATTCGTATTTGTTGTTGCTTTCGATGCGGCTGTGCCAGTCGTTGATGTGCAGGATATTCAGCGTGTAATCGGCAAAAGATGCGCCGGCCGACAGGCCCAGCGTCGACGCGGAAAGGGCGGCAATGGCGGCAAGCTTCTTCATCTTCGTCTCCCGGATAGGCTGATCAGAGCCGTTTAGCGCTCTTGCTTGACCGGTCTCTAACAGCCGGCTTTTTCAGCCATGTTCCCATCGCGTTCCGGAGCATGCAAGGGAAAATCGGGGCAAAACCCCGTTGATCTCTGCGGGGCACAAAAAAGGACGGCGGCCATTGGCCGCCGTCCTTGGATGTCTGAATGCCTGGCGGTTCAGGCGCGCCGGGTCAACACGAAATTCTGGCCGGAGCCGCTGGTGCAGTTGAGCTGGCTGGTGGACACCAGCAAGCAGTTGAAGCTCACCGGAGTCTGCCGGATCAGCGAGGTACCGTGGATCTCGACCGAAGTGGCGCCGGTCATCGTATAGGTACCGTCGGACAGCTTCTGGCCGGTATCGGTCGCTACCGTGGTGAAGGTTCCGCCGGCAAAGGTCGAAAGACCGGTGCCCTTGGCGTCGATCCAGGAGCCTTCGACGCCCTTCGGCGCGGCCCCTATCGACGGCTCGTCGGGACCGCTGGTTGCACAAGCGGCCAGCCCCACCATCGTGGCCGCCGCAACACTCATCGAAAGAATCTTGCGCGCAATGGTCATGTAAAAATCCTCTCCTCGCCCGTCGGCCCGAAATCGGAAAACGACTTTCGGAAAGCACGGTGCATGCATCCAAGTTTCAAGAGCGTAGTTCATGCGTCCAGATGGACGCGGCTTGCTCCCGTCCGCATCCTTCAATCGCCCGATTTCCGGGCGATTGCAAGGCAGTGAGGCATGCTTGGCGCGACGCTATCGCACCAGGATGTTGCGGAATTGCCACGGGTCGTTCCGGTCGAGGTCCTCCGGAAACAGGCCGGGCCGATTATCGAGCGGCGTCCAGTCGGTATAATAGCCCTTCACCGGTCCGAGATATTGCGACTGCACGTCCAGACAGCGCTTGTAGTTCATCTCGTCGGCCTCGACGATGCCGGCCTCGGGGTTCTCCAGCGCCCAGACCATGCCGGCCAGAACCGCCGAGGTGACCTGCATGCCGGTGGCGTTCTGGTAAGGCGCCAGCTTGCGCGCTTCGGCGAGCGACAGTTGCGAGCCGTACCAGTAGGCGTTCTTGTCATGGCCGTAGAGCAGCACGCCGAGCTCGTCTACGCCGTCGACCAGTTCGTTTTCGTCCAGCACATGGTGTACCGGTTGCGCCTTGCCGGCAGCGCCGAACATTTCATGCAGCGACAGCACCGCGTCGTTGCAGGGATGATAGGCGTAGTGGCAGGTCGGGCGGTACTGAACCTTGCCCTTTTTGGACCGCACGGTGAAGAAGTCGGCGATCGAGATCGCCTCGTTGTGGGTCACCAGGAAGCCGTATTGGGCACCTGGCGTCGGGCACCACGAGCGCACGCGCGTGTTGGCGCCGGGCTGCTCCAGATAGATTGCGGCCTTGGAACCATGTTTGTGTTTCTTGCCGTTCTTGGGCATCCATTTCTCATGCGTGCCCCAGCCGAGTTCGGCGGGCTGCAGGCCCTCGGAGATGAAGCCCTCGACCGACCAGGTGTTCCAGAACACGTCCATCGGCTTCGGCTTCTTGGTGCGCTGGGTGTCGCGCTCGGCGATATGGATGCCCTTGACGCCGGCCTTCCTCATGAGCTTCGCCCAGCCCTCGCGGTCTTCCTGCGCGGGTTCCGAAAACTCGAGGCCGAGATCGGTGGCCAGGTTGACCAATGCCTGCTTGACGAACCACGAGACCATGCCCGGATTGGCGCCGCAGGTGGAGACCGCCGTCGTGCCGCCGGGCTTGTCGTGCTTTTCCTTGAGCAGCGACTCGCGCAACGCATAGTTGGTGCGGCTGGCATTGTCGGCCTCGGCATCGAAGTAGAAACCGAGCCATGGCTCGACGACCGTGTCGATGTAGAGCACGCCGAGCTTGCGGCAGAGCCGCATCAGATCCACCGAGCCGGTGTCGACCGACAGGTTGACGCAAAAACCCTGGCCGCCGCCATTGGTCAGAAGCGGGGTCAGGAGCTTCTTGTAATTCTTCTCGGTCACCGCATCCTGCATGAAGGTGATGCCACGCTCGTCGAGCAGCGCGCGGTCGGTGCCGAGCGGGTCGATGACCGTCATGCGCGATTTGTCGAACTTGAAATGGCGCTCGATCAGCGGCAGCGTGCCCCGTCCGATCGAGCCGAAGCCGATCATCACCACAGGGCCGGTGATCTCACCGTAAACGGGCCAGTTTTCATTCGCCATTTTATCGAGCACTCCTTCAGACAGGTGCAAACCCGGGCATTCTCGCCCAACGGGCATGCGCTACATCACAGATCATTGTCATAAACCAGTGAAAAGCGCCAACCGCCGGTCAGGCGGCGTTCGCCATTTGGTTAAGGACGCCGACCAGCCGGTCGCGGTCTGATGTCAAGCCCTTGTAATCGAGCTGGGCGATGTCGAGCGCTTCGAGCTGGGCAGCGAAAGCCGGAGCCAGCGTCGCCCGGTCGGGGTGATGCGCCAACGCCGCCAGCGGGTCGAGATGAATGCGGATGGTGAACAGGATGTCGCCCGAGACGGGCAGTTTTCGAAGCGTCTGCCGCTCGACGCGGATGAAGGCGTGGGCATTGGCGTCGCCATCGGCAAATCGCGACGGGCGGCTGGCGGCGCGCTCGTTTCGCTCGACATTGGACAGCGGGTGGTAGAGCGCATCGCCCGATTGAATCGACCAGTTGTAGCGCTCCACGGCCTGGCCCTGGAGGCCGTCGAACATGCGGTTGATCAGCTCGGCCGGCCGCGTGCCAGGGCCAAAACCCGGCACAGGCGCATGGATCTGCTGCAACGGCTTGCCGAATTTTTCGAGCAGCGACCAGGACGAGGGAAAGCAGAGCGAGCCGGCGGCGAGCCGCCAGCCGTCTTCGCCGCGGCGCATCAGGATCAGGTCTTCCTGGACGAGCAGCGAGGCCGCGACAAGCGGCGCCTTGGCGAAGTCGCCCTCGGGATTGCCGGCGGCGCCGATCACCTCGACCCCGCCACTGGCACGCCGATGGGTCTCGGGAAATGCCCGCGGCAAGTGCGCTTCGAGCAGGTCGAGCACTTCGCGCTGGGCATCGCGCGTGCCGTCTTCCTCGACGAACACGGTGCCGGGCATTTCGGCATAGAGCCGCTGCTTCTCGGCGAGGAACGGCAGGAGATGTTCGTCGACTTCGATCCAGTCGGCCAGGGCAAGCGGCTTCAGCCCGATGGTGAACAGCTTGGACGAGCCATCATAGGGCGTGTGGGTGGGCAGCGATGTCATGCTTCAGATCAGTTTTGCCGGGATCAAGCCGCGCAGTGAATTGCCGACATAGAGCGCCCTGGCGGATTTCAAGTCGTCAAAGCTGTAGATCGCCTCGCGGGCGCGGCCTTCATCCAGAAGCGCGCCGCGCAATACGCCAGGCAGCAGCCCGCAATCGAGGCGGGGCGTCAAAAGCATGCCGTCGCCGAAATCGGCGAAGACATTGGTGATGGTGCCTTCGCACATCTCGCCACGCTCGTTGGCCAACAGCACTTCGTCGGCCTGGGTGATGAGGTATTCGGCGCGGGCATGCGCGTAGACCTGCCGGTGGCTGGTCTTGTGGCGCAGCAGCATGTCGTTCGAATCGAGCCTCGTGCGCGCCAGCCGCAGCGTCCAGACCTTATCGGCGGCGAGCGGCTCATAGGGCTGGACCGAGGCGGCCGTGTCGCCACTGCGCGCCAAAGCCAGGCGCGTGCGCAAGGCGTTGCACGCGCCGTCGACAGCCTTGCCCAACACGTCGCCGATCCTTTGCGGGTCGCAGGCAAAACCGAGTTCGGCCGCCGAACCATAGAGGCGCGCCAGATGCCGCTCGAAGCGCAGGAAGCCCATGGGCGGCTCCCAGCGCATGGTCTCGATCAATTCGAAACCGGCGGCGTTCCCGTCGCGAAGCGGGCTTTCAAGAGACACTCCTGATACTCCTCCTGCGCGGTTGAATCGAAGACGATGCCGCCGCCGACATTGTAGACGGCCTCGCCGCCGGGAAAGAGCGAGATGGTGCGGATCGCCACGGAAAAGCGCATCGTGCCGCCGGGCGCGATCCAGCCGATGGCGCCGCAATAGACATCGCGGGGCGTGCCTTCAAGGTCATGCAGGATCTCCATGGCGCGGATTTTCGGCGCGCCGGTGATGGAGCCGCAGGGAAACAGCGCTGCAAAAATCTGGCGGATCGTGAGGCCCGGCAGCAGCTTCGCCCTGACGTCGCTCACCATCTGGTGGACGGTCGGATAGGTCTCGATGCGGAACAGCTCTGGCACTTCCAGCGTACCGACCTCGCTGATCAGCGAGATGTCGTTGCGAAGCAGGTCGACGATCATCCGGTTCTCGGCCTGGTTCTTCTCATCATTGCGCAGGAAGGTTTTCTGGCGCTCGTCGTCGGCTTCCGTCGCACCACGCGGCGCCGTGCCTTTCATCGGATGGGTCTCGACCATGCCCTGGGCGTCGATCTCGAAGAACAGTTCGGGTGAGCGCGACAGCACGACCGGATCGCCAAGCGAAACCAGGGCACCATATTTCACCGGCTGGCGTTCGGTCAGCGCGTCGAAGGCGGCGAGCGGATCGCCCGACCATTGCGCATGCACCGGGAAGGTCAGGTTGCCCTGGTAGCAGTCGCCTTGCCTGATGTGCCGGTGCAGCCGCGAGAACCGCTTCTCGTAATCCTCGAACGACCATGTCGCCCTTGCATCGAAGATCGGGCCGTTGGTCGCCGCCGCCTTACGGGGCGGCACCGGCTCTTGCACCGGCGCGTCAAAGACGCCCAGGCAGACCAGCGGGGCGCGGCGCCCGGCCGGCAGCAACGGAACCAGCTTCGGCTCCAGCAGGTAGCCCGCCTCGTACGAGAAGTAGCCGGCAAGCCACTTGCCGGCATCATGCGCGGCCTGGGCCGCCTGCAGCGCGGCCGAGAAATCCCGGGCCTCGTGCGCCGTGATGATGTCGTCCGGTCGGTCGAAAACGAGCTGGCGCGCGCTTTCGTCATTGCGGAAAATTGCGGCGGGCAGGGGCATGGAACTCGGGCGTGGATCGATGAAGCCAATGATGGCTCTATATGGGGGGGCAGCCGCGCGCAATCGAGGGAGCGGCACCTTGCCACTTAAACCCGACCTGTCGCCCGATCCGTGGGCAGACCTTGCGGCCAAAAGCAAACCGGCGGCGCTTCGTTCGCGCCGCCGGCCGCAATCGTCGGATCTGCCCTGTCGCTCAGGTGTTGCTGGCGGTTCCAGCCGACGGAAACTGCCTGGCGAATTCCGCCTCGTTGCCGGCGGCGAGCAGCTTGGCCTGCTCGATCCAGCGCTCGCGCGCGATACGGCCGTCGAAATTCATGACGTCCTCGATCCGCTTGATATCAGCGGCTGTCCAGGCGGCGATCTGGGCAAAGCTGGTGACGCCTTGTGCCCTGAGCAGTTTCTCGTTGACCGGGCCGATACCGATCAGCCGGCGCAGATTGTCGGGTTTGCCGGAAGCCGCCTTGGCCGGCGCGGCCTTCGCCGGTGCCGCCTTCCTGGGCGCCACGCTGGCCTTGGGTGCCGCCTTGGCGGCAGCGGCCTTCGGCGCGCCAGTCTTCGCGGCGCTGGAAGCGGCCTTGGCCGCAGCCGGCTTCCTGGGCGCCGGCTTGGCCGCCGGAGCGGATTTGGCAGGGGTGGGCGTCGACATCAAGGCGGCCGGCGCCGGCGCCGCCGCCTTTGCCGGGCCGGAGCCGGTCGAGGCCTCGCGCAGCTGGCGCTCGAGATCGGCGCGGGTGCGCCCGCAGGCATCCAACTCGCCGGTCAGGCGATCGCTGTCGGCCCGCAGCCGGTCGCGCTCGCTGCGTGTGCGGTCGAGGTCGCCGCGCAAGCTGTCGAGCTCACCGCGCAGGCGTCCCCAGATGAACCAGCCAACCAGCACACCCACAAGGAACGCCAGGAGCATGTAGAAAAAAGTGCCCATTGTCTCTCTCTCCAGTCAGATCCGTCTGCCGCGGCATTGGACTTAATGACCTTCGGCGAAGGACTACTCGATGATGGTTCGGCCGCCTGCGGAACAGCCGGCCTCAGTCGAGCCGTCGGCGTCGGCTTTGCAAGCCATGGCCAATGGCCGTCGTCGCGTGCACCGGAACGCCGCGATCGGCTGAGACTTCCCCGCCCGACCCGCATGCTCCGGCTGAGCTTGGCGGGGAGGCTATCATAGAGCTTATGGAAAGCTATGGGAAAACTACGAAAGAGAGTTATTCAAGAACAGATATTTAGACCAAGAATAGTGTGGGCCCAATATGCATTCCGGCTAAACTGTTCTGAGCAGGTGGGGACGACGTACAGAAGACGCCTCAGTTGTCGAGCGCTTCCAGCTCGTCGATCAAGCCGCTGATCACGCCAAGCCCGATCTGCCAGAAGGCGGGATCGGTGGCATCGAGGCCGAAAGGCGCCAGAAGCTGCGAATGATGCTTGGTGCCGCCGGCGCGCAGCATCTCGAAATATTTGTCCTGGAAGCCGCGCTCGGCGTTCTGGTAGACCGCGTAGAGCGAGTTCACCAGACAGTCGCCGAACGCATAGGCGTAGACGTAGAAGGGCGAATGGATGAAGTGCGGGATGTAGGTCCAGAAGACTTCGTAGCCGTCGCGCAACTTTATCGCCGGGCCCAGACTTTCCGCCTGCACCTCCAGCCAGAATTGGCCGAGCCTGTCGGATGTCAGTTCGCCGTTGCGGCGCTCCGCATGCACCTTGCGCTCGAATTCGTAGAAGGCGATCTGGCGCACGACCGTGTTGATCATGTCCTCGACCTTCTGGGCGAGCATGGCCTTGCGCTCGCGCCTGTCGGTGGTCTGCTCGAGCAACGAGCGGAAGGTCAGCATCTCGCCGAAAACGGACGCCGTCTCGGCCAGCGTTAGCGGCGTCGAGGCCATCAGCGCGCCCTGGCCGCCGGCCAGCACCTGATGCACGCCATGGCCAAGCTCATGCGCCAGCGTCATCACATCGCGCGGCTTGCCCATGTAGTTGAGCAGTACGTAGGGGTGCGCCGAAGGCACGGTCGGATGGGCGAAGGCGCCGGGGGATTTGCCTGGGCGCACCGGCGCGTCGATCCAGTTGCGGTCGAAGAAAGTCCGCGCGATCTCGGCCATCTCGGGCGAGAAGCGCTGATAGGCGGACAGCACCGTGTTCCTGGCCTCGTCCCAGCCAATCACCGCCTGCGGCGTCTCCGGCAACGGCGCGTTGCGGTCCCAGTGGTTCATCACCTCCATGCCCAGCCAGCGCGCCTTCATCCGGTAATAGCGGTGTGACAGGCGCGGATAGGCCTCGCGCACCGCCGAAGCCAGCGCATCGACCACACCGCGCTCGACGCGGTTGGCGAGATGGCGTGCATCGGCGATGTCCTCGAAACCGCGCCAGCGGTCCGAGATTTCCTTGTCCTTGGCCAGCGTGTTGGTGACCAGCGTGAAGGTGCGCAAATTCCTCCGGAAGGTCTGGGCGAGCGCCTCGGAGGCGCGGCGTCGCACCTCGCCGTCGGCATCCTGCAATCGGTTCAGGGCCGGTTCCAGCGTCAGCTCCTCGCCGTCGACGTCGAAGCGCAGGTCCGTCATAGTCTCGTCGAACAGCCGGTTCCAGGCGCCGCGCCCGGTGATCGACTTCTCGTGGAACAGCTGCTCGACGCGATCCTCGAGCTGATAGGGCTTGTCCAGGCGCAGATCGAGCACCCAGGGCCGGTAATGACCGAAGGCGGGGTCGGCGGCGAGCGCGCCCTCGATGGCCGCGTCGTCGATCAGGTTCAGTTCGAGCGCGAAGAACAGAAGATGCGCGCTGGCGTCGGTCATCTTCTCCTGGATGTCGCCATAGAGCTTGGCGCGCTGCGGATCGGCGGTGTTGCCGGCGTAGATGAGGCCGGCATAGGAGACGATGCGGCCGATCAGCTCTTCCAGAGCCTCATAGGCGACAAGCGCCTCGCCCAGCCTGCCTGCGCTGCCGCGCTCGGCCTCGGCGGATAGCGTGCCCTTCCAGCGGCTCTCGAAGGCGATCGCATCGGCGGCGGCTTTGGCGATGTCGCGCTTCAACTCCGGCGCCTCCATGCCCGCATAGAGGTCGGTAAGATTCCATTCCGGCAGATCGCCAAGCTCGGCGGCGCCCTGACCGGAAGCTGGCGCCGCAAGCCGCCGATCAAACATCACGCGCATCGACAATACCTTCTTTTGAATCAAGTGGCCGGGCCAGGGCCAGAATCAAGGAGAACGGAGAAGCCGGTCAAATCCTAAGGAATTCGTTCACCGGGTTTTTTGAAACCTTATTTAGAACCCTGTGCCAAGATGGTCCATGGGGATATCAGGCGGGCGGCTCAAGACAGTCATGACAGGTTCCATACTCATAGTCGATGACGATCCCGTGCAGCGCCGGCTGCTCGAGGCGGCGGTGACGCGGTTCGGCCACACCGCAATCGTGGTCGACGGGGGCGCTGCCGGCCTCGACGCCCTCGACGGACCCGGCGCCCGCGACGTGTCGGTGGTCATCCTTGACCTGGTCATGCCCGATCTCGATGGCATCGGCGTGCTCAAGGCGATGCGCGAGCGCGGCATCACCATCCCGGTCATCGTGCAGACCGCCCAGGGCGGCATCGAGACCGTGGTTTCGGCGATGCGCCACGGCGCCTTCGACTTCGTCGTCAAGCCGGCCTCTCCCGACAGGCTGCAGGCCTCGATCGCCAACGCGCTCAAGGTCGAGGCTGTCGAAGGCGAGGTCAAGCGCACGTCGCGCCGGCGCGGCGGGCTGCTGACCTTCAGGGACATGATCACGCACAGTCCCGCCATGGACAAGGTGATCCGCCTCGGCCAGAAAGCGGCGGCATCCAACATCCCGATCCTGATCGAGGGCGAATCCGGCGTCGGCAAGGAACTGGTGGCGCGCGCTATACAGGGCAGCGGCGACCGCCGCTCGAAACCTTTCGTCACCGTCAATTGCGGCGCCATTCCCGACAATCTGGTCGAATCGATCCTGTTCGGCCATGAGAAGGGCTCGTTCACCGGAGCTACGGAGAAGCACACCGGCAAATTCGTCGAAGCGCATTCGGGCACGCTGTTCCTGGACGAGATCGGCGACCTGCCGCTCGACGTGCAGGTCAAGCTGCTGCGCGCCGTCCAGGATGGCGAGGTTGATCCGGTCGGCGGCCGCGCCACGGTCCGGGTCGACATCAGGCTGATTTCGGCGACGCACCGCAATCTCCTGCAGCAGGTCAAGGACGGCAAGTTCCGCGAGGACCTGTTCTACCGGCTCAACGTCTACCCGATCTATGTGCCGCCATTGCGCGACCGCCGCGACGACATTCCCGATCTGGTCACACATTTCATGGAGAAGGTGGCTCCGGCGGACCCGCGCCATCGCCTGCGGGGCATTTCGGCGGCGGCGCTCGCCGTGCTCCAGGCCTATGACTGGCCCGGCAATATCCGGCAGCTGGAAAATGCCGTCTTCCGCGCCTCGGTGCTGTGCGAAGGCGATGTGCTCGGCGTCGAGGATTTCCCGCAAATCCGCGCCCAGGTGGAGGGCACGGTCCGCCTCGATGTGGACATCGCGCCGGCCGGGCCGCTCTTGGCTGTCGAACCGCGCGATGAGCGGGCGCTGGCCGGCGAGGGCGTTTCGGCTGCCGAACCCGAATCGCCGATGCGGCTTCAGCCACGCTTCGGCACGCTGCGCGCGCTCGACGAACGCGGCAATGTGCGCGCCCTGGCGGATGTCGAACTGGAGATGATCAAGCTCGCCATCGATCACTACAACGGCCAGATGAGCGAAGTCGCCCGCCGCCTCGGCATCGGCCGCTCGACGCTTTACCGCAAGCTCAAGGAATACGGCATCGATCCGGAAACCGGCAGGCTCGACCGGCTCGCTTCCTGAGGGCGCTATCGCGCACAGCCGCCCGATGTCCGGCCTGAGAGCGGTCGGCCCGAGTGCGGTCACGCAAGGCCGGGACCAGCTTGCGCTGCCATCATGTCGCCGGTGCATTGACTGGACCGGAGTGTGGCGCGCCGATGGCGACGTCCCCGACGGTCCCGTTCACGCATTAAGGCTAACGGTAACAGATCGTGTTTCGGCCAAACGAGGAATCATGATCTAAACCAGCGGTTTACCAAGAAACCTTGTGGACAATTTTTGGCGGGATATCGCCACGGTCTTACCGCATTTCGGCTTCAATAAGCGATGATTAACCATTAGGATCGATATTCGGATGTGACAACGACACGTCCGTTTGGGCAAATCCGGGGACAAACGGCAGCCTGCAAGGCCTTTTGATTTGAACAGAATCGAACGACACACAAACGGGCGGCACTATCATTTGAGCGTCTGGCCGAAGTGGCTGGCGGCCATGATTGTCGCATTTGGTTTTCTTGCCGCTGCCGCAACCGGCGCCAGGGCCGAAGTGCGTTCGCTGAAGCTCTACCACCTCCACACGCACGAGAAGGCGGAGATCGTCTACAAGCGCAACGGCCGTTACGATCAGGCCGGGCTGAGGAAGATCAACATCATCCTGCGCGACTGGCGCCGCAACGAGCCGACCAAGATGGACCCGCGCCTGCTGGACCTGGTCTGGGAAGCCTATCGGGAAAGCGGCGCCACCGACTATATCCAGGTGGTTTGCGGCTATCGCTCGCCGTCGACGAACTCGATGCTGCGCAGTCGCAGCAAGGGTGTCGCCGAGAAGAGCCAGCACATGCTCGGCAAGGCGATGGACTTCTACATTCCGGGCGTGCCGCTGAAGAAGCTGCGCAATATCGGGCTCAAGATGCAGGGCGGCGGCGTCGGCTACTATCCGAGATCCGGTTCGCCGTTCGTCCACATGGACGTCGGCAATGTGCGCCATTGGCCCGGCATCAGCCGACAGGAACTGGTGAGCCTGTTCCCGAACGGCAAGACGCTGCACGTGCCGAGCGACGGCCGGCCGCTGCCCGGCTTTGAGCAGGCGCTTGCCTCGTATAAGGCACGCAAGGGTTCCGGCGGCGCCGCCATCGAGCTGGCCAGCGCCGGCGGCGGTTCCAAGAGGTCCGGCGGACTGCTGGCTGCCTTCTTCGGCGGCGGCGACGACGAGGCCGACGACAGCGCCGATGTCGCATCCGCGGAGCCGGCACCGAAGCCGAGAAGCGTGAAGCCGGCACCGGCGAGCACCGCCAAGAGCGGCACCCTGCCGGGGATAGCGATCGTGGCGCCCGAGAACGCCAAGCGCGCCGAGATCCCGCAGGTCGCCGAGGAGCAGGCCCCGGAGCCAGAAAAGGATACGCCCGAGACGATCATCGCGGCGTTGCCGGCACGCAGCATCCCGCTGCCCGATTTCGCTCCGCGGCCGAAAGTCGACGTCGGCGCGCAGCCGCCTGAGAATGTTCCCTTCGGCATGGCGGATGCGACGGCCAGCACCGAACAGACCGTGGCAACCGTGCAGACGCCGGCGAATATGCCTTTCGGCAAGGCTGATCCCTCGGCGGTCGCCGCCGATGCAGCGCAGGTTGCCGCCAACAACATACCTTTGCCGACATGGCGCCCCGAACACACGTTGCCGGCGGTGCTGGCGCCTGCGCCCAGCAAGGATGTGCTGATGGCGCTGGCCGAGACGGCCGAGCGTGGCAAGACCGCGACCGATGCCTTCTCGGTGCTGCCGAGCGCGCGGCCGGATATGACCAATATCGATGCGGCCAAGGCCGATGCCGTCAAGCCCGATGCGGTCAAGGCCGTGCTCGACGAGGCCGAGGCGCTTCCCGTGCAGGCTGACTATTATCGGGTTGCGTCGTTGTCCGAGCCTCGTTCGGCTTTCAACGACCCGTCCGGCGTCGATGCCGCATCGCCGCGCGAGGCCGTCGTCGCCCGCGCTGCCGGTTCCGATCCGGTCGCCGCGATCGGCGCCGGCGTGAAGACGACCCGCAAGGAGGCCAGAGCCACCGCCCGCGACCTCAAACCCGGTCCCAAGGCCATCGTGGTTGCCGCCGCACCGCAGGCCGCCCGCTGGGCGCTGACCAGCGGCGAGAATGTCGCGACGGTTTCGAGCGCCACGACGGCGCCGGGCTACGCCTACAACGTGGTCCACACGCCGCCGAGCGAGGTCTACACGGCCGGCTTCCAGCAGGGCGACCAGATGGCGGATGCCAACCGTTTCACCGGCAATGCCGTAAAATTCCTGTCCGTCGCGCGCTTCCAGACGAAGTAAAGACCGGGCATTCCGAAAGCCGCGCCGGGCAACCGGCGCGGCTTTTCGTTGTCAGCCGGCTGTGTGCGGGCACAACCGGCATGCATGAAGCCGGCCCCGGCCCCGCGGGATCACGGGTGCCTGAACTTCTCGTGAAAAGGTAAAAGCTGCCTGTTTCCCGGCTAGAATGGCTGCGTTCCAACCCCGGGGATATTCATGAAGAAGATCCTGTTGGCATCCGTCCTGGCGCTGGTGGCGGCATCGGCGGCTTTTGCTCCCTCGCAAGCCGAAACCGTGATCATCAAAAATGGCAAGCATCACTGCCGGACCAAGATGGTCACGCATTGGAAGCATCGCCACAAGGCGGTCGAGAAGGTCAGGGTCTGCAACTGACCGCCAAGACACCACTGACTATCATGGCACCAGACTAGCCCGATCGGCGCAAGCCGGCCGGGCTTTTTCGTGCCGCCCGGGATGGTTCAGTCGATGTCCAGCGCGGCCGCTTCGCCCCGCGCCAGAAGCCGCGCGGCATCGCGTGCAGGCGGCAACCCGAACTGACGCGCATACTCCCGGCTGAACTGCGAAGCGCTTTCATAGCCCACGGTAAAGGCAACCCGCGCGGCGTTTCCCGGCTGGGCCAGCAGCAGGTGGCGGGCCTCCAGCAGGCGGACCTGCTTCTGGTACTGGATCGGGCTCATCGCCGTCGCCGCCTTGAAGTGGCGATGAAACGCAGCGCTGCTCATATTGGCGAGCTCGGCCAACCGCCGCACCTCGATAGGCTCGTCATAGTGAGCCCGGATCCAGGCGGTCGCCCGGCGGATCTGTGACAAGCGGCTGTCGGCGCCGGCGAGCTGGCGCAACTTCGCGCCTTGCGGGCCTTGCAACAGGCGAAACAATATCTCGCGCTCGAGCAGGGGAGCGAGCACGGGAATCTCGGCGGGCCTGTCGAGCAGCCGCAGCATCCGGCGCCACGCGTCGAGCAGGTCGTCATTGGCCAGGTAGGTCATGAAATCGTCGCCACCGACGGCCGGCTCGTGCTCGATGAGCAGGGCTGCGATCGCCTTGACATCGAGGGCGAAACCGATGGCCACATAGGGATGCGCGATACTCGCCTCGATCAGCTGGCTGGTGGCGGGTGTCTCGACCGCGTAGACGAAATAGCTGCCGGCTTGATAACGAAGCGTGCGCTCGCCGATCAGCACCGATTTCGTGCCTTGCAGCACGAACAGCGCCGTCGGCTGACAAAGCTCGGGCATCGGCGGCGTCGGGACCTCGCTGCGGCCGATCGTAACGCGAGGGATCGCCGTCCTTGTCCGCCGCCCATGCGCATGGCGGCCGGCGATGGCGACCAATTCCAGCAGCGCCTCTCTCATCGTTTCAGCATTGCCGATCCGCGTGGGCCGCGCAACCAGGTGAGAGGATCAGGCAAGAGCAAGAGAGTTTTCGGCGCGCGAGGCGGGCCGCAATCCGCCATCTCTAAGGCGCGTCGCGTTTGGCGACGCGTCTTGGGCCTTTGTTTTATGCATGTCGTTTTCCCGGACCGGGCCACTTCCAGGCGACAGGCGTCAGGCCTCCACAAAGGAGATTTGGATATGACGACATCGAAGCGCGCACTGGTGACCGGCGCCAACAAGGGCATCGGCCTGGAGACCGCACGGCGCCTGGCGGCGACAGGATTCAAGGTCTGGCTCGGCGCCCGCGACGCCGAACGCGGCACCGCGGCGGCACAGGCGCTGCGCAGCGAAGGGCTCGACGTCGAGTGGCTCGAACTCGACGTCGTCGATGACGAAAGCGCGGCGGTCGCCGCCAGGACCGTCGCGGCGCGGGCAACCAGCCTCGACGTGCTGGTCAACAATGCCGGCATTGCTCCTGGATATGTCGACGCGCTCGGCCCCGACGAGCGGTATGAGCTGCCGCCGAGCCGGGAGAACATCGCCGACATCAAGGCCACCTATGATGTCAACGTCTTCGGCCCGGTCCGCGTCACCCAGGCATTCCTGCCGCTTCTGCTGGCATCGCCCGCCGGCCGCATCGTCATGGTGAGCAGCTATATCGGCTCGATCGCCCGCGCGCAGGACGCAACAGGCGAAAACCAGTCGCCCAACATCATGGGCTATGGCAGCTCCAAGACGGCGCTCAACGCCATCACGGTGGCGTTCGCCAGGGAGCTCGCGCCGCGCGGCATCAAGGTGAATGCGGCTGCTCCCGGCTACACCGCGACCGATCTCAACGGGCACAGGGGCGGTCGCACGGTGCGGCAGGCAGCCGAGATCATCGTGCGCCTGGCGACGCTCGATGCCGATGGTCCGACTGCCGGCTATTTCGACGAGAACGGCCCGCTGCGCTGGTGAACGCGAAAGCGCTTATCCGGCGAGCTTGCTCGCGGCGCGTGCGAGAGCTTCGATCTCGTCCCACCTGCCGGCCTTGACCATGTCGTCGGGGGCAACCCAGGAGCCGCCGACGCAGATGACATTGGGCAGGCTGAGATAGTCGGCCGCGTTCTTGCCGGTGATACCGCCGGTCGGGCAGAATTTCACGTCGGCGAGCGGCGAGGCGAATGCCTTCAGCGAGGCGATGCCGCCGGACTGCTCGGCCGGGAAGAACTTCAGGAAGCGCAAGCCTGCTTCGCGCGCGGCCATGATCTCGCCGGGGGTGATGGCGCCGGGCAGCAGCGGAACCTCGCTGTCGGCGGCGCCTGCCAGAAGCTCGCGGGTTATGCCCGGGCTGACGATGAATTGCGAGCCGGCGGCGGCCGCCTCGTCGAACTGACGCGCATCCAGAATGGTGCCGGCACCGACGATGGCTTCCTCGACCTCGCCGGCCACGCGCCGGATCGCTTCCAGCGCATCCGCGGTCCTGAGCGTGATCTCGATCGCCGGCAGGCCGCCGCGCGCCAAAGCGCGGGCCAGCGGCACCGCATTGGCAACATCAGTGATCTTCAGCACCGGGATGACCGGCTGACCGTTGAGCAACGACAGGAGTTTTTCGGTCTTGCTGGGCATCTTCTTCTCCATATCGTTGTCAATTCAACCGATTAGCAGACGGGTATTTTCCTGTCGACGCAACCGGGCGTGTCGTGATGTCACGCACGCCGGGTAGCTTACGGGCTCTTCCGGAACAGGGCCATGGCAGGCCGTCAAACCCGTTTCACCTTGAAACGGCTTTTACGAGCGTCTAGTTGCTCTGGCAATGACACCGTCCGCGCCATCCCAGCCTGTCCGCGTCGCCGCGCTCTACAAATTTGCCCGGCTCGACGCGTTCGAGGTGCTGCGGGCGCCACTGGCTGCCTTCTGCTGTGGGCGCGGCATCAGGGGTACGCTGCTTCTGGCGCATGAAGGCATCAACGGCACGGTCGCCGGTAGCGATGCGGCGATTGCCGAACTGATCGACCATCTCGAAGCCATCGACGGGCTGTCCGGCCTCGAGGTGAAATACAGCAGCGCCGCGCAAACGCCCTTCCACCGCATGAAGGTGCGGCTGAAGCGCGAGATCGTCACCATGGGTGTCGAAGACATCGACCCGGCGAAGAGTGCCGGCACCTATGTCGCGCCGGCCGACTGGAACGCGCTGATTTCCCAACCCGACACGATCGTCATCGACACGCGCAACGCCTACGAAGTGTCGATCGGCACCTTCAAGGGCGCCATCGATCCGGCGACCGCGAGCTTTCGCGAATTCCCGGCCTGGGTGGAAGAGCACCGCGCGGAGCTGGAAGGCCGCAAGATCGCCATGTTCTGCACCGGCGGCATACGTTGCGAAAAGGCGACGGCCTATGTCAGGTCGCTCGGCCTTGAGGAGGTGTTCCATCTCAAGGGCGGCATCCTGAAATATCTCGAAGAAGTGCCGGCCGAGGAAAGCCTGTGGCAAGGCGAATGCTTCGTCTTCGACGAACGGGTTTCGGTGTCGCACGGCCTCGCCGAGGGCGACGCCGAGCTGTGCCGCGCCTGCCGGCATCCAATGACCTTGGACGAGCTGACATCGCCGAAATTTGCCGCCGGCGTCTCCTGCCCGCATTGTTTCGACGCTCGGTCGGACGACGACCGCCAGCGCTATGCCGAGCGCCAGCGGCAGGTCGAGCTGGCGCAGGCGCGGGGCAGGGGACCGCATATCGGGTCCTGATCAAGGCGCCTGGGCCGGGGCAAAGCGGCCGCCCGTCATTGCAATGCCAGGTTTCGGGACCTACGTCTTCGGCGTTCGAAACCTGCCCGTTCGGCCGGGCAATCCTGGAGGCATTGATGTTCGATCCCAAGAAGCTTCTCGACGATCTGCTCGGCTCGCAGATTCCCGGCACCGGCGGCACGGTCCGCGACAAGGCCGGACAGGCGGTGCAGATGGCCAAGGACAATCCTCTTGCGGCGGGCGCGCTGGCCGCGGTGCTGCTTGGAACCGGCGCCGGGCGCCAGGTCACCGGTGCCGCCGTCAAGCTCGGCGGGTTGGCAGCGATCGGTGGCCTCGCCTACAAGGCCTACCAGAACTACAAGGCCGGCAATGCACCCGAGCAGGCGCCGGCGGCCGGCGAACCGGAATTGCTGCCGCCGCCGAAGGACACTGCGTTCCACCCGTCGCAAGCGCCGCAGGGCGAGGACGAATTCACGCTGACCCTGGTGCGGGCGATGATCTCGGCGGCCAAGGCCGACGGCCATGTCGACGATGAGGAGCGCAAGAAGATCGCCGGCAAGCTGAGCCTCGCGGGGATCGGTTCCGATGCGGAAAAATTCCTGATGGCGGAGCTGGAGAACCCGCTCGACCTCGACACGCTGGTGGCCGGCGCCAAGACCGACGCGCAGAAGCTTGAGCTCTACACCGCGTCGCGCCTTACAATCGATCCCGACACACGCGCCGAGCGCGGCTATCTCGATCTGCTCGCGGGCCGGCTCGGCCTGCCGGATGCGCTGATCGACCATGTCGAGGCAACGGTTTCGGCGGTCAAAGTGCCGGCTGCCAAGGCCGGGACCTCACCCAATCCACGCTGGTAGGCCAAAACGGAACAGGCGGGCCTTCGTGGCGTTAACCTCTCGTTAACCCAGGAAGCGCACGATTCTAGACAGTCGGATCGGCTTTCCTCCTCCCAAGTCCGGTCCAGATCAGGGCGGTCGCCAATGACCGCCCTTTTTGTCGGCCCTCCGTGCTTCTCCCAAAAACGAATTGCGCTTTTCGGTACCCGGCCAGGCTCCGAACCCTTGATAGGAATTTTTTCCTTGACGGGGTGACGGCAACTATGGTAGATATTTGGTTATGGTGCTGAGTTGCGCCAGGGACTCGCCGCAGGCGGGTTTTCCGTTCAATGCTCCCTCGACAGCGCGCGGTCGAAGGCCGGACGAAACCTGTCAGCTTGGATTCGTTGCCCTGGATACCAGTGTCCCGCTTGCCATCGCCGCCGTCATTTGCGATGCCTTTTGTCCCTGGACCACCTGAAAATCAGTCGAGCCAAATGCGGCGCAGCCGGAGGATATCTGCCATGACCGAAAAAACCGCCATCGTCACCGGCGCCGGCACGGGCATCGGCAAGAGCGTCGCCACCGCGCTGCTCAAAGCCGGCTGGAACACCGTGTTCTGCGGACGCCGGAAGGCGCTGCTGGACGAGGCGATCGCCGCGGCCGAGCAGACGGATGCCAAGGCACTGGCTGTCGCCTGCGACATCAGCAAGCCCGGCGAGGTCGATGATTTGTTCGAGACGGTGGCGGAGGCGTTCGGCCGCGTCGACCTGCTCTTCAACAATGCCGGCATGGGCTACAAGTCGGCGCCGATCGACGAGATCCCGGTCGAGGTGTGGAACGATATTGTGGGCGTAAACCTCACCGGTTCGTTCCTGTGCGCCCGCGCGGCCTTCCGCGCCATGCGCAAGCAGAAACCGATGGGCGGCCGCATCATCAACAACGGCTCCATCTCGGCCTACGCGCCGCGCCCGGGATCGGTGCCCTATACCGCGACCAAGCATGCCATCACTGGGCTGACCAAGACGCTGGCGCTCGACGGCCGCCCCTACGACATTGCCTGCGGCCAGATCGACATCGGCAATGCGCTGACCGACATGGCGCAACCGATGACGGTCGGCGTGCCACAGGCCAACGGCTCCATTGCCGCCGAAGCGGTGATGGACGTCCAGCACGTGGCCGACGCCGTCGTCCACATGGCCAGCCTGCCGCTCGAGGCCAATGTGCTGTTCATGACCGTGATGGCGACCAAGATGCCGTTCGTGGGCAGAGGCTGACCAAGCCTTTATTTTTGCGCAATTCCCAAGGGAAAGCGCTACGCGCTTTTCCCGGGAAACCTCTACGCGCTTTCTCGAGTTGCCTTAGGCCCCCGCCAGCGCCACGCCCGGCAGATAGAGCGCGATCGGGCGGATCTCGTAGACGGCGGTCGGGTTGACGCGGCGCAGATCGCGCGCGATGGCGATCGCGTCATCGCGCTTGGCGCAATCGACGACATAGAGGCCGAGAAGCTGTTCCTTGGTCTCGGCGAAGGGGCCGTCGATGACGATCCCGTCGCCGGGTCCGCGCAAGGTGCAGGCCGACTGGGTCGCTCCAAGCCGCGCCGAGGGGCCGAGGCTGCCGTTCGCATAGAGCCCGTCGTGGATCTTGAGCAGGTCGGTCATCAGTGCCGCATCTTCCTGCGGCGTCAGTGCCTTGATCGCGTCTTCCACGTGATAGGCAAGAATTGCATAAAACATCGAGGCACCCCATTTCGATCCTGATCCAACGATCGTAGCGGCTCCCCGCACGCAGGCACAGTCTTTGGCCTTGCGCCTCCCGACGCATCATGACATTGCCATGCCGCCAGCGGCAATCGATGCGGACTCGCGGCGAACGCCGGAGGCCTCACTTGGCCAGGAACGCTCCGATCCTGTCCAGCGCGCGCAAAATGTTCTCCTCGGAATTGGCGTAGGAGAGCCTGACATAGCCCTCGCCGAGAATGCCGAAATCGGGGCCGCCGATCAGTGCCACGCCGGCGTCGTCGAGCAGGGCGGAGGCCAGTTGCTTCGCCTTCCAGCCGGTCTTCGACACGTTGGGGAAGGCATAGAAGGCGCCCTTGGGCGTGATGCAGGATATGTTTGGCAGGGCGTTCAGTCCCTCGACCACGATCTTCCTGCGGCGATCGAAGGCGCGCATCATCTTTTCGACGTCGTCCTGCGGGCCGTCTATGGCGGCGATGCCGGCGAATTGGCTGGGCGCGTTAACGCAGGACCAGCAATTGACCGCCAGCTTGCGCACCTTGTCGTAGAGATGGGCGCCCTTGTCGCCGTTCGGCCAGATCGACCAGCCCATGCGCCAGCCGGTCATCGCCCAGGTCTTCGACCAGCCGTTGAGCACGATCAGCCGGTCGCGGATTTCGGGAAACTCGAGCAGCGAGCAGTGTTTTTCGCCATCATAGGTCATCACGTCATAGATTTCGTCGGAGAGGATGGCCACTTGCGGATGTGCCTCCAGTCCCTTGACCAGCTTCTCGATCTCGGCCCGCGGCGTGACGCCGCCGGTCGGGTTGGCCGGCGAATTGAGGATCAGGAGCCGCGTCTTCGAGGTGATCAGCGCCAGCGTCTCATCGGCCGAGAAGGCAAAGCCGTTCTCCTCGCGCATCGGCACGGGGATGGGTGCCGCACCGGTGAACTCGATCATCGAGCGGTAGATGGGAAAACCGGGATCGGGATAGAGGATCTCGGCGCCAGGTTCGCCGAACATCAGGATGGCGGCGAACATGGTCGGCTTGCCGCCGGGCAGGATCATCACCGCCTCGGGCGATACCTCGACCCCGGTCGTGGTCAGCGTGCGGCGCACCACCGCCTCGCGCGTCGCCAACAGGCCGTTCGCCGGCGTGTAGCCGTGGTGGCCGTCGCGCAGCGCCTTGATCGCCGCCTCGACAATGTGCTGCGGCGTCTTGAAGTCGGGCTGGCCGATGCCGAGATTGACGATGTCGCGGCCTTGTTGGGCGAGTGCCGTGGCCCTCGCGAGCACGGCGAAGGCGTTTTCCTCGCCGAGACGATCGAAGGCCGAAATCGTGTGGAGCATTTTTCCCGTCCGTGTGGTTCTTGCTATGCGGTTGCGTTTTTGTGAGCTTCGGCCCGCAAAAGTCAAACGGATTGGAGCTTTCGGTGTCGGAAAATCTCAAGGACTGGCAACCGCGTCCGCGCCCGGAGCGCAAGGTGCTGGAGGGCCGCTATGTCAGGCTTGAGCCGCTGAGCGCCGCGAAGCATGGCGATGGCCTCTATGAAGCGTCTTCCGTGGCCGACGTCGATGGCCGCTTCGCCTGGCTGCCCGACTATCCGCCGGAAACCCGCGCCGCCTTCCAGCCTTGGCTGGACAAGGTGGAGGCGAGCGAGGATCCGCTGTTCTTCGCCGTCATCGACAAACCGAGCGGCAAGGTCGCCGGGCGCCAGACGTTGATGCGCATCGATCCGGCCTATGGCGTCATCGAGATCGGCAACATCTATTGGGGGCCGCTCATCGCGCGCAAGCCGGCGGCGACCGAGGCGCAATTCCTGTTCATGAAATACATTTTCGACGAGCTCGGCTATCGCCGCTACGAATGGAAATGCAACAACCGCAACGAGCCGTCGAAGCGCGCAGCGGAACGGTTCGGCTTCAAGTTCGAGGGCATTTTCCGCCAGCACCTGATCGTCAAGGGTGAAAACCGCGACACCGCATGGTATTCGATCATCGACAAGGAATGGCCGGCCTTGCGCAAAGCCTACGAGGCGTGGCTCGATCCGGCCAATTTCGACGGTGCCGGCCAGCAGAAACGACGGCTCGAGGATTTTCGCGCGGAATTCGGCGCTTGAGCTGAATCCGGGCATGGGAGTTTGCCATTGGCGCACAGTGACGACGACAGCCGGCACGACGGCAGCCGGCACGACCACAGCGGGCACGGCCACAGCGCGCATAGTCATGGCTCGACCGACAAGAAGCGCGTTTTGATCGCGGCCTGCCTGACGGCGGGCTTCATGGTGGCGGAGGCGCTTGGCGGTCTTTTCACCGGCTCGCTGGCGCTGCTGGCCGATGCCGGCCACATGCTTGCCGACGCCATTGCGCTCGGCCTTGCCTGGTACGCGTTTCATCTTGCGGACCGGCCGGCGACCGTCCGCCTGACCTATGGCTTCGGCCGGGTCAAGACGCTGGTGGCCTACACCAACGGCATCGCCATCTTCGTCATCGCGCTGTGGATCGTCTACGAGGCGTGGGAGCGCCTGCAGACGCCGGCGCCGGTGCTGGGCGGGCCGATGCTGGTGGTGGCGATCCTCGGCCTGCTGGTCAACATCGGCTCCTTCCTGGTGCTGCATGGCGGCGACCGTGAGAGCCTCAACATGCGCGGCGCCATACTGCATGTGCTCGGCGACCTGCTCGGCTCGGCCGCGGCAATCGTGGCGGCGATCGTCATTCTGGCGACCGGCTGGACCCCGATCGATCCGATCCTGTCGGTGCTGGTCTCGCTGCTGATCCTGTCCACGGCATGGTCGCTGATGCGCGCGGCCGCCCACGTCCTGCTCGAAGGGGTGCCGCCGAGCCTCGACCGGGACCTGATCGCCAGCGACATCGCGACGACGGTCCAGGGGGTGCGCGAGGTGCACCACATGCATATCTGGTCGATCGACGGCACCAGCAGCATGGCGACGCTGCATGCCTGCCTCAACGAGGGCGTGGACGCGCACAAGGCGGTCAGCGCGATCAAGAAGCGGCTTGCGTCGGAGCATGGCATCAGCCATGCCACGGTGGAACCTGAATTCGGCCAGTGCGCCGACGACGGCGACGAGCACGACCATGGTCATGACCATGATCACCACCAGGGGCATGACGCGGCTTTGCATCATGGCCACCATCACTGACGCAGGGAACCCAAGCGCCTTGAATCCGAGCTCGACGACCCCTGGCCACGCCGGGACAGCATAATGGATCGCGATACCAAGAACGCCGCCATCGCCGCGCTGTCGATCATGCTGCTGTTCGGCATTGCCGTTTATTTCCTGCCAAACATCATGCTGGCCCTCGGCGGCCTTTCGACCGTGCTCGCCGGCATCTTCGGCACCGCGTTCGTGCTGGCGTTTTTCTTGGTGTTCTGGCTGCGCGCGCGCAGCCAACGCAAAAATCAGAGCAAATAAGGGAAGTTCGACATGCGCATTCTGATCACGGGCGCCGCCGGCATGGTCGGCCGCAAGCTCATTGCACGGCTGGCAAAGGACGGCAGGCTGCGCGGCCAGAAGATCTCCGCGCTCGACCTGCACGACATCGTACCGCCACAGGCGCCGGCCATCGATGGCGTCAGCATCCACAGCCATACCGGCGATCTCGCCGAGGCGGGCGCCGCCGAGAGGCTGGTCGCGTCGCGGCCCGACGTCGTGTTCCATCTCGCCGGCATCGTATCGGGCGAGGCGGAAGCCAATTTCGATCTCGGCTACCGCGTCAATCTCGACGGCACGCGCGCCTTGTTCGATGCCGTCCGCCTGGCTGGGTTTGCGCCGCGCGTCGTGTTCACCTCGTCGATCGCGGTGTTCGGCGCGCCGTTCCCGGACGTCATTCCCGATGAATTCCACACGACGCCGCTGACCTCCTACGGCACGCAGAAGCAGATGAGCGAGGCGCTGCTGGCCGACTATTCCAGGCGCGGCTTCTTCGACGGCATCGGCATCCGGCTGCCGACCATCTGCGTGCGGCCGGGCAAGCCGAACAAGGCGGCCTCCGGCTTCTTCTCCGGCATCATCCGCGAGCCGCTGAACGGTCAGGAGGCGATCCTGCCGGTGCCGCGCACCGTCGTCCATACCCACGCCAGCCCACGCTCGGCGGTGAATTTCCTGATCCATGCGGCCGGGATCGACGGCGCCGCCGTCGGGCCGCGCCGCAACCTGACGATGCCAGGCGTCGCCGTCACCGTCGGCGAGCAGATCGAGGCGCTGGAACGCATCGCCGGGCCGAAGGCGGTGAGCCTGATCCGCGAGGAGCCGGACGAGACGATCTGGGCGATCGTCAAGGGCTGGCCGACGCGGTTCGAGGCGCGGCGGTCAAGGGAATTAGGTTTCAGCGCCGAGAAGAGTTTTGACGAGATTATCCGCGCTCATATCGAGGATGAACTGGGCGGCAAGGTGTATTGATATTCAGGTGATGCCGGCCTGCGAACGGCTGATACCTGCGCTTCCGGTGCTCACGTACTTTAAGTACGCTCCGCTTCGGTTCTCGATATCAACCGTTCTCGGCGCGGCCTGACCTGAATCTCAACACACCTTCGGGCGCTACTTCCGGGTCAAACGCCGCCCGTCAGGCTCGCCGACAGCAGCAGCAGTCCGAACAGGAACACGAAGGCGGCGCCGCCGATCTCGACGATCGAATGGATGCGGTTGCCCATGCGGCCGTCGCCGGCGAAATACACCGCCCAGTTCTTTGCGGTCACCGCGATCGTGGCCAGCGCCGAGACGGTTATGGCGGTGCCGATCGACATCGCCAGCACCGACAGCAGGCCGCCGAGCCACAGGCCATTGAGCAGGGCGAAGCTGAGCACGATCAGCGCGCCGGAGCAGGGGCGGATACCGACCGCGGCCACCGCCGTCCAGGCGGTGCGCCAGTCGAAGCGGTCGCCCGACAGCAGCGCCGGATCTGGCGCATGCGAGTGGCCGCAGGTCTCGCAGACCTCGCCCGCCGCGTGCGCGTGATCGTGCGCGCCATGATCGTGGTGATGGTCATGCGCGCCGTGGTCATGATGATCGTGCGAATGGTCATGCCCGTGGTCATGATGATCATGCTGATGCAGCGCGTGCGCCGAATGGCTGTGAGCGGCATGCGAATGGCTCGCGTGAGAATGCCCGGCGTGAGCCGCCGACAGGCTGTAAGCGGGACCTCTGCCGAACAGGCTCAGGATGGAAGGGCCGAGCTTGCGCCACAGCAGCCAGGCGCCGAACAGGGTGACGAAGACGAAGCTCATGATCTCCATGAACCAGGCCGCATCGGTCATCGAGACGGCGGTACCGCGCAGGACGAAATAGGCGACTGCCATGACCGCGACCGCGGTCAGGCCCTGCAGCAGGGCCGAGACAAACGACAACAGGATGCCACGCCGCAGCGCCACTTCGTTGGCGACCATGTAGGACGAGATCACCGCCTTGCCGTGGCCGGGGCCGGCGGCGTGGAAAATGCCGTAGGCGAAGGACAGGCCGATGAGCACCCAGAGCTTGCTGTTGTCCTGGCGCATCGCCTTCATCGCCGTGGCGAGCGCGCGATAGAACTCCTGCTGCCGCAGATTGATCCACATCAGGATGTGGGCGAACGGGCCGGTGGTCGGCGCCATGCCATCGTTGACGCCGATGCCGAGCGAGCTCTGGGCATGAGCCGAGCCGGCGAAATGCACCATCGCGAAGCTGATGGCCAACAGGCCGAATGCCAAACGCAGGGACGGTCTCATCACCGGGTTCATCCTTCTGGCTGACAGGTCAGTTCGAGCTTGGTGGCAAAAATCTTGCTCATGTCGGTGCCTGTCGGGTCGTTGAAGAAGGCGTCCGTCAGGGTCTTCTGGTTTTCCTTGATGGCCTCATCCGGGTCGGGGCGGACCACCTTGTCGGTGCAGTTCGGGGGCAGGCCCTCGACCGTGATGTTGGCGTCCTCGGTGAAATCGATCGCCGTGTAGAAGGTCGGATCGTAGACGCCGATATCGATCTTGCCGGCGAGCTTGATCGGCGCCTTCGGTTCGGACTCGAACAGGATGATCAGCTGGTCGTTGTCGAAATTGGCCATCAGATGCGGCGGCGGCGTCATCGGCACGTCTTTGCCGTCCTGGGTGACGAGTTGGAAGTAGTTGAATTCGGCCAGCGAGGCGTGGACCGTGTCGGCGACCTCCTTCAACTCCTTGTCGTCAAGCTTCAGGTCGGAATTCTTGTCGAACTCCATCATGACAGTACTGGAAAACAGATCGTCGAAGCGCCAGAGATGGCGCAGCGCTTTCACGCTTTGGTGATCCGGGGAGAGGATCACGTCGAGGCGGGCCTCGGCGAAAACGTGCGGATGCACCTCTGCCGGTCCAACGGCGGCCAATGTCGCCGCCAGGGCCGAAGCCAGCATGATTGCGTGCCGTCTTAGATGCATTCGCGGTCGCGATTCCCTTGGCTTCGGAGAGAAGTCGACAGTTACCAGAAAGGGGGCGAAAATGGGACCGCGCCGCAATTGAAGGCGGTCATGCGGTTTCGCGCGTCCTGAACCACTGGACCAGGAAATCGACGAAGACACGCACCTTGGCGGGCAAATAGCGCCGGTGCGGATAGACGGCGAAAATGCCGGCGCCCGACAGGGTGCGGTCATCCAGAACCGTCACCAGCCGGCCGCTCGCAATATCCGGCACGGCGATGAAATCCGGCAGGATGGCAAATCCCAACCCCGACAGGGCAGCAGCCCGCGCCGCCATCGGGCTGTTGACTTCGATCGGGCCGGAGACCGAGACGCTCACCGTATCCTCGCCGTCTCCCTTGAATTGCCAGTTGTTCAGGCCGCGGCCATTGGTGTCGACGATGCAGGGCATGCGGCCGAGATCCTGCGCCCGTACCGGCATGCCATGTTTTGCGATGAGTTCGGGAGATGCGCACAGCCGCGTCGAGAACGGCGCCAGACGCCTGGCGATCAGCGACGAGTTCTCCAGGCGCGAGATGCGCACCGCGAGATCGAAGCCTTCCTCGACGAGGTCGACGAAGCGGTCGTCCAGCTGGATGTCGAGCACGATGTCGGGATATTGCTTGGCGAAGTCGATCAGCGACTGGCCGATCGGCGCGTCGGCGAAGGTGCGCGGCGCAGACAGCTTGATCCTGCCGCGCACATCGCCGGAGGATTCGCGCACGGCGTCGGCAAGACTGTCGACCTCGCGCACGATCTCGGAGGCGCGGCGATAATAGGTGTGGCCGGCCTCGGTCATCGAGAACTGGCGGGTGGTGCGGTTGAGCAGCAGCGCGCCGAGCTCGTCCTCCAGCTCGCGCACATATTTCGACAGCAGCGCCTTGGAGCGGCCGATCTTGCGCGCCGCCGCCGAAAAGCCCTCGGCCTCGACCACGTCGATGAAGGCGCGCATGCGGGTCAGTGTGTCCATGAATCAGGCCTTTCGTGCGGCATCGAGATTTCGGCCGAGCCGTATCAGGGCAATGTCGCCGCCGGAAGGGCCAGCGACAGGCCCGACCACCGATAGCTTGCGAGGGTGCCGAAGGGCGTCGAGAGGGGCGTGCGTGCCTGTCATCGTTCGATATCCGGATACGGTGAAACCAACATTGTTCGATGCCGGAATTTTTACAACCTGCGATACGATTTTTATTGATTGTGAATCTCTCTGCCCCTATATCGCGCTTGCCCAAAGTCGCACGTGCCTGTGGGTGTCCGCCGACCCTCTGAATGGTGAGGGAAATCGGTAAGGTAACTGGAGCCAACCCCTCCAGTCGGTTTAGCGGCCAACCGCCAGACCGAGGACACCTTGAAGCAACGACGGTGCGGGCCTTTCTGGTTCTCTGCCGGTTGTCCAAAGACCGGGGTTACTGAAGAGGCACACCATCATTGCCGGCAGTGCGGAACGGGGTTCTCCCAGTCCAAGCCAAGGCAGACAAAGCGAACCGAAGCCGGGCAAGGCCAAGGTTCATCGCCGCGAGACGGCGTTTCATGGTTCCGGGGTCTCCACCGGCTGGTTCCATGGATTTCCGTCCCGCCTTTGTCCACCGCGTGTTCGCGAGGCCGACAGCCCGCGTCCGCACCCTTGTGCGCGCCGAAAGGCGTGATGGAGAAACCCGATGGCCACGCAGCGCATCCTCGACTTCCTCGCCACCCGACGTCCGACCGGTCCTTGCCTCGTCGTCGACCTCGATGTCGTGCGCGACAATTTCCGCGCCTTCGAGAAGGCGCTGCCCGATTCCAGGATCTACTATGCGGTGAAAGCAAACCCGGCGCCGGAAATCCTGCGCCTCCTTGCTGCGATGGGCTCGTCCTTCGACACCGCTTCCGTTGCCGAAGTCGAGATGGCGATGGACGCCGGTGCGCCGGCGGACCGCATCTCCTTCGGCAACACCATCAAGAAGGAGCGCGACATCGCGCGCGCCTACCAGCTCGGTATCAAGCTGTTCGCCGTCGATTGCGTCGAGGAGGTCGAGAAGATCGCCCGCGCCGCTCCAGGCGCCCGCGTGTTCTGCCGCGTGCTGACTGATGGCGAGGGCGCCGAATGGCCGCTGTCGCGCAAGTTCGGCTGCGTGCCTGCGATGGCTGTCGACGTGCTGCGCCATGCCAAGGCGCTCGGGCTCGACGCCTATGGCGTGTCGTTCCACGTCGGCTCGCAGCAGACCGACCTGACGGCCTGGGATCGCGCGCTGGCCGACGCCAAGACCGTGTTTTCGACGCTCGCCGAGGAAGGCATCGTCTTGAAGATGGTCAATATGGGCGGCGGCTTCCCGACGCGCTACCTGCGCGACGTGCCGGCGGCCCAGGCTTATGGCCAGGCCATCTTCTCGGCGCTGCGCAAGCATTTCGGCAACGCCATTCCCGAGACCATCATCGAGCCGGGCCGCGGCATGGTCGGCAATGCCGGCGTCATCAAGTCGGAAGTCGTGCTGATCTCGAAGAAGGCGGACAACGACAATGTGCGCTGGGTGTTCCTCGACATCGGCAAATTCGGCGGCCTGGCCGAGACGATGGACGAGGCGATCCGCTATCCCCTAGTGACCGCGCATGACGGCACGGAAACCGCGCCTTGCGTGCTCGCCGGCCCGACCTGCGATTCGGCGGACGTGATGTATGAGAAGACGCCCTATCCGCTGCCTCTGTCGCTGACCATCGGCGACGAGGTGCTGATCGAAGGCACCGGGGCCTACACGACCACCTATTCGGCGGTCGCCTTCAACGGCTTCGAGCCTCTCCGATCCTACGTGATCTGACGGTTCGAAAGAACCGTCGGATCATCCCAGGTGGGCGTTTGTCGCCCATCCGGGCTCGCCTGTGGAACAGTCTCCGCTCGTGAATGGATCGCGGAAATGGACATTGCAAATTTCGTTGTCGAAGGCGCTGCGCGCGACATCTCCCCTTCAGAGGTGGAGATGGTCACGAACTGGCCGGAGGGGTTTGTCTCAGCCGCCTCGACGTCTCTTGGACCGCATGGGGCTAGCGCTTCACGCGCGGCGAACCCCTCTGTCGCCTTCGGCGACATCTCCCCCTCGAGGGGGGAGAGTGCCCGTGCTTTCGCCATCGTTGCCGAAACGCCTGATGACATCGCGGCGCGCGAGGCGTTGCTCGATGCCGCCATGGGGCCGAAGCGCAAGACGAAGTCGTCGGAGAAGCTGCGGCGGGGCCGGCGGCCCTCGGAAGGCCTGGCTTTCGTCGCGCGCGACGCATCGGGCGCCGTGATGGGCACGGTGCGGCTCTGGGACGTCACGCTGGGCGAGGGCGGTCCGGCAGCACTGTTGCTTGGGCCCCTGGCGGTCGCTCCTTCGCTCAAGAGTGCCGGCATCGGCTCGGCGCTGATGCGCCATGCGGTCGCCGAAGCCGCGCGTCTCGGCCACGCGGCGATCCTGCTGGTCGGCGACGCGCCCTATTACGGCCGCTTCGGCTTCTCAGCCGCAAAGACCGGTTCGCTGGCCATGCCGGGCCCGTATGAGCGGCATCGGCTGCTCGCGGTGGAACTGGTGGAGGGCGCGCTCGACGGCGTCCATGGCACGCTGAAGGCCGCGGGGCGCAAGCTGAAGGCGCCGACGCTGGCGGCCTGAGGCGCTGAGCCCCAAACGAACGAAAAACGCCGCCCGAAACGGCGGCGTTTTCGTCCCGAGAACAGTCTCGGCGGTCTTCTGTCTCAGCCGATCAACTGGCTGAGCGCCATGGCGACAGACATGTCGCCTTCGACCTTTATCTTGCCGGTCATGAACGCCATGGTCGGGTTGAGATCGCCCGATATCAGCGAGTCCAGATCGTCGAGCGAGAGCTTGATGGTGCAGTCGGCGGGGCCATCGGTGGTCGAGACATCGGCGCCGTCGATGACGATGACGCCATCGCTGCCGGTGTCGAATTTCACGGAACGATCGAACCCGCTGCTGGCCACGCGCGACCTGATCTTGTCGGCAATCTCCTGAACGCTCACGCTGTTCTCCTGTCTGGTTGCATCTGCCTGTTCGGTTGCATCTGTCGCGCCCCGGCATGATCCGCCCGAGACCCATGCATCTTCGGGGCCACGGTCGCTGCCGCATATAGCTTTGGATTGACGTTTACGTCAACGCGGATTGCAGGGCCTGGTTCCTATCGCCGCAGCCGGGCGAGGAGCCGATCACCGTCCCTGGCCAGTGGTATCCCGATGGCTCAATGCGACTTGAACGCCTTGGTCATCTCGGATGCCGTGGCGCCGGCCTCCTGCCGGCGGCGCAGCCAGTTGTCGCGAATCTCATCCTTGCTCAGGAAATTGACCTGATCGACCAGAACCTCATGCACCAGTGTGGCGCCGACGCGTGTGTTGACGGTATCGCGGATCGCGGCGCGGAAGGCGTCGAGGTCGATCGTCTCCTTCTTGGTGAAGTCGATCTGCGGATTGGAATAGAGGTAGGAATAGACCTGATCGGTGATCAGCGCCTCGGCCGGGATCGACAGTTTCTTGATCTGCTCGGGTTCGACCGTGTAGACCAACTTGGTCAGGAAATAACCGTCGATCCTGGCGTTTCGGATCAGCGGCACAGAGATGACCTCGGTCTTGACGTAGTCCAGTCCGCCCAGCATCGGCTTCGGCTTTTCGCCGACGCCGCGGTCGCCGGCGGCCTGGAACGAATAGAACACCGCGCCGAGCGTGGCGACGCAGATCCAGACCGCGATGGCGATGACCTTGACCATTCAGGCACCCGAGCCGGCGACCACCGCGCGCTAACCGCGCGCCCGGCCGAACTCGCCGGCGGAATAAGTGCCGTCGGTTTCGGCGCGCTGGATGGCGGTGCGCAACAGGCCTGCGACCTCGTTGACGGCGCTCAGATGCGCCAGGATCGCCGCCTCGTTCTTCGCCAGCTTCTGGCGAAGCCGGACAAGACCTTCGCGGTGCTGTTCGAGGAACTCGGCTTCGCTGCCGCCGCGCATGGCACGGGTCAGTTCATAGAGATAGCGGCTCTTGCGCGCGTTCGATGCCTTGAGATCGTAGCCGGTGTCGCTGCGCAGCCCGGCCGTCTCTTGCTCGACGACTTCCTCGATGCGGCCGATGATGGCGGCAAGGTTTCCGGGCCGCGCGAGTGCGACCGGGGCTTCCGATGTGGCCGTGCGCGCCGGCAGGTTGGCGGTGAATTCCGAAAAGTCGGCCATGGCGTTTCCCAGTCTAGATCTTGATGTCTGTCTTTGTGGTCGTTTCATCGCCGGTCATGGACCTGGCGGCCTTGCGCTGCAGTTCCTGGACGAGCGAGGTGGACAGACGGCTCTGCCGGTCGATCTCGGTCTTTTCAGGCCCGCCGGAGACCGGGCCGATCGGCACCTTGCGCTTGCCTTCGAGATAATGGTCGGCGAGCAGCGACTTGGCGATGCCGATGCCACCACGCTCGGCCATGACGTCGGCGACGCGCTCGGCGAGCTGCGATTTCCACATGTCGCCGGCCAGGCCCTTGCCGTACACGCCCTCGGTGTCCTTGGGCATCATGTTCTGGATGAAGGTCTGGAGCACCATGGCTTCGAATTTCTTGAACTTCTTGGATGGATCGGCCGCCAGGGCCTGGTCGGCGGTGGCGCGCGAGAGCATCGTCCCGGCCGAAGCGGCCTCGACCGAAAAGCTGCCGGCAACGCCGCCCGCATGCCTGGTCAGTGCGGCGCGCGCGGCCGCGAGATCCGCCGGCTCGGCTGCTCGGACAACATCCATCACGATGTCGCTGGGTGGAGAGATCGCCAAGAAAGTCCGCCTTTTATCGGTTTTCCTTGGCCAGACCATGCCTCAACAAGCTTGTGGCAGGCTTGCGGGGGGAGGGAGCAAGGTCAGGGTTCTCTGTATCCAGCCGCGTAGCCAGATTTTCAACAACGCATGTCGGGTAAAAAGTGGCTTCCGGTTTTGGGAGAACGACCTGCAGAAAGCGTCTCGCCCGAATCCGTTCGAACGCGAGGGGCTTCAGGACGGGGGAAGACCGGCCCTCGACAGCATTTCAAGGAACCGGGAATGGTGATGATCCTTCACATAGCGCGGCACAAAGCCAGGGCAGACATTGCTCAGATTGAGATGCGGAAGTTGTGACAGGCAATGATGGATGGCCCGCGACGCTTCATCGCGATTGCCGGTTGCGGCCGCGGCTGCGGCCCAATAAAGCGCGCCACGAACGAAGCCCGGCTTTGTCCTGACCACCTTGCGCGCGACCTCGAGCGCCCGCTGATCGTCTCCGCCGGCAAACAGCGCCATAACGAGCCCGTGGTGACGCCAGTAGTCGATGACGTCATGGGTTCCCAGCCGGATCGCCTCGTTCGCCTCGCGCACGGCTTCGCTGACCTGCCCGCGCAGCGCGAAGAGCATCGCAATATCGCCGTGGCCGCTCGGATAATTTGGGTTGAGGCTGATCGCGTGCCGGCATTCGACGATCGCCTCGTCGATACGACCGCAACTTTCGAGAGCAAATGACAAGATGCACCGGGCAATTTCATCGTCCGGCACCGCCCGCACCGCGGCCTCGGCAAGCGCCAGCGTATACTCGATATTGCCCTGCTCGCGGGGCAGCGCGCCAAACGCGATGCCCATGGAAATCATGATCGAGAGCGTCCGCTTCGCACGGGCGTTGTCGGGCCCTGTCGAGAGCGCCTTCGTCGCAAGTTCCATCCCGACCAGCAGCGAGTCGTGGGTCATCTCAAAATATTTCATGAGCGCCTCGTTCACCAACCTGCGCACTTCAGGGGGACCAGGCGGACTCTTGTCGCGGACCTTCCAGTTGGTCAGTTGAAGTTCGAGGATCACCGCCAGAACGACGGACTGGGCGATCCTGTCCTGGAATTCGAGCGCATTCTCGGACTGGCCGTCGAACTTCTGGGCCCAGACATGATGACCGCCGACGGCATCGACAAGCTGGATATTCACCCTCAACCCATTGCCGGATCTCTGGATGCTGCCGCTGAGCACATATTGTGCCCGCAGCGCTCCCGGCGCGTTACCTTCTTGGCGCAGGCCGACCTTATCTGTCGGGGGAACCGCGGAGAGCACGACATAGTCGGCCACCTCGGAAAGGGCTGTCGTGATGTCCTGGACCAGTCCCTTGGAGAAAAAATTGTCGCCTTGTTTTCCGGTCAGATTGGTGAAGTCGGCAACGCCAATGGAGGGGTGTCCGAGGCGATGGCTGGCCGCAACACCACTTGCCGACGGTGCGTGTGACGCCGTGTCGGAAGCAAGCAGCAGGGACTGCCATAGTGCCCGCGTCTCAGGGCCGGCTTCGACGCCGAACTCCTTCTTCAGCATGCTTCTGCAAGCCTCGTATGTCCTGAGCGCCTTGTCGCGTTGACCACAAGCAAGGAGCAATTCCATCTTGAGCCGATAGGATTCTTCCCGCGCCGGATCCATAGCGAGGACGCGATCGGCCAGGACGAGGCCCGCTTCAGCGTCGACGAGGCGAGCCAGTTTCTCGAACGATTCAAGCGCACGACCGAGCAACCTGTCGCGTTCCGACGCGACCCAGTCGTCGAAGCCATTGCTTCCCACATGGAGACCGTCGAGGAACGGGCCGGTGTAGTTCGCCAGAGCCTTTTCGAGTTCCTGCGCGGAGCGGGCCGATAAACCCGTCTCGAACTCCTCCACATCGACCCGGAACGCCTCTGGCCTGAGGTGGATCAACTCTCCGGTGGAATGGATAAGATCGACACCCGAGAGATCGCGGCGCAGGACGCTGAGGGTTTGGCGAAGACTGTTGCGCGAATGTTCGCCATCGCTGTCGCCCCATAGCAGGTCAGCCAGTTTCTCCCGCGTTGCTGCCATGCCCGGACATCGGGCCAGATAAGCAACGATTGCCGGGCCGCGTTTCCCGACCAGTCGAAGCGGGCCAGTTGTTTCAATACGGAAGCCGCCGAAGAGTGAGATTCTATTTGCAGCGCCGCCGTCGTCACTTTGCATCTGCTGCCTCAGCCTGACGAAATTCTAACGCAAATCTAACGTTCCGCAATCGTCCGTCACCGCGCTTCAAGCGCCCCCGTGACGGCGGGTCATTTAGACTTCGCTAAATTAGGCGGCCAAGTCAACGCAATGCTTGGTTCAAGGGGGGCGCGTGTCCAGAACAAGAGCCAATTTGCTGCTGCTCTTTGCAGCCGCATTGTGGGGCTTCGGCAACGTCTCGCAAAAGACGGTGCTGGTCCATCTCGACGCCATGAGCGCGGTAAGTCTGCGTTGCCTGATCGGCGGGCTGCTGGTGCTGCCCTTTGTCTTGACCGAAAGGCGAGTGGCGATCGGGGCGGGCTATTTTCCGAGCCTGGCCAGGGTGGGCGCGCTGTTCGCCATCTCCATCACGCTTCAGCAGCTTTGCTATGTCGGAGCCTCGGTCACCAATGCAAGCTTTCTGGTGAGCACGGCAACCGTAATGACACCTCTGGCCGCCTGGTTGCTCGTCGGCGAGCGTCCGACAGCTGGCCTCACGATCGCTGCCGGGCTGACCCTGGTCGGAGCCCTGCTTTTGTCGGATGGGATCGGCGGCCTCGGCAGCGGCGATCTCACCGCCATCCTGTCGGCTGCCTGCTATGCGCTCTGGGCGGTCGAGCTCGGCCGGCACATGCAGGCCCATGCGCGGCCGTTCACCGCCGCCGCGGCACAATTCCTCGGCGCCGCAGTCTTCGCCCTGCCGCTCGGGGCAATGCAAGGCAACCTGTCGCTGGCCGCCGCATTCGCAGCCGGCCCGGAATTGGCGATACTCGGCGTCTTCTCCACCGCGATAGCCTTCGGCATACAGACGGCTGCCCTCCGCTTCACGCCGGCCAGCCACGCCGCCGTGATCGTCAGTGCCGAAAGCGTCTTCGGGGCGCTGGGCGCGACGATCTTTCTGGGCGAGCGGAGTTCGTGGCCGGGCGCCTTGGGAGCAGCGATCATTCTCGGTGCGATCCTTTCCGTGGCACGATCGAACCGAGCGCCGCAGGCACGTGCGTCCTTGCGGACCGCTTCGAACCAACGCTTCGACATTGCCCCTGCCTTTGCAACAGCGCCGGCAAGCGGGGCAGGCGAACGCCGCGTCAACAGTTCAGGTCCGGTGGAGGAATGCGATGACCACTGCCGCTGATGCGAACGTCGCCGTATCGAGCGCGGCCGGACAGGCCGCGGGTGCGCTGCGATGAACGCGTGGACAGTCCTTCTTCCGCTCGCACATTTGAGATCGGCCCTTGGTGCCCGCATGAAGGGACCCGGCGGCTATTACAACAGTGGCAACGCGCTTGGCCTCATCGTAGGTCTTGCAACCCAAATTGCGGCCGCGCCAGTCGGCCAGCATGAGGAAAGCGCTGTCATCGCGGCGGTGATGGACTATTTCGCGGGCAGCCATGGCACTGTTGCGCTCACCTTGGCTACCCTCGTCTTTTTCTGGGGCGGCGAAGCCTACCACCGGGCTTGGGCAAAGCCGGATGTTCCCGATCCCGCCCTCAATCGTCTGGGCGACTTCCTCTCGGGATTAGGCGCAATCGGGCTCGGCATCGCGCTCTTGCTGCTCGGCGACCCGTTGCTTGCGGCGACCTCCGGCCTGCTGCATGCGCTCGGCAAGTTCGGCAGCACCTTTCACAGGCCGGGCAGGCCGGTTCCGGTGTGGCCGACCGCCTGGCCCGATCCGTTCCGCAGTGCGGTGCTCGCCAGCAGGTTGCCGGCAGTGGTGGCGACAACCGTCGCCCTCGGCCAGGCTTTGCCGGTGGTCTGGTCGGGCGAGTCCTTCGCGGCACTCATCATGCCGCTGACGTTACTCGGCTGTTATCTTTTGTGGACCAAGGCCGATCTGCTGCTGTTCGGCGTCGGGTCCAAGGTCCCTCGTCAAATTTCCACATGTTGAAAATGGGCGGCTTTGACAACGATCGGTTGTCGCGATGGAGAATGGCATGTTTATAGGTATGTATCAGGACGCCGGTCCCTCTTCTGGAGCGGTCTCCTTTCGCGGGCGGGTGCAGCCGATAGGCGGGGCCAATCTTTTTTCGCCCACAAAGCCATCGGGAAGGGGGCTGGCAAGGCGAGCCAATTCACTCCTGAGACTGGGGGGGATACTTGCAGCTTCTGCGTTCTGGAATCTCCCGGCGCATGCAGCGAATGTCGACGTCGCCATCGTGTTCGCGGTCGACTTCTCGTCATCGATTGATCCAAAGATCGCCGATCTGCAACGCGAGGGACATGCCGCGGCACTCACGTCGCCCGAGATCATCGCCGCCATCGGCCGGAATTACGTCGGCTGCATCGGCGTGGCCTACTTTGAATGGTCGAGCCCCGGACACGCACGCACCATACTGCCGTGGACAAGCATTTGCGGACTGGAAGATGCAAGAGCGGCGGCGGCGGAGATCAGCAGGAAAGGGGATACCGGCGTCATCCGTCGAGGGCGATCCGGAACATCGGTTTCCTCGGCTATCGACATTGGCAGTCTTCTGTTGGACCAGTTTCCTGGAAATGCCGCCAAGAAGGTCATCGATATCTCTTCCAATGGTGAGAACAACGACGGACTTCCTGTTCAGCCGAGCAGGCTGAACGCCATTGCCAAGGGATATACGATCAACGCGATCGCCATTCCCACCGAAGGCGACGATCCCGGCAATTCGCTGGCATCCTATTTTGCCAAATCGGTCATTGGCGGTTCCCAGGCCTTCGTCATGACGCCGAAAGGGCCAAACGATTACAGCACGGCGCTTCGCCGCAAGCTGGTCACAGAAGTAAGCATGAACAACGAAGGGCAATTCCCGCAACCGGCGGACGAGCGCTCTTCCCAACCGTAATTCCGGACAGTGGCGCATTGCTGCACGCACGCGTAAGGGCCGAGAGCAGACGGCGGCTCCTGGCATCAGCAAACACAGCTTCCAGGCTGCTCGGCTCGACGCGCCGAGCCGTCAACTGACCTGAATACGGCGGTCACCTGTCCGTTGCTCTCCCGACAGGTATGTTTCTTGGCGATCCACGGCCCCTCGTCGATCTTGACCTCGGCCCGGTCGATCGGCGGCGCACCCCAGGCGGCTCGACGATCCGACAATCGCTGCCGACAGGAGTCACCCGAGCCGGCGCCGATTTGAGGCTGGCTCAGCCGCGGCGACCCTCATGCCACCGCGGCGGTGGGACGCGGCTCATCCGATCGAGCGGAGCACACCACCGTCGACGCGCAGTGCGGCGCCGGTGGTCGCCGAGGCCTGCTCGGAGCAGGTGTAGACGACCATGTTCGCGACTTCCTCGGTTGTCGCGAACCGGTTGATGAGCGTGGTCGGACGCAGCGATTTCAGGAAATTATGCTCGGCGTCCGTTTGCGTGATGCCCTGCTCCTTCGCGGTGGCCTTCATCCAGCCGCCGAGAATCTCGGAGTCGGTCGGCCCCGGCAGGACAGCGTTGACCGTGACGCCGGTGCCACCGACAAGTTCGGCCAGCCCGCGCGACACGGCCAGCAACGCGGTCTTGGTCATGCCGTAGTCGATCATCTCCTTGGGGATAGCGAGCGCGGACTCGCTGCTGATGAAGACGACCCGTCCCCACCCGCGCTCGACCATACCCGGCATATAGTGGCGCGCGGCGCGCACGCCGCTCATCACGTTGAGCTGGAAGAGGTCGAGCCATGCGGCGTCGTCCTGCTCGAAGAAGCCATTGGGACGCGCAGTGCCAACATTGTTGACGAGGATGTCGGCATCCGGCGCCTGTGCCGCGAGCGCCGCCGAGCCCTCGGCTGTCGCGAGATCGGCGGCAATGCCGGTGAGGTCGGCGCCAGGCAGCAGCGCGCGCAGTTCCCGGAGCGTCGCGGCGACCCGCTCTTCAGTACGTCCATTGACGACGACGGCGGAGCCTGCGCGCGCCAGCCCTTCGGCGATCGCGCGACCGATGCCGGCGGTCGATCCGGTGACGATGGCCTTTCGGCCCTTGAGTTCGATGTTCATGCCCTTGATCTCCGATTATAGGTGGCCAGACGACCGGACGGATGGCCCGGAGGTCAGCTGATGCCGCTCAGCTAGATAAGCCGCGCGAGCGCACGCAGGCGTTCCGATGCTAGTGCCGAAGGATGCCGAGCCCGGTGCTTGCCTAGCGGCCGAACATACGGGCCAATGCCTGGCCAACAGCCCCAAATCTCATGGTGGAATAGCTCATCGCGCTTCTCCTTCGGGCGGACGCATCGCCGCTGCCCCACGCCAAGAGGTAGGCATGCCCAGGCGCGCCATGCAGTCGGAAGACACGCACTACGGTGGTGCGAAATCGCACCGGAGGCTTCACGTGACGACGCGAACTTCTCCATGATCGACTGGGACGGTATCCGTTACTTCTTCGCAGTCGCGCGCGACGGTTCGGTCCGAGCGGCGAGCAATGGATCAGGCGCCGCTGCCCGCATCATTCAGATGGCGACTGTCTCGCGAACCTGATCGGCCGCCGCATCCAGAAAAGCCTGCGCGAGGTCCGGGTCGTTGACCACCCGCGAGAGCATGACCGCGCCGACCATTGTCGAGAGAACGGCCATTGCCTTGTTGCCGCCCTTTTCGCCGTCGTCCTCGCCAACCCAACTGCCGAGCATCTCGAGATACTCCCTGATGCCGGCCTCGAATGAGGCCTTTACCTCGGCGCCTTGCCTGGCCGCATCCGAGCCGAGCGCGACGACCGGGCAGCCGTCCATCTTTTCCGCGCGATGATCCATACTGAGGTAGAATGAGATCACCCCGTCGAGCGGTTTCCCAGGGTTTGCCGCTGTCGCGGCCGACCACTTGTCGGTGGCGCTTTCCATCGCGCGCCTGGATGCCTGCGCCGCCAGGTCGTCCTTTGACTCGAACTGCTTGTAAAAGGCGCCCTGGGTCAGCCCGGCGCCCTTCATCAGATCCTTGAGGCCAATGCCGTCAAAGCCTCGCTCCCGAAAAAGGCGGCTTGCCACATTGATCACGGTTTCGCGGTTTTCCGCGGCCTGAGTGCGACTTACGCGCATCGCCATCTCCTTTTTAGATTGCATTCGTAATCTATACATTATATAGAGGTCGAACGCAATCCAAAAAAGGAGATATGAGATGATCCGCAAAGCCCTGAGTGCGTCCGTTCTGGCCGCGATGTTTCTTGCGAACCCGGCTTTTGCCGAGGAAGCGACCATCGGACGGCCGATCGAAGCTGCCAGCCTGCACGAGGGACAGCTCGACATGGTGGTCTACTACGTCCCGGTCAACGGCGGCCTGCTGGAGGTCACCGCCACCTTCGCGCCGAAGATCGGAGGTGATCCGCTGCGCTTCGTCATGGGCCTTGCTGACGGCGACTCCGTGGCCTTTTCCATGCCGGGCCACCAGGATTCGCTTTACGCGTTCTCAAGGTCGGGCGAGGAGGTCACGATCTCGACCGAGACCGACACATACCTGCGAGCCGACGCGACAATGCGCTGACGCGCAGACCCTGCGTGGCGTCGGCTGCGTCCGAACAGCTCGCCACAGGTACCTTCGATCGCGCTACCGAATGAGTTGGAGGAGAGTGATATGCTATATAGTTATTTTGTCGAGAAATCGATCCGAAAGAGCTTCGATGACGTCAACAATCATCGCTGGGATGCGGCGGTGAAAGCACTCGCGCCGCATGTCCATCATCGGGTTGGCGGCGCCCACGCGCTTGGTGGAGAGCGCCACGACAAGGAAGCCCTGCGCCGCTGGTTTGAACGCCTCGGCCGTGTTCTGCCCACCCTCCATCTCACGGTCAATCACATCTGGGTGGAGGGCTGGCCATGGCATACCACTGTGTTTGCCCAGTGGGATGGCACCGCGACCCTGCTCAACGGCGACACGTCGTACATCAACCGAGGTCTCCACGTGTTTACCCTGCGGTGGGGCAGGGTCCATGCGCTGGAGGAATTTTACGATTCACAGGCAGCGGCTCGCGGTCTTGCCCTCCAAGCGGCAGCGGGCCTCGAAGAAGCTGCCGCCGAACAGATAACAAGCTAGCTGAAACGTCGCCTTTTTACGATCCTCCGCAATGCGGAGGCTCGGCACATTCTTCGACAGGCTGTACGGGCGGCTTCTGGGTAGACGCGAAATTGCATCCATAGCCCGTACGAGGCGCAAAGCGGTCAGTCAGGATTCCGCTGCGAAGGCTTGCTTTGCGTCCAGACCTCCTCCTCTACTCCTGTCCCCGCTTCTGCGCGATCAGATCGAGGCGTTCGCGGTCGGAGCGTTCGCGTTCGTCGCGGTTGCGCACGTCCTTGTAGGCGCGCTCGACCATGTTGGTGCGCGCGGTTGCCGACGCGACGAGGCCGGCCTCCTTCCTGGCGCTTTCGAGGTTCGCCTCCTGGCGCACGACGGCCTGGGCGATGCGGCGGTGGTAGAGATCGGGGAAAAGGCCGGAGAGGGAATTGTCCTTGTCGAAATGCTCGACCAGTTCCTTGGCCTCGGCTTCGGCGGCATTTGCGGCGGCGAGGAGGGTGGCGTGGCGCGTCTCGTGCAGCGCCTTCAACTGTTCCTGAACCTTGACCAGCTTCTTCAGGCGGTCCTTGCGCGTGCTCATGTCACCTCGCCAGCGTCAGGTCGACAAAGCCGTCGACGAACAGCGACAGCATGGAGCCGACGGCGAAATAGAAGATGAGCATGCCGCCGGCGATGACGAAGGGCTGAGAGATGAAATAGATCGGGATCTGCGGCGTCAGCTTGTTGACGAAGCCGATCGTCAGGTTGACGAGAATGGCATAGGCGACGAAAGGGCTGCCGAGGCGGATGACCAGGAAGAAGGTGTCCGACACCGTGTCGGCGACATCGACCAGTGCCGCCTGCGGGTTGAAGAAGACGTTGACCGGCGCGACCGTATAGGACGTCACCAGCGCGCGTATGATCTCATGGTCGAAGTCGAAGACGAACAGCAGCAGCAGTGCCGAGAACGAGATCATGGCGGCGAGCGCCGCCTGCGGTTCGGGCTCCTCGATCGCTGGCCCGCCCGAGCCGCCATAGCCGATCAGCATGGCGATGGCCGACCCCATGAAGCGCAGGGCTTCCATGTAGAGCCTGGTCATGGCGCCGATCAGGCCGCCGACCAGGAGTTCGGAAACGATCATCGGCACCAGGATCTGCGGACGCGGATCGACGAAGGGAAAGATCTTGTCCCACAGGAAGGCGAGCAGGCCGCCGGTGGCGGCGACCGCAACGAACAGCCTGACCTGCACTGGGATGCGGGCGCTGGACAGGCCGGGCATCAGCATGAAGCAGGCGCCGATGCGGCAGAAGGCGAGGAACGCCGCGATGACGACCGCTTGCGAGAGAACGCTCACGATATGGTCCCGAGCACCCTGATCTCGACGCCCTTGGCGATTTCGACATGCGAGAGCACCGGCAGCGTGGTGAACAGCCGCTCGATGATCATGCGCACATAGGGGCGCGCGTCGGGCGCGGTGACGAGGACGAAACGCTCGCCGGCTTCGAGGAATTTCTTGATCGCCTTGGTGGCGTCCTGGCCGAATTCTTCCAGCTGGCGCGGATCGATATCGAACTCGCGCACCTCGCCCTTGGCGTCGCGCTTGAGGCTCTGGTGGAAGGCCAGGTCCCAGCGGTTGCCGAGACGCAACACCTTGAGCACGCCGCCCTCCGAAAGATCGCCGCAGATCTGCTGCGCCATGCGGATGCGGACATGCTCGACGATCTGCTCGGTGCGGCGCACATGCGGCGCGATCTCGGCGATGGCCTCGATGATCAGGTGCAGGTTGCGGATCGAGACACGCTCGGCCAGCAGCAGCTTCAACACTGCCTGCAGGCCGGGATAGGAGATGTGCGTGGTGCAGATCTCGTCGGCGAGCTTGCGGTATTCCTGATCCTGGCGCTCGAGCAGCGCCTTCATGTCCTTGTAGGACAGAAGCTGCGGCAGGTTGTTGCGGATGACCTCGGAGAGATGGGTGAGCAGCACCGACATGTTGTCGGCAAAGGTGTAGTTCTCGCGCTTCAGATCCTCGGCGAATGTTTCCATGACGGAATAGGCACGCATGCCGAAGGCCGGCTCGCGGATCTCCTCGCCCGGAATTTCGGGAACGTCGCGGTTGCCGAGCAGCACCATGATCTCGCCGACGCGCATCGAATATTCGGCGACCACCGTTCCGTGCACCTTGATCTGATAGCTTTTCGGCGGGATGGCGAAATCGTCGGCGACGCGCACTTCGGGCACGACGAAGCCATATTGCTGGGCGAACTTCTTGCGCATCTTGGCCATGCGGAAGACCAGCTCCTGATGCGAGACCAGCAGCCGGGTCGAAAGCTGCTTGCCGATCAGAAGTTCGATCTCGGCGGTGGCCAGCGAGGCCTTGACCGAGTTCTTCTCTTCCTCGGCCTTGGTCGCCTTCTCCTGGTTCTTCAGCGCCTCGGCCTCGGCCATGGCCCGGTTGTGGCGCATCGGAATGACATAGCCGAGGCCGGCCATGCCGCCGGCGAGCGCGAAGAAGGGGAAGAAGGGCAGGCCAGGCATCAGCCCGAGCAGCACCAGCAGCGCCGCCGCCACATAGAGCGCGCGCGGATGCGCGCCGAGCTGCCCGAACACGGCCTGGTTCGTCGAACCGCGCGTACCGCCCTTGGAAACCAGCAGGCCGGCGGCGAGCGAGACGATGAGCGCCGGGATCTGGGTGACCAGACCGTCGCCGACCGACAGCTTGATGAACACGTCGGCGGCCTCGCCCATGCCCATGCCGTGCCTGATATAGCCGATGGCGATGCCGCCGACGATGTTGATGGCGGTGATGATGAGGCCGGCGATGGCGTCGCCGCGGACGAATTTCGAGGCGCCGTCCATCGAGCCGAAGAAGGAGGATTCCTCTTCCAGCTCGCGGCGGCGCAACTGCGCTGTCTTGTCGTCAATCATGCCGGCGGAGAGGTCGGCGTCGATCGACATCTGCTTGCCGGGGATGGCATCGAGGGTGAAACGGGCGCCGACCTCGGCGATACGGGTGGCGCCCTTGGTGATGACGATGAAGTTCACCACGATCAGGATCATGAAGACGATCAGGCCGATGACGAAATCGCTGGCCATGACCAGTTTGGAGAAGCCGGCGATGACGTAGCCGGCGGCATGCGTGCCTTCATTGCCGTGCGACAGGATCATGCGCGTGGTGGCGATGTTGAGCGACAGCCGCAGCATGGTTGCGATCAGCAGCACGGTCGGAAACGAGGAGAAGTCGAGCGGCCGCTGGATCCACAGCGCGACCATCAGGATCAGCACCGAAAGTGCGATCGAGAAGGCAAGGCCGACGTCGATGAGAAAAGCCGGGATCGGCAGGAACAGCACGGCCAGGATGATGACGATGCCCAGCGCGAAGAAGACGTCGCGGCCGTTCTTGGCCACGGCGCCGGGCTGGATGCTTTCGCTTATCGCCATTCTAGTCCTCGAAAACCGTGGGGCTGCCGAGCATGCGACAGCCCGGCGAGGGTAGCTGGCCAAGCTTGCGCGAGGGTGGGAGAGTGGCCTGCCCAACCATCGAAAGGAAATCTCATGCTGCTGGTCATCGGCACGGTTCGTCTGCCACCCGACAAGCTCGAACAGGCAAGGCCAGCGATGGAACGCATGGTTGTTGCCAGCCGTGCCGAGCCCGGTTGCCTCGCATACTCCTATGCGCAGGATGTCCTCGACGCCGGGTTGATCCGGGTCACGGAAGTCTGGAATGACAGGGCGGCGCTCGACGCACATTTCGCCGCGCCACACCTTGTGGACTGGCGCGCAAGTTGGCCGTCGCTCGGCATCGGCGAGCGCAATCTCGTGCTCTACGAGGCCGGCGACCCGAAGCCGACCTGACCATCGGCGGCCGGACGGGCCCCTCCAAACGGCGCGCGGGCGCCGTCATTGTGGTTGCCATGCGGTGCCGCTCGGCGTATCAGCACGGCAGTCTTTTCAATGCCTTGCTGATGTCGGCGAGCCGCTCCGGTGCTTACCAAAAACCAATCGCCCAGGAATCAACCGCAAGTCTACGCCCGCCGGCTGCGCGCGGTGCTCATCAATTCGATCCCGCTGCTCGAAGCGCGAGGCATCGCGGTTGTCGTCCTTGCCGGCATCGTCGGCGTGATGGCGGGCATACTGGTCACCGCGATGAGCCAGATCGTGCAGGACCTGCACGGGCTGTTGTTCGGCGTGCAGGCCGGCGGCCGGCTTTCCGGCATGTTCTCTCTCGCCCACCCCATGCAAGCCCTGATCCCGGCGATCGGCGGCATCCTGCTCGGGCTGACGGTGATCTGGCTGAGAAAGCGGAGATTTCGCACGCCTGTCGACCCGATCGAGGCCAACGCGCTCTATGGCGGTCGCATGTCGCTGACCGATACGTTCATCATCGCCGGCCAGACCATGCTCTCCAGCGGTTTCGGCGCCTCTGTCGGGCTGGAGGCCGGCTACACGCAGGTCGGTTCCGGCCTGGCTTCGCGGCTGGCGCGGCTGTTCAAGCTACGCCGCAACGATGTCCGCATCCTGGTCGGCTGCGGCGCCGCCGGCGCCATCGCGGCGGCTTTCGATGCGCCGCTGACCGGTGCTTTCTATGGTTTCGAACTGGTCATCGGCATCTATTCGGTCGCCAATGTGGTGCCTGTCATGACGGCGGCGATCTCCGCCTCGCTCACCGCCGAGATGTTCGGCGGCGTGCCGTTCCCGCTGGAGCTTGCGGGCCTGCCGGCACTCACGGCCAGCCAGTACGTGCCCTTCCTGCTGCTTGGACTGCTTGGCGGGGCCGCCTCGATCGCCATCATGCATCTGGTGACGCTGGTCGAACGCGCCTTTGCCAAGCTGTCGGTCGACGCCTCGCTGCGTCCCGTCATCGGCGGCGTCATCGTCGGCCTGCTCGGGCTGGTCACGCCGCAGGTGCTGTCGAGCGGCCACGGCGCGCTGCATCGCGAATTCGCCATGAACTATGGGCTGAGCGTGGTGGCCAGCGTCTTCGTGCTGAAGCTGGCGGCTTCCGCGATCTCGCTGGGTTCGGGGTTTCGCGGCGGACTGTTCTTCGCTTCGCTGTTTCTTGGCGCCCTGCTCGGCAAGGCATTCGCCGATGTGATGGCTTTCATCTCGCCGTCGACCGGCATCGATTCCGCCGTCGCTGCCGTCGTCGGCATGACATCGCTGGCGGTCGGCGTCGTCGGCGGGCCGCTGACGATGACGTTCCTGGCGCTGGAATCGACCCGCGACCTGACGCTAACCGGCGTCGTCCTGGCGGCCTCGATCATGGCGGCGATCCTGGTGCGCGAGACCTTCGGCTACTCCTTCTCGACGTGGCGCTTTCATCTGCGCGGCGAAACGATCCGCAGCGCCCATGACGTCGGCTGGATGCGCAGCCTGACCGTCGGCTCGATGATGCGCAAGGACATCAAGACCATCAATGCCGACACGACGCTTGCGGCCTTCCGCAAGCAGGTACCGCTGGGCTCGGCCCAGCGCGTCATCGCCGTCGACGCGGGTGACCAGTATGTCGGCGTGCTGATCGTTGCCGAACTGCACAGCGACCTGTCCGACGGCGAGACGGCGGTGCGCGACCTCGCGCAATACAAGGATGCCGTCCTGGTGCCGAGCATGAACGTGCAGTCGGCCGCCGAGACCTTCCAGCGGGCCGGCGCCGAGGAGCTGGCCGTGGTCGAGGATTTCACCGACCACATCGTGCTCGGACTGCTGACCGAGGGCCATCTGATGCGGCGCTATGCCGAGGAGCTGGAAAAAGCGCGCCGGGACTTGTCGGGCGAAGGGTAGGTCGGGCGAAGGTAGGCTGCCGAGCCGGCCTGGCTGAGCTCGTGCAGGGCGAAGCTGCCGTGGCCAAGCTTGTTCTCCGCCCTACTTCAGCAGATCATGGCCGACCGCGCACCATATCCGCCGCTCAACACGTTAAAGCTGGTTTCGAAGGACATCTGGATCGTGGATGGCCCGGTCATCCGCTTCGGCATGCCTTGGCCGAAAATGCGGTTTCCGACGCGGATGACCGTCATCCGCGTCAACGATGGCGATTTGTTCGTCCATTCACCCACCTTGCTGACAGGGAGCCTCGAGGCCGAGATCGCTGGATTGGGCAAGGTCCGCCACATCATCGGGCCGAACCGGATCCACTATTGGTGGATTCCGATGTGGCGCAGGGCCTTTGCGGATGCGGGCATCTGGCTGGCACCGCGGATTCGCGAGCAGGCGGGCGACAGGATCGATTTCGAGGCGAACGAGCTTGGTGCCGAGAGCGGCTACCCGTGGGACGATGACCTCAAGTCGCTGCCGGTGGAAGGCAGCTTCATGACAGAGATGGTTTTCTTCCATTCCGTCAGCCGAACATTGATCCTGACAGACCTGATCGAGAACTTCGAACCGCGGAAGCTTGGCTGGCCGTGGCGCTGGCTTGCCAGGGCGGCTGGTGTCGTTGATCCCGATGGCAAGACGCCGCGCGATTTGCGATTGACCTTCCCCAGGGGGCAACTCAAGGCGGCAGTCGAAAAGATGATAGAATGGAATCCGGAACGCGTGATCATGGCGCACGGCCGTTGGTACGAACGCGATGGCGTCGCCGAACTGAAGCGCGCGTTCCGCTGGCTGGGTCCGCTCTAACGCTTTGTGTTGATGCAAGCCCGGACGAAAACGTCTTCGCGCTATCCTGCACTCCTAATGCTCGATCGGGCCCTTTGCCATGACCAGCGCCGTGCCCGCGGTTGTCGGGCGCTCGATCACGCGGCGCACCCGCGGCGGCTCGTCGCCGCTGTGCAGCGCCCGCAGGCGCTCGCCGACCGTGGCGTCGGCTTGGGTGATGCGGCCGTTGTGCCTGACATATTCGAGCCAGGTCGGCGTGTGGTAGTGCTCGATCCAGATCGCCGGATTTTCGAGATCGCGCGCCAGCGTCCAGTTGCGGGCACCGTCGCGGCGGCGGATGCGGCCGCGCTCGGCCATGGTGGCCAGGAACTCCGGCACGTCCTCGTCGCGGATGATGTATTCGATCATGATGGCGATGGGGCCGCTGCGTGGCTTCAGGTCGAGCGCGAGATGCGGCTCCTTGAAGCGGTTGAGCGGATCGAGGTTCAGCACCTGCTGCTGCGGCAGCGGCAGCACGAGGCCGATGGCGCCGCCAGCCAGCATGGCGATGGCCGCCGCGATCAGCGCTGTCCCGGCGCCATGCGCGTCGGCGACGATGCCCCAGATCCAGCTGCCGAGCGCGATGCCGCCGAAGGTCGCGGTCTGATAGACCGACAGCACCCGGCCGACGACCCAGCGCGGCGTCGCCATCTGCACGGTGACGTTGAAATGCGAAAGCGCGATCACCCAGCACGCGCCGCCGACCAGCAGGCCGAGCGATGTCTGCCAGGCGTTGTGGCTGACGGCGGCATTGAAGGCGCAGACGGCGAAGCCGGCGAAGGCCGAGCGCACCATGGTCTCGCTGGACAAAAGCTGGCGCAGCCGCACGCTGATCAGCGCGCCGCCGACCGCGCCGATGCCGAAGGCGCCCAGCATGATGCCATAGGTCAAGGCATCGCCCTTGACGACGTCGCGCGCCACCAGCGGCAGGAGCGCCAGCACCGCGCCGGCACTGAAGCCGAAGGCGGAGCCCCTGACCAGCACCTTGCCGATGTTGGGCGACATGGCGACATAGCGCAGGCCTGCGCCCATGGCCGCGCCAAGCGATTCGCGCGGCAGCGTCGATGGCTGAACCTGCGGCTTCCAGCGCGCCAGCACGACGATGAGACCGATATAGCTCACCGCGTTGGCCGCGAAGGCGGCCGCCGCCCCGGCTGCGGCGACGATGATGCCGCCGATCGCCGGACCGACGCTGCGGGTCAGGTTGAAGCCCATCGAGTTCAAAGCGACGGCGGCCGGCACCTTGTTGCGGGGCACGATGTCACCGACGGAGGCTTGCCAGGACGGGCTGTTCAGTGCCGTGCCGCTGTCGATCAGGAAGGTGAAGGCAAGCAGCGTCCACGGCGTCATCAAGCCGGAATAGGTGAATAGGGTCAGAAGCACCGAGACGACCAGCATGAAGATCTGGGCGACCAGCATAACCTTGCGCCGGTCGAAGCTGTCGGCGATGGCGCCGGCGACGAGTGCGAACAGCATGATCGGCAAGGTGGTCGAGGCCTGGACCAGCGCGACCTGATAGGGCGAGGTGGCGATCGTGGTCATCATCCAGGCGGCGCCGACGCCCTGGATGAGGCCGCCGAAATTCGACACGAGGCTGGCCGACCACACGGCGCGGAAGATGCCGTGCCGGAACGGCGCCAGCGCCGAAACGCTCTCGCTCTCCGGCTTTTCGTCAATCATAGGAAAGGCCCTGCCATGGCTTGCCGATCGTTGCGGTGATCCGTTTCCCCGGATGGTTTGCCGAAACTATGGCATCGTGCCGCAAAGAGCGAACGTCTTGAAAAAAAGATCATGGTCCAACAAGGGGATAGAGGAGGACCACGCAGCCGTGGGGCCTTGCTTCGACGCCGCGCCGCGGATGCAGCCCTATGCCGTACACGGTCCGCGATCGGCGAGAGCAGGCCGGTGCCGGTAAGTCGTCGGGACAGAACGGGCCGGCTCGCCGCAAGCAGCGGCTAGAACCCGTTTTCAATGCGCTCGAAGACGACGTTGGTGAAGGCCGATATCTGGCTGCCGATGAAGGGACCGGTCAGCGCCGCCACGAGCATGATGGCGACGATCTTCGGCACGAATGTCAAGGTGATCTCCTGGACCTGCGTCAGGGCCTGGATCAAGGCGATGCCGATACCCACCGCCATGGCGACCAGCACCACCGGCGCGGATGCGGTCAGCACCGTCCACACCGCGTACTGGACGATGTCGAGTGCGTCGGCCTCGTTCATGGGATCGGCCCGCCGGAGCCGTCAGCTTGCCGCCTTGACCGAGACGCCGGGGCCGACCGCGATCTCGGTGCCGTTGCCCAGCACGGCGATGAGGCCGCTGCTGGCAAGGCGCACGGACGCGACGGTGCCCGTCGTCTTGCCGTCGGCGGACGTTATCGAGCGCCCGATCAGCGCATCGGCCTGCGACAGCGCCGAGGACTGCATGATCTGGTCCAGCTTGGTATTGGTCTGCACAGACTGCTCGACCTGCGAGAAGGTGGCGAGCTGGGCGACGTACTGTGTCGAATCCATCGGCTTGGTCGGATCCTGGTTCTTCATCTCGGCGATCAGAAGCTTCAGGAAGGACTGGTAGTCGACAGCGGTCTTTGAGGTCTGCTGGCTGGCCTGATTGGTGCCAACCGGTATCGTCGTCGTCATGTCCACGGTCATCAGCGTGCTCCCACAGCCAGCGGACGCGAGGCGCCCGGAACGTCGTCATTGCCGCCCAGCGCGCGGCGTTCGAGCGGATAGAGCGACCGGATCGCCTTTAGCGCCTCGTAGATGTGGTCCTCGCCGACCATGCGGTCGATCTGTTTCAGCGCACTGCCGATCTCGGCGTCCTCGAAACTTGCAAGCAGCAGCGGCAGGGAGCGGCGGAACATTTCGCGCGCCTCGCCGGCGCCGGCCGGATTCATGAGCATCACCTGGAGGATGAAATACAGCTGCTTGAGCGGCGTCGAGGCGTCATCGGCCTGGATCACATGGCTTTCGAGCAGGAACTGCACGTCGTTCATCAGTTCGACGGTGACCTTGCGGTCGACGCGGATGACGGCACCGTTGATGTAGATCTTCTCGTTCGGCTTCAGCGATATCTTCAGCGTGTTGGTCATTGAATGCCGTCGCGGATGATCTGGGATACCTCGATCAGTCCCTCGAAATTCTGGGTGCGGCCCTGGCGGATGTCTTCCGCCTCGCGCAGCAGCCAAAGGCCGATCGAAATCAGGTTGGCGCGCAGTTCCTTGGGAAGCGCGTTGTCGTTGGAGCCGAGATCCTCGACAAAGGCGGTCCAGACGCGGTTGGTGAAATGCAGCGCCTCCACTGCCTCCATCGAAGCGGGGCCAAGGGCGGCGGCCGCCGCCAGCATGTCGATCGAGCGGGTCAGCAGCTCCCGTTCACGGTCCTTCGCATCGGCGACAGAGGTGCTCTGGATGTCGGCGTAGGAGAATTGGTACATCGTTGGCTCTACCGTTCCGGTTCAGAGTTGTCAGGTCAGGTAATTCAACAGGCTGAGCTGCTGGAGCCGCGCCGTCAATGCGAAGGAGGTCTCGATGTGCTGCGTCAGGTCGGCGACGCGGGTCGCGGCTTCGGCCGGGTCGACCGCTTCGAGATCGAGGATGTGGCGCTCGAACAGGTCGACCTGCGTCTTCATGCGGTCGACGGCGTCGGACACGCGCTTCTGGACGATACCGGTTTCGGACTGAACCTGGCCGATGCCGCTGAGCGCTTCGCCGACCAGCGACTGCGAGCGGCCGACGATGGTGTCCTTCGCCGCCTGGCTGATGTTGGTCGACATCAGGCTGGAGACCATGGCCGCCGCCATGGCGAGCTTCTTGATGCCGTCGCTGTTGGCGCTGGTCGAGGTCGCGGTGGTTTCGTTGAGCGCGATGCGGCTGACGATCTGCTGGTCGGTGGCGTTCGACCAGTTGGCCTGCCAGCCCGAACCGAAGAACTGCGGCTCGACGTCGTTGGTGATGAAATCGTCCATCTGGGCCGCGGTGATGTTTGCCGCGGCGGGGTCATCCGGCGTGAAACCGAAATTGGCGACGAAGGAGGCGTCGAAGGCAGCCTTGGCGGGTGATCCGGCCGCTGTGAAATCGTTGATCGGCTTGACGTCGGTGTTGGTGCCGGCAAACAGATACTCGCCGTTGACGCTGGTGTTGAGGATCGAGGCGAGCTGCTGGACGGCCGTCTTGCCGGCCGACTGGGTGAGGTTGGCGGAAGAATCGCCCGACGTTGAGGTGGTCAGGCTCGACAGCAAGGTCTGCGCGACGCTGGAGAGCTGGCCGAGCGAGGTCTGCGTCGAGGAGAGCCGGGCGGCCACCAGGCCGTTGGAATCGATAATGACATTGAGCCGGTCGAGATCGCGCGAGAAGGTTACGGACTGGGCGGTGCGTCCGCCCAGTGCCAGGCCGACATCGGCGACCCTGCCGGTGGAGGACTCCTTCGTGGCTTTGACGAGCTCGGCCTGCATGCGCATCTGCTGATAGCGCATGGCGTTCGAGAGAGCGGCCGAAGAGACTGAGGTCATGGATTATCCCACCGCGCTGAGCAGAGCCGCCAACATGTCGTCGACGGTTTTCATCATTCGGGCCGATGCCTGATAGGTATGTTCGAGATCGAGAAGCAGTGACATTTCCTGGTCGACATTGACGCCGGTCGCGTTGGACAGCGCCTCGGCGCTGCGCGACGCCAGGGCTTGCTTGGCGTCGGCTGCGGTCGAAGCCTGCTGGCGCACGCTCTGGAGCCAACCGATCGAATTGGCGGCATAGTCGGCAACGCTCGACGTCGCCGAAATCCCGGCGGCGGGGTCGAATGTCATCGGCTGATCGAGCCGGTCGCCATACGCGACCAGAAGGCTGGAATAAGAGGCGCCGCCAGTGTTGACGACATAGGCCGCGCCGTTGGCGCCGCCGTCGCGCAGCAGTGCCGGATTGCCGCCGGCGCTTGGATCCATGGCGGCATTGACGCTGATCGTGCCGGCAAGGCCATTGACCAGCGTGCCAGCGGCCGGCACCGCCGGCGCGCCAGACCAGGTGAACAGCCCGGCGGCGTTGGGCATTGACGGCGCGGTCTCGGCGAAGGCCGTGATCAGGCCGCGCGCGGTCTCGTCGAGCTGGCTCTGCATGGTCGAGGCGACGCCATCGCGCAATTGCAGCAAACCGGCAAGCTTACCGCTGGCGCTGGTGTTGCCGCCGGTTCCCGCCGAGATCGGCACGTTATCGATGTAGAGTGCGTTGCCGACGGTACCGGCGCTGTAGCCGGAGGACGGGGCGAAGCTGACCGTTCGCGGGATGGTTTCGAACAGCGTCGTGCCGTCACCCGTGGTGATGACCATGTCATTGTCGCCGCGCGTGAAGGTCGAGACCGGAACATAGTCCGAGATCTTCTTCAAAAGCGCGTCGCGCTGGTCCAGCGCATCGGAAACGTCGGTGCCGGAGCGCGTGCCTGATATGACAGCCTGGTTGGCATCCTGGAACTGGCTGAGCAGCGAGTTGAGATCGTCTACCGCGGTGGCGATCTGGCCGTCGGTCTGGGTGCGAAAGTCCTGAATGGCCCTGGAGCCTTCGTTCAGGGAGCGCACGACCTGCTTAGCCGCGTCGATAACGCTGGAGCCGAGATTCTGGTTGGACGGCGAGGTGGCATAGAGCTGCAGCGCCTGCTGCAAATTGCCGATCGCGGTCGAGGGAGAGGACGCATTGTCGACGCCATTGACCGAAACATCCAGCTGATCCAGGCCGCTATAGAGCGCGTTCTGGCCGCTGTATGCCGACAGGGCGCTGAGATTCTGGCGGAAGAGCAGGTCGTTGGCTACGCGCTGGATATCAACCGAGCGCGCGCCCGGCGCCGTGCTGGTGATGACGGCGATACGGCGCGTATAGTCCGGATTGGAAGCGTCGGCGACGTTGCGCGAGACAACGCTGGTCTGCCGAGCGGTGTTCATAAGCGCCGATTGGGCGATGCTCAATGCGGTGGAAAGCGACATGCGGGTCTTTCACGGGCGTTGCCCGGTTTTATCTCTTCAGGTTGACAAGGACGTCCATCAGGTCGGAACCCGTCTGGAAGACTTTCGAATTGGCGGTGTAGCTGCGTTGCGCCGCGATCATGTTGGTCAGTTCCTCGGCGATATCGACGTTCGAATTCTCGAGCGCGCCGGAGATGATGGAGCCGAGCTTGCCTTCATTGGCAAAGCCGACGCGGACCGCGCCGGATTCGGTGCCCTGCGAGTACACATTGCCGGGCAGCGCGGTGAGCTGGTCGGGACTCTGCACATCGGCCAGCGGGATCTTGTAGAGCGGCTTGGTGGAGCCGTCCTTGTACTGGGCGTAGATGGTGCCGTCCTTGCTGATCTGCACCTTGTCGATGGTGCTCGGCGCGTTGCCGTTGACCTGAGCGTCCGAAACCGTGAAGCCGGTGCCGAGCTGAGTCAATGCCGACAGATCCAGTGAAAAGGTGCTGCCGTTGGGCACGGTGAGCGAGACGCTGTCGACGGCGCCGGTGAGCTTGCCCGTGGTCGTGTCGAACGTCAGGTTGGCCGAGCCCAGTGCGCCGCCGGCGTAGGGGAATGACGTTCCGGCGGTCGCCTTCGACTGGTCGAAGACCGACACCTGCCAGGTGCCGGCGCCGGTGTTGGTGAAATAGACGTCGAGCAGCTTCTTGTTGCCGAGATTGTCATAGGCGACCATCGAGGATTTCGAGGTGTACTGCGCGCCTGCGGCGTTGGTGGTGGGCAGGTTGCCGGCCGCGACCGGCGTCGCGCCTGCGGGCAAGTTGCCGCTGTAGAGACCCTCGGTGCTCGGGGTCGCGGTCATTCCCTGGTCGGAGATGACGACCGGGACCAGTCCTTCAAAACCGTTCACCGTCGCCGCCGGCACGCCATTTTCGTAGCTGTAGGCCATCAGCTGGAAGCCGGCCGAGTTGACCAGCCTGCCCTGTCCATCGGGAACGAAGGCACCGGCGCGGGTCAGGAAAGGCGTACCGCTCGGGTCCTGGACGACAAAGAAGCCGTCGCCGCTGACGGCAAGATCGGAGACAGAGGTGGTGTATTGGAGCACGCCGGGATCGCTGACCGCCTGCCGGATCGTGGTGGTGATGCCGCCGGAATTATAGGCGCCGCCCGTCGATGGCATGACCAGTGTTGAGAATTCGGCGGATGACCGCTTGTAGCCGGTGGTATCGGAATTGGCGATGTTGTCGGCTGTCGTCGACAGACGGTTGGCCTGCGCGTTCATGCCGGAAACGCCGGTCCGCATCATCCCGTAGAGGCTCATCGAAATGTCTCCGCAATGTCCATGCCATTGGCAGCGAGGCTACGCGTCCTGTCTTGCGCGAGGCTGGCGCGGCGGTGCATCAGAACACCAGCCGGTAGCCGAGGAAGCGCTTGGAATCGATCGGATCGGTGCCCAGCTTCTCGCGCAGCTTCTTGCGCAGCTTGCTGATGTGGCTTTCCACCACGTTCTCCTCGACCTCTTCGTCGAAGATGCCGTAGATGGCGTTGAATACTTGGGTCTTGGTGACGCGGCGGCCGCGATTGCTTGCCAGATATTCGAGAATGCGGCGCTCACGGCGCGGCAAGGGAAGCGGCTGGCCATTGATTTCAGGGTCGCGGCCATCCATGAAGATGCGCATGGCGCCGATCTCGGTAAAGGCGGCATCTTCGTTGGCGCGGCGGCGGATGGCTGTTATGCGAGCCAGGATCTCGCGGATATGGACCGGCTTGCGGATGACGTCATCGACACCGCTCTCGAACAGCCGCAACGTGTTCTCCAGCGAATGCTGCTCGCTGAGAGCAATCACCGGGGCTCCGGTGCGGTCGCGGATCTGGCGCGGAGAGATCGCGCCTTCGCGGCAGTCGCCGATGAGGAAGGCCCGGACCGAGCGCAGATCGGCATCGGCGGCCGAGTTCACCCACTCGCCGAATTCGCCGGAAGCGAAGCCCGCGCAGGCGATGCCCTCGCGGTCAAAAAGTGAATTGTATCCGTCTGTCACGAGCTCTCGCTCGTCAACGATAACGATCATCGGCCCCGCCTCCGAATCAGCTCATCTGCCCCGTGGGGAAAGCCGTATCCGCTGGCAGGAATCCTGAACAACCGTCATTTCTTGTAACTAGTTTCTTGGGAGTCCGGAATCGCATCGGTTGCATTAGCATGGGGTGAGATATGCTTGGTGCTCCAAGTCCCGGCCAAGTCGAAGCGCAACGCCGAGACTTTGCGACCGATTGCATGAGATGCAACAATACACTCATGGATTGCAGAACGTGCGAGCGTTGCCGGTCCATTTGCCGAAGCCTGTGGCCACCATGTTTGATATCACGCGGCAGACATAGACCTTCTGCGCCGGGTCGTTGTCGGGCCCCGCGTGATAGCGGGCGACAGCCATCGACCAGGTCACGTGACGGGCATGAAGGCTGGCCAGGAAACGCGCCGCATAGTCGACATTCTGACGCGGATCTAGCATGTCCTCGACGCTGCGAAAATGCGCGCCGTGGTAGTGGTGATTGATTTGCATGCAGCCGAGATCAATCAGCGTCTTGCCTTCGCGTCGGGCATTGGCGAAGGTGGCAAGAGCTTCGGCGCGGCTTGTCGGGAAGACCGCTTTTCCTTCTATATTCAATGCGTTGGGCTGCAAGCTGCCCTTCTTGCCGGTCTCGGTCAAGCCGACGGCATAGAGGATGCCAGCCGGCACGCCGTAGCGGTCGGCGGCGCGCAGGATCTCCGGTTCGCAAGCATTGGCGGCGGCAGCGGCGGCGCTCGCAAGACTAGATAAAGATATCGCCGCCAGCGCGCTCGCGAGAAGGCGAAGCGGGGCGGCCGTGTGCTTGCGCGTCATCATTGTGTCTTCCGGCGGATCGCTGGCCCGGTTGCTGGCCGCCGGCGCCGCTGTTGCCGCCGCCGGAATTCCCGGGTTGAAAGGACGACTGGTCGCGGCCCGCCGCCGTCTGCAAGGATGCGGTCGCATCAGTGCGGGTCGTTGCGGGGGCCGCTACCGAAGGTTGTAGTATCGTGACCTTGTCAACCTCGAAGCCGAGTCCGCGCAGGGACTTGACGATGGCATCGCTATCAGAGGACAGCCGGTGGTAGGCGTCATGTGTTTGAGGCTTTAACTCAATCGAAAGTTGTTCTCCGGAGAGGCGAAGATTGGCGGTGACCATGCCAAGCTCGGCCGGATGAAGTTCGATCTTCAACACATGTGTCGCGGCGGCAACAGGGCCTGTCAGTTGCGCAGTTGCGGAGTGTGTCGAAAGCGTCGTTTTCGGGCCGCCATCGGCTGTTATGGCGCCGATCACGTTGAGGGCGGCCTGGCTCATCGGCGCCTGCGGCGGGGCAGGGAAGCTGCGCTCGGAAACCACGTCGATGCGCCCTGCCGCCGACAGTTGTTTTCCGGGCTCGTGCCGCAACGAGGACTGAACATCGGCCATGGATTTCAGCTGCGGTGCCGCCTGCTTCGGATCCAGGTCCGGCACTTCGGCCGGCGCTGTCTGGGGCAGTGGCCCGGCCGCGATCGCATTGTCGCGTTTTGGCCTGCCGGCGGCGTCGTGGACGGTCTGGCCATCGAGCTTGGTCAGCGACCCATCCACGAGCGATGTCCGCTCGGGCTTCGAGATCGGGTCGAGATCGTCATGCCCGGCGGCGGATTTCGGCCGGTAGGCCTTCGGCAGGAGCTGCCCGTCGAGCGCCGGTTCCTGTCCGGTTTCGTTCGTATCGGCCGGTCTGGCCGATGTCGAGAAATGGCGCAGGTCATGCAACGCGATCAGCAACGGCAGATGGTCTTCGAGCGGCGTCGCACCTGTCGCGGCCGCTGCGCCATCGGAGTCCTTGTCCGGCTCGGCGGTCTTGTCGTCCCTGGCCGTTTTCGTGGCCGGCATTCCGCTGGATGGGATCCTTGCCTTGCCAGCCGGCAGTGGCTCGTCCTTCTGCCCGGCAGGACCGGCGGCAAGCCTGCTCCAGCGCTCATCGCGCGATCCGGCCCCGGCTGCCGGATGCTTGTCCGGGTGGGCCGGGCCGGCCTTGTCGTCGAGCATCTTGCCGAAACCCGTGTCGTCATTTTTTCCGGTCGCCGCCGGCTGTTCCGCCGTCGTGCGCGCGGTGGTGATTCCCGGCAGCGCCGGACCGAGGCTGGGGGTCATTTCGGAGCGGCTCCAAGCATCTGGTCGATCAGGTCGAGCTGTCGACGGGTTTTGACCATGGCGGCATCGGTTGGGTCTGACGTGTCGGTGCTGGCCGCGGCCGCCGGCGCCGATGCCGGCAGGACAGTTGCCGCATCGCCCGGAGCCGGCGCGTTCGGCGCAACTGCCACTGTATCGCCGGATGGCGCGACGGCCGGCCGTTCGGACACAGCACCCTCGACGGGCGGCAATCCGGCGGCGTCGGCCGTCTGCGCGGCGGCAGGCTCGGGCTCGTGCGATGGCATGACCTCGGCAGGTGCCGGGCTGGCGGTCGGAAGGGAAGCGGGCGGCGCCACCACTTCGCCGGCGATGGCCTCGGCGGCGTCGAGCAGCGCGCGGTCGCCGTCCGACAGCCGGCTGCGGTCGATCTTGCCCAGCTTGGCGCGCACGTCCTCGATGGTACCCGATGTCACGGTGGACAGGCTTGAGTAGAGCAGGGCGCGCGGATCGCCCTGATTGGTGTTGCCGTCGCGGCCTTGCTCGGCCCGCGCCGAGGCGAAGGCGGACAGTTCGTTCAGGCCGTCGATCGCGGCGCGGCGGGCGATGCGCAGATAAATGACCTTCTCGCGCTCGGGATCCATCATCGAGGTGATATCGGCCAATTTGTCCTGGCTGATCGACATGTGCAGCTCAATCACGCCCGAGACGAAGGAGTCGGCGAACTGGCTGGCATAGGGCGAATAGAGATAGCGCTCGACATATTGTGTGGAGGCAAGCGCAAAGCGCGCCGCGTCGCGCTGCGCGACCGCAATGCCGACCGAGCGGCGCAATGCCGCCTCCTCGACCAGTGTCCCGGGGCCGAGCAATTTCGCCTCGTCGAGCAGCACCAGCGCCGCGGCCGGCTGGTCGCTGGCGAGCAGCGAACCCTTGACCAGGGCAAGGAAGGCGCCGAGGTCGCTGGGCTGCGCCATCGGATCGACCGGCTTCAAGGCTTCGATGGCCTCGCCGGGGCGGCCGTTCAGGTAATCGATGACGCCCCTGGCAAGGGCTAGATCCCGCGCATCGGCGGTGGCGCGCGACACGGCCGCCTCGACGGTCACCGAGTTGCCGCCGCTCATGCCGTAGACCAGCAGCGCGCGAAAATTCTTCGGATCCTTGAAATCGTCCTTGTCCGCCTCGCGCAAGCGCGTATCGATCATCTCCAGCAGCTTGGACTGCATCGGCAGCGCGGCGTGGTCGCCGACGGCGATACGGTCCTGAATAAGCTGTAACGAGCGCACCAGCTGATAGGGCTGCAACGAATCCTGCGCGAGGGCGGCCGTAGGCTGGCCGGCCAACAGCAAAAGGCCCATCAAGCGGCTGGTGAAGACCGCCCGCCTCATCCGCCGGTCGCCATCAGTATCTCGATGCGGCGGTTCACCGCCGACAGCGGATCGGCGGGGTCCTTCGGCTGGCGGTCGGCGAAGCCGGCGACTTCGGTGATGCGGCGCTCGTCGACGCCGCCGCGCACCAGCATGTAGTACGCCGAATGCGCGCGCGCCGTCGACAGCCGCCAATTGTCGTAGCCGGCGCTGCGGAACGGCCGCGCGTCGGTGTGGCCGTTGATGCTGATCGTGCCCTTCTGGCTGTTGACGATGCGGCCGATCTTTTCCATCGCCAGCACCAGTTCGCGGCGCGGCATCGCCGACCCGACCTCGAACATGCCGAAGTCGAGCTGGTCGGTGATCGAAATGACGACGCCCTTGTCGGTGGCTTCGACGGAAACCCCATCATGCAACTTGTCGCCAGGTTTGAAGGCATCGGCCAGCTGCTGCCTGACATCGGCCGCAGCCTTGAGCGCGGCCGCGCCCGGCTTCTTTTCGCCGGCATCGGGCTTGGCCGCCTCCTGGGCGGCGGCAACCTTGGCGTCTGCGGGTCCGGCGGTGCCGGCTTTCGCATCGGTGGCCTCGGCGATTGCCGTTGCGGGCTTGCCGTCCTTTGCCAGAGGCGCCGCGATGACCGGCGGCGCAGGCGGCACGGCCTTGACCTTGGCGACCTGCGCCTCGGCGGCCTTGTCGCCGGGCTTCACCGGATCACCTTCGATCCTGGCGCGCTGCGCGCTGGCCTCGGCGCCCGGCGAGGCCACCTGCTGAGACCAGAAATCAGGCTCGAACGGATCGCGATAGGAGGCGCCGCCGGAAGCGCCCGTTGCCGGGCCGGCACTCTGCGCGCCGCCATCGCCCTTCTGGCTGACGTTCTGCATGATGCCGGTGTTGGTGGCGATTTCCGAAAGCACCGCGTAGGGATCGGCGAACAGGTGTTCGTCGGACTGCTCCGACTGCTGCGGCTCCTGCTTTTCCTTTTTGGGATCGGATGAACCCGCGCCGCCAGCTCCATCCTGTCCGGCCTTGGTGGCCGCCTCTTCCGGATTGTCGGCGGTCAGCCCGATGGCGCGCGGACCGTCGCCGAGATCCTCCAGGCCCTTGCGGCTCGAGGTGCGGTCGACCAGCTTGACCGGATTGAAATAGCTGGCGACCGCCGCCTTGGTCTGTTCGTTGGCGGCGTTGATCAGCCACATGACCAGGAAGAAGCACATCATGGCCGTCATGAAGTCGGCGAAGGCGATCTTCCAGACGCCACCGTGATGGCCCTCCTCGTGGTCGTCATGGCCGCGACGCACGATAATGATCTCGTGCCTGGCCTGATCGGCATCGGCGACGCTCATGCCAACACCTGAGAGAGCGTTGCCGACCATTCGGCCATGCGCGTCTCGAACACCGCTTCGTCGATGGAGACCGTGAGATCGAAGCCGGGAGCTTCGATGAAGTCGAGATTGGCGGCGCGCGCTCCGAGCGACGCCTTCAGCGCTTCGAAAAGGGAAAGCGGGCCGCGAACGACTATGCGCACCGCTTCGCCATCGCCGACCGCTTCGCGGACCGCACCGGCAAGCGCTTCAAGCGAGCGCTTTTGCAGGTCATCACTGACGATGCCGCCGATGATGCGGGCGACCGTGGCGGCGACGAGGTCCGTCACGCGCGCCTCCATGGCATCAATGCGCAGCGAGACCGCCTCGCCGACATCGCCGCCGAAGCTCTCGAGAAAGGCCTTCGCTTCCTCGGCATTCGCCCGGCGTTCAGCGTCCATCGCTGCTTCGTGGGCAGCCGCAAGCCGCTCGCCAAGCGCTGCCTCCGCCTGGGCGACCGCTTCGGCGATCAGCGTGCCGATATCGGCTTGAGGCACGGCTGCTTCCGGCTCGTGCTCTGCGGCGGCCCTCGGCTGGCTGACACGTTGCGGGCGCGGGCCGAAATCCGGCAGGAGATCGAAAAGGGCTAGGGAAGGCATGGACTACACCGCAACTTCCTGGGCCGCCCATTTGCGCAGGATCTGCGCTGTGCGCTCCTCGTTGAGGTCGACCATGCGGGCAAGCCGCTCCTGCGGCGCGGGCCTGATCTTCTGGCGCAGGTCGTCGAGCGGCGTGGAGCCGGCCCGCACGCCCGGCAAGGCGCCGACGGCCGAGCCGGCTTCGGCGGAAGCCGTGCCCTCCGGCGTCGGCAGCGAGCGCTGGACCTCGTCGAAATTGGGACCGGCTATGGACGGCGTCGCCTTTGCTGTCAGGGCCGCCGCCATCGGGCGCAGGCCGAAGAAGGCCACCAGGAACACCACGACGATGAAGGCGCCGGCATTGATCAGCGTGCCGGCATGCTGGCCGACGGAATCGAGCATTCCGGCCTGCGGGACCGCCTCGCCGTCGAGCCCGTCGATGAACTCGACCGCCGAGACGTCGATGACATCGCCGCGCTTGTCGTCGAAGCCGGTGGCAGAGGTCACCATCTTCTGGATGTCGGCGACGCGCTTGGCGATCTGTTCGGGCGTGGCGTCCTTGCCCAGGATCGCCTTCAGCCGATCCTGGTTGACGACCACGGCGATGGACATCTTCGTGACGCTGTAGCCGTTAGAGACGGTGGCGATCTTCTTGGAGTTGATCTCGTAGTTGGTGATCTCTTCCCTGCGGTCGTTCTGCGAGGAGGATTGCGGACCCTCGGTGGCGGTCGTCTGCGTCTCGGGCAGGTTCTGCTCGACGCTGGCCGGCGTCGAGGCCTGCTTCTGGTTGTTGTTCTCGTTGGCGCGCACCGACTGCACCGAACGCTCGACGCGCGACTCCGGATCGAAGATCGTCTCCTCGGTCTGGCGGGTATCGGTGTTGACGTCGGCCTTGACGCTGGCGCGGAAATTGTCCGGGCCGAGATATGGGCTGAGGGCGCGCCGGATGTTGTCGCCGATCTGCGCCTCGACGGTCTGCTCGACGCCAAGCGTGCGGGCGGCACTTGTGTTGGAGGGATCATCTCCCGCCGCGAGCAGATTGCCGTTGGAATCGAGCACCGTCACCTTGTCGGCCGACAGGCCGGGAACGGCGGCGGCGACGAGATGGCGGATCGACATGGCGCTTTTCTCGGCGTCGATGCCGGCGTAGCGGATGACGACCGACGCGGAGGGCTGCTGCTCATCGCGGCGGAAATTGGCACGCTCGGACATGACGATATGGACGCGCGCAGCCTTGACGCCCGCGATCGACTGGATGGTGCGCGATATCTCGCCCTCCAGCGCGCGCACTCGCGTGATCTGCTGCATGAAGGAGGTCAGGCCGAGCGAGCCGACATTGTCGAACAGTTCATAGCCGGCATTGGCGCTGGTCGGCAGGCCCTTTTCGGCCAAGAGCATGCGCGCCTGCGCGGTGGTGCCGGCCGGGACCAGGACCGAGGTCCCGTCGGAGCCGACGTCGAAGCCGATGCCGGCCTCGCCCAGCACGAGGCCGATCTGGTTCACGTCGGCGCGGTCGAGCCCGACATAGAGCGTGTCGTAGGCCGGACGGTTGAGATAGACGGAAGCGACACCGATGACGCTCATCACCAATGCGGCGATGCCCGCCAGCATGGCCAGGCGCTTCACGCCAAACCCGCGGAGATTCGCGATGATGCTCTGGATCTGTTCCGGCACGGTCGACTACTCCCAGCATGACTGTCCGCTGGAACACTAGCCCTCGAAGCTTGTGCGAAAATGAAATCGGGCCGCGCTCGGCGCGCGGCCCGTCAACCTTGAGGTGAAGACGTCGAGTGAGCGGTCAGCTCTTGAACAGCGACAGGATCGACTGCGAGGAACTGTTGGCGATCGACAGCGACTGGATGCCAAGCTGCTGCTGCACCTGGAGCGCCTGAAGGCGGGTCGATTCCTTGTTCATGTCGGCGTCGACGAGCTGGCCGACACCGCGGTCGATGGAGTCCATCAGGCTCTGCGTGAAGGTCTTCTGCAGGTCGATGCTGCTCTTGGCCGAACCGAGGATGGTGGCGGAATCGGTCAGCTGGCTCATGACGTTGTCGATCTTGGTGATCATCTGGGTGATGATGTCGTCGGTCACGCCTGCCGCAGTGATGTCGAGATTGTAGGCGGAAATATTGTCGACCTTGGTAACCGCCCCAGCCGCGGTCTGGCCGGCGGTGTTGGCTGCGATATCCGTTGATCCACCCGCGATCGATGCCGCATAGGCGGTGTCATACAGGGTCTGCGCGGCCGCGGTCGAATAGACCGATGTCTTGCGGTCGAGAATGCCCTGGTTCTTGACCTCGCCGGCGAGACCGGAATCGAAAAGCTTGGTGCTCTCGACATCGATGTCAATCGTCCCGAGTTGGACGGCGCCGGACGAGGTGCGGTTGAACGAGGACACGATCTTGGAGTCGGGCTGGACGCCGTCATTGGCGGCCGACACCTGCTTGGAGATCACCGACAGGAAATTCGAACCGGAGAAGGTGGCGGCGTCGGCAAAGGATTTCATCTGCGCCTGAAGCGCCGTGATTTCGGTCTGCGTCTTTGCCTTGGCGGCATCCGTCTGGCCGACGGTCGAAAGCAGCTTGGTTTTGATCTTGCCGATCGTGTCCAGCACATTGTTCATGCCGGTATAGGCGGTGTCGACCTTCGACGCGCCGAGGCCGAGCGCATCCTGCACGGTCGAGAGCGCCTGGTTGTCGGAGCGCATGGTGGTGGCGATCGACCAGTAGGCCGCGTTGTCGGAGGCCTCGGAGACGCGATAGCCCGTCGAGACGCGGGCCTGTGTCTGCTCGAGCGACTTGTTGGTGGCGTTGAGGCTTTGAAGTGCAGTCAACGCCGCAGCGTTCGTCATGATGCTCGCCAAGAAACTCGCTCCTTCTCTAAGCCGGCATGCCCACAGGCCTGGTCGGCCTGCCCATCGGCTGCGATCGTGCCGGTCGGGCCGATTCGACAACCTGTCGTAAGCTATTGGTTAACCATAGCTAGCGCGATATGGTTAACGCCCTGTTAAAAGTCAGCTTTCGACAGTTAAGGAACGAGGATTGCGCGGGGCTGGAGCAAACGCAATCGGGCCGCGCTTTTGGCGCGGCCCGATATCTTGGTGCTGTTCGTGGATGGTGAAGGCGATCAGCCGCGGAAGAGCGACAGGATCGACTGCGACGAACCGTTGGCGATCGACAGCGCCTGGATGCCGAGCTGCTGCTGAACCTGCAGGGCCTGGAGGCGGGTCGATTCCTTGTTCATGTCGGCATCGACGAGCTGGCCAACGCCGCGGTCGATGGAGTCCATCAGGCTCTGCGTGAAGGTCTTCTGCAGGTCGATGCTGCTCTTGGCGGCGCCGAGCGTGGTGGCGGCGTTCGTCATGTCCTTGAGCGCGGCGTCGACGACGTTCATCATCCCCGAGATCTGGTCGTCGCTGAAGCCTTTGCCCGTTGCGGAGTCGAAGATCTTCAGGCTGGCGACCGAATAGGTGTCGCCGGCCGCAACGGTAGCACCAGCAGCCGGAGTAGCCGCCGTGGCGGTGACGCTGCCGTCGGTGCCCAGACGCGCGGCGTCGAGGATGCCCTTCGCGGTGCCGGCCGTGGTACCCGCCTCGTACAGCTTGGTGCTTTCCACGTTGACGTCGATCGTCGAGATCGATACCGCGCCGGAAGCGTCACGGTTGAAGGCCGAAACGATCTTGATGTCCGCCACGGACGTGCCCGTGCCGCTGTCCACGGACAGCATGTTGGTGCCGGAGAAGCTGGCGCCGTCGGCATAGGCCTTCAGCTGCTTCTGAAGGGCGGCGATTTCGGTCTGGGTCTTTTCCTTGTCGGCATCCGTCTGGCCGTAAGAGGCGGTCAGCTTGGTCTTGATCTGGTTGATGGTGTCGATCGCGCTGTTCATGCCGGTGTAAGCGGTATCGACCTTCGAGGCGCCGAGGCCGAGCGCGTCCGAAACGGTCGACATCTGCTGGTTGTCGGAACGCATCGTGGTGGCGATCGACCAGTAAGCGGCGTTGTCCGAAGCCTGGGAAACGCGATAGCCCGTCGAGATGCGGGCCTGGGTGGTTTCGAGGTTCTTGTTGGTGGCGTTCAAGCTCTGCAGCGCGGTCAGCGCCGAGGCATTGGTCATGATACTGGCCATGTCTACTCGTACCTTACTTTTTACAGGTGTTTTTTGACATACCGGATTGGCCGGTATGACGGAGCGGCATCATGCCAATGATCTGTCTGAGACCCGATCACCCGCCATCTGCGGGGAATATGGCGGCAAGTCCCTACCAAAGGACTAAACCGGACGGTTAATCGAAAAATATTGTCGAGAAAAACGGGAGGGCGCGGTTCGGCGCCGGGCGCGATCAGTTGAAGGAGCGCACCAGGCTGCCGACAAGCAGGTTCCAGCCGTCGATCAGCACGAAGAACAGGATCTTGAACGGCAGCGACACCACCGTCGGCGGCAGCATCATCATGCCCATCGCCATGGTGATGGTGGCGACGATCAGGTCGATGACCAGGAACGGCAGCACGATCAGGAAGCCGATCTCGAAGCCGCGCCTGATCTCGGAGATCATGAAGGCGGGCACCAGGATGCGCAGGTCGACGGTTTCCTTCGCAACGGTCTGGCCGCGTTCGCGCGCGAGGTCGGCGAACAGGTCGAAGTCCTTGTCGCGCACATTGTGCAGCATGAAGGTGCGGAAGGGATCGGAAATCTTCTCGAAAGCCTCGGTTTGGCTGATCTGGTTGTCCATCAGCGGCTTGACGCCGGTATTCCAGGCCTGGTCGAAGGTCGGTGCCATGACATAGAAGGTCATGAACAGCGACAGCGAAATGAGGATAAGGTTCGCCGGCGTCGACTGCAGGCCGATGCCGGCACGCAGGATCGAGAAGGCGATGACGAAACGGGTGAAGCTTGTCACCATGATCAGCAGGCCCGGCGCCACCGAAAGCACGGTGAGCAGGCCGAACATCTGGATGATGTAGCCGACGGTGGTGCCGTCGGCCTTGCCGATGCCGCCGAGGTCCAGTTGCTGGGCCGTCGCGATCGATGTGGCGGCGCCGAGCAGCGCCGCGGCAAGAAGAAATTTCTTCATTCGAGCAGCAACGTCCTGATGAGTACCTGCTTGGCATGCCCCTGGCTGCGGATCGAGGCGCGCTCCTCGATATCGGCCTTCAGGTGCTGATAGCCGCTGGCGCCTTCTATCTGGTGCATCTTCAGGGTGCGCACGAAGGCCAGAAGATCCTGATGGATCTCATCCGACATTGCCGGCGGCTGCGGCGCGTCGTAGACCACCGACACTTCCATCCTGATCCAGGTCTCGGCGGGCGAGGCGATGTTGGTGGTGATCGGCGCCAGCGCGACGAGTGACGGTCCCGTGCCGGGCTCTTGCGCGTCGGCGGGCTTGGGCACCTTGCCCTCGTTTTCCGGCGCGACGGGTACCGATGCCGGTGCCCCCACACCCTTGAGATAGCCGCCGGACAGCCAGCCCATGCCGATGGCGGCAGCCGTCACCAGGAGCAGCATGGCGCCCTGGACGGCAAGGGAAGGACCCTTGCGAGACGGAACCTGTTCGACGCTGGCCACGCTGCTGCGGTCTCCAATGCCCTAGAACGGAAGAACCTGGTCGAGGATCTGCTGGCCGTAGGCCGGCTGCTGGACCTCGCTGACGCGGCCGCGGCCGCCATAGGAGATGCGCGCCTCGGCGATGCGTTCATAGGAGATGGTGTTCTCCGCGCCGATATCCGACGGGCGCACCATGCCTGCGATGGTAAGCACCCTGAGCTCATAATTGACACGCACTTCCTGCGAGCCCCTGATCATCAAATTGCCATTGGGCAGGACTTCGGTGACGACGGCAGCGACGTTGAGCTCCAGGTTCTCCGAGCGCTTGATCTCGCCGTCCGCATTGGTTTCGGTGCTGGAGCTCAGGCCGGCGTCGCCCTTGCCGCTCGTGCTCTTGTCTTCCCATCCGAGCGTGACGTCGTAACCCAGCTTGCGCGAGGCGGTGCGGCTCCTGTCGTTCTGGTTCTTGAAGTTGGCCTTGTCGTTGAGCTTGATCCTGACGGTGAGAATGTCGCCTTCGCGCAACGCCCTGGGGTCGGTGAACAGCCGGCTCTGGCGATCGTCCCACAGCGAGAATTTCTTGACCGGCGCGGCAGGCGGCTCAGGATAGCTGTAGGGCGAAGCTCCTTCACTGCCGATGCCGGAACCGACCGGCGACAGTGAAGGCTCCCTGCCGATCTCCTTGAGATTGGTGCCGCAGCCGGACAAAGCTGCGACCGCGCACAGGATGAGCGTTCTGCGGATCATGACGGATCTACCCTTCGGGCTGCGCTGGCCATGATGCCGGTGAGCGTCGCCGCCGCCTTCTGGTCCATTTCGTTGAGGATGACGCCGGCCTTGCGCGAATCCAGCTTCATCAGGATGGCCGCGGCGAGATCGGCATTGACGATGGCCAGGCGCTCGGCCGCCGCGTCGGGCTTCATGCCGGCATAGATCTTGACGACGCTGTCCTCGGCCCGGGCTAGGAACACCTCGCGCCGCTTCAGCCAGGTCTCGTATTCGGCCCGCTTTTCGTCCAGTGCCTTCATGCGTTGGTCGATGCCGGCCTGGAGCTGTTTCAACTCCTCCGCCTGCAACACGTAGCGGCGGTCGCGGGCGGCGTCGGCTATGTTGGAGCAGAAGCGCTCGATCTCGCTTTGGTCGGGAGCCTTCTCCCGGGCCAACAGCTGCGGCGCGGGTGCGGGCGGCGCCCCCGGCAGGACCTGGCGGACGGCTTCCTCGGCATGCACGCCGCTGGAAAAGGCCGCCAGAGCGCAGGCCGCGAACAGGATCGCGGCGGGGCGGCATCCTTGATGGAATGAGGGGAAGAAGATCATCGGCATCGCCTATTGGAGAACCAGATCGGCTTGCAGGGCGCCGGCCGACTTGATGCCTTGCAGGATGGCAATGATGCCGTCGGGCTTCACGCCGAGGCGGTTGAGGCCGGAAACAAGGGTTTGCAGGTCCGGGCCGTCGAGCACGGCGACGCGCGCGTCGGGCCGGCTGGCGTCGATGGCGGTGAACGGCTCGACGGCGGTTTCGCCCTTGGAGAATGGTTCGGGCTGCACGACGCGCGGCGCTTCGGTGATGCGCACCGTCAGCGTGCCGTGGCTGATGGCCACGCGCGAGATCTTGACGTCGTTGCCGATGACGATGGTACCCGTGCGTTCGTCGATGACCACGCGCGCCGGCGTGTCGGATTCGACCACGAGGTTTTCGATCTCGGCGTAGAAGCGGGCCGCCGAGACGCTTTTCGGCCGCCTGATCTGCACGGTGCGGGAATCGCGCTCGGCCGCCACGCGCATGCCGAAGCGCTGGCTGGTGTAGTCGTTGATCGCGTCGGCGATGCGGATGGCGGTCGAGAAATCGGGATTGCGCAGTTGCAGCGTCAGTGTCGACTGATCGTCGAACTCGGCCTTCACCGCGCGTTCGACGATGGCGCCGTTTGGCACGCGGCCGGCTGTCGGCACGCCTTGCGTCAGCTGCTCGGCCTGACCCTGGGCGGTGAAGCCCGAAACGATGACCGCGCCCTGGCCGACAGCATAGATCTCACCGTCCGCCGCCTTCAGCGGCGTCATGATCAGCGTGCCGCCTGCGAGCGAGGTGGCGTCGCCCATCGAGGAGACATCGATGTCGATGCGCGCGCCCGACTGCACGTAGGGCGGCATGTTGGCGGTGACGATGACGGCGGCGACGTTCTTGGCGCGCGCTCTGCCGCCTTCGGTGGCGATGCCGAGATTCTCCAGCATGGCGCGGATCGACTGTTCGGTGAACGGCGAGTTGCGCAAGCTGTCGCCCGATCCGGCGAGGCCGATGACCAGGCCGTAGCCGACGAGCTGGTTGTCGCGCGAACTCTGCAGCTGCGCGATGTCCTTGATGCGCGAGGCGACCTGGCCCGGCGGCAGCGAGCTTGGCCCGGGCGAGACGCGGAACATGCGCGTGGTGGTGGCCGGATCATATTCAGGATCGTCATAGACGCCGCCATTCCTGGCGGCGAGTTCGCGCTTGGCCTTGGGCGTGAGGCCGTCGGCCAAGGCAGGCTGCAGGCCGAGCGCGGCCGCAAGCAGAAGAGCAAGCGGACGCATCATGAAGCGCTGACCTGGATGGTTCCGTCGGCCATCACCGTGCCGGAGAGAATCTTGCCGCTGTCGCTGTTGCGAACCTTGATGAGATCGCCGGCCGAGCCTGGCTGCAAGGTCACGGCGGTGGCCGATATCGTCAGTCCGCCGGCGATGAAGAAGACCTGCACGGCTGCGCCCTGCTCGACCAGCCAGGCGTCGCGAATGGCGGCGGCGGGGATGTAGCGGCCGGGCAGCAGCGTGCGCTTGGCGATCTTGCCCTGGAGTTCCTCGGCAAGGGTCGCCACCGCGTCGGGCTTGTGCTTGCCGGGGATGAGGGTCACCTGCTTGAGGGCCGCGAGCTCGATGGTCTCGCCGGGATAAATGACCCGGTTTGGGATCAGCACGACCTCGCCGGCAGGCTGGCTGCTGGCGATCTGCGTTGCCGACCGGTTGGCCGCGTCCTGCGCGAAAGCCGGCATGCCGCCGGTCACCAGCGCAAGGACGAGCGCGGTGCGGCGGAACGCGGAGCAGGAGACCGGACCGGCCATTGTCGTTACCTGATGTTCTTGGAGACGACCGAGGCCATGTCGTCGGCGGCCTGGATGACCTTGGAATTCATCTCATAAGCGCGCTGCGCCGAGATCAGTTCGGTGATTTCCTTGACCGGGTCGACGTTGGAGGCCTCGAGATAGCCTTGCTGGATGGTGGCAAAGCCGGGATCGCCCGGCACGCCGGCATTGGCGGGGCCGGAAGCGGTGGTTTCCTGGAACAGATTGTCGCCGAGCGGCGCCAGTCCCGCTTCGTTGGCGAAGTTGACGATCTGGAGCTGGCCGAGATTCTGCAGATCGGTCTGGCCGTCGATGCGGGCGAAGACCTGGCCCGTCTTGTTGACGATGACCTCGACGGCGTCGACCGGGACGTTGATCGCTGGAATGACGCTGGCGCCGTCCACCGTCACCAGCTGGCCTGTGGCGTTGGTGTTGAAGGCGCCGGCGCGGGTATAGAGCGTGCCGCCATCGGCGCCTTCGATCTGGAACCAGCCCCTGCCGGTGAGCGCCATGTCGAAACTGTTGCCGGTGCTGGTCAGTTCGCCCTGGGTGTGGACGTTGCGCACGGCGGTGGTCTTGACGCCGAGGCCGATCGAGACGCCCTCCGGCACCAGCGAAGCGTTGGAGCGGTTGGGCACGCCTTGCGTGCGGTCGACCTGGTAGAGCAGGTCGGAGAATTCGGCCCGCGCCCGCTTGTAGCCGGTGGTGTTGATGTTGGCGATATTGTTGGCGATGACTTCCAGATTGGTCTGCTGGGCGTTCATGCCGGTGGCGGCGATGGCGAGTGCTTTCATGGCCGAACTCCTCAGATGCCCATGCGGCTGACTTCGAGATAGGCCGAGACCACCTTGTCGCGGATGGCGACGGCGGTCTGCAGCGCCTGCTGGGCGCTCATCACGGCATCGACGACCTGACGGGTGTCGGCGTCGCCCTTAAGCGCCTGGACCGAGACCTGCTCGGCGTTCTGCAACGTGTTGACGGTCTTTGTGGCCGCCTGGCTCAGCGCCTCGGCGAAGGAGGTGCCGAGGTTGCCTGCGGTCGCGGGCGCAACGCCGCCCTGAAGCAGCTCAGTCGCCGTGTCGCCAAGTCCAGGCTTCAGGTTTAGCGCGCCGATGCCGTTCACGATCATTGGTTCCTCATCAGGTCGATGGTCATTGAAATGAGATCGCGCGCCTGCTTCACGACTTGCAGGTTAGCCTCGTAGGAGCGGTTGGCCTCGGTCATGTCGGCCATTTCGATCAGCACGTTGACGTTGGGCATCTTGACGTAGCCCTTGTCGTCGGCGGCCTCGTTGCCGGGCTGGAATTCCACGGGAAAATCGCTGGGATCGCGGTCGATCGAGTTCACTTCGACCGTTGAGCTGCCAGTGGTCCGGTCGAGCTCCGAGACGAAGCTGATGGTCTTGCGGCGATAGGGGTCGGAGCCGGGGGTGGTGCCGGTCGACTGGGCATTGGCGAGGTTTTCGGAAACTACGCGCAGCCGCTCCGACTGGGCGCCGAGGCCGGAGGCTGCTACTTTGAGGGCTGCTGTGAGCGCGTCCATGGTCAGCTCTTCACCGCCATCATCATCATCGAATGGAATGCCTTGACGATTGCCGTGTTGAGCTCGAAGGAGCGGCGCACCTCACCGGCCTTGAGAAGCTGGTCCTCGAGCACGACGGTGTTTTTTGACGGCATGACGACGCCGTCGTCTTCCTGTGGCTTGATCGCGAAACCGGCATTGGTCGCGGCGCTGCCGAGGTGTCCGGCCTGTGTCGTCTGCAACGACACCGCCGCGCGGTCGAGCACCTTTTCGAACGGCTCGACATCGTTTGCCGTATAGCCCGGCGTGTTGGCGTTGGCGATGTTGCCGGCGACCGCCGACTGACGCACGGCCAGCCATTGCGCCTGCTTGGCGGCGAGATCGAAAAGAGAAACGGGCTCCATGGGAATCTCCGGGCGTGTGCCCAAAGACTAGGCCGCCAGTCTTGCGCGGACCTTGCGGGCGGACGCAACCGGCAAGCGCGGCGAACTTATCTGGAAAGCTCGATCACCTGGTTGGCGCTGGTGACCATCACCCATTTGCCGTTGCGTTGCTCGATCGACGACACCTTGTTGGAATCCGGCAGTATCGAGCCGCGCTGGACCATCCACAGCCCGGTGTCGTCCTCGATCATGGCGCGGCCATTGGCGACGTGGACCATGCGGAATTTGGTGACGTCGGCCGGAAAGGGCTGGTCATCTGGTGCCGGGGCGGCGCTGGGATCGTCCTGCACGGTTCCGGTGGCAAGCAGGTCGATATTGGCATTCGGAACGTCCTTGGCCGTCAGCGGCGCGCTGCGCTCGGCAACCACGCCGCCGCCCTCGCGTCCAGAATTGGTGCCGGTGCCGCCGAACTTGATTGCCTGGACGCCGAACTGTTCCTGATTGAAGAAGATATACCAGGGGAACAGCGCGCAGATCAGGCCGAGCGTGATGCCGAGCGCGGCGATGACGAAATCGCTGCGCCGGCCGACCTTCTTGCCCAGCCTGGGAAACGCGGTCTTGGGCGGCTGCGGCCATTGCGGCGCGGCGAAGAGCCCGTCCATGGCCGAGTTGCGGCTGGCTTCGATCTCTTCTTCGGCTTTCGCCTCAGCGATCATTTCGCGCAGGATACGCTCGGTATGCTGGAGCTCAGTCCCCTTGTTCGGCATTCTGCTTTCCCTTGAGATGGCGGGCGAGATCGGAGAACGGATCAGCGGACGGGCGGTCCTTCGGCGATTGCATCAGCGCTTCGTAGATCAGGGGTACCTGGCGCACCGCCATATCGAGTTCCACGTCGGCGCCGCCCTGGTAGGCGCCGAGCAGGCGGATGTCGCGCGTGTCCTCGAAGCGGGAGATCATCGACTTCAGCCGCGTCACCAGCGCGCGCTGCTCGACGCTCCAGGCCTTGCCGGCCAGGCGTGATATGGACGACAGCGGATTGACCGGCGGATAGCGGCCCTGTTCGGCGATCGCGCGGTCGAGCACGACATGGCCGTCAAGGATGCCGCGCACGGAATCGGCCACTGGATCGTTGTGGTCGTCGCCGTCGACCAGCACGGAAATGATCGCGGTGATCGATCCTTTCCCTTCCACTCCCGGCCCGGCGCGTTCGAGCAGCTTCGGCAGCTCGGTGAAAACCGAAGCGGGATAGCCGCGCGCGACCGGCGGCTCACCCGTTCCCGTCGCCACTTCGCGCAGGGCGTGGGCAAAGCGGGTGATCGAATCCAGCACCAGAAGCACGCGGTGGCCCTGGTCGCGAAAATGTTCGGCGACACGCATCGCGGTGTCCGGCGCCCGCCGGCGCATCATGGCGCTTTCGTCGCTGGTGGCGACGACGGCTACGGTCTTGGCCATGCTGTCGCCGATCGTGTCCTCGAGGAATTCGCGGACCTCGCGGCCGCGTTCGCCGATCAGCGCCACGACCACGGTGTCGAAGGCGTCTGCGCCGGCGAGCATGGCCAGCAGCGTCGACTTGCCGACACCGGAACCGGCAAAGACGCCCATGCGCTGGCCGAAACAGAGCGGCGTGAAAATGTCGATGATCTTGACCCCGGTCATGAAGGCGGTGCCGACGCGCTGGCGCGCCATGGCGCCGGGCGTGGCGGCCCCGGACATGCCGTCGCCCCTGATCAATGGCGGGCCACCGTCGATCGCCCGGGTGAGCGCGTCGATCGTGCGGCCGCGCCACGAGGCATGCGGCGCCACGGCGAGCGGACCGCGACGGAAAACGGCGTCGCCTATGCCGGCATCGGCACTGCGTTCGAAGGGGGCCACGACAATCTCGTCGCGGCTGATCTTGACGATCTCGCCGCGGCGCGTGCCGGCATGGCCGCGCTGTTCGACAAGATCGCCCAGCCTGGCGAAATCCGAAAGGCCGCGCACCTTGTAATGCGTCGATGTGACTTCGGTGACGAGGCCGCCGCGTTTGAGCAGTCCCTCGGCATCGCTGAAGCGCCGCCATATCCGCTCCAGCGCGGCAAGCCGGTCTTCCGGCGTTGGCTGGGGCAGTCTTTCGGGTGCGCGCAGGGTTGGCTGGTCGAGCGACATGTTACTTCGAGCCGAGCGTCTTGATCGCCTCGTCGGTGGAGGAATCAGTCTGCCGCATCAAGGCGGCGGTGTTCTCGAAAGCGCGCTGGACCATGATCAGCCGCGTCATCTCCAGCACCGGATTGACGTTGGATTCCTCGACGAAGCCCTGGGCGACGCCGATATCGGCGCGATCGGTCACCGGCTCGGGCGTGCGCGCCGGCACGATACCGGAATTGCCGTAGCGCACGAAATTCTCACCCGGATCGAAATTGTACAGGCCGATGGAGCCTACCAGCTGATCGTTCTGGCGCAACGATCCGTCGGCTCCGGCCTTGGGCGGGCCGTTGCGGGGGTCGAGCTGGATCGGTGCGCCGCCGGCGTCGAGCACGGGATGGCCCTCGACCGACATCAGCTCGCCATTCTCGTTCATCGAGAAGCGGCCATCGCGGGTCATGACGGTGCCGACCGGCGTCTCGATGGCGAACCAGGCGTCGCCCTGTATGGCGAAATCGAACGGATTGCCGGTCTCGGTCAGAGAGCCATGGGCGCCGGAAAGGTAGGTCTTGCCCGAGGAGGCGAAGGACACGGATTTCGGCCCGGTGCCGGACACCACGTCCTCGAACTTCACGCCGGTGGCGCGAAAGCCGACGGTCGAGGCGTTGGCGACATTGTCGGCGATCGTGTCGAGCCGACGCTCGAGCGCGATCTGCGAGGAAAGGGCGACGTAGAGACTGTCCCGCATGGTCAGAACTTCAACTTCTGCATGGCCATCATCAGGTCGGTGGAGATCCCCGCCGTGACCGGCTTGGCGAAGAGCACGCTGATCGACGACACGGCTGACGAGGTCGGGTGGTTGATCTCGTACATGGAGGTGAAGCGGGTCAGGAACTTGCCGAGCTTTTCGGGGTCGGAGAAATCGGAAATGTCGAGCTTCTGCTCGAACAGCTGCGCCTGCTTGTCGACGTCGGCGGTGGCGAAGGAATCGGGCAAGCCGAGCACTGTGCGCACCACACTGGCAAGAGCGGTGTCGGCGAGCACATTATACCAGCTGGTGATATCAGGCGCCTTGCGCTGGAAATAGAGCGCCAGCCGTACGCCCTCGTTTGTTTGGCCGGCATCCTCCTCCAGCGTCTGGCGCATGTATTTGTCGACGGTCGGCTGCTGTGCCGGATTGGTCGTGGTGGCCGCTTCGCCGTATTGTTCGAAGTTGAAGGCGGAGGCGAGCCCGGCATAGGCTTTGTTGGTCATCTTGTTGGCGACGCTGTCGGGGTCGCGGACGCCACCGGCCAGGACGCTGCGGATGAGATCCTTGCTCTCTGTCGCCGGATCGAGCGCGTAGGCCGACAGGGCATAATTGTACAAGCGGCTGTTGGCCATCAGATCGTCGATGGATTTCACGTTCGTGATGTTGGCCAGGTAATATGCGGTCTCCGACTTGATGTAGTCCGCATTCGGCTTGATCAGGCCAAGCGCCGACTCTGTCGTGTAGATTTTCGGCGTATCTTTCAGCACTGCGTCGCGCGAGGTTGTCTGATCGCCGTATTGGGCAAAATCGAAGGCCGTGACAAAGTTGGCGTATCGTTTATCGGTCAGCTTGTTTGCAGGGCTGTTGGGATCGCTCACGCCGCCCTCGAGCATGGCGCGGATCTGCCGCGGGGTTTCGGTTGACGCATCCAGTCCATAGGACGCCATGGCGAATGTAAGCAGGCGCTTGTCCGCCATGAGGTCGTCAATCGACTTCACCTTGGAAACGTTTGCCGCGTAGTAGTCGGCCTCGCCCTTGACGTACTGCGCGCTCGGCTTGACCAACGTCAGCCCGGCTCCGGCCATGTAGCCCTTAGGCACCGCCTGCTGGACGTTGTCGCGCGTGGTCGTCTGATCGCCATACTGGGCGAAGTCGAACGTCGAGACGAAGTTGGCGTAACTCTTGTCGGTCAGCTTGTTGGCGGGACTGTTGGGATCGCTGACGCCACCTTCGAGCATCGCCCTGACCGTTGCGGCCGGTTCGGTTTCGGCGTCGAGCCCGAATGCGGCCATCGCGTATGTCAGCAGGCGGCTGTCGCCCATCAGGTCGTCGATCGACTTAACCTTGGAGATGTTGGTGACATAATAGGCGGTTTCGCTCTGATAGTAAGAGAAGCCCGCCTGCGAGGCGCCGATCTGGACTTGCAGCGCATAGTTGCCGGTCACCAGCTGCTGCGCCTTGTTGTAAACCGTGGTATTGGCGCCGTTGGCTGCGAAGTTGAAGGCGCTGACAAATTCGGCGTAGCGCTTGTCGGTCAGCTTGTTGGCGAAACTGTCGGGGTCGGAAACGCCTTCCTTGAGCGCCTTGACCATGAACGCCTTGGCGTAAGCCATGTCCTCCAGGCCGTAGGCCTTCATGGCATATTTGAACAAACGGTCATTGTTGACGAAATCGTCGATCGATTTCACCTTGGTGATGTTGTCCAGATAATATTTGGTGTCGCGATCGACCGTCGGCTGCTTTTCGATGCGGTCGATCGACTTGTCGATGTCCCTGGTGATCAACTGGTAGCTGGTATAGGTACTGAGCAAGGACGCGCCTCCGGCCGAAGCTATGCCAGCACAGTAGACTCACTTCCTTGCGCGAAACTGAATCGCGCCGATCGGCTCGGTGCCGCTCCGATTCAAGCCTCACACAAGGCACGGGGACTATCCCTTGCACCTGACTTGAAATGCGGAAGGACCTCTCGTGGGCATTCTGATTGGACTGGTGGTGACGCTCGGCTGCGTCCTTGGCGGCTTCATGGCCATGGGCGGGCATCTGCATGTGCTGATGCAGCCCTGGGAAGCGGTGGTCATCTGCGGCGCCGCACTCGGCACCTTCCTCGTCGCCAATCCGATGAAAACGGTCAAGGACACCGGCAGGGGCATCCTCGAAGCCTTCAAGCAGGCCGTGCCGAAGGAGCAGGATTATCTGGAAACGCTCGGCGTGCTGCACAGCCTGATGCGTGAACTGCGTTCGAAGTCGCGCAGCGAGGTCGAGGCGCATATCGACAATCCCGAGGAATCGGCGATCTTCCAGGCATTCCCCACCGTGCTGAAGAACCACGACCTGACGCATTTCATCTGCGACTATTGCCGGATCATCATCATCGGCAACGCCCGTTCGCACGAGATCGAGGCGCTGATGGATGAGGAAATCCAGACCATCAAGTCCGACAAGATGAAAGCCTACCACGCGCTGGTGGCGGTCGGCGACGGCCTGCCGGCGCTCGGGATCGTCGCCGCCGTGCTCGGCGTGGTCAAGGCGATGGGCGCGCTCGACCAGTCGCCGGAAATCCTTGGCGGCCTGATCGGCGCCGCCCTCGTCGGTACCTTCCTCGGCATCTTCCTGTCTTACGCGGTGGTCGGGCCCGTCGCCACCAAGATCAAGACGGTGCGCGAGAAGAAGAACCGGCTCTACATCATCGTCAAGCAGACGTTGCTCGCCTACATGAACGGCGCCCTGCCGCAGGTGGCGATCGAGTTCGGCCGCAAGACCATATCGTCCTATGAACGGCCGACCATCGACGCCGTCGAGCAGAGCACGATGAACACCGGCTCCGCCGAGAAAAGGGCCGCCTGAGCGATGCGCGACAGATCGGTGCCGACATTGTCATGACCAGTCCCGGCAGTCCCTCACAAGCGCGCTCGCTGATCATCGAGCGCCTGGTCGGCGACAGCGGCGAGGCCGCCCAGGTCATCGGCACCGGCCGGGGCATGGCAGAGCGCGCTGCGCCGCTGCTGCAGAAGAGCCTGACCAGTGAGCTTGGAGTTCCTGTCACCGTCGATCTCAGGGGCGTCGAGGTCAGCCGCGTCGCGGAGGCCCGCTCCCGTGCCGGCGATACGTTTGCCATGACCATCGTTGCGTCAGCCACGTCCTCCGATGCCATGACCCTGGTGATCGATGCGCCGGCGATCGCGGTCACGCTTTGCACGCTGTTCGGCGGCGACCCGGAGATGCCGGCATCGCCGATAGAGCGTGATCTGTCGCAGATCGAGGTCGATGTTTCGACCATGGTGTTCCAGCAGGTCGCGCAGGCACTGAACGGATCGGGGCGACGGTCGCTCGACCTGCGCCTGCCTGTGACGCGGGCGATGTCGGGCAGCGAAGCCAAACGGCACGTGTTGCGCGATGGCGCCGCAATCCGCATCGTCTTCGGCATCTCGACGCCGGCCGACAGCGGCACCGTCACGGTGACGATGCCGCAGCGTGTCGTGCTGGCCAGCCGAGACAGCGCTGCTGCCGGCGGCGAGAACGATCAGGGCGCCAGCTGGCGCGCGCGCTTTTCGGAAGAAGTGATGCGCTCCACGGTAGCGCTCGAGGCGACCATGCCGCTGGCCCGACTGACGCTCGGCGATCTTGCCGATTTCGAAATTGGCCAGATCATCGAATTCGAGGAAACGGCGCAATCGCAAGCGCGTCTCGGCGCGCGCGGCAAGACGCTGTTCGTATGCGAGTTCGGCAAGCTGGGACAGAATTACACCGTCCGGATCAAGCATCCCTATGATGCCGGACAGGATTTTATCGACGGGCTCATGCCGGCTGGTGCCGGGCACGCCTGAGCTTTTGGAGACGATGCATGGCCAAGACCAAGGCAGAAGCCGAAATCGACCAGCCGGACGAGCAGCTCGACCGCGCCATCGAGGAATTGCGCGGGGTTCTGCATGAAGAGGAACAGCGCCCCGATATTGCGTTCAAGGCCGCGTCCGCTGCCAATTCGAGCGTCATCATGAACATCCCCGTCGACGTCCAGATCATCCTCGGCAGCACCGAGATGCCGGTGTCCGACCTGATGGCGCTGCAGAAGGGCTCCACGGTGGCGCTCAACCGCCGCATCGGCGAACCGGTCGACGTGGTGGTCAACGGCCGCAGAATAGCGCGCGGCGAGATCACCGTGCTCGAAAGCGACCCGTCGCGCTTCGGCATCAGGCTGACCGAAATCATCGCCGGCACGAAGGGCGCGTGAAGATGCGTCGCGGGTCTTGCCGGCGGCAGCGGGAGCGAAAGGCATGACGACGTCCCTTTCCCTGACGCGTCCGCAGAAGGCGGCCGCCATACTGGTGGCGATGGGCAAGCCGTCGGCCAGCCGCCTCTTGAAATTCTTCAAGCAGGAGGAATTGAAGGCGCTTATCGAGGGCGCCCGGCTGCTCAGGACCATTCCGCAAGGCGATCTCGAGCGCATCGTCGCCGAGTTCGAGGCGGAGTTCACCGAAGGGGCGGGACTGCTCGATTCCGCCGACAGGATGGACACCATCCTCAATGAATCGCTGTCACCCGAAGAGATGAGCGCGATCATGGGTGACAAGAAATTCGAGGTTGCGCCGGAAGGTCCGCCGCCGATCTGGCCCGAGCTCGAGAAGCTCGAGCCGGTGCGGCTTGGTACTTTCCTGGCCGGTGAACATCCGCAGACTGCGGCCATGGTGCTGTCGAAGCTGGCGCCGCAGGCGGCGGCGAGCGTACTGTTGACGTTGAGCAAGCCGACGCGCGGCGAGATCATCAAGCGCATGGTGACGATGGCCAATGTTCCCGACGCCGCCAGCAGGATCGTCGAAAACCGGCTGCGCACCAGCGTGCTGGCGGAAACCGCGACCAAGGATACATCGGCCGGACAGGCGCGCGTCGCCAGCGTTCTCAACGAATTGGACAAGCCGCTGCTCGAGGAGGTCATGCAGGACCTGGAGGCCGCCGGCACGCCCGATCTCGACGGCGTCCGGGCTCGGCTGTTCTCCTTCGACGATTTGCCGCTGCTTACCCAGAAAGCGCGCGTGCTTCTATTCGACGGGCTGTCGACCGAACTGGTCACGCTGGCGCTGCGCGGCACTTCGGCGATCCTTGCCGAAGCGGCGCTGTCGGCGATCGGCGCGCGCTCGCGGCGCATGATCGAAGCCGAACTCGGACAAGGATCCGAAGGGGTTCCCCTCGCCGACATCATGGCGGCGCGCAAGACGATCGTGACGACGACAATCCGGCTGGCGCGCGAAGGCGCGTTCGAGCTTCCCGCGACCCAGAACGCCGCCGCCTAAGGCCGGATCATGGCAGAGGCGGTCGACAAGGATTCCAAAACCGAAGAAGCGACGGAAAAGAAGATCCGCGACACCATCGAACAGGGCAAGCTGCCCCATTCGAGGGAGACCGCGCTCCTGGCCTCCTTCGTCGCCATACTGGTGTTCACCGTCTTCTACGCCAAGGATGCCATTGTCGATCTCGGCATGTTCCTGTCGATGTTCCTGGAGAAGCCGGAAGCCTGGCCGATGGACACCGAGACCGACGTCATCGCGCTCTACAAGATCGTCATGCTGGAGGTGGGCCGTGCCATCCTCAGCCTGCTGGTGCTCCTGGCCATCGCCGGCATCGGCGCCTCGGTGTTCCAGAACATGCCGCAGTTCGTCGGCGAACGCATCAGGCCGCAGCTGTCGCGCATCTCGATCGTCAAGGGCTGGAACAGGCTGTTCGGGGTGCAGGGCTGGGTCGAGTTCCTGAAGGCGCTCGGCAAGGTGGGCTTCGCCATCGTCGTGCTCGCCTTCACGCTGTCCGAGGATCACCGCAAGCTGCTCGCCGGCATGATCACCAATCCCGTCGCCTTCGGCCTCGTCATCCGCGGCATCGCGGTCGACATACTGGTGGCGATCGTCTTCGTCATGGGCCTGATCGCGGCGATCGACATCGTCTGGTCGCGCTTCCACTGGAAGCAGGACCTGCGCATGAGCAAGCAGGAGGTCAAGGACGAGTTCAAGCAGTCCGAGGGTGACCCGATCGTGAAGTCGCGGCTGCGCTCGCTGGCGCGCGACCGCGCTCGCAAGCGGATGATGACGGCGGTGCCGCGCGCGACGTTGATCATCGCCAACCCGACGCACTTCTCGATCGCGCTTAAATATGTGCGCGACGAGGATTCGGCACCGCTGGTGCTGGCCAAGGGGCAGGATCTGGTGGCGCTCAAGATCCGCGAAATCGCGCGCGAGCACAACATCCCGATCTTCGAGGACGTGGCGCTCGCCCGCTCCATGTACAAGCAAGTTTCGGTCGATAGTGTGATCCCGTCTCAATTCTACCAGGCCGTCGCCGAACTGGTGCGGATCGTCTACTCGAAAAAGGCTGAGCGCAGACAGATTTCATGAACCGCCAACCGCACGCCAACTCCCGCGAGATCATCGTCGCCAGCGCCATCGAGCAAGTCGTGGCGGAGCTCAGGCTGATCGATGTCGCCGATTATATCGCCTTCATCCGGCTGGAGCATTTCGCCTGCCTGTCGGACCTAGTCGATTCCGCGGCGGAGCTGTTCTTCAAGCCGGGCACGCTGAGGCTCGGCCATGGCGGCGAGGCGCATGTCGACTGGAGCGGCAGCCCGCGCATCGTGCTCGATCTCGAGCTTCGGCCGCCCGGTGTCACGGTCTATTTCCAGCTGACGCTGAGCGAAAAAGGCGCCTCGGTCGCGGTCAACTACGTGTCGTTCGAAAAGCCCGGCGAGGACCCCGAGCACAACACCGCCCTGCTCGAGGCGGTGGTCGAACAGGCGCGTATCCGCAAGGTCGAGCCGCTGGCGTTCTAACTATTCGATCAGGCCGAGCCGCAGCGCCTTGGCGACCGCCTGGTTGCGGTTGACGGCGTTGAGCTTCTGGGTCGACTGGGTGAGATACTGGTTGGCGGTATGCACCGACAGTTTCAGCAGCCGCGCTATCTCCTCGCTGGTATTGCCGTTGGCGGTCAGCTTCAGGCATTCGAGCTCGCGCTTGGAGATCGCGCGCGTCTTGCCGACATCGCCCGGCCGCATGCGGGCGACAGCGGCGAACAGCGAAAAGCAACGGGCGTGGATTTCATAGAGCGCGTCCTGCGGCAGGGCGATCTCCGAGCCGAGGAAGACGACGAGGCCGCATTGGCCGCGATCGGCGTGGACGGGAAAGGCGATGCCGCTGCTGCCGGGCGCCAGCGGCGCCATCTGCTCGGTCCAGGCAAGGCCGCCGAACATCTCGCTCATGGCCGCCACACCGTCATCCGTCCACCAGCGCGGTTCGGTCGAGATCCTGCTATGGCGCACGATCTCCTCGCCATTGGCGCCCGAGATGAACTTGGTCGCCACCGATATGCCGGGATAGTCGGAATCGAAGCACGGCACCAGCCGCGCCCGCTCGAGCGACGGGCTGACGAAGAACAGGCCGAAGGCCGAGGCATTGATGTCGACGGCGATCCAACGGCAGCGCCGCACAGCATCGGGAATGGTCACGGCGTGGTGCGTTTCGGAGCCGAGCGAGAAGGCACCGAACGGATTGCGCTGGTCGTTGAAAAGGGCCTCGGCGGCCTGCTTGACGTCGGCCTGTTTCAAATGATGCCGCTCCTGATCGCCGTGGCGATGGCCATCGCGCGGTTGCTGGCCGCGAATTTCTGGATGGCGTGGGTGATGTAGCTGTTGACGGTGTTGGAGGACACGCCAAGGATGACGGCAACCTCGTCCGTGGTCTTGCCTTCCGAGACCCAGAACAGGCATTCGCGCTCGCGGTCCGACAGCGGATCCTGCATGGCGGCGGCGGCGATCAGTTGCGGAATATGCGAGAGCGCGTAGCAGCACTTCAGCTGCGCCTTCATCAGCGCTGGCTGGTCGATCCGGCCGGCGGCTGCCGCCGAGAACAGCGCGAACAGGCGTTGGCGGCCGACATTCAGCCTGAGCGAATAGATCTCGGCGTGGCCGAGCACGTCGAGCAGACGTGCCTCTTCGCCGGAGACCAGCCCCTCGGCCTGTGGTGCCTGCGCCGACACCAGCGGCCTTGGACGCATGCCCGGCGCAACGGTGAGCGCGCCCTGGGCAAGGCCAGCGATCAGCCGCTTGCCGATCAGTTCGATGGCGTCGAAAATCCAATTGGACGAGACGATGCGCGCGTCGTTGCGGTCCTGATCGTGGACGATGGCGACCAGCATATAGCTGTCGGCACCGATCTCGGCGGTCAACTCCATGAAAAAGCTGGTGAGATCGCCGCGCGACGTCAGGCGCGAGCCCAATGTGTCGGATTGAAGAAGCGCGGCGGGACTGCTCATTGCTGTTTTTGGCCGGAATCGATGCTGATGTCCGGATGCTGGAGAGCCAGCCGCCGAACCTGAAAACGCGTTACATTTACGAGACACACACAAGCGCGGGGTCGCGCCCGATCAGACGGAATCCATTCAGGGAACGCGAAGCCGTCCGCGTCTGGCGCCAGAAAATTCCGGCACTTGAGACTTTGGGTGGTCGCCGCGCCCCCCGAGGACCGGCTGATTCGGGTCTAATCTACCCGTAGATGAATCTGACATCAAACGCGATTTGACAAAATCGAATCGAGTGGACTCAAGCTGCGACTCAGGCGCCGATTTTCGCGCGTTTCGGTGCGTGAAAATGTTCGAGCCGTGCAAGCCAGTCTTCTCGGCCGGGGCTGTTTCAGTCGCGCCCACCAAGGGGCTAGAGGATGTCAAAGAGCGGCTGACGCCGCCCTTTTTCGTGGTTTCCCTGAGAGCTGCCGCGCTTCGGGCAGCCGGTGTCACCGGCCCTCGAAGCCGGTCAGCACGCCGACGGCATTGATGCCGATTTCCTCGACGGCGTAGCCGCCTTCCATGACGAACAGCGTCGGCAGGCCGAGCCTGGCGATGCGGCGGCCGATCATGGGATAGTCCGACGACTTCAGCTTGAACTGGCTGATAGGATCCTTCTCGAACGTGTCGACGCCGAGCGAGACGATGACGACGTCTGGAGCGTAGGCGGCGAGCCTGGCGCAGGCGTCTTCCAGCGAGGCGCTCCAGGCGTCCCAGCCGGTGCCGAACGGCATGGGATAGTTGATGTTGAAACCTTCGCCCGCGCCGGCGCCACGCTCGTCGGCATGGCCGAGGAAGAACGGATATTCGACCATCGGGTCGCCGTGCAAATTGAGGACCTGCACGTCGGCGCGGTCGTAGAAGATCTCCTGTGTGCCGTTGCCGTGATGATAGTCGACATCGAGGATCGAGATGCGGCTGGCCCCCTGGTCGCGGAACCACTGCGCGGCAACGGCCGCGTTGTTGATGTAGCAATAGCCGCCCATGAAGCCGGCTCCGGCATGGTGGCCGGGCGGACGGCAGAGCGCGAAGGCGGAGGCTTCGCCGGCCTTGACCAGGCCCGCGGCGGTCAGCGCGACGTCGTAGGAGGACTTGATCGCATCCCATGTTCCTTCGACGAAGGTGGCGCCGCCGTCGAAGGAATAATAGCCGAGCAGGGCGTCGACGCGCTTGGGCGGCACGTCGCCGCGCAGGCCGCGTGTCGGCCAGGTGAAGGGCATGGCTGTGCCTGTGTGGCCCTCGGCGATCCATTGCGGCCAGACCGTCGGCAGGAAATCGACGTAGTCGGCCCTGTGGATGCGCTTGGCGGCGGCAAGATCATGCTCGGCCGGCGCGATGATCGGCCCGAGTTTCTCGCTGTCGACCCGCGCCTTGATGAACTCGGCGCGCGAGGGTTTTTCGAAACCCGGCACGATCGCCGATGTGACCAGTTCCATCTGGCCGGCGTGGCCGGCGTGAAGCGGCGAATAGACAGTCTTCATAAAATTCCTCTCGAAATGCGAAATCAGTCAAGGTTGAGGTAGGGGGTCACCAGAGCGAGCCACATGGTTTCGACATCGTCCTCGATGAGGTCGTATGTCCGGCGATCCCTTTTCAGGCCGACAAGACGGCAGGCGTGTCCGACCTCCATCATCAGCACGCCGAGCCGGTTGGCGACCTTGTCTTCGAGAGCCGGGTTCACGTGCCGCAGCCACGCCGCATAGAGGGCGATGATCTGGTCGTCATACTCGTTCTGGATCGGTCTCAGGTCGGCGTTGCCTGAAATCGCCTCGATCACCGGCATCAGGCTGGCATTGTCGAGATAAAGCCTGGAGGTATCGGTGAAGAGCCTGCGCACCTCCCGCCGAAACTCCTCGCGGTTGGTGGGCGGATCGACCCTGATGCGCCTCGCGATCACTTCGGGAAAGGATGACAGCCAGCGCCGGGCGAGGTCCAGGAGAATGGCTTCCTTGTTGGGGAAGTACTGGTAGACCGAACCAACCGACAGGCCCGCGCGCTGCGCTATGGCGAGCGTGGTCGGCGTCCTTGTGCCTTGCTCGCGGGTCAGGATCAGCGCCGCGTCGAGGATCCGGTCCACCACCTTGCTCGACCGTTGTTGGCGCGGCTGCTTGCGCGGTTCGAGCGCTATCCTGGTTTTGCGATCGAGACTGCGCTTCACGGCTTGACGTCCTCGTTCCCCGCCCAGTCCCAACATCGGCGCAGAGTGTTGTCCACAATACATTGCAAATTCCGCATGTTGACAAACGCGAATGATTAGTCGCATTCTTTTATCCACGCTGCCTTGGGGATAACAAGGGGAATTTCGAAGACAGCGCGCCGGCATCATCTTTCCCCATCGCCCCTCCCGCGGAGCGGCAGCTCGTGGGCAGTGGTTGTCGGTCTCAGTCAAAAGCGCGGAGTCGCGATGTCTGTCACGGGTGCGGGTCACAAGGCGGATCTGATCGTCATCAATGGTCGTGTGTTGACCATGGACGATGACAATCCGACCGCCGAAGCCGTTGCCGTCAAGGATGGCGCCATCGTCGCTCTCGGCAGCCACGCCTCCATCGAAGAGTTCAAGGGGCCGGCCACCAGGGTCATCGACGCCAGGGGCGGTTCGGTGATCCCGGGTTTCATCGAAGCCCACATGCATCTGTTTTCAGGCGCGGCCGAGCTTGCCCATCTCCAGTTGTCGGGCGTCCACGGTTTCGAGGCGCTGCAAAAGGCGATCCGCGACTACGCGTCGACGCACCCCGATGCCAAGATGCTGGTCGGACAGGGCGTCGACTACACCGTGCTCGACGACGAGCGAGTGACGCGTCATCATCTCGATGCGATCCTGCCGGACCGGCCCTTCGTCATGGCCGCGCCCGACCACCATACGATGTGGGCCAACACCAAGGCGCTGGACTTGGCTGGCATCCTGAATGGGCGCACGCTTGGCCCCGGCAATGAGATCGTCATGGGCGACGACGGTCTGGCAAATGGCGAACTGCGCGAGGGCGAGGCTTTCGGCCCGGTGCTCAATCTTGCCGGCGAGGGCCGGGTGCGGCTCGGGCTGGCGACGGGCGGCGAGCCAGACCCGATGCCATCGGCGGAAGAACGCGCCGCCGACCGCGACATCATGCGGCGCGGGCTCGCCTGGTGCGCGCGCCACGGCATCACCTCGATCCAGAACATGGACGGCAATCTCTACCAGCTCGAATTGCTGGCCGAGATCGAGGCCGAGGAGGGTCTGTCCTGCCGGGTGCAGATACCCTTCCACTACAAGAATTTCATGACGCTCGACATACTCGACAAGGCCTCGGCGATGGCCGAGCGCTACAATGGCGAGTGGCTGTCGTCAGGCATGGTCAAGGTGTTCTACGACGGCGTGCTCGATTCCTGGACGGCCGTCATGATCGAGCCCTATGCCGACCGTCCCGACTGGGTGGGTGAACCACTGTTCACGCCCCAGCAATTCATCGATCTCGCCGTCGCCGTCGACAGGCGCGGCCTGCAGATCGCCGTGCATTCGATCGGCGACGGCGCGGTGCGCGCCGTGCTCGACGGCTACGAGGCGGCGCAAAAGGCCAATGGCAAGCGCGACAGCCGGCATCGTGTCGAACATATAGAGGTCATCGCTGCATCTGATGTGCCGCGTTTCGCCGAACTCGGCGTCATCGCCTCCATGCAGCCGCCGCATCCGCCCGGCGCCATGGATTTTCCGCTGGAGCCGACCGTCTCGCGCATCGGGCCGGCGCGCTGGCCGCTGAGCTATGCCTGGCGCACCCTGAAGAATGCCGGCGCGCATGTCGTGTTCGCGTCGGACTGGCCGGTGTCGCCGATCGATCCGATCCTGGGCATCCAGGCGGCAGTAATGCGCAAACCATGGGCATCAAGCGATCCGGACCAGAGCTTCTCGCTGCGTGAATCGCTTGCCGCCTACACGGTCGAGGGCGCCTATGCCGAATTCGCCGAGCACCGCAAGGGCACGCTGAAGCCAGGCTATATGGCCGATCTGGTGGTTTTGTCGGCCGACATCGAAAAAACGGCACCGGCCGACCTGCACAAGGTGCGCCCGGTAACGACGATCTGCGGCGGCAAAGTCACCTACCAGGCCTGACATGCATGCGGCCTGCCTGCTGAAATGGCGGACTGAAATGACCGACTGAACTGTGATTCAATGCCGGACTTGCCAACCCACCGGCCGTGTGGTCACATCCAATAGGGGAAAAGCTCCGCCAGCAAGAGCGGGGTCAACAGTGAGGCGTAATCGTGCCGGACAAACCGGATCGGAATGCGATTGAAGTAGTAAACGTCAGCAAAATTTTCGGATCGGGTGAGGGGCAGGTCGCTGCCCTCGACACAGTCTCGGTATCCATCCGCGAGAACGAATTCTTCACACTGCTGGGACCATCCGGCTGCGGCAAGACCACCTTGCTGCGGCTGATCGCCGGCTTCGACTTTCCAACCGCCGGCGAAATCCTGCTTTACGGCCAGGACATCGCGCCATTGCCGCCCTTCAAGCGGCCGGTCAACACCGTCTTCCAGTCCTATGCGCTGTTCCCTCACATGACGGTGGCAGACAATATCGGCTTCGGCCTGGAGATGCTGGGCAAGCCCAAGGCGCAGATCAAGGCGCGCGTTGCCGAGATGCTGAAGCTGGTCAAGATGGAGGCGCTGGCGGGCCGGCGCACCGGCCAGATTTCCGGCGGCCAGCAGCAGCGCGTGGCGCTGGCCCGGGCGCTCGCGCCGCAACCGAAGGTGCTGCTGCTCGACGAACCGCTCTCCGCCCTCGACTACAAGCTGCGCAAGGAGATGCAAATCGAGTTGAAGCGGCTGCAGCACGAGACCGGCATAACCTTCATCTTCGTCACCCATGACCAGGAAGAAGCGCTGACGATGTCGGACCGCATCGCGGTGATGTCGTCGGGCAAGATCCTGCAAGTCGGCTCGCCGTGGGATATCTACGACAAGCCTGCCGAACGCTTCGTCGCCGACTTCATCGGCGAGACCAATTTTCTCACCGCGGCCATATCAGGCACCGGCAACGGCAAGGCGCGCGCGACGCTCAAATCCGGCACAACCATCGAGGCGACCGTTGCCGAAGGCTTCCAGCCGAAGGACAACGCCACCGTGGTGGTGAGGCCGGAGCATGCCAAGCTGACCAGGAGCAAGGGCGACCTGGCGGGCACGGTCGACAACATCGTCTATTTCGGCACCGACACGCATATCCATGTCCAGCTCGACAGCGGCGAAGCCTTCACCGTGCGCCAGCAGAACACGCGCAGCGCCGGCTGCGGTTTCGAGCGCGGCGACAAGGTCGGCATCCTGATCGGCAACGACGCCGCGCAAGTGCTGAGGGACTGATGGCCACCGCCGAAGAAGTCGCCAAGGCAGCGGAGCGGCGCGACGTCCGCGCCCGCTGGTTGCTGTCAGCGCCGGCGCTGCTGGTCATTCTGCTCGCCGCGACCGGCCCGTTGCTAACCGTGCTCGTCTATTCGTTCCTGACGCCCGGCGCCTATGGCGACGTGAAGTGGCAATTTTCGCCGGAAGCCTGGGTGTCGGTGTTCATGGAACGCGACATTTTCGACGACACGCTGTCGCTGGCGGCCGCCCACGTCACCATCTTCCTGCGCTCGATCAAGCTCGCGGTGGTGACGACGCTGGCGACTTTGGCGCTCGGCTTCCCGACCGCCTATTTCATGGCGACGCGCAGTGAAAAGACCAGGGATCTCTGGCTGTTCCTGATCACCATCCCGTTCTGGACTAACCTTCTGATCCGCACTTTCGCTGTTCTGCAGATCATCCGCAACGAAGGCATCGTCAATACCATCCTTCTGAAGCTCGGCATCGTCTCGGCGCCGGTGCAGATCCTCTACACCGACACGGCGATCCTGATCGGCATGGCCTATGTCTACCTGCCGCTGATGGTGCTGCCGATCTATGCCAGCATGGAAAAACTCGATTTCCGGCTGGTCGAGGCCGGCTACGATCTCTACGCGACACGCTTCAAGGTGCTGGGCAAGATCATTTTCCCGCTGGTCAAACCCGGCGTCATCGCCGGCTCCATCCTGGTCTTCATTCCGGCCCTCGGCGCCTATGTGACGCCGAGCGTGCTTGGCGGCGGCAAGAACATGATGCTGTCCAACCTGATCGAATTGCAGTTCGGACAGGGCCGCAACTGGCCACTCGGTTCGGCGTTGTCGATCACGGTCATGATCATCGTCATGGTGGCGCTGCTTGCCTATGTGCGCAATGCCGGCAAGTCGGGGGTGCGGCATGGCTAGCAACTTCTCCATCAAGCACCAGCCCGGATTCACCGCGATCGCGGCGACCTGTTTCGTCGTGCTTTATCTGCCGATCGTCGTGCTGGTGATCTATGCCTTCAACGCGGCGACCTCGACTTCCGAATGGGGCGGTTTTTCGCTGAAATGGTTCCAGTCGGCATATCAGAACACGCAGGTCATCGACGCGACGCTGCGCTCGTTCCAGATCGGCGCCACCGCGGCGGTGCTGTCGACCATCTTCGCCACCATGGCGGCGCTCGCCACCACGCGCACCGCGCCCTATCCCGGCCTCACCTTCAAATACGCAGCGATCAACCAGCCGCTGATGGTGCCCGAGATCGTCACCGGCGTGGCGCTGCTGATCTTCTTCTCGCGCATCAAGATCTTCACCGGCTATTCGGGCCTCGGTTACCTGATCGCCGCGCATACGGCGTTCTGCATTCCTTTCGCCTATTTGCCGATCAGGGCGCGGCTGGAGAATATGGACCTGACTCTGGAACGCGCCGCCGCCGACCTCTACGCGACGCCGTGGAAGACCTTCCGCCGCATCACGCTGCCGCTTTTGTGGCCCGGCATCCTTGCCGGACTGATGCTGGCCTTCGTCATCTCGCTGGATGACGTCGTCATCACCGAATTCGTCAAGTCGGGCGGCCAGGACACGCTGCCCACCTATATGCTCGGCCAGATCCGCCGCGGCATCACACCCGAGATCAACGCGATATCGACCGCCTTCCTGCTGCTTTCGGTTGCGATCGTCACGTTGTTTTTCTTCGTCAGCAGGAAACGAGACTGAACCTGAAATGGGAGCTGGAACGATGAACTGGAAGACAACAACGGCCACCTTGGGGTTGGCGTTGCTCGCTTCGACGGGCCTTGCGCGCGCCGACGGCGTGCTCAACATCTACAATTGGGGCAACTACACCAGCCCCGACGTAATCAAGAAGTTCGAGCAGAAATACAACGTCAAGGTGACCATCACCGACTACGATTCCAACGACACGGCGCTCGCCAAGGTTCGCCAGGGCGGCACCGGCTTCGACATAGCGGTGCCCTCGCAGACCTACGTGCCGATCTGGATAAAGGAAGGCCTCGTCCAGGAGACCGATCCGGGCAAGATGGAGAACGCGAAGAACATCGCGCCCGAATGGGCCAATCCTGAATTCGATCCGGGCCGTAAATACACGGTTCCGTGGGCCTGGGGCACGATCGGCGTCGTCGTCAACACCGACGCCTACAAGGGCCCGGCCAACACGTGGGGCATCATCTTCAACACGCCTGAAGAGTTGAAGGGTAAGGTCAATGTCGTACCGGAGATGGGCGACGTGATGTTCGCTGCGATCAAATATGTCGGCGGCCAGCAATGCACCAACGACAAGACGGTGCTGAAGAAAGTACGTGACCTGCTGGTGGCGGCCAAGCCGAACTGGATCGCCATGGAATACAACACCATAGAGAAGATGGGCGCCGGCGACTTCAAGGCAACCAGCGACTGGAATGGCTCGGCTTTGCGTCAGCGCCTTGCCAACCCGGCCATCCACTTCAATTATCCGAAGGAAGGCTATGGCCTGTGGAGCGACAACGTCGTCGTCCTGAAAGAGGCCAAGAATGTCGAGAACGCCAAGCTGTTCCAGAACTTCATCATGGATCCGGAAAACGCGGCCGGCCTCTCGGCCTTCCATCGTTACGCCAATGCCATCGCCGGTTCGGACAAATACATGCCGGCCGACATGAAGGACGCGCCGGAAGTCGTCATTCCGGCCGACGCCAAGCCGCTTGGCGAACTGCAGCAGATGTGCGCGCCAGAGACGCAGGAACTCTACACCAAGATCTGGACCGAACTGCAGAAGTAATCGCCGCATGACGGACCCGGCGGCACATGCCGCCGGGTCTTTTCCGTTTCCGGGAATGGCTTTCATGGACTCCTATCGCAACAGCGATCCGCGGCCGCCGATCATGCAGGGCTCGCCGCCCGCCATGGTGCCACCAAGGCTCGACTGGGACAGGCCGCCCTGGAACCGCTGGGCTTTCCAGCACATCAGGGAAATTCTGCCGACCGTCGAAGTCTGGCGCGGCAACGGCCACCGTCACCGCCTCGAACGCGCCGAGATCGATCTCGACGGGCTGCCGGTCGAGGACAGCACGGGACGGAAGACGACGCTCGCGGGCCTGCTGGACGAGACCTATACGGATGGCTTCCTGGTGCTCAAGGACGGCAAGATAGCCTTTGAGCGCTACTTCAACGGCATGGACGAGCGCACGCTGCATCTGTCGCAGTCGATGGCCAAGTCGGTCACCGGCTCGGTGTTCGGCATACTGGCCGGGCGCGGGCTGGTCGATCCGGCGAGGCCGGTGACGGACTACCTGCCGGAATTGAAGGCAACCGGGTGGGCCGGCGCCAGAGTCCAGCACGTGCTCGACATGACGACGGGCGTGTGTTTCTCGGAGGAATATAACAATCGTTATTCCGACATAGGCCAGGTCGATGTCGCCACCGGCTGGAAGCCGGTGCCGCCGGGCAGCGACCCGGACTTTCGCTGGCCCGCGCACATGTTCGAGCTGATCCTGGGCTTGACGGAGACGGTCCGGCCACATGGGGCGGCATTCGAGTACCGCTCGGTCGAAACCGATGTGCTCGCGTTCATCCTGGAGCGGGTGACCGGCAAGCGGCTGGCGCAACTGGTCTCGGAAGAACTCTGGCAAAAGCTCGGCGCCGATGAAAGCGCCTGCTTCACCGTCGACAGCGCCGGCTACGCGCTGGCCGATGGCGGCTTCAACGCGACGCTGCGCGATTATGCCCGCTTCGGCCAGTTGATCCTCGATAATGGCGGCGGCATCGTGCCGGCCGATTGGATCGAGGCGACGCGCAGCGGCAGCCACGGGCCGGGCTTTAGTCCGAGCCTGCCAGAGGGCAGCTATCGCAACCAGTTCTGGATCGAGAATCCACATTCGCGGGCGCTGATGTGCCGGGGCGTGTTCGGGCAGATGATCCACATCGACTGGAATACGCGGATGGTCGTGGTCAAGCTTTCGAGCTGGCCGGATTTCAGCAACGTCGCCTATTCCATGGCGACGCTGAAGGCCGTGCATGCCATCGCCGCCGCGCTGAGCTGAACCCCCACAAGACACGACCTGGAAGGAAATGCCATGACCGGCAAGACCGCGTTCGAGACCCGTTACGGCTTCCGCCGCAACCAGGTGCTGCTCGCCAACTGGCGGGAAAATCCGTTCAACCGATGGTCATTCCAGAACGTCGGCGAGCTGGTGCCGAGCGCGCGTGTCGCCGCCCTGCCGGTCAACGAGGCGCCGGCCGAGGATTTCGGCGGATTGCTCGACGAAAAGATCGCGGTGGCGAGCACGCCGGAAACCGTCGCGGCTTTTCTCAGCCGCTCGCACACGGATGCGCTGACCGTCATGAGAGGCGGCAGGATCGTCGGCGACTGGTTTGCGCCGCATATGGATTTCGGCGCCCGCCACATCATCTTTTCGATCAGCAAGTCGGTGACCGCGATCATGGCCGGCATATTGGAAGGCGAGGGCGTGTTCGATCCGGAAGCCCCGGTGACGGCCTACATACCGGAAGCCGGCGATTCGGCCTATGGCGAGGCTGCCGTGCGGCATGTGCTCGATATGAGTGTCAGCCTCGATTTCGAGGAGGCCTACCTCGATCCCGAAAGCGCCTTTGCTCGTTACCGTCGCGCCACCTTGTGGAACCCGGGCGGCGGCACGGAAAGCCTGCGTGAATTCCTCCTGACACTGCAGCGGCTCGCCGAGCCGCATGGCCAGACCTTCCGCTACCGGTCCCCCAATTCCGACCTGCTTGGCCTGCTGCTCGAACGGGCGTCCGGCCAGCGCTTCGCCGACCTGATGCGCGAGAAACTGTGGCTGCCGCTGGGTGCTGCCGGCGAAGCTTCGGTGGCGGTCGACATGGAGGGCACGGCGCGCACTGCCGGCGGCATCTCGGTGACGCCGCGCGATCTGGCGCGCGTCGGCGAGATGATGCGGCAAGGGGGCACTGCGAATGGCCGCCGCATCGTGCCCGAGGCCTGGGTGCGCGACACCACGGTAACCGGCGGCAGTTCTGAAGCCTGGCAGCGTGGCGCCATGCTGCCGCTGTTTCCCAAGGGCCGCTACCGCAACAAATGGTACCAGACAGGACATGAGAACGGGGCCTATTGCGGCATCGGGATCCATGGCCAGTGGCTCTATGTCGACCCCCGGACGGAAGTGGTGATCGCCAAGATGTCATCGCAGCCCGAGCCGGTCGACGATCCGCTCGATCTCGAGATCGTCGCATTCTTCGAAGCGCTGAGCCGGATGGTCTGAGCGGCCGCAACATTAGGGCGCGCTTTCCTGTGGACCTCTGTCGCCGGTGAAACCGCGAAGGTTGGCGGGCAGGATAACTGCGCCTATGGTCGCCGCTCTTTTCGAGAAGAGCAGGAACGGCATGGCATCCGACATCAAGCGCATCGCAGCCATTATCGCGACCGAGATCACAGCGCGGCCCGAACAGGCCGCCGCTGCCATCGGGCTGCTCGACGAAGGCGCGACCGTGCCGTTCGTGGCGCGCTACCGCAAGGAGGTGACGGGCGGGCTCGACGACACGCAATTGCGCCTGCTGTCGGAGCGTCTTGCCTATCTGCGTGAGCTCGACGCGCGGCGTGACACCATCCTTGGCTCGATCCGGGAGCAAGGCAAGCTGACCGACGAGCTTGAATCCAAGCTCGCCTCCGCCGTCACCAAGGCCGAGCTCGAAGACATCTACCTGCCCTACAAGCCCAAGCGCCGCACCAGGGCGGAGATCGCCCGGGAGCGTGGGCTGGGGCCGCTGGCGGAAGCCATCCTGGCCGACCGCTCGCTGGTGCCGGCGGAACTCGCACTGGCCTATCTGACCGAGGACGTGGCCGACGCCAAGGCGGCACTTGAGGGTGCGCGCGACATAGTGTCGGAGCAGTTCGCCGAGAATGCCGACCTGGTCGGCAAGCTGCGAAGCTACATGAAGGAACGCGCCTTCATGCGCGCCAGGGTGGTCGACGGCAAGCAGGAGGCGGGTGCGAAATTCTCCGATTATTTCGACCATGTCGAGCGCTGGGCCACCGTGCCGAGCCACCGCGCGCTGGCGATGCTGCGCGGCCGCAACGAGGAGGTGCTGTCGCTCGACATCGAGGTCGATGCCGACGACTCTTCGCCGGTGAAGCCGGTAGAGCGGATGATCGCCAATGCCTACGCCATCGGCGGCAGCCTGCCGGGCGATCGCTGGCTGATGGAGGTCGCAGGCTGGACCTGGCGCATAAAACTATCCCTGCACCTGACGCTCGATCTGATGCGCGACCTGCGCGAACGGGCCGAGGAAGAGGCGATCCACGTCTTCGCCCGCAATTTGAAGGATCTGCTGCTCGCCGCCCCCGCCGGATCGCGGCCGACGATGGGGCTCGACCCTGGCATCCGCACCGGCGTCAAGGTCGCGGTGGTCGACGGCACCGGCAAGCTGGTGGCGACGACAACGGTCTATCCGTTCCCGCCCAGGAACGATGTGCGTGGCACGCAGGCGGAGCTCGCCAAGCTCGTTCGCCTGCACAAGGTCGAGCTGATCTCGATCGGCAATGGCACCGGCAGCCGCGAAACCGAGAAGCTGGTGGCCGACATGCTGTCCGACATGCCTTCCGACGGCGGGCCGAAGCCGCTCAAGGTGATCGTCAGCGAGGCCGGCGCTTCGGTCTATTCGGCTTCGGCGACGGCGGCGGCGGAATTCCCCGGTCTCGACGTATCATTGCGCGGTGCGGTGTCGATCGCGCGCCGCTTGCAGGATCCGCTGGCCGAACTGGTCAAGATCGAGCCGAAATCGATCGGCGTCGGCCAGTATCAGCACGATGTCGACCAGTACCGGCTTGGCCGCTCGCTGGAGGCGGTGGTCGAGGACGCCGTCAACGCGGTTGGCGTCGATCTCAACACGGCTTCGGCGCCGCTTCTGGCGCGGGTTTCAGGGCTCGGGGCGTCGCTCGCAGACGCCATCGTCGCGCATCGCGATGCCACCGGCCCGTTCGCCAGCCGCAAGGATTTGCTCAAGGTCTCCCGCCTCGGGCCGCGTGCGTTCGAGCAATGCGCCGGCTTCCTGCGCATCCCGAACGGCTCCGAGCCGCTCGACGCCTCGGCCGTGCATCCGGAAGCCTACGGCGTGGCCAAAAAGATCGTCGCCGCCTGCGGGCGCGATGTGCGTTCGCTGATGGGCGACAGTGCGGCGCTGAAGGCGCTCGATCCGCGCGTTTTCGTCGACGAGCGGTTCGGCCTGCCGACGGTGCGCGACATTTTGACCGAACTGGAAAAGCCCGGCCGCGATCCGCGCCCCGGCTTCAAGACGGCAACCTTCGCCGATGGCATCGATGACATCAAGGATCTGAAGCCCGGCATGCTGCTGGAAGGCACCGTCACCAATGTCGCCGCCTTCGGCGCCTTCGTCGACATCGGCGTCCACCAGGACGGGCTGGTGCACGTTTCGCAACTGGCCGACCGTTTCATCAAGGACGCGCATGAGGTGGTCAAGGCCGGCGACGTGGTCAAGGTGCGGGTCGTCGACGTCGACATCAAGCGCAAGCGAATCGCGCTTTCCATGCGCAGGGATGGTGGCGAGGGCAGCGCATCGCGCGGCCCGCGAGACAATGGCGGCGGCAGGCCGGCGCCACGCTCGCCCGCGCCGCAGCGCCAGCCGGAGCGGCCGCCACAGCAAGGTGCGTTCGGCGCGGCGTTGGCGGATGCGTTGAAGCGGAAGTAGCTACCACGCCAGAACAGCCGGGTCCTTTTCAACCTGGCTCGTCAGCCAATCTCGAAAACTCGCGACCGGCGGATGGCCGCGCTTGTCGTGCGGGACGACTAGATAATAGGCGCTGCGGCTGTGCATAGGCTGGCCGGGCGCGGGCACCAGCTGGCCGCGCTGCAACTCGCCTGAGATGAGGATTTGCGGCAGCAGAGCCACGCCCAGACCCGCCATACAGGCCTGGGCGGCGGTGCCGAACTGTTCGAACTGCATACCCGGTCCGGTCGGCGCGCTCAGGCCCTGATGCTCAAACCATTCTGTCCAGGCGCCAGGCCGCGTCGCCATGTGCAGCAGCGGCAGACGGCCGATGTCGGCCGGCGTGGCGATGGAGCGCTCGGCGAGAAATTCGGGCGACACCACCGGGGCCACCACCTCCCGCACCAGCAGCGTCGAGTCTGCCTCGGGCCAGTCCGGCAGGCCATAATGGATGGCGGCATCCAGCCGCTCTCTGGCGAAGTCGAAGCGGCCGACGCGGGTGACGAAGTTGATGGTGATGTCGGGATTGTTGTCGACGAAGTCTGGGATCATCGGCATCAGCCAGCGCGTGCCGAAGGTCGGCAGGATTGCGAGGTTCAGGATGCCGCTATGCCGATTACTCATCAATCCAAGGGCTGCGTCGCGCAATTGGCCAAGTGCCGAACGGACCACTTCGGCGTAGGTTTCGCCCGCCGCCGACAGCCGGACATTGCGGCTGTCGCGCTCGAACAGCCGGCGGCCAAACTGGCCCTCGATCAGCCTGATCTGCCGACTGACGGCGCCCTGGGTTAAATCCAGCTCCTGGGCTGCAGCGGTGAAACTGCCAAGCCGGGCCACCGCTTCGAAGGCGGCAAGCGCGTTGATGTTAGGCAAAAGACGACGTTGGACGCTCATGATCTATTCCTAACGCTCATTGATCGGTGAAGCAATTTCGTTTGATTTTGTCAGGCCGTGGGCCGATAAGCCGGGCTTCACCCGTTTTTAAGGATCGAGAGGCCATGGCTGCCGACAAGAATGCATTCGTCTGGGAAGACCCGTTCCTGATCGAGGACCAGCTTTCGGAAGACGAGCGCATGGTGCGGGACGGGGCGGCGGCCTTCGCCGCCGACAAGCTCGCGCCGCGCATCGAGGAGGCCTATTTCAACGAAACCTTCGACACGGCGATTTTTCGCGAGATGGGCGAGGCCGGCCTGCTCGGCATCAACATTCCGGAAGAATTCGGCGGCCTCGGCGCCAACTATGTCACCTACGGCCTGGTCGCCCGCGAAGTGGAGCGCGTCGATTCCGGCTATCGTTCGATGATGTCGGTGCAGTCGTCGCTGGTGATGTATCCCATTTATGCCTATGGCTCGGACGAACAGCGCAGGAAGTATCTATCCAAGCTGGCCAGCGGCGAGTGGATAGGCTGTTTCGGCCTGACCGAACCGGATGCCGGCTCCGACCCCGGCGGCATGAAGACGCGCGCCGAGAAGACCGCCAATGGTTACAAGCTTACCGGCTCCAAGATGTGGATCTCCAATGCGCCCGTCGCCGACGTGTTCGTCGTCTGGGCGAAGCTGAAGGGCGAGAACGGCAAGGATGAGATCCGTGGCTTCGTCCTGGAAAAGGGCATGAAGGGGCTTTCGGCGCCGAAGATCGGCGGCAAGCTGTCGCTGCGGGCGTCGATCACCGGCGAGGTGGTTATGGAAGGCGTCGAGGTCGGCGAGGATGCTCTGCTGCCCAACGTGTCGGGGCTGAAGGGGCCGTTCGGCTGCCTCAACCGGGCTCGCTACGGCATTTCCTGGGGCTCGATGGGCGCGGCCGAAGATTGCTGGCATCGCGCGCGCCAGTATGGCCTCGACCGCAAGCAGTTCGGCAAGCCGCTGGCCAGCACGCAGCTCTACCAGAAGAAGCTCGCCGACATGCAGACCGAGATCGCGCTCGGGCTGCAGGCCTCGTTGCGCGTCGGGCGGCTGCTCGACGAAGGCAAGATGGCGCCGGAGATGATCTCGATCGTCAAGCGCAACAATTGCGGCAAGGCGCTCGACATCGCCCGCCAGGCGCGCGACATGCATGGCGGCAACGGCATCCAGATCGGCTATCACGTGATGCGCCATGCGCAGAATCTGGAGACGGTCAACACCTATGAGGGCACGCATGACGTGCACGCGCTGATCCTGGGACGGGCGCAGACGGGGATCCAAGCGTTTTTCTGAGGTTCGGTAGCCGTTTAAGTTAGGTGCAGCGCAACATCCGCTTGGAGAATGACGGCCAGATGTGTCAGGGTTCGGCCAGCTAAACGCCGATCTTCCGGGGCTCCATGGCAATTCTGGCCGCCGTCTATCACCTGACCCATTACAAATACGACCGGCCGGTGGTTCTTGGTCCCCAGGTGATCAGGCTCCAGCCGGCGCCACATTCGCGCACCAAAGTGCTCAGCCATTCGTTGAAGGTCGAGCCGGCGAACCACTTCGTCAATCTCCAGCAGGACCCCTACGGCAATTTCCTCGCCCGTTTCGTCTTTCCCGACCCGGTGAGCGAACTCAAGATCGAGGTCGACCTCGTCGCCGACATGACGGTCTACAACCCGTTCGATTTCTTCGTGGAGGAGACGGCGGAAAATTTCCCGTTCGAGTATCCGGAAGAGACACGCAACGACCTCGCCATCTATCGCACACCGGAACCGGCAGGCCCGCTGCTGTCGGCGTTCCTGAAAACCATCGATACCAGCCCGAAAAACACGGTCAATTTTCTCGTCGACCTCAATGCCCGGCTGCAGCGCGAAATCGCCTATATCGTGCGCATGGAGACCGGCGTGTTCTCGCCGGAGGAAACGCTGGCGGCCGCCAAAGGGTCGTGCCGCGATTCGAGCTGGCTGCTGGTGCAGATCCTGCGCAATCTAGGCATCGCCGCGCGCTTTGTCTCGGGCTATCTGATCCAGCTCAAGCCCGACCTCGTCGCGCTCGATGGGCCGGCCGGTACATCCGTGGATTTCACTGACCTGCACGCCTGGTGCGAGGTCTATCTTCCCGGCGCTGGCTGGATCGGTTTCGACCCGACTTCGGGCCTGCTTACCGGCGAGAGCCATGTACCGCTTGCCGCCACCCCGCATTTTCGCAATGCAGCGCCCATTTCCGGCATGGCGAGCTTTGCCAATGTCGAGTTCGGCTTCGACATGCGGGTCGACCGCATCGCGGAGCATCCGCGCATCACCAAGCCGTTCTCGGATGAAAGCTGGCATGCGCTTGATGCGCTCGGCAACAAGGTCGATGCGGCGCTGGCGGACGGGGATGTACGGCTGACCATGGGCGGCGAGCCGACCTTCGTGTCGATCGACGATTTCGAGTCCGCCGAGTGGAACACCGCCGCCGTCGGCCCGACAAAACGCGAAAAGGCCGATGCGCTGATCCGGAGGCTGCGCGAGCGCTTCGCGCCTGGCGGCTTCCTCCATTATGGCCAAGGCAAATGGTACCCCGGCGAAAGCTTACCGCGCTGGACCTTTTCGCTCTACTGGCGCACCGACGGCCAGCCGGTGTGGAGCGACCCGTCGCTGATCGCGCGGGAGAAAAGCGAAGCCGATATCGGTCCGAAGCAGGCCGAGAGCCTGCTGACCGCGATCGCCGGCGAGCTCGGCATCGAAACGTCCATGGTCAGCGAAGCCTATGAGGATCCGGCCGAGTGGCTGCTCAAGGAAGGCAAGCTGCCGGAGAATGTCGATCCGTCCAATTCGAAGCTGGAGGATCCCGAAGAGCGCAGCCGCATGGCGACGGTGTTCGAACGCGGGCTGACCAAGCCGTCGGGCTATGTGCTGCCGGTGCAGCGCTGGAACAGCCAGGCGTCGGGCCAGCGCTGGCGCTCGGAAAAATGGACGACGCGGCGCGGGCGGCTGTTCCTGGTGCCGGGCGATTCACCGGTCGGCTACCGCCTGCCGCTCGGCACGCTGCCTCACGTGCCGCCGGAGCAGTTTCCCTACATCGTTCCGGTCGATCCGTCGCAGCCGCGCGGTGCGCTGCCCGTGCGGGAGGCGATCTTGCCCATGGCGGCTCCGGCCGATCCTCAGGGCGCCGATGAAATGGCACGCCGCCAGCAGGCGGCATCGTTCACGGCCGCGACCGCCCAGCAGGACCGGGTCGAGCAGGAGATCACCGAGATCGGCGGCGCGGTGCGTACCGCGCTTTCGGTCGAGCCGCGCGAGGGACGGCTCTGCGTGTTCATGCCGCCGGTCGAGGCGCTGGAGGATTATCTTGAGCTGGTGGCAGCAGCCGAGAACGCGGCCAAGGCGATCAGGTTGCCAGTGCACATCGAGGGCTACGGCCCGCCGCATGATCCGCGCCTCAACGTCATCCGCGTCGCGCCGGACCCTGGCGTCATCGAGGTCAACATCCACCCGGCTGCCAACTGGCAGGATTGCGTGGCGACGACCACGGCGATCTACGAGGAGGCGCGGCAAACGCGGCTTGGCGCGGATCAATTCATGATCGACGGCCGCCACACCGGCACCGGCGGCGGCAACCATGTTGTGGTCGGCGGCGCGACCCCCAATGACAGCCCGTTTCTGCGCCGCCCCGATCTTTTGAAGAGCCTAGTGCTGCAATGGCAGCGGCATCCCTCGCTGTCTTATCTCTTCTCCGGCCTGTTCATCGGCCCGACCAGCCAGGCGCCGCGCTTCGACGAGGCGCGCCACGATTCGCTCTACGAGCTTGAAATCGCCATGGCGCAGGTGCCGCGTCCGGACCAGGGCAGCCTGCCTTTGCCATGGCTGGTCGACCGGCTGTTCCGCAACCTTTTGACCGACGTCACAGGGAACACGCATCGCTCGGAAATCTGCATCGACAAGCTGTTTTCGCCTGATGGACCGACCGGACGGCTGGGCCTGGTGGAATTCCGCGGCTTCGAGATGCCACCCAATGCGCGCATGAGCCTGGCGCAGCAACTGCTGGTCAGGGCGATCATCGCCCGTGCCTGGAAGAACCCGCTCGACGGCCGTTTCGTGCGCTGGGGCACGTCGCTGCACGACCGCTTCATGCTGCCGCATCATGTCTGGGCGGATTTTCTCGACGTTCTCGACGACCTCAAGCTCAACGGTTTCACGTTCCGCCCCGAATGGTTCGACGCGCAGCTCGAGTTCCGCTTTCCCTTCTGCGGCGAGGTCCAATATGCGGGCGTCAAGCTGGAACTGCGGCAGGCCCTGGAGCCGTGGCATGTCATGGGCGAGCAGGGGGCCATCGGCGGCACCGTGCGCTTCGTCGATTCCTCGGTCGAAAGGTTGCAGGTCAAGACCGAAGGTCTCAATCCGGAGCGCCATGCCGTCGTCTGCAACGGCCGCATCGTGCCGATGAAGGTTGCCGACAACAGGGAGGTCGCGGTGGCGGGCGTGCGCTTCAAGGCGTGGCAGCCCGCTTCGGGCCTGCATCCGGCACTGCCGGTCAATACGCCGCTGGTGTTCGATATCTACGACCGTTGGTCGGGTCGGGCGGTTGGCGGCTGCGTCTATCATGTCGCGCATCCGGGCGGGCGCAGCTACGACACTTTTCCGGTCAACGGCAACGAGGCGGAAGCGCGCCGGCTCGCCCGCTTCGAAGCGCGCGGCCACACGCCGTCGGCCTATGTGTTGCGCGAGGAACAACCCACGGAAGATTTCCCCATGACGCTTGACCTTCGGCGTCCACCAAGATTCTGATCTGACATGGCAAAGGGGAATCACAAGCGGGTACGCGGCAAGGCGCAGATCCATCGCCTGCTGGAGCACTACCAGCCGATCGACGGCGTCGTCGACGAGATGGTCGACGCTTCGGGCAATCCCCGTCCGGCCTGGAAGCATTTCATCGAGGCGCTCGACGATCTCGGCGCCGAAGAACTCGCCCAGCGTTTTGCCCGTGCCGACCAGTATCTGCGCGACGCCGGCGTCTATTACCGCGTCTACGACAAGGCCGGCGCCAACGAGCGCGAATGGCCGCTGGCGCATGTCCCGGTGCTCATCGAGGACGCCGAGTGGGCAGCGATCAGCGCCGGCCTGGTGCAGCGCGCCGAGCTGTTCGAGGAGATCATCGCCGATATATACGGGCCGAACCGGCTGGTCGAGAAGGGCATCCTGCCGGCCGGACTGATCGCGGCGAGCCCCGAATATTTCCGGCCCGTGGTTGGCACTCGTCCGGCCGACGGCCATTTCCTGCATTTCTGCGCCTTCGAACTCGGCCGCGGGCCGGACGGCCGCTGGTGGGTGTTGGGCGACCGTACTCAGGCACCATCCGGCGCCGGTTTCGCTCTGGAGAACCGCGTCGCCACGACCCGCGCGCTGTCGGACATCTATGGCGAGATGCATGTGCATCGCCTCGCCGGCTTCTTCCGGCGCTTTCGCGATGCGCTGATCGGCATGGCCAGGGAAGCCGACGGCCGCGTCGCCATTCTGACGCCTGGACCGCTCAACGAAACCTATTACGAACACGCCTATATCGCCCGCTATCTCGGCATCATGCTGCTCGAAGGCGAGGACCTGACCGTTTCCGGGGGCCGGCTGATGGTGCGCACCGTTTCCGGGCTGATGCCGATCAGCGTGCTGTGGCGACGGCTGGACGCGGCGTTCGCCGATCCGTTGGAACTGCGCTCGGAGTCGCAGATCGGTACGCCGGGCCTGATCGAGGCGATCCGGCAAGGCAGCGTGTCCACCGTCAATGCGCTCGGCTCGGGCCTGATGGAAACGCGCGCGCTACTTGCCTTCCTGCCCAAGATCGCGCGCGAATTGCGGGGCGAAGAACTCAAGCTGCCCACCGTCGCGACATGGTGGTGCGGTCAGGCATCCGACCGAGCGCATGTGCTCGCCAATATCGACCGCATGGTGATTGGGCCGGCGCTGTCGACGAGGCTGGCCTTCGAGGACGACGACCAGACCAAGCTCGGCGCGGCGCTGTCGGCCGGGGAGCGGGCCGACCTGGTGGCGCGCATCGAGCGCGACGGCGACGCTTTCGTCGGCCAGGAAGCGGTGACGCTTTCGACGACGCCCGTCTATGTGGGCGGATGGCTGGAGCCGCGGCCGGCGAGCCTGCGTGTCTACCTGGCGCGCACGCCCGAGGGCTGGACGGTGATGCCGGGCGGGTTCGCCCGCGTCGGCCTGTCGCTCGATCCGACGGCAATCGCCATGCAGCGCGGCGGCCAGGCGGCCGACGTATGGGTGGTCAGCGACCGGCCGGTGGAGCGCGAGACGCTGCTGCCACAAGAGGGTGACAGCTTCAGCCGCACCAGGCCGGGCAGCCTGCCCAGCCGCGCAGCGGAAAACCTGACCTGGCTGGGCCGCTACATCGAACGCTCGGAAGACACCGTGCGCATCCTGCGCGCCTATCATGTGCGGCTCGCCGAAACCTCCGACCCGGATATGCCGTTGCTGGCCGACATCAGGGATCATCTCGAACCGTTCGGCATCGATGTCGAAACAGCGATCCCATCGGGGCTGATCGGCACGCTGGACAGCGCCGTCTACAGCGCCGGCCAGATCCGCGACCGTTTCTCGCCGGATGGCTGGCTGGCCCTCAAGGACCTGTCGAAGACCATCCATCAGTTCGCGACGACGGTGGCGCCGGGGGATGATGCGACACGGGCCATGACCGTCATCCTGCGCAAGCTCGCCGGTTTTTCCGGCCTGCTGCACGAGAACATGTACCGCTTTGCGGGCTGGCGCTTCCTTGAGATCGGCCGGCGGCTGGAGCGCGGCATACAGATCGCCAGCACGCTCGCCCGGCTGACCAGTGACAAGGCGCCGGACGGCTCGCTCGACATGATGCTGGAGATCGGCGACAGCGTCATGACGCACCGGCGGCAGTACCCTGTGCAAGCCGGCCGCCGCACGGTGATCGACCTTCTTGCGCTCGATCCGCTCAATCCGCGTTCCATCCTGTTCCAGCTCGAACGGCTGAAGGCCGAGATCGGACTGCTGCCGGCGATCGGCGGCGAAGGGCACATGTCGCCTGCGGCCAAGGAGATCCTGCAGCTCAACACAGCCATCGCCATCAAGGAGCCAGCGGACATGAGTGTGAAGGCGCTGAACGATCTCGCCGGCGAGATAGGCGGGCTCTACAGCAGCCTCGCCAAGGCCTATTTCGGGTAAGGCGGCGCTCCGGCATGCTCTACGACATCAGGCTTCACCTTCACTACGATTACGCCGCCGTCGCCGGCGGCGGCCGTCACCAGGTGCGCGTACTGCCGCCGACCATCGAGGGCGTGCAGCGCGTCGTCGCTGCGTCGCTATCCTTCGCGCCGGCGCCCAACGAACGCTCGGATTTTTCCGATTTCTTCGGCAACAACGTCACCTCGATCGCCTTCCGCGACGCGCATGACGCACTCGACATCAGGATGAGCGCGCGCGTGGCGGTGTCGCGGCCCGAGCCCGGGCTCGACGTGTCGCCCGACCTTAGCCGGCTGCGTCAGGAGCTCGCCGCCGTGCGCTCGCTGGCACCGGATACACCGCACCATTTCCTGGCCCCCAGCGGTCACGCCGGCATCAATGCGGCGATCACCGCCTATGCGCGCGATAGCGTCGGCGGCTCGGCCGCCGGTACGGCGATGAACCTCTGCAATCGCATCCACCGCGATTTCACCTATGATGGCGAGGCGACAACCGTGCGGACCCTGGCTGGCGACGCATTCCGGCTGAAGCGCGGGGTGTGCCAGGATTTCTCGCATATCATGATCGCCGGCCTGCGCGGGCTTGGCATACCGGCCGGCTATGTCAGCGGCTTCCTGCGCACCATTCCGCCCAAGGGCAAGGCCAGGCTGGAGGGCGCCGACGCCATGCATGCATGGGTCAAGGTGTGGTGCGGGCGCGATGCCGGCTGGCAGGAGTTCGACCCGACCAACGGCATGCGGGCCTCCAACGATCACATCACCGTCGGCTATGGCCGTGACTATTCGGATGTCGCGCCGATCGTCGGCGTTCTCAAGACCACCGGCGGACAGGTCGGAGAGCAAGCCGTCGATGTTATTCCGGTGGTGCTGGAGAAGACCTGACGTCCGGCCTGCTTGCGCAAAGCGCCTTGCAGGGTTCCGCCCCGGCGTGGGTGGCCGCCGACTTTTCGGACAGGAATGGAACCAGTGCTCGGCCCAGAGGCTTATCTACGGGTGTTTCCGTGGGGCCAGCATGCTGCAGAAATCCGGATTGACTATCGACGGCGAGGCCGCACCAAAGAACGGCGCTCAGATCTCTGCCGAGGATGCCGCACTGATCTATGTCAGCGATACCGAGCCCGGTATCCGCCGACTGAAAGCGGGCAAGGGATTTTCCTACAGGGGACCTGACGGAAGGCCGGTCTCGGATGCCACCCGAGCGCGCATCGAGGCGATCGTTATCCCGCCGGCCTGGACGGATGTGTGGATCTCGCCCGAGGCGGACGGCCATATCCAGGCAACCGGCAGGGATCAGCGCGGGCGCAAGCAATATCGCTACCATCCGCGTTGGGCCGAGGAACGCGACAGCGCCAAATATTCGAGCCTTGTCGCTTTCGCCGAAAGCCTGCCGGAGCTTCGGCGTAGGATGGACAGCGACCTGCGCCGCCATGGCCTGCCGCTCGAACGCGTCGTCGCCGCGATCGTCTGGCTGCTCGACAACACCATGATCCGAGTCGGCAACGCCGCTTACGCCCGCGACAACAAGAGCTTCGGCCTGACGACGCTGCGGGACCGCCATGTCGACATCAAGGGATCGAGCCTGCGGTTCGCCTTCAAGGGCAAATCGGGCAAGGAATGGAAATTGAAGCTGGTCGATCGCCGCATCGCGCGAATCGTGCGCGGCGCGCAGGATCTGCCGGGCCAAAAGCTGTTCCAGTATCTCGACGAGGACGGCAACAGACACCCGGTGCGCTCCGAGGACGTCAACCGCTACATCCGCGAGGCCATCGGGGATGCATTCAGCTCGAAACATTTCCGTACATGGGGCGGCACCATCCACGCCGCGTCGCTATTTGCGCAAACGGTGCTGCCCGACAGCCAGGCACAGCAGAAACGGGCGATGAACAGCGTCATCGACAGGGTCGCCGAGCGGCTGGGCAACACGCGCGCCGTCTGCCGCCAATGCTATATCCATCCGCAAGTCTTCGAAGCATGGCTGCAGGGACGGCTGCTTGCCGAAATGGCGGAAGCCAACAAGCGCAAAGGATCGATAGACGGTCTCGATGACGAGGAAGCGCTCGTGCTGCGATGGCTGAAGACGCACGAAAGCGGACCCGCGGCAACCAGCGGCCGCTGAATCCGCAGCGCCTCGATTTTTTTATCGACGCCGTGTCGGGATCGGTCCTAGTGTTTCGTCCTTTGACACAGAAGAGGACAAACCATGCTCTACGCGATCTTGTGCTATGCTTCCGAAGACGTCGTCTGCTCCTGGAGCAAGGAACAGGACGACAAGGTCATGGCCAACATTCTCGATGTCCAGCAGAAATACGCGGACGCCGGCCGGCTTGGCCCGGTGGCGCGGCTTTTGCCGACGACGGCGGCGACGACGCTGAGGAAGGTCAAGGGCGAATCGATCGTCATCGACGGGCCGTTCGCCGAGACCAAGGAACAGTTCCTCGGCTTCTACACGCTCGAATGCGCCGATCTCGACGAGGCGGTGGAGTTCGCGCGCGAACTTTCCGAGGTCAATCCGAGCGGCGGCTCCTACGAAATCCGGCCGGTATCCATCTTCAATCCCACTAGGGCCGCCGTATGACCGAACTTGCCTGGATCAGCTCAGCGATCAGCGCCGCCCGCCCGCAGGCGATGGGTGCGCTGCTGCGCTATTTCCGCGACCTCGATACGGCGGAGGAAGCTTTCCAGGACGCTTGCCTCAGGGCGCTGAAGAACTGGCCGCAGAACGGTCCGCCGCGCGATCCGGCGGCCTGGCTGATCTTCGTCGGACGCAACAGCGGCATCGACGCGGTGCGCAAGCGCGCCAAGCAGGCGCCGATGCCGGAAGAGGACCAGATATCTGATCTCGAGGACGCAGAGAGCGACATCGCCGAGCGGCTCGATGGCGCGCACTACCGCGACGACATATTGCGACTGCTGTTCATCTGCTGCCATCCCGACCTGCCGGCAACGCAGCAGATCGCGGTGGCGCTGCGCATTGTCTCCGGCCTTACGGTCAAGCAGATCGCGCGCGCCTTCCTGGTTGGCGAAAGCGCCATGGAGCAGCGCATCACCCGCGCCAAGGCACGTATTGCCGACGCCGGCGTGCCGTTCGAGACACCGGGCGCGGTGGAGCGCTCGGAGCGGCTCGCCGCGGTCGCGGCCATGGTCTACCTGATCTTCAACGAGGGCTATTCGACCAACAGCGGCGAGGCGCCGGCCCGCGCGCCGCTGTGCGAGGAGGCGATCCGGCTGGCCCGGCTGCTGCTCAGGCTGTTTCAGACCGAGCCGGAGATCATGGGGCTGACGGCGCTGCTGCTTCTCCAGCATGCGCGCGCACCGGCCCGCTTCGATGCGGACGGAGAGATCGTTCTGCTCGAGGATCAGGACCGCAGCCTGTGGAGCCGCAAGATGATCGATGAGGGGCTGGCGCTGGTCGACAAGGCGCTGCGCCACCGAAAGCCCGGCCCTTACCAGGTGCAGGCGGCGATTGCCGCGCTGCATGCGCGGGCTGAAAAGGCCGAGGACACGGACTGGGTGGAGATCGACCTGCTCTACGGCCTGCTCGAACAGATGCAGCCGTCGCCTGTCGTCACCCTCAACCGTGCGGTTGCGGTCTCCAAGGTGCGTGGCCCGGAGGCCGCGCTCGCCATGATTGAGCCGCTGGAGCAGAGGCTTTCCGGCTATTTCCACTTCTTCGGCCTCAAGGGCGGGCTTTTGATGCAACTCGACCGGGGCGAGGAGGCGCGGGTCGCCTTCGATCGCGCCATCGCGCTTGCCAACACCGCGGCGGAAGCGGCCCATATACGCATGCATATCGACCGGCTGATGAAGGACAGCGCAGCGCGCACCGCAAGCTGACCCTGGTTCAATGGTCTGGCCCGGGCTTGGACCATGCCGGGGTGGCGATTTTTTCCTGAAACCGCTATTGGCACGCCAAGACAGCGCCTCCCTGCGCCTGACCGCACAGGGAACGCACGGCGCAAATGCTTTGACCACGCCACATGAATGGCGGGATCTGAAAGGGACAGACATGACGATAGCGAAGGAAACCGCCGAGCTGCTGGCGAAACTGGGTGTTGCCAAGGAGACGCTTGCCGGCGGCGACCTGATCGTGCGCAGCCCGGTGACGGGCGAGCAGATCGCGGCGTTGAGCACGATCTCACAGGCCGATGCGGCCAGGACCATCGATGCCGCGCACAAGGCGTTCCAGGCCTGGCGGCTGGTACCGGGCCCGAAGCGCGGCGAGCTGGTGCGGCTGCTCGGCGAGGAATTGCGCGCGCACAAGGCCGAACTTGGCCGGCTGGTGTCGATCGAGGTCGGCAAGATCCCCTCGGAAGGGCTCGGCGAAGTGCAGGAGATGATCGACATCTGCGACTTCGCCGTCGGTCTTTCCAGGCAATTGTACGGGCTGACCATCGCGACCGAGCGTCCAGGACACCGCATGATGGAAACCTGGCATCCGCTCGGCGTGGTCGGCGTCATCTCCGCCTTCAACTTCCCGGTCGCGGTGTGGTCGTGGAATGCGGCGCTGGCGCTGGTCTGCGGCGATGCGGTGGTATGGAAGCCTTCCGAAAAAACGCCGCTGACGGCGCTGGCCTGCGAGGCGATCTTCAAGCGCGCCGTCAAGCGCTTCGGCACTGATGCGCCGGAAGGGCTCGCGTCGGTGCTGATCGGCGACCGCGCCGTCGGCGAGATTCTGGTCGATCATCCCAAGGTGCCGCTGGTCTCCGCCACCGGCTCGACCCGCATGGGCCGCGACGTCGGCCCGCGCCTGGCCAAGCGCTTTGCACGCGCGGTGCTGGAGCTCGGCGGCAACAATGCCGGCATCGTCTGCCCGACCGCCGATCTCGACATGGCGTTGCGCGCGATTGCCTTTGGCGCGATGGGCACGGCGGGCCAGCGCTGCACGACGCTGAGGCGCCTGTTCGTGCATGACAGCGTCTACGACGCCTTGGTACCGCGGCTGAAGAAGGCCTATCAGAGCGTTTCTGTCGGCAATCCGCTGGAGACGTCGGCCCTCGTTGGGCCGCTGATCGACAAGGCAGCCTACGAAGCCATGCAGAAGGCGCTGCAGGAAGCGTCCGCCCACGGCGGCAAGGTGACCGGCGGCACGCGGGTCGAGAATGGCCATCCGGACGCCTACTACGTGCATCCGGCGCTGGTCGAAATGCCCAGCCAAGTGTCGCCGGTGACCGAAGAGACGTTCGCGCCGATCCTCTATGTGATGAAGTATTCCGATTTCGACGCCGTGCTTGACGAGCACAATGCGGTGGGAGCGGGGCTGTCGTCGTCGATCTTCACCCGCGACCTGCAGGAGTCCGAGCGCTTTCTCGGCGTCGACGGCTCGGACTGCGGCATCGCCAATGTCAATATCGGCACGTCGGGCGCCGAGATCGGCGGCGCCTTCGGTGGTGAAAAGGAAACCGGGGGCGGCCGCGAGAGCGGCTCCGATGCGTGGAAAGCCTATATGCGCCGCGCCACCAACACGGTGAACTATTCCAAGGCGCTGCCGCTCGCCCAGGGTGTCTCCTTCGACATCGAGTGACATTGCGGGTTCCGGCTCGGGTGACCTTGCGCACCCGGGCCGTTCTGCGGCCTGAGGTTCACTGCTGAGGGCAGTTATGCTGTCATTCTTCATATGGTGCTGACGTCCCGCCGCCGAGGCGGTTTTTTTGTTTCGAAGGATACGCAGCGGCACGGACCGCCTTCATAGCCTGGGCAGCGGCGAGTCTCTCAGTGGTCGGTGGAAAAGCATGCTGCGAAGGCGGCATCCACGATGGCCAGCTTGGCGGCCTGGACGGTCATGTATTCCTGAAAGAAGCGGTGCGAGACCCACATCACGGAATTGCCGCGCTGGCCCAGCCAGCCGATGCTGCCGAGCGCCTCGGCATCGCGTAGTTTTCGGGCGAGGTGGGTGCGCGACAGTTTGAGCCAACTGGCGAATTCCGCCACCGAGACCACGCTGGTCGGAATCCGATCTAGGCCGGCATGGTCGGGGTCGATGCCGGACATGAGCCGGTCCATGACGATGCCGCCATTGTTGAGCCAGATGAACAGGGAAAAAGTCTGGTTGGGTTCGCGCACCGGTTTGGACGAAAGCAGGCCATCGGCCACGAGGGGCTGCAGGGCGGCGAGCATATCGGGCCGCTCCAGGTATTTCGCCAGCCGGTCCGCGCCGTCGAGTCGGTCAAGGGTCCGTAGATGTGCGTGCACCCATCCGGTGAATGTCCGCACCGTGTCCGCTGTCGGCTGCAACGGGTGGGTGCGCCCGTCTCCGCCCGCTACGTATTCGGCGATGCGGTAATTCAACATCTCCTTGATGAAAGCGTCGGCGGTGTTGCGGCTGGCGACCTTGTGCTGATGCACGAACTCGATGAAGCGCGACACCGTCAACGCGGTGCGACGGTCGCCCGGGTCGCGCCTGAAATGCATGGCAAGGCCGACATGGCCCATCAGCCAGCGCTGCTGCGTGGCGAATATGGAAGCAAGCCGCGGGCTGGCTTCGTAGATGTGGATCAGCGCCAGCGACTGCTCCTGGACGTGGCGGTGCAGATCCGGATGAGCGGCTATGTCCTCGATGTCCAGCATCCGCCTCCTTCTGGTTGGCCAAGCTTACTGCGCTCCAAGAGCGGGTCGCGTCGAAGCGGATTCATGCGACGCGCTTTTGGCTTCTTTAGTGCACGTCGTTCTCCCAAAACCGAGGTCACTCTTGGGCGACACGCATTTAGACATTTTCAGCCTTGCGCATTTGTGTCCAGATGAGACGGCTCGGACTAAAGTCCAGTTCTGTAGCCAATGATGGCGGCGAGACGTCGGCGGCAACCCCACACGGGCAAGCACGGCGCGTTCAGCGATCTTGGACAACCGCAGCTAGCCGCGGTTGTCGTCCTGCCGCCCGGCTATGATGGGCTGACGCGGGGTCCGCCGGCGCATACGCATCGGGAGGCCGCCGATGGCGGGTTCTGCCGCCTACTCGGCCGCCTGAACGCGATGTGCCTGGATGATGGCGCGGATCTCAGAGCGGCAGGAGCCGCAATTGGTGCCTGCCTTCAGCGCGGCGCCGATGGCTTCCACGTTCGTGCAGCCGGAAGCCACCGCCGCCGTGATCTGGTTGATCCCGACGTTGAAACAGGAGCAGACGGTCGCGCCGGCATCGGGCCGTTCGGCACCGGCGCGGCCGGCGACGATGCGGAAGCGCTCGCGTTGGCTGGCATGGGCCTCTTCGAGCTGCTGCGTTGCCCATCCGCGCGACACGGCGACCGGGCCGGGAGCGACGAACAGGGCGCCCGCGAGCTGTACGCCATCGAAGGCGGCGATGCGATGCTGGCCGGCATCGCGGTCGTGATAGGCGAGTATTTCGGCATCGGTCGAGGCGCCGAACAGGGATTGGGCAAAAGTCGTCCAGTCGATTTTGTCGTCTGCAAAGGCGAGCTCGACCCGCCAGCCATCCCTGCAGCGGGCCACGGCCCAATAGTCGCCGGCGACCGCTTCGGGCCTTTGTCGGGTCACGGCGAAGCCGAACGCCATCGCGGCGAATTTCTCGATGTGCACCGCGACGTGCTTCAGTGCCGGCTGGCCGGAAACCGGGTCGGTGAGCGGCGCGGTGAGCGTGTCGAGCCGGCCCTTGGCGGTGAACTGGTCCGTCCAGTGCATCGGCGCGAAGATGCTGCCCCGGCGCTGGCGGGACGTGATCAGCGCGCGCACGAGCACGGCGCCGCGCGGGCTGGAAACGCGCGCGATGTCGGCGTCGCCGATGCCGTATCGCGCGGCGTCGTCGGGATGGATCTCGACGAAGGGTTCGGCCATGTGCTGCGACAGACGCGGGCTTTTGCCGGTGCGCGTCATGGTGTGCCAATGGTCGCGGACACGGCCGGTGTTGAGGACGAGGGGGAATTTCTCGTCCGTGCGGGTTTCCGTGACAGGGCGGACGGCGATGAAGCGCGCCTTGCGGTCGGGCGTGTAGAAATTGCCGTCGGCGAAGAAGCGGGTGTTCGGTGGCCCTGCTTTATCGTTCTCCGGCTGGGGCTCAGCTTGAGTCCCCTCCGAGAGATGTCGAGCCCAGGCGCCCCCCTCTGTCCTGCCCGACATCTCCCCCTCTAGGGGGGAGATCGGCAGTTTTGTCGACGGCGCTCGTCCTGAGATATCGGCGATTGGCGAAGGCCGTCGTGGCATCCAATCTCCCCGCTTGAGGGGGAGATGGCCGGCAGGCCAGAGAGGGGTGGCCGGGCTCGGTGCTGGCCATTGGAAAGGCGCCAGCGCGTCGTATTCCTCCCCATCGAGGCCGGCATAAATCCCAATGTCGAAATCGCGCGCACCGTCGTTTTCAAATCCCGACAGCGCGGCATGCTCGCCAAAAACCTCCGCCGGGGACGCATGCGCGAACGCTTCGCCAAAACCCATCCGCTGCGCCACTTCGGCGATGATCCACCAATCTGGCCGCGCCTCGCCGGGCGCGGCCAGGAACGGGCGCTGGCGCGAGATGCGGCGCTCGGAATTGGTAACGGTGCCGTCCTTCTCGCCCCAGGCGGTGGCCGGCAGCCGGACATGGGCATAGCGCACCGTGTCGGTCTCTGCCAGCACGTCCGACACCACCACAAACGGACAGGCCTTGATCGCTGCTTCGACGGCGTCGGCATCGGGCATCGAATCGACAGGATTGGTGGCGAGGATCCACAGCGCCTTGATCCGCCCGTCGGCGACCGCCCGGAACATGTCGACCGCTTTCAGGCCGGGCTTTTGCACGATGTCAGGTGCATTCCAGAAGCGCTTCACGCGTTCTCGATGCCCGGGATTTTCAATCTCCATGTGGGCGGCCAGCATGTTGGCCATGCCGCCGACCTCGCGTCCGCCCATGGCGTTGGGCTGGCCGGTGACCGAGAACGGCCCGGCGCCGGGCCTGCCGATGCGACCGGTGGCGAGGTGGCAATTGATGATGGCGTTGACCTTGTCGGTGCCGGACGACGACTGGTTCACGCCCTGGCTGTAGACCGTGACAGTCTTGCCGGTCGCGGCGAACAGGCCGTAGAAGCGGGCGAGCTCGTCCTCGCTCAGGCCCGTGGCGGCAGCGATGCCGGCAAGGTCTAGTGCCGAGGCGGCGAAAAGGGCTTGTCCGAAGCCGGTCGTGTGAGCGGTGATGTAGGCGCGGTCGAGCGCATTGTGCTGGCCGAGCCAGGCGAGCAGGCCGGTGAACAGGGCGACGTCGCCATCCGGTGCGATCGCCAGGTGCATGTCGGCGATATCGGATGTCATGGTGCGGCGGGGGTCGACCAGGACGATCTTCATTTCCGGGCGCTTCTCACGCGCGGCAGCTATGCGCTGGTAGAGCACGGGATGGCACCAGGCGAGATTCGAGCCGACCAGCACGATGAGATCGGCAAGCTCCAGATCCTCGTAGGTTCCGGGCACCGTGTCGGAGCCGAAGGCGCGGCGATGGCCGGCGACCGAGGAGGCCATGCAGAGGCGCGAATTGGTGTCGATATTGGCCGAGCCGATGAACCCCTTCATCAATTTGTTGGCGAGATAATAGTCCTCGGTCAGCAACTGGCCGGAGACATATAAGGCGACCGCATCCGGCCCATGTTCGGCAATGGTTTGCGAGAAGGTCGACGCGACAAGATCGAGTGCCTCGTCCCAGGAGGCGCGGCGGCCGTGGATCTCAGGATGGAGCAGCCTGCCGTCAAGACCTATGGTCTCGGCAAGAGCAGAGCCCTTGGAGCAGAGCCGGCCGAAATTCGCGGGATGATCGGGGTCGCCGCGGACCGACACCTGCCCGTCCGCGGCGACCTTCGCCAGCACGCCGCAGCCTACCCCGCAATAGGGGCAAGTGGTCCTCACCTCGCGTGCTTCGCCAATCTGCATGGGTCAGGCCGCGCGGCTTGCCAGCGCTTCGAGCGCGATGAACAAACGCTCGCCCTCGATCTTCACCGGAATGGTGCGCACCGCGCCCTCGTCGGCGCCGAGCGCCTTGCCGGTCTCCAGCGAGATGACCCAACTGTGCAGGGGGCAGGTGACCGCCGCGCCATGCACGATGCCCTGGCTCAGCGGCCCGCCTCTGTGCGGGCAATGATCGTCGATGGCGAAGACCTGGTCCTCGGCGGTGCGGAAGATAGCGATCTTGCCCTGCGGCGTGGCAACACAGCGCGCGCCCCGGCGGGGGATGTCGGACAGGGAGCCGATCGGTGTCCAGGTCATTGGGTCGCCTTTATTTGATACGAATGCGCCCAGGCGCCCCCCTCTGTCCTGCCGGACATCTCCCCCTCAAGGGGGGAGATCGGCAGTTTTGCTGATGGCGTCCGTTCTGCGAAGTTGGCGATTGGCAAAGGCCGTTGTGGCATCCAATCTCCCCCCTTGAGGGGGAGATGGCCGGCGGGACAGAGGGTGGCTCGCGCGAACATCTCCATCACTCCGCCGCCTCCGCGAACCCGACCGAGGCCATCGGCCGGAACTCGTGCTTGTCCTTGCCTGACACGCGTTCCGACCACGGATCGACCTGGGCGAATTTCTGGGAAAAGACGAAGCGGTCGTAGAAGGCCTTGCGCTTGTCGCCATCGTCCATGATCTGGCGCTTGATCTCGGCGATGCCGACGCGCTTGGCCCATTTGTAGATGCGTTCGAGATAGCGGGCCTGCTCGCGGTACATCTGCGTCAGCGCCACGATATGCTCCAGCGCTTCGTCCTCGGTCTTGACCAGGCCAAGCACTTCGGTGCCCTTGATGTCGAGGCCTGCCGCACCCGCGAAATGGATCTCGTAGCCACTGTCGACGCAGATGACGCCGACGTCTTTGCAGGTCGCCTCGGCGCAGTTCCTCGGACAACCCGACACCGCCATCTTGACCTTGGCCGGCGTCCACGAGCCCCACATGAATTTCTCGATGCGGATGCCGAGGCCGGTGGAATCCTGCGTGCCGAAGCGGCACCAGTCGGAGCCGACACAGGTCTTCACCGTGCGCAGGCCCTTGGCATAGGCATGGCCGGAGACGAAGCCGGCCTGGCCGAGATCGGCCCACACCGCCGGCAGGTCTTCCTTGCGGATGCCCAGCATGTCGATGCGCTGGCCGCCGGTGACCTTCACCATGGGGATCTCGAACTTATCGACGACATCGGCGATGGCGCGCAGTTCGGCGGCATTGGTGACGCCGCCCCACATGCGCGGCACCACCGAATAGGTACCGTCCTTCTGGATGTTGGCGTGGACGCGCTCGTTGATGAAGCGCGACTGGTAGTCGTCGGCGTATTCGTCCGGCCGGTCGCAGACGAGATAATAGTTGAGTGCCGGCCGGCATTTGGCGCAGCCGCAGGAGGTCTTCCATTCCAGCTCCTGCATGACGGCAGGTATGGTCTTCAGCCCCTTGGCCTTGATCAGCCGGCGCACCTCGTCATGGCCGAGCGTGGTGCAGGAGCACATGGGCTGTACGGCGGCCGGGTTGTACTTGTCGCCGATGGTCAGCACCATCAGTTTTTCGACCAGCCCGGTGCAGGAGCCGCAGGAGGCCGACGCCTTGGTGTGCGCGCGCACGTCGTCGAGCGAAGTCAGCCCCTTGGCCGCGATCGCGCCCGTGATCTTGCCCTTGCAGACGCCGTTGCAGCCGCAGATTTCCGCATCATCCGGCAAGGCTGCAACGGCCGCCATAGGGTCCAGTGGGGCACCCCCCTGGTAGGACTGGCCGAAGATCAACGTATCGCGCATTTGCGATATGTCTGTTTGCTTCTTCTTGAGGTCGTTGAACCAGGCGCCGTCCGCGGTCTCGCCGTAGAGCACGGTGCCGATGATGCGGTCGTCCTTGAGCACGAGGCGCTTGTAGACGCCGGCCGCCGCGTCGCGCAGCACGATCTCCTGGCGGTCCTCGCCCTCTGCGAAGTCGCCGAGCGAGAACAGGTCGATGCCGGTGACCTTGAGCTTGGTCGGCGTGTCCATGTGGACAAAACCGGCCGCCTCGTCGCCGGCGAGCTGGCGGGCGGCGACGCGGGCCATCTCGTATAGGGGGGCGACCAGCCCATAGATCTGGCCGTTGACCTCGGCGCATTCGCCGAGCGCGTAGATGTCCGGGTCGTTGCTGCGCATGCCGGCATCGACGACGATGCCTCTGTTGACGGCGATGCCCGCCTCCTTCGCCAGCGCTGCGTTCGGCCGGATACCGACGGCCATCACCACCAGCGTCGCGGGGATGACGGTGCCGTCGACGAGTTCGACCTGCTCGACCTTGCCGTTGCCCGTGATCGCCTTTGTATTGGCCTTGGTGACAACCTTGATCCCGCGCTGCTCGACGGCGCGCTGTAACAGATAGCCTGCCGCCGGATCGAGCTGGCGCTCCATCAGCGTCGGCATGACATGCAGCACGGTGACGTCCATGCCTTGCGCGTTGAGGCCCGCTGCTGCTTCCAGTCCGAGCAGTCCGCCGCCGATGACCACAGCCTTGGCGCGCGACTGGGCCGCGAGCATCATCGCCTGGACGTCGTCGAGGTCGCGATAGGTGAGAACGCCGGGCAGGTTGTGGCCGGGCACCGGGATGATGAACGGCACCGAGCCGGTGGCGATGACGAGCTTATCGTAGGGTTCGGTGACGCCGTGGTCCGACGTGACGGTCTTCGCTGCGCGGTCGATGGCGACGATCTTGTGGCCCTTGTAGAGGGTGATGTTGTTGGCGATGTACCAGCCGTCGCCATGGATGATGATTTCTTCGTAGGCCTTCTCGCCCGAGAGGACCGGCGACAGCATGATGCGGTCGTAATTGACGCGCGGTTCCGCGTTGAAGATGGTGACGCTGTAGCGGTCCGGCGCCTGTTCCAGCAGGTGCTCCAGCATGCGCCCGGGGGCCATGCCGTTGCCGATGATGACGAGTTTTTGGGTCATGTTCCTAATCCGCTCCGGTGTCACTCTGCAGCATAGGAAAGGGTCGACGCCTTGGTTGATGCGGCCCGCCCCATCCGCCTGACGCTGACATGCATCCAGGCAAAGCAGGCGACGACGAGGACGAAGAGCAGCATGAAGCAACTCGACCAGACGCCGGTGAGATCGTTCAGCGCGCCAAAGGCGATCGGCAGGATGAAGCCGCCAAGGCCGCCGATCATGCCTACGACGCCGCCAACGGCCCCGACGCTCTGCGGATAGTAAGCCGGGATATGTTTGTAGACGGCGGCCTTGCCGAGGCTCATGAAGAAGCCGAGCACGCAGGCGACGGCGATGAAGGCGAGCGGGCCGATCTCGAAATGGAAGGCGATCGGCCCGCTGATGCCGCGCACCACATAGTCTGCCGAGGGGAGAGACAGCACCAAGGTCGCGACGGCACAAACGGAGAAGGTCCAGTAGAGTACGGTACGAGCGCCGACGCGGTCGGAAAGCACTCCGCCATAGGCGCGGAAGATGCTCGCGGGAATCGAATAAGCCGCGCCGATCATGCCGGCGGTCGCCAGCCCGAAGCCGTAAACGCCGATCAGGTAGCGCGGCAGCCACAGCGACAGCGCCACGAACGCACCGAAGGAGAAGAAGTAATAGAAGGCGAAGCGCCAGACCTGCGGGTTCTTCAGCGGCGCGAATTCCTGCCAGAAGCTCCTCGCAGGCGTGGTCTTGCCGGCGCGGCGCTCGCGAATCACGGGATCGTCGCCGGTCGTGAACCAGAAGATGGCGGCCATGATGACGAGTGCTGCCGCCCAGATCAGCGCGACCGATTGCCAGCCCCAGGCGAGAAGCACGAAAGGCGCCAGGAATTTGGTGACAGCGGCGCCGACATTGCCGACACCGAAGATGCCGAGCGCCGTGCCCTGCCTGCCCGCCGGGAAGAAGCGCGAGACATAGGCGACGCCAACGGCGAAGGAGCCGCCGGCAAGCCCGACGCCGAGTGCAGCGATCAGCATCTGTCCGTAAGTGTGCGCAAAAGCGAGCAGGAAGGTCGCTACCGCCGCAGCGAGCATGGTGGCGGTGTAAACCAGCCGTCCGCCATAGCGGTCGGTCCAGACGCCGAGCACCATGCGCACGAGGGAGCCGGTGAGGATCGGCGTGCCGACGAGCAGGCCGAACTCCGTCTCGTTCAGCCCAAGTTCCTGCTTTATGCGCACGCCGATGATGGAAAAGATCGTCCACACCGCAAAGCAGACTGTGAACGCGATGGTGGACATCACGAGCGCCTGCCGGGGGGCATTGTCCTGGCTGGGCGCGGCTGGGAGGATTGCGGTCATGTTAGGCTCCGGTTTGCGATGGAGAAGCACCGCGCGTGTTTTCTTGATCGATGGTCAGCGGCGCGGCATCAGCGCGGCGAGCTTGGCGCGTTCACTTGGGCACCTTTGCCCTCGGCCACGGCGCCAACCGGGAACAGCATCTTCGCTGCGACGAACAGCGCCGCCGCCAGCGCGCTGCTGGCGACAAAATCGCGGCGCGTGAAATCCTTGAGGGTTGTTCCAGTTCCGATCCGTTTCGTCATCGTCGTCTCCGGTTGGGCGCTGCCTGGGACCAGCACCGTCGATTGCGTGTTCGGCCAAACAAAAAAGCCGCCGGCCAGGTCTTCGCGTCCGGGAATCCGGATCGCGTCTTGACCTGAGCGGCAGCTTTGCCTGTGGGCGCCCGCCATTGGACGCCTGTTCCGTGACCCACTAAGGGTCCGGTTATTTCAATGCAGGAACCGTGCCAGTCTCGCCTTAGAAAGGAATTTCGAATGAATTCAGCTGAATAGCCGATTCACGGGCAGATCCGGCCACCAGGTGACAAGGCCAAACATTGGTCAGCTATGCGATCAGTCCGCATAAATTTTGTGCAATGCACAAGAACGGCGCGGAAATGATCACCCTGGCCGCTGCGCCCCGATATAAGCGTCGATCTGGTCCGGATCGAAGATGCGGCCGTCGAAGAAACCGTCGGGGCCGAGCACCAGGCTTGCCCCGGCCGAGCCGACGGGCGTTGCGATCTTCAACGCCCCCTCGACCTTGGCATTGGCGCCCGGCAGCGCCACGCCGAGCGGCTTCAGCGCCGCCCGATAGAGGTCGGGCCGGTAGCAGTCGCGGGCGACGGCGAGGTTTTCAGGCGTGTGCGCGATATCGCCCCAGCGCACCATCTGGGTGTAGAACCACAGCGCATGGCTCTTCCAGGGAAAGTTCGCCGCCTTGTCGAACGGAACGAAGAAGTCCTCGACGTTCCGCTCGGCGCCGCTGCCGAGGCGGAGATGTCCGGTCAGGACCGGCATCTGGATCTCGGTGGACTGGCCCAGGAAGCCGGGCTGCGCCATCAATGCCGCCAGTTCGCCTCGATTGGCCGGGTCCTGGCACCAGCGGGCGGAGTGGTGCAATGCCCTGAGCAGCGCCGCCAGCGCCTCCGGCTGCGCTTCGGTCCAAGCCTTGCGCGCGCCGATTACCTTTTCGGGGCTGTTGCGCCACAGCAGCGCCTTGACGGTGACGATATGGCCGGTGCCGGCCGAGACGGAGGCGCTGTTCCAGGGCTCGCCGACGCAATAGCCGTCGATGCGGCCGGCGGCCAGCGCGTCGGCCATGAAGGGCGGCGGCACGATGACGATCTCGATCTCACCGTCGGGGTCAATGCCGCAGGCGGCGAGCCAATAGCGCAGTTCGTAATTGTGCCCGGAATGCGGATGCACGACGGCGAAGCGCAGCGGGTCGCGGCCGGCCGCCGCGCGTTCGCGGATAAACGCGCCGAGCGCCGTGCCGGCGCGGGCCGGATCGAGATCCGATACGGCGCCATGCGCCGCCATGCCTTCCCAGACGGCGTTGGAGATGGTGACGCAATTGCCGCCGAGGCCGAGCGAAAAGGGCACGATCGTCTCGGATGCCAGCGGCGTGAGCCCGAGGTTGCAGGCGAGCGGCATCGGCCCAAGCATATGGGCAAGGTCGAAATGGCCTATGGCGATGCGGTCGCGGATGTTGGCCCAGGAGGTCTCGCGGTGGAGGACGAGATCGACGCCTTCGCGCGCGGCAAAGCCCATTTCGCCGGCCGCGACCAGCACGGCGCTGTCGAACAGGGGCATGAAGCCGGCGGTGATCTGATGCGCAGCTGTCATGCTCATTCATCCTCCAGCGGCCCGAGCAGCCCGGCTGTCGTCACCAGGCTATGGGCGATGTCGCTGATCTTGCGGTTCTGGTTCATCGCCGTCTTGCGCAGCAGCGTGTAGGCCGCGTCTTCGCTCAGACCCCGCGATTTCATCAATATCCCCTTGGCGCGGTCGATGACCTTGCGGTTCTCGAGTTCGCTGCGCGCTTCCTCCAGTTCGCGTGCCATGCGCGAAAAGGCGTTGAAGCGGCTGACGGCCATGTCGAGGATCGGTTTCACGCGTTCCTGCCTGAGGCCATCGACGACATAGGCGGACACGCCGGCATCGACCGCGGCCTCGATAGAGGCCTGGTCGGAACGGTCGACGAACATGGCGATCGGGCGCTTCACCGCGCGCGACAGCTGGAACATGTTCTCCAGCATGTCGCGGTTGGGGTTTTCGAGGTCGATGACAATCACGTCGGGTTGGATCTCGGCGATGCGGCGCGCAATGCCCGCCACGTCATGGACGACGGTCACCCGCTGATGGCCGGCCTCGCGCAGTCCCGCCTCGATGATCGAGGCGCGGATACGGTTTTCGTCGATCACCAGGACGGCTAGGGAGGATAGGACCATGCCCCGCATTGTGGGCAAGGTCACGGAATTGTGCAATGCGGCATAACCAGTGCAGCGGAAGGGGCGTGGCCGCAGCTTACCGCATTGCAATCAGGCCACGCAGATGCACTTCAGCGATCCTCGGGTCAGGTGCAGACACGAACCTCTTCGATCACCCTGTGATGGTGGCGCCAGTGTTTCACCAACTCGATGTGGCAGCGGTGGTGACGATGGTAGCGGCGGTATTCGCGGTCGCTGTAACGAACATCGCTGTCCTCGTCGTCGTTATAGCGATTGTCGATATAACGCTGGCGATCGTGATGGCGGCGCACGACGACCTCGCCATTGTCATAGTCGTCGTCGGGCGAATACTGGGGCTCGTCGCCGGACTGGATGGTGACGCTCGCGGCCTGCGTCGGCGCAATGACGGAAGCCGAAGCGGCCAACGCCATCATCGAGGCCAGGAAAAAGCTTCTCATGTCTCGTCCTCCTGTTGTCCAAGCCATATCAACTCGCAAAAGGAGCCGCCGTTCCGATACCGCCCTACACGCTTTCCAACGCGGTCGACATCAAGGCGTTATCGGCGCGTGGCTACAGGCGGACAAAGGCGGTCAGCGGCAGATGGTCGGAGGCGACCCGCGACAGCGGCGTGTCATGCGCTTCGACGGCCGCGATCATTCCGTGCCGGTTGGCCATGATGCGGTCGAGCGCCAGCAGCGGCAGGTTCGAGGGGAAGGTGGGAACAGCCGGAGGCAGCGGTCCAAACGTCAGATGCAGCGTGTTCAGCGCGGAGCGGTTTCCGAGGCGCCATTCGTTAAGGTCGCCGAGCAGCAGCGTCGGCTTCTCGTCGGGGCTGTTCATGATATCCAGGACGACCTGTGCCTGCTGCGACCGCGAACGGCGCAGCAGGCCCAAATGCGCCGCGATGACGCGCAGGGACTGGCTTCCGTCGAGGTCGATTTCCGCCACCAGAGCGCCACGCGGTTCCAGCCCGGGAAGCCTGATCTGATGCACGTCGCGCACGACGCCCTTTTTGAAAAGCAAGACGTTGCCGTGCCAGCCATGGCCCTTGCCGGTCGCCGAAATCGGCACCGGCACCAAGCCGGTTTCCAGTTCGAGCCGGGACAGGTCGAGAAGTCCGGTCCGGTCGCCGAAACGGTTGTCCGCTTCCTGCAGGGCGATGACATCCGGGTCGATCTCGCGGATGACGCGGCTGGTGCGGTCGGGATCGAACTTGCGGTCGACGCCGATGCATTTGTGGACATTGTAGGAGGCGACCAGCGTTCCGGTGGCGTCCGCCTTGTTGGTCGACGTGGCATTGGCCTTCCGCATCCGCTTGTCGCGAATGGACAAAAGCATGCTTGCCGGCAGGCTGCGCCCGTTCACCCGCATCGTTTGCCCGCCATTCCTGCTGCTTGCACCATGCACCTCAAAAAATAGAACCTTTCGGCATCTGTTCCATCATCGATTTCAAGCTATCTGGCAAACACGTCCTTTTGTTAAAGATAGGGCGAGCCCAGCCACAGGATGCGATCGAACAGACGGATGACGAATGGCCGCGCCCGCAATGCTTCCAGCGTGACAGGGACGGCCGTCTCGATCGCCGCCGCGATCCGCTTTTCGACCTCGCTGGCGAAGCCGGCGTCGAGTACCTCCAGGTCGATCTCGAAATTGAGCCGTAGCGACCTGGCGTCAAGGTTGGAAGACCCGATATAGGCCCATGCGCCATCGATCGAAAGCAGCTTCGAATGGTCGAAAGGTCCTTCCGTGCGCCAGACGCGGCAATAGTGCTTCAGAACCTGGTCGAATTGCGCCGTCATCGCACGGTCGACAAGGAAAAGATTGTTCACCGCCGGCACCACGATATCGATTTCGAGACCGCGTCTTGCCGCGGTCGTCAGGGCGCTGATCAGTTCGCGGTCCGGCAGGAAATAGGGCGACATGAGGCGGATCGATTTGCGCGCGACGGAGAAGGCGCCGATCAGCAGCTTGTGATTGGTCTCGACGCTGGCGTCCGGGCCGGACGCGACCGCCCGCACCAGCATGGGCGTGGCCGGCGCCGGCGACAGCGGGGCAATTCGCCAGGCATCGCCCTTCAGCGCCTCGTTGCTGGCGAAACGCCAATCTTCGGCGGCAACCGAAAAGAGGTCGGCTACCACTGGACCGGTCACGCGAAAATGCGTGTCCCTGGAACTGTTGGAGCCGGCAAACTCGGCGGAAAAGCCCTTGCGAATGTTCATGCCGCCGGTAAAGGCAACCGTGCCGTCGACCACCAGGATCTTCCGGTGGGTCCTCAGATTGGCATAGGGCAGGTGCAGGCCCATGACGATGTTGCCGTTGAAGAGCCCGGCGGTGATGTCGGCGCCGCGCAGGTGGCCCAATATGCTGGGCACGGAATAGCGGGCGCCTACGGCGTCGATCAACACGCGCACGCTGACGCCGCGGCGGACCGCCCGGGCAAGGGATTCCACGAAGAGCAGGCCGACGGGGTCATTGTCGAAAATATAGGTTTCGAGCAGGACGCTGCGTTCGGCGCCGTCGATGGCCGCACACATCGCGGTGTAGGCTTCGTCGCCTGTTTCCAGGACCGTGATGGCATTTCCCGGATGAAGCGCGCGCCGCGCCACCCTGTCGCCCAGCGTCCTGAGGCCGATGAAGCGCGGCCCGTATCGTTCGACGATCAGGGCCTCCTCGGCGGCAATGTCGCGGTCGTGCCTGGCGGACGCCAGATCGCCGGCAAGCGAGCGCTGTGCGCTGATCGAGGCGCGCCGGATGCGGTTGATGCCGGCCACGGCATAGATCAGCACCCCCAGGATCGGCGACAGCACCATCACGCCGACCCAGCCGGTGGCGGCCCGGACGTCCTCCTTGGTCATGACGGCATGGGCAATGCCAACGCTCGCGATCACCACCGAGATGATCGCCAGGATTTGAGGCCAGTGAGTCGCCAGGCTCTGCAGCATGGCCGGAACTATCCAGCGAGCGGATACAGAAGGCAATGCAGCCGGTCATTCGCCGCGTTCCCATGCTTCCGCGGGTTATTGCGTCCGCACGCCGGCTACGCGCTGGCGGCCATTCATGATCGCGTCAGACCGCGCGCCCTTCGCCGTCGAAGAAATGCAGGTGCGCGGGGGCTGCGTTCAGGCCGATCTCGGCGCCAATCTCGGGCGCCGTCCCCTGATTGTGGATGACAAGGCATGTCTGGCCCGCGTTCAATTCCACGTGGATGAGCGTGACGGCGCCAGTGTATTCGGCAAGCTTTACCTTACCGCGCAGCGTGGCGGACGAAGGCTGGGCCAGCGACAGGTGCTCGGGCCGAACGCCGATCGAGACGGCCGCCGCAGGCACGGACGCCCCGTGGGTGATTGGCCGCCCATCGGCGAGCGGCAGGATGTTCATCTTCGGGCTGCCGATGAACTGGGCGACGAAAATGGTTCGGGGGCTGTCGTAGAGCTCGCGCGGTGAGCCGACCTGTTCGATCCTTCCGTCGCGCAACACGACGATCTTGTCGGCAAGCGTCATGGCCTCGATCTGATCGTGCGTCACGTAGATCATCGTCGTCGACAGGCGCTGGTGGAGCGCCGCGATCTCGGAGCGCATGTGCACACGCAGTTCGGCGTCGAGGTTCGAAAGCGGCTCGTCGAAAAGGAAGACGTCGGGATTGGCGACGATGGCGCGGCCGATGGCCACGCGCTGGCGCTGCCCGCCCGATAGCTGACGCGGGAAACGGTCGAGCAATAGCTCGAGCTTCAGCGTCGCGGCGGCCTCCGAGACGCGCCGGGCTCGCTCGCCGGCCGGCACTTTGCGGACCTTGAGGCCGAAGCCCATATTGTCGCGGACGGTCAGGTGAGGGTAGAGCGCGTAGGACTGGAACACCATGGCCACGCCGCGCCTGGCCGCCGGAACCTCATTGACCAGACGGCCGCCAATGTGGAGTTCGCCCTCGCTGAGATGCTCGAGGCCGGAGATCAGCCGCAAGAGCGTCGACTTCCCGCATCCCGACGGGCCGACGAAGACGACGAACTCGCCATCCTCGATCTCGAGATCGACGCCACGGATGACCTCGACCGTTCCGAACCGCTTGCGGATGTCCTTGAGCAGAAGCTTTGTCATGACTCCCCCTTATCCCTTGACGCCGGAGAGGGCGAAGCTCTCGATGATCTGGCGCTGGGCGATCAGATAGATGATGAGGATGGGAACCACGGCCAGGCTGGTCGCCGCCAATTGCAGATTCCACAAGGGCAGGCCGTAGCTGTCGTTGAAGTTGGACAGCGCCAGCGGCAGCGTGAATTTTTCGAGCGAACTGAGGAAGATCAGCGGCTCGAGGAAGAGGTTCCACGAATGCAGGAAGGTGATGATAGCAACCGCGGCGAGCGCCGGCCGCGCCATGGGCAGGGCGATCTTCAACCAGACTCCGAACCGCGACAGGCCATCCATCTTGCCGGCTTCTTCGAGTTCCCTGGGCAGCGCCAGGAAGAACTGACGCATCAGGAAGGTCGCCACCACGCCCTGCGGGCCGAAGACCGGCAGAAGGATGAGCGGCCAGTGCGTGTCGATCAGGCCCATGGCGCGGATCAGGAAGAAGTTAGGGATGATGGTGACCTCTTCCGGCACCATCAGCGCCATCACCAGGAACAGCATCAACAGCCCGGCGCCGGCAAAGCGGATGCGCGCCAGCGCGTAGCCCGCGAGCGAGGCAATGAACAGGGTCAGCACCGTCACCGTCGCGGCGATATAGAGCGAGTTAAAATACTGCCGCGCGAAGGGCTGATAGGTGAACACTTCCGCGAAGTTCTCGAAGCGCCAGACGCGGGGAATCAAGGTCGGCGCGCCGAAGATTTCGGTGGTGCTCTTGAAGCCGCCGGAAATCATCCACAGGAACGGGAACACGAAGGGCACGGCCAAAAGCAGCAGCGCCATGGTCCAGCAGATGCGATAGAGAATCTCGGTGCGGGGCGGGGTCACTCCATCTCCTTCCGCCGCAACATCACCTGCACGAGGGTCAGCGCCATCACGATGACGAACATGATCAGGGCGAGCGCGGCCGCGTAACCGATGTTGAAGAATTTGAAGCCTTGCTGATAGATGTAGAAGGCCAGCACCAGGGTACCGTTTTCCGGGCCGCCGCCGGTCATCTGGTAGATGTGGTCGAACACCTTGAACGAGCCGATCGTCGTCAGAACCATGATGACCAGCGTCGTCGGCGCGAGCAGCGGCCAGGTGATCATGCGAAAGACCTGCCAGCGCGAGGCGCCTTCCAGCGCCGCTGCCTCCTCGTAGTCGCGCGGTATCGATTGGAGCGCGGCGATGTAGAGGATCATGTTGAGGCCGACCATCTTGATGACTCGGGTGACGATGACGGCCGCCATCGCCCAGTTGGGCTCGCGCAACCAATTCGGGCCATCGATGCCGATCCAGGCGAGCATCTGGTTCACGGCGCCGCCTTCGCCCTGCAGCATGAATTTCCAGACGATGGCCCAGGCGATTGCCGATGTGACCACCGGCGCGAAGAAGACCGTGCGAAAGAAGACGACACCGAAGAACGGCCGCGAAAGCGCCAGCGCGAGGGAGAGCGCCAGCGCCATGTTCAGGGGAACGAGCCCCAGCGCGAAGATCACGGAATTGCGCACGACATGCCAGAAGTCGGGGTTCTCCAGCAGCGCATTCTGGAAATTGCGAAGCCCGACGAAGGTCGCCTGCTGGCTGAGCAGGTTCCACTCGGTCGTCGAATAATAGAAGATGGCGACCAGCGGCCCAAGGAAGAAGACCAGGAAGCCGATCAAGGTCGGGCTGACGAACAGCCATGCCTCGAGCATCTCCCTGGCCTTCAAGCTCAGCCACGGCGCGCTGGCAGGGCGCGCCGCATTGTCCCGGGATGCCATGCCGGCCATGAACCGAAATCCTGTCAGAGCAATGGCTGAATGGCGGCGCAGACGCCCTTCAGCGCCTCTTCGACATTGGCGTCGGCCCGCCACAGCGCGTCGACGCGCGGCGCCATCGCGGCGAATATCTGCGGCACATGCTCATGCGAAGGGTGAACGCGGCCGTTGACGATCGCTGCGGCGACGCTTTTCATCTGCTCGGGCGGGATCAGCTTGTTGGAGTTGACGAAGGCGTCGCTCTCCAGGACGCTCTTGCGGGCCGGCGGAAAGAACTGGGCCATGACAGCCACATTGTCCTTGCTGGTCATGTCGGCCACCAGTTGCGCGGCAAGCTCCTTGTTCTTGCCGGACGCAAAGACTGTCAGCGCGGCCTGGCCGATGACCGGAGCTTCGCCGGCGGGTCCCGAAGGCAAGGGGGCGATGCCCCATTTGAAGCCTGCCTCGGGCATCTTCGAGGCTCGCGAGATCTGGTTCACGGTCATCGCCGAATTGCCGGAGAAGTAGTCGCCCTGCTCTCCCGGCGGCACGATCGACCTGTCCTTGAACACCATATCATGGAGCTGCTTGATGGCAGCCACCGCTTCAGGCTTGTCGAGGCCGCACTGGCCGTCGGCCCACAGATCGCCGCCGTAAGCGCGCACGGGCGGCAGCAAGGCGTGCGTCATACGCGATGCGTAACCTTCGCCATCCTTGAATTCGAAGCCCCATTTGCCGGGATTAGCCTCGGTGATCTTCTTGGCGACCTCCTGGAATTTCTGCATGTTCCACTCGCCCTTCGCGGCGAGCTGGTTGGGATCTTCGACACCTGCTTTGTCGAACATGTCCTTGTTGTAGTAGATCAGGAAAGGCGAGGTGGAGAAGGGCACGCCGTAGACCTTGCCGTCCTTCTGCCAGAGCGCCATGGCGGGCTGGGAGAAATCGTCGAAATTGTATCCCTCGGTCGCCTTGAGCGTCGGGCCGATGTCCATCAGCAGCCCGGCGTTCTCGAAGGCGGGTGCGGCATCCTCCATCATCCAGGCGATGTCGGGGGCGTTGCCCCCGGCGACCTGGAAAGTGAGCTTCTGCGTGTAGTCGGCGACCGGAACGGTCTCGAATTTCACCGTGACGCCCGGATGCTTGGCGATGAAGCCCTGGGCGATGCCGTTCAGCATCTTGAGGTGGGCCTCGCTGCCCGTCCACACGGTCACTCGGAGTTCCTGGGCCAGCGAGTGCGCCGACAGGGCGCACAGCGCCAAGGTCGATAGTGCAAGTTTGATTGCGGTCTTCATGGTTTCCTCCCGAAACGCCGATGGTCCAATCAACAACTGCGGGCGCGCAACGAACGGGCCGGCAGGCGGCGGCGACTTGTCATGCTGTTGTCCCCGGCAGCGCGCTGGGCGCGTCGCCGATCGTCCAGCCGCCGTCGACGGGCAGGTCAGCCCCGGTGACGTAGCGGGCGGCGTCGCTGCACAGAAAAACGAAGGCGCCGACGAGGTCGTCGGCCTGGCCGTGGCGGCCGGCGGGAATCTTCGCCGCGACCGCTTGGCGGAAGGCTGCGTCCCGGTAGCGCTCGGCGGTTGCCTCCGTCTCGATCGCGCCGGGCGATACCACATTCATGGTGACGCCATGCGGCGCAACCTCGCGTGCCATGGCGCGCACCGCCGTAAGTTGCGCCGCCTTCAGCGAAGCATAGACGATTGTTTCCGCGCGCGGACGCCTCGCCATCACGCTGCCGGTCGCGACCACGCGTCCCCACCCGCGCTTGGCCATGGCGGGAACGAGCCGCGTGGCCAGGGTAAGCAGGGCCGTGAAGTTTGCCGCCACATGGGCCTGGATATGCGCTTCGTCGATCTCGCTCCATGCACGGCGCCGCTCGATCGCGCCGTTCGAGACGAGGATGTCGATGGGCCCGGCGCCGGCGGCTTCATCGGTAAAGGCCGACATTGACTTGCTATCGGTGAAATCGGCCTCGAGAACCGCGGTGCCCGGGCCGATGGCGGCAGCCGTTTCGCGCGCGCCGGCGGCGTCGCCGAAGTGATGCAGCGCGACGCTGGCACCATGCTGCGCCAGGGCGATCGCAACCGCGCGCCCGATGCCGGAGCTGGCGCCGGTCACCAGCGCCCGCCGTCCGGCAAGGGAAAAACGGTCCTTGCTCACGGCGACGGCTCCCCGAGCTTGCCGGCCACCTCGAACGAGGCGATATCGGCCGCGTCGAAATGCTCGTGAATGCGCCGGTCCGCGAGATCGGTGTCGCCCGCCATGATCGCGTCGTAGATCGCCTGGTGCCGTTCGACGGTCGCCCGCCAATCCGCTTCCGTGCGGTTGGAGCGCTGGGAGAACAGTTCAGAAACCTCGCGTTGGACAGACCGCATCCCTTCCATCTGAATACGGATCATGGAGTTGCCCGTGGCCGTCGCGAGGCCGAGGTGGAACAGAATGTCGGCTTGCGTGAAATCGCCAGGCCTGCCGATGCCGGCGTGCATGTCGAGCACGGCCTGGCGCATCATTTCCAGGCCGCGCGGATCGCGGCGCTCGGCGGCCAGCCTGGCTATGCCAACCTCGATGACGCGGCGCATCTCGTTGGCTTCCTGAAGCCGCGTCAGGCTCGAACGGACCGCATAGGCGTAGATGCGCTCCATCGGCTCGCCGCTGAGTGCCTTGGCGCGGGCAACTTTTCCTTGCTGCGTCGAAACGAGGCCGGCGCTGGTCAACTGGCGCAGCGCCTCGCGTGCGATGGGCTTGGAGACGCCGAATTCCCGGGCGATCTCGCCTTCCGGCGGCAGCGCTTCGCCAGGCGCGATGCGTCCGTCGAACAACGCCGCGGCGATCGCATCCGAGACGCCGTCCGCGAGGCGGGAAGGGCTCGCGAGTTTCGCGGAGAAAATCGGCTTGCGTGCTTCGTCCAGGGGCATTCGGAATCCTTTCAGAGCTCACTAGCACGGTTTTCCCGAACATAGCAACTAAGTTTTTTGGTTGCTAAGTTTACAAGTGAAAGCTATGAAGGCGGTGCGAGAGGACCAAGGGAGAAATCTGGAGCCGATGCACGTGAGCGATCCAATCGCGGCGGGGCCGCTGAAGATTGCCGAGGTGATTGCCCATCCCCTCAGCCAGACATTGCCCCGGCCCACGGTCACGTCCTGGGGCGTCTATGAAAAGGTCTCGCTGGTCCTGGTCGAAGTGCGCACGAGCGAGGGCATTGTCGGCGTAGGCGAAACCCTGGCGCGGTTCTCGCCCAAGGCTTATGTCGAGCTGATCGAAAGCTCGCTCAAGCCGCGCCTGCTCGGCCAGGACGCGCGCAACATCGGCGCCCTATGGCAGTCCATGCGCCGCGTGCTTTCGGGCAGGGCGGGCGGCGTGCTGATCGAGGCCATCGCCGGCGTGGACATCGCGCTATGGGATATATTGGGCAAGGCGACCGGGCAGCCGATCGCGAAGCTTCTCGGCGGTGTCGGACGCGACCGCATCGACGTCTATGCCGCCGCGGTCAACTGGGTCGACGACGATGCCGCCGACGCTGAACTCGATCGTTATCTCGGCGAGGGCTTTACGCGCATCAAGGTTAAGATGGCGCGGCCCGTGCGCGAAGCCTGCAAACGGATCGAGCGCATCCGCAAGCGCGCCGGCGATGCGATCGGGCTCTGCGTCGATGCGAACTGGGCCTACAATCTGGACGAGGCGGTCGAGGTAGGTCATGCGCTTTCGGCAAACGGCTATTTCTGGTTCGAGGAGCCGCTGCAACCGGAAAACGAGCAGGGTTATGAGGAACTGCGCCGGCGCTGCGACGTGCCGCTGGCCGCGGGCGAGAGCAATTTCACGTTGGACCAGGCGCAGCGCCTGATCGCCAACCGGACGTTGTCCGTGCTGCAGCCCGACGTGGCACGCGCGGGCGGCATCTCCGAGACGCGTCGCATGGCCGACTACGCCGCGGCGCATGACGTCCGGTACGCGCCGCATATCGGCATGTCTGGCATCGTCTGCGAGACCGCAAGCGTCCATCTGTCAGCCGCGATGCCGAACTTTGGCGTCATGGAGTGCGAGTGCGACGCCAGCCCGTTCAAGGCCAGCCTGGCCGATCTCGCGCCCGGTTGCGTCAGGCAGAAGAACGGCACGCTCGACGTCCCGCAGAAACCCGGGCTCGGCATCGAGATCGACTGGGACGCCGTCAAGAAACTGAAAGCCGGATGAGGCCGAGATGAAGAACCAGGTTCCAAACCAGGGCGCCGACCTCGCCGAGGCGATGCGGCTGGCGCTGCTGCGCGCGGACCCCGCGCTCAGCCGCTTCGACCCGCTGCCGCGGATATTGTCGTTCGACGATTTCGCGCGCGGCCATTGCGGCTGGTCGCAGCTTGTCGGCAACTATGAGAACGATCTGGACACCATGCTGCCGGGCTACGCGCAACATACCAGCGCGATGCTGTCGACGCTCGCGCACTGGGACGCCGGCTCACACGGGGGGATGGATTCATCCTATGCGTTGAAGGTTGCGACACGTCCCCTGCCGGGAGCCCGCAACGTCGCCATCAAACGCCACACATTCAGGAAGCGCGGACCGATCCGCTTCGAAATGTATTTCACCTTCAAGCCCGAAGCCAATGCGCTGAAGCTGTCCGAAACCGATGTGCGCTCCGTCGGCTTCCTGTTCGACCTGCAGGGCGGAGATCAGGATGGCAACAGCGATCGGGTCATGCCGCATCTGCGCTTTTTGAACGCGCTCGACGGCCAGCACTTGCAAAAATGGCAATACAAGCGCGAGACCGAGAAGATCATCCCGATCGGCAGCGACGACAAGACGATCAGCCACTATCACCTGTCGCCGGAGGGATGGCTCGACCTTCCCGGCGGATCGCAGCGCCTGTGCTACAACGAGATCCCCACCAAGGTGAACTGGACTTATCTGTGCTTCGATTTCGATCTGGAATCGATGACGGCGCTCGGGCTGCGCTGCAACGATCGCAGCTTCGATCTCTCGGGATTCGATTCGATTCGCATTCCGGCGATGAAGAACCTGTGGTGCATGCTCAATTTCGGCCTCTTCGCTGAAACCGACGTTGCCAAACGGGCCTTCCTCTATGTCGATTCCATCTGCATTTCCGGAGACTTCTGATGCTGCCCGAGAACATCACCGCGGTCGTCTCGCGCAACGAGCGCTGGCGCGGCGAGGCCGCCAGCGAGCCTTACGAGGCAGGATGGGCGCGCGAGGCGATCTTCTTCGTGCGCGCGTTGAAGCAACCTGTCGGCCCTGCGGCAACGGCGTGGATCGAGATCTCGCCGGATGGAATGCACTGGCTGCGCGAAGGCACCGAGTTTGTCATGCCGGCCGAGCGCGACGGCATGGCAATGGCGCGGCTTAGCCATTTTGGCAACTGGCTGCGCGTCGCGGCGCGTTTCGAGAGCGGCGCGGAGTGCAGCGTGCTCGTGACGCTGCACCTGAAGGCCTGAACACACCTCGCCAAACGTTGCCGCCGGCCAACCCTTACTGTTCACGGAGACATCATGATCGACCCCTATGCGACGTTTGCCCAGGACAGTTTTGCCGGCAAGACCGTGCTGGTGACCGGTGCCGCGAGCGGCATGGGTTTCGAGACCGCCCGTGCCTTTCTCTCCAAGGGCGCCGAGGTCGTGATGTGCGACCGCGATACCGAGGGGTTGGCGAAGCGCCATGACGAATTGAGCGGAACGGCCGGGACACCACCGCACAAGGTGGTGGCCGACATGGGCGACCCCGACAGCATCGCGCGCATGTTCGACTATTGCGACGCCAGGCTGGCGCGGCTCGACAACGTCGTGACCTGCGCGGCGATCATCACTGCCAAGAGAATCGCGGAGCAGGATTGGGCGCACTGGCAGCGCGTCCTCGGCGTCAATCTGCTGGGCACCTTCTTCACCGTCCAGGGGGCGGTGCAGCGCATGCAAGGCAATGCCGGCGGGGGGAATATCGTGTGCGTGGCCTCCGACGCCGGTGTGCATGGCGGCGGCGGGCTCATCGCCGACACCGCCTATGCGGCGTCCAAGGCCGGCACGCTGTCGCTGGTGAAGTCGGTTGCGCGCGAATTGGCGGGAAAGAAGGTGCGCATCAACGCCCTCAATCCGGGGCCGACCGATTCGCCGATGCATTCCCATATCGACCAGGCTCTCAAGGACCGCATCGCGGCCAATTTGCCGATGCGCCGCATGGGCCGGCCCGACGACATGGCCGCCGCGATCCTATTTCTTTGCTCGGACGCCGCGAGCTTCGTCTATGGCGCGGCGCTCGACGTTGATGGCGGCTCGATGTTCCGCTGACCGGCACCGCCAAGCATGGTGACCGGCGTTAGCACCGGTCACCGCGCCCTGCCGGCGGCACGACCTACGGAATTAGGCGCTCTCCATGACTTTGCTCGGAACCTGACATACTTGAAACCGAAGGTTCGGCGAACGTTCTCCTCAGGCGGAAATGCCGCCTCTGCCCGTCTTGATCCCCGCCATCCAGGGTATGGAGGTCGAGACGTCTTCAAGGATCCTGGCCGAGCGCGCAAAGCCGGCAAAAGCATCGCGTGCCAGCGAGGCTGGGACATGGCCGTCATAGGCGCGTTGACACGCGCGCAGGGCGGTTTCGAAAATCGGGCCTCTGCGGTTCCGGGGCCAATTCTGCAGAAACTCGAATGCATCTTCGAGGCACGCTACTTCCTCGATCATGAAATCCCCGTTCTTCACCAGAACAGGCTGCTCGAACATCTTGTCATTCATGAACTTCCTCCATTGGCTGGATGCTTTTGAGGGGTTGGCCCCAACCCCTTCATTGGGGCAGTTCATCGTTTCACGAGACGCCGAACTGCTCTAACTGTTTGTTTCTACGTAATCTCCAGGGAAAAAGCGGTATGCGCTTTTCCCGGGATTGCTCTAGGCTGCTTCAGGTTCCGGCAGGGAAAATGCCCCGCCACCGCCTGCCCTCGGCGGGATCGCCGCGCAGACCGGGCTCGGAGGTGGATCGTCATCATCGTCTTCACCTCGGGTGCCCGCGATCCAGCGGGACCAACTCCCTCGACGGAAGCGGCCGAAAGAACGCCGCTGGGACCGAGACGCCGCCCTGTGCGGCGGATGCCCTTGCTCGCGCTCATCCAGTGCCTTCAGCGCGCGAAGGATCTCATCCACATTCATGACCGAGCCGTCATCCAGCCTGCGCAGCGACGGAGCGTCGTCAACCGCATGCGCGTCCGAGGCCCATGAGGCAAGCAAGGCACGCTTCGCCTCAAGGCTCATGGTTGAGCAGTTGAGAACGTCGCCGGGGTTTTTCGGCACCGGCGAGACGTCGATGCGGGTCGGTTTTCTTGTGCCGGCTTGAAGAAAGATATCAGCTTCGCTTGTCATCTCCGTTCTCCGCAATCTTGGCTTCCCGGCGTTGCCGGGAGGCGGACCGCAGGTTGTTGCGACATTCTATGCCGCCTTGCGCGACACATCCTGGCTTATCGACTTCGTTGTATTTTCAGGGTCGCGGACGCCAATCTCGATGCGACGCGGCTTGAGTTCTTCGGGCACCTCACGCACGAGCTCGATGGCGAGCAAACCGCAGTTCAGCGTCGCAGCCTTCACCCTTACGTGGTCGGCCAGCCTGAAGGCCTGTCTGAAATTACCTATCGCAAGGCCTTGGTGGAGAACTTGCCGCTGTTCTGGATCTGGCTTCTTGCGTCCGGTAACGCACAGTTCGGCGCCGTTCTGCACGAGTTCGAGCTCGTCCAGGTCGTAGCCTGCTACCGCCATGGTGATGCGGTAATTGTTCTCATTATTCTTTTCAATGTTGTAGGGAGGCCAGTCCGAGCGAATGCTGCTGTCGAGCATGTCGAAAAGACGGTCGAAGCCGACCGTCGTGCGGTAAAGGGGTGCAAAATCCACGCTTCTCATATCCATATCCTCCGAAAAGCAACATGGGACGCCGCGGGTGTCGCGACGCCTTTTTCATCGAGCCGAAGCCTCGACGCGAAACGATCTGGGAACGGCCAGAAATCTCTTCAAGAGGGGTCCCAAAAATTTTTTGATGCTAAGTTGCCATGCAAGAACAGTGGCTTGCGGTAGTTCTGCCGCACGACCCTTTCACTCTTGCAACAGCAGGATCTGCCCCGAAGCGGTACATGGCCCGAGACTTCCGCGATGGTCGGGGCGCCGATACCGATCCCACGGACTCGGCAGAAGTATCCCTATGCAGTGTCGCCGCGCACGTCGCCATCCGTCGCGGACGTGGGGCGAGATCGGCTGTGCCTACGCTTCCTCGGAAACTTCGTTCATCATGGACTTCAGCGGCTCCTCGCCGACATTGTCCTCGATCTGGTCGTGTCCAGGCGTGTCCGGCAGCGCCTTGCGGAAATTCCTCGCATAATCCGGCGGCATCCTGGGCGGCATCATTGGCTCATAGGCGTCCACGACGGCTTCGATGATCACCGGTCCCTGCGTGGCGAAGGCCGCCTCAAGCACGCCCTCGACCTCTTCCGGCCGCGAGACGCTGTAGCCGATGCCGCCCATGGCCTCGGCGGCCATGGCGAAATCGATGGGCTGCAGCTCGCAGCCGAATTGCGGATTGCCAAGGAACATCATCTGCTCCCAGGCGATCTGGTTCAGCATGCCGTTCTTGAGCACGAGGACCTTGAGGGGAATGCCGTGCCGTACCGCGGTCGAGAATTCGCCGAGTTGCATGGCAAGCCCACCATCGCCAACCACTGCGAAGATAGGCCGCCCCGGAAAGGCAATGCCGGCGGCAATCGCATAGGGAAGGCCGCAGGCCATAGAGGCGAGCGCTCCAGAAACCCCGAATGCCTGTCCGGCCTTCATGTCGATGTGCCTGGCAGCCATCTCGGTATTCTGTCCTGAATCGGCTGCCAGGATCGCGTTCTCAGGCATACGCCTGCCGAATGCCTTGACCACGAGTTGCGGCTTCAGCGGCACATCCGGCTTGGCTTCGGATAATGCCATTGCATCGCGCCAGCGGGTCATTTCCTGCCGCGCCTTTTCCAGGAAGGAGCGGTCGCTCTTGCGCTCGAGGCGTTCGTTGAGAAGACGCAAGGTGTCGGCGGCATCGCCTACGAGCCCTGCCTCGACGGGGTAGCGCAGGCCGATCCTCTGCGCGTCACGGTCGATCTGGACGCCGCGCGCCTTGCCGGGTTCGGGATAGTATTCGATGTAGGGGAACGTCGATCCGACAATCAGCAGGGCGTCGCATTTGCTCAGCGCATCCTGCGAAGCGCGGGTGCCGAGAATGCCGATGCCGCCGGTCGTATTCGGATGGTCGTCGGGCAGCACGGCTTTGCCGAGCAGCGCCTTGGCGACGGGAGCCGCCAGCAGGTCCGACGCGCGTTCAAGTTCTTCGCGCGCGCCGAGTGCGCCGCGCCCGGCCAGGATAGCGACTTTTTTCGCTGCATTGAGAATCTCAACCGCCTGGTCGAGCTGGTCGGCAGCCGGAAGCCGGCTGCCTTCGAACCATCGATCGGGGGTGTGCGAGGGCCGGTTTCGCTTCGAGCGGTCCGCCTCGGGCAACTCGTTTTCCTGTACATCGCTGGCAATCGACAGATGGGCGACGCCGCGCCGGGCAAGGGCCGAGCGGCAGGCGAGACCGGCCAGGTTTTCCATATGGGCGGCATCGGAGACCTGTGCGTTGAAGATCGCTACGTCGTTGAAGGCGCGGGTCAGGTCGACGTCCTGCTGCGTAAAAGTCTCGATAAGGTCGTGGAACTGCATGCCGGTGATGGCAAGCACGGGAGCCTGGTCGAGCTTGGCGTCATAGAGCCCGGTAAGGAGGTGTGTGCCCCCCGGTCCCGAGGTGGCCAGGCAGACGCCCAGCCTGCCGGTCCATTTGGCATAGGCGCACGCCATGAAGGCGGCAGATTCCTCGTGCCTGACCTGGACGAACCGGATGCGGTCCTGACGGGTGCGCAACGCCTCCATGATGCCGTTTATGCCGTCGCCCGGCAGGCCGAAGACGACCTCCACTTTCCAGTTGATCAGCGTGTCGACGAGGATTTCGGCGGCATTGGGCATGGCGGATTTCCTTTATTGAGCACGCCGGCCTCTCGAACCGGGAGGAGGTTCAGTGTTTCGTATCGGGATCGGGACAGAGCTGCCGTACGTCCTCAGGCAGCGAGGCGCGGACCTTTCTGATCTGGCCGGGGTCGATATGGTGAAAGAGGACCTTGAAGACCGATTGAACCGCGGCTTTCGGGTCGACGGGACGCGTATCGTCCATGCCCTGCTCAACGGGGCCGAGAAACTCTTCCAGGGAACGGCTCTGTTGCGGCATGCGTGACGGCTCGAACTGCTCATAGTAGGTGCCGCGCACGAGCAGCGGCAACTGCGCTCCAAGATGCGAAGCCATGTCGACCGGAAGCCGGTCCCTGACGGTGCGCAAGACGACGCCGAGCAGGTGCCAAGCGAACTGGCGATCCTGTCCGTGGTCGGCCATGATCTCGTCCAGCCAGACATTGGTGGTTTGGGTGGTCTTGTCGAAAATCTCGAGTCCGGTAGCGCTCATCGCCGCCTCCTCAATCGAATCGCTCACCCGCAAAACCCGTCGGCAAAACCATCGGTGGCAGGGAAAGTTTCATGCCCGGCCGAAATTTCTTCGCTTCGGCAGTTCACGCGAGATGCTGCACCGGCTGTCGCAGTCGCTGTCCGACAATCACAACGGCCGGAGCGTCCGCAACGTGATCGAATAGCGATGCTCTTTCACCGGCGGTATGCTGTGCTCCCACTCGGTCCGCGAGGCGCCCGCCATCAGATATGCGGATCTCGGCTCGACCGTGACGGTTTCGCGGTCCCATTTCGCACCGTTCCTGCGGCGCAGGCGGAAACTGCACGCAGCCAACAGCGACACTCCGGCGACAATGCCGAAGTGCGGCTTGTCGCGATGCCATCCGATGCCGGCGCCCGGTCGATATTCGTTGATCAGGACCTGCACGAAATTGGTGGCAGGCAGGCCGGCAAAGCCGGCTACCTTGTCCCTCAAGGGCAGCAAGAAACCTGGTATGGGCGGCGCCTCCATCACCTGGCGCCGCTCATAGTCGTAGCGCAGGCCGAAGCCTGCCACGCGCCTATTGGCGAGATAGCCGTGGAAATCGAATGGCTGGAAGGGCAGGCTCTCGAGCTCCCGCACCAGTTCAGCTTCCTGCGCCAGCGCGATCAGTTCGGGCCGGTAACGAAATCCTTCCGGCAAGCTGTCGGGCGCACCAAAGAGGTCGTCCTGGCGAGGGTCCGTGGGATTGCTGGATCCGGGCGATGGCATCGCCCTTAGATGGTGAAATCCGCGGCTGAGGCAAGATTTACCCGGCCGGCCGCGTGGTGCGGCTCGCATTTCATGGGAACCTCGACTTCGCTGTCGGATTATTCAATGCGGGCGGGACGCATCGTATTTCAACCAGCTTTGCCAAGGAGAAACTCGTGCGGGCAATGCGTAGCCGGCCTGAACAAGGAGAGCTCGATCTTATCGACCGTTATTGGCGGGCGGCGAATTTTCTGTCGGTCGGACAGATCTATCTGATCGACAACCCGCTGCTGAAGGAGCCGTTGCGGCCGGAGCACATCAAACCTCGCCTGCTTGGCCACTGGGGGACCACGCCTGGGCTGAATTTCATCTACGTCCATCTCAATCGCATCATCAGGCAGCGTGATGCCGACGTAATCTACATTTGCGGCCCAGGCCATGGTGGACCGGGGATGGTCGCCAATACCTATCTCGAAGGGACCTACAGCGAAATCTATCCCGAGGTCAGTCGCGACGAGGATGGGTTGCGCAAGCTCTTTCGCCAATTCTCCTTTCCGGGCGGCATCCCGAGCCATGCCGCCGCGGAAACGCCGGGATCGATCCATGAGGGCGGCGAACTCGGCTATGCGCTGGCTCACGCCTATGGCGCCGCGTTCGACAACCCGGACCTCGTCGTGGCCTGCGTGATCGGCGACGGCGAGGCGGAAACGGGCGCGCTGGCAGCCTCCTGGCATTCGAACAAATTCCTCAATCCGGTCCAGGACGGGGCTGTCCTGCCGATCCTTCATCTCAACGGCTACAAGATCGCGAATCCGACGGTGCTCGCCCGGATCGAGGCGCAGGAGTTGCGAAGCCTGCTGGCTGGATATGGCTATGAGCCTTTTTTCGTCGAAGGCGACGAACCCCGGGTGATGCACCGGCTGATGGCCGAAACGCTCGATACTGTCTTCGATCGGATCGATGAAATCCAGAAGGAAGCGCGCGAGACCGGCAGAATGGATCATCGTCCCCGCTGGCCGATGATCGTGCTGAGAAGCCCGAAGGGCTGGACCGGCCCGAAGGAGCTGGATGGCAAGAAGGTCGAGGGTTTCTGGCGTGCGCATCAGGTGCCGATCACCGACCCGCGAAACGATGCAGGCCATCTCGCAGCTTTGGAAAGTTGGATGCGCGGCTACCGGCCCGAGACGCTTTTCGATGAAGCGGGCAGGTTTCGAAACGAGCTACAGGCCCTGGCACCGGATGGCGAGCGGCGCATGGGCAGCAATCCACATGCCAATGGAGGGATGCTCAAGCAGGAGTTGCGATTGCCGGATTTCCGCCACTTCGGGGTCGCGGTCCCGAAACCCGGCGGCGCAAGGGCCGAGGCGACGAAGCTCATGGGAGCGTTCATCGAGGAGGTCATACGGCTGAATGCCGATGCCCGCAATTTCAGGCTCATGGGACCGGACGAGACATCGTCCAACAGGCTGGATGCGGTCTTCGACGCGACCGAGCGCGTCTGGATGGAAAAGATCGAGCCTTATGACGAGCATCTGGCGCGCGACGGCCGCGTCATGGAGGTGCTGAGCGAACATCTTTGCCAAGGCTGGCTGGAAGGATACCTGCTGACCGGCCGGCACGGCCTCTTCTCATGCTACGAGGCGTTCATCCACATAGTCGATTCCATGTTCAACCAGCACGCCAAATGGCTGAAGGTCTCGCGTGAACTTGTCTGGCGGCGGCCGATCGCGTCGCTCAACTATCTGTTGACCTCCCATGTGTGGAGGCAGGACCACAATGGTTTCAGCCACCAGGATCCCGGCTTCGTCGATCTCGTCGCCAACAAGAAGGCGGACATCGTGCGCATCTACTTCCCGCCGGATGCCAATACGCTGCTCTGGGTCACGGATCACTGCCTGCGAACCTACAATCGGGTCAACGTGATCGTTGCCGGCAAGCAGCCGGCTTCCCAGTGGCTGCCGATGGACGACGCCATACGTCATTGCGAGGCCGGCATCGGGATCTGGGATTGGGCGGGAACCGAGCGTGGAGGGGAGGATCCCGACGTGGTGATGGCCTGCGCGGGAGACGTGCCGACGCTGGAGACGCTCGCGGCTGTCGACCTTCTTCGCCAGGCGATACCGGATCTCGCGATACGCGTCGTCAATGTAATGGACCTGATGGCGCTGCAACCCAAGGAGCAGCACCCCCACGGCCTGGCGGACGCGGAATTCGACAGGCTGTTCACGACCGCCAGTCCGGTGGTCTTCGCCTATCACGGCTATCCCTATCTCATTCACCGGTTGACCTACAAACGGGCCAATCACGACAACTTCCACGTCCGCGGCTTCAAGGAGGAGGGCACGACGACCACGCCCTTCGACATGGCGGTGCTCAACGAACTGGACCGTTTTCACCTTGCCATCGAGGCCATCGACCGGGTGCCGGGGCTGAGCGCCACGGCAGCCGATGCGAGGGCCCGATTTGCCGACGGCCTGAGCGAGCACACGCGCTATGTTCGCGAACATGGCGAGGACATGCCCGAGATCCGGAACTGGGCCTGGCGCGACAGGGCGGGCGCTGCGGATGATTGAGGCCGCGCCCGCCGGGGAGCGCCGCTCGTGACCAGCGCAATACTCACCCTCAATGCGGGCTCGTCCAGCCTGAAGTTCGGCCTGTTCGAAGCCGGATCACAGGAGGGATCGGTGCTCACGGTGAGCGGCGCGTTCGAAGACCTGGATGACGAGCCAAGCCTCGTCGCCAAGGACGCGTCGGGCAAATCCATCGTCAAACGCTCCGTCAAGCCCGCAAGCCCGCCCGTAGAGGTTCTCCTGCGGGACTTGTTCGATGTCCTCGATCCGTATCTTGCGCAGGCTCCGCTGAGCGCCGTCGGCCATCGCATCGTCCATGGCGGCGAGCGGTTTTCGGCTCCGGTCGTGCTGACCGACGAGATCATCGAGGCACTCGATGCGCTGACGCCGATGGCACCGCTCCACCAGCCAGCCGGCCTGGCGCCGGTTCGCGCGATCTCCAAACTGCTGCCGGGCGTGCCCCAGATCGGGTGCTTCGACACCGCCTTTCACCGCACGCTGGAGCCGCCCGTCAACCGCTATGCGCTGCCGCGCGAGTTCGAGGAAAGCGGGATCCGCCGTTACGGCTTCCACGGCCTTTCCTACGAATTCGTCGCAGGCCAGCTGCAGGCGCTTTCGCCCGGACTCCGGGGCAAGCGTTGCGTGGTCGCGCATCTCGGCAGCGGATGCAGCCTGTGCGCCATGCGCGAAGGCAGAAGTCTCGACACCACCATGGGGTTCACCGCGCTTGACGGGTTGATGATGGCCACGCGGCCGGGCGCCATCGACCCCGGCGTGCTTCTCTACCTTCAGCAGGCGCGCGGCATGTCCGTGAAAGAGTTGGAGACCTTGCTCTATCACAAGTCCGGCCTGCTCGGCGTTTCGGGAGTGTCGGCAGATGTGCGGACCTTGCTTGGCAGCAAGGATCCTCGTGCGGCGGAGGCGATCGATCTCTTCACGTTTCGGATCGCCCGCGAGATCGCGGCGATGGGAGCCACGCTCCAGGGTATCGAGGCGCTGGTGTTCACGGGAGGGATCGGAGAGCATTCCTGGCAGATCCGTGAAGCGGTTTGCGAGCGCCTGCGATGGCTGGACGTGTTGCTCGACGCGAATGCAAACCGGTCGGGAAAAGGGCGGATCACCGGCGAGGGCAGCGCGGTCGATGTTTACGCAATCGCCACTAACGAAGAATTGATCATCGCCCGCCAGGAGCTGGCGACCGTGCCGATCTGACCGCTGAACTCGGTCCGCGGCGACCCGCCGGGACCATCAGGCAGGAACCTCCGGCCTTGGGGATTGTTTATGGGCCAACCAAGAGTTGATATGGAAGGACTTCCTCATGGCAAGGGAGAATCCGGCTTCCACGGCCAGCATCGCCGGCCATCCCATCCATCCGATGCTCGTGCCCATTCCCATCGCCTGCTTCGTCGGCGCATTGCTGACGGACCTGAACTACTGGCGGACGGCGGAGATGATGTGGGCGAATTTCTCCGCCTGGCTGCTGACGGTCGGGGTGATCGTCGGCGTCCTAGCCGCCATTGCCGGCTTCACCGACTTCCTGGGCGATCGCCGGGTGCGCGCACATAAAACTGCGTGGCTGCACATGCTGGGCAATGCGCTGGCGGTCATACTCTCCTTCTTCAACATGCTCATACATACCCGTGATGCCTGGACCTCGGTCCTGCCGACAGGCCTGATCCTGTCGGCGCTGGTGGTACTCATCCTGATATTTACCGGCTGGCTGGGCTGGGCCCTTGTCTACCGCCACCACGTGGGAGTGGCCGATGAAACCGTTTGATCGATCCGGCAAGCGACGCGCTTATGGTACAGGGCTTGCGTTCCTTTGCTTTGCCACGCTCGGCGCCGCGGGCTGCAGCGACGACGCCGCCGACCCAAGCACTCAGATCGGCCCCAACCCGAATTTGCCGGAGATAAAGCAATATCTGTTCCCGCCGATGCATCTTGCATCCGTCGTCGGTTGGAAGAAGGACGAAACGCCGACGGTAGCGCAGGGCCTGCAGATCCATGCGCTGGCGACCGGGCTTCAGCATCCGCGCTCGCTCTACATCCTGCCGAACGGCGATGTGCTGGTCGTCGAATCGAAGGCCCCGCCGGAACCGCCAGCCAAACGGCCGAAGGATATCGTGATGGGCCTGATCGAATCGCTTGTCACCTCGGGCGGCGATACGGGACCGAGCAACCGCATCACTTTGCTGCGTGACAGAAATGGCGACGGCGTGCCTGACGTCCGGGATGTGTTCCTCGATCACCTGAATTCGCCCTTCGGCGTCGCCCTGGTGGGAAACGACCTCTACGTTGCCAACACCGACGCGATCATGCGCTACCCCTACAAGCCAGGCGACACCAAGATCACCGCGCCGGGCGTCAGGTTGACGGAATTGCCGGGCGGTCCGATCGATCATCATTGGACCAAAAGCCTCGTCGCCAGTCCGGACGGTTCGTTGCTCTATGTCGGGGTGGGTTCGAACAGCAACATTACCGAAAACGGCATCGGCGCGGAAAAGGACCGCGCCGCGATCTGGCAGGTGGACAGGGCCACCGGGCGATCGCGCATTTTTGCCACCGGATTGCGCAATCCGAATGGCTTGAGCTTCGAGCCACAGACCGGAGCACTCTGGACTGTCGTCAACGAGCGCGATGAACTTGGGCCAAATCTGGTTCCAGACTACATGACATCGGTGAAGGATGGCGGCTTCTACGGCTGGCCGTACAGCTATTACGGCCAGCATGTCGATCCCCGGGTAATGCCGCAGCGCCCCGATCTGGTCGCCAAGGCGATCGTTCCCGACTATGCGCTGAGCTCGCATGTGGCACCGCTGGGCATGGCCTTCTACACCGGAACCAGCCTGCCGCAGACATATCGAGGCGGCGCCTTTGTCGGCGAGCACGGCAGCTGGGACCGTCCCGGGCTGAATGGCTACAAAGTCGTCTTCGTGCCATTCAGCGGTGGCCGTCCGAGCGGCATGGCTCAAGACGTCGTCACAGGTTTCCTCAACGACCAGGAGGAGGCGCGTGGTCGGCCGGTCGGCGTTGCCATCGACAAAACCGGAGCGCTGCTGATCGCGGACGATGTCGGAAACACAGTGTGGCGCGTCACACCCTCGGGGTGATGATCGCTGCTTCAGGCATGTCGCTCTCCCGCCGGTCGGCATCAAGCTCGGTCCGCCTTCGTCCCTTTGGCAGGATGTCACGAAATATTATGTGAGGGAACGTCGGCGCCGAAATCTGCATTCTCCGGGGGAGACGACCGTCGTCTCGAAGTTGGATTGAAAGGAGAATTACCATGCCCAATCAAGGTGGTAGCCACGAGCAACATGTGAAGGCGGGCCAGCAGAGCCACAAGAACACGGAAAACAAGAACCGCCAGCAGCAACAGGCCGCAGGCAACAATGAGCGGCAACAGGGCGACGGCTCCAACATGCGGGGCGGCTCGCACGAACAACATGTAAGAGCGGGCCAACAGAGCCACAAAAACCGCTAGGCATTTCAGCCAGGCGCGCTGACGCTCGCTCCGTATCATGACATGAGAAAGGTCCATCCCGAGGAATCGGGATGGGCTTGTGTCTACCCCGGCTCAAGGTCAGTCCGCGGGAGCAGTGTAACGGCGGCCAATGGCCTCGGCGATGGCCGCGCGGCTCTCCTGCATGTCCGTGCCGGTATCCGTTTCTATGTCCGCCACCTCGTCGGCGAGGTTCTTGTCCTTGATCTTGCTGCGGAACCATTTCGAATAGTCGCCGGCGCGCAGGTGATGTTCCCAGGTGCGATCGTCGATGCCTTCTGCGATGTGAAGGAACATCATCAGGTTCTGCGCTTTCAGGTTAAGCGCTCCGTCCGGCCCCCGGAAATAGAAGCTGTTGTCGCCAAGGTCGCCCTCGGCATATTTGCGCATGTGCCGCTTGCGAACCTGGCGGGGCCGTTCGACCTTGACCGTCCTGATCGGCTCGCCCGATGATCGGTTCCAAAACAGGACCTCGTCCTTTGGCGGCGGCACGGCGCCGTCGGGAACGTCTATGCCGGTGGCGGCACAGAAGCTTGCGACGATCTTGTCGGCTTCCGGTCCAAGCGCCAGGACGGTTTCGACGCCAGCCAGGACGTCGCGCGAAACCAGATCGGGGTGCACGGTGATCAGGATGGTCGCGGGGAGGCTCTTGGGCAGCGCGAAAGACGCGCCGTCACGGGCCTGGGGCAAAAGATGATGCGCCTCATCGATGATCAGCCAATGCGGTCGGCCGGTGCGCGCGCGAATGCTAGCCATGTCCGGCAGCAGCTTGGCAAAATTGCCGGGCCGTTCGGCGGTCTTCAGCCCCAGCATGTTGACAGCGACATTGTTGGTTGGCTTGGACAGAAGATCGAAGACCTCACGCGAGATCGGCGGGGTCTTGGCGTCGCCAACCACCACCACATTCTCGAGTTCCTGATAGTCGCCTTCGGGGTCGAGAACGCAAAACTGAAAACCCTTCTCGACAAAGCGCTCGGTCAACGCGGTGGCAAGCGTGGATTTGCCGATGCCGGATGTGCCGGCCAGCAGCACGCCGCCGCCATGCGGTGAAAGGTGCACCTGCGCGCCCGATATGTCGGTTCCCACTTCCACATGTTGGCGAGCCGTCTCCACGAAGCCGGCATCGCGCGATATGAGCTGTTCGATCAGTTCCACCACGCCGGCACCTCGAGGGCTGGCTGTGACGAAATCCGCCGTCTCCTTGACGGTCGGCAACGCGTTGGCTACGGCGACGCCGAAGCCGACGGCGCGCAGGAATGCATGGTCGTTCTCGGCATCGCCGACACCGACGACGTTGTGGGCGGAAAACCCCAATTCCTCGAGTGCGCAGGCAAGGCCGGTGGCCTTGTTGACCCCGCTTGGCAGCACCATCACCGCGCCCTTGTTGAAGATGATCTCGAGCTCAAGTCCAAGCTCCTTGATCTCCGACAGCACGGCGGCTTCCTGTGGTTCCCAAGTGGCCACGACGCAGCGTCCGACCGACAGCGGCGCGACCCCGCGACGCTTCAGCCGGTCGACGAATTCAGCCGGGGGCGCCGGCGCCAAAAGCCGTTCCTTCTTCGAAGCGGGCGTATAGATCAACGCGCCGTTTTCGGCGACCACCCTGTCGAAGATGTCGAGTGCCGGAAAGACCCGCTCAAGATCGGCAATCTCGCGGCCGGTCACCATGATCAGCTTGCGGCCCGTCTGCTTCAGCCGTTCGAGCGCAGCATAGGTCGCATCGGAGACGACCCCGTCTTCGGCGAGCGTGCCGTCATAGTCTGTCGCTAGGGCAAGAACATACATCCTGGATATCGTCTGCGCTTGAAACCAGACACCCCGATCGCCCGAAGGCAGCTTTGGCTGTCCGGGCTAACGATGCCGAATGGCGATGGTTCCATGCAGGGAAACGGCCCATGCAACCATATTGAAACCCGGGACTCCGCGGGTAATTTTGCCCGTTGCGCCCGATTTCCTTCAGGCCGCAACGCGACCATGGCGGAACCAGGCAGGGTTCCCGCTGTTAACAACGCGGGCGATCAATCGGTTGCCGATGTGTGGGAGCCATGCGTGCCATGATCAACGATCCGTTGCCGGGAACTGTTCCGGCATCCCTTCCCGCGATCGACGCAAAGGCCGCCCCGACGCTCAAGAACGCCGAGGCGGAGGTGTTCTATACCGAAGCCATTCGCGAACTCGCCGCCACCGACATTCCTTTCCTTGTCGCCGGAACCTATGCGGTAAGCGCCTACACCGGCGTCATCCGTCAGACCAAGGATCTCGATATCTTCTGCAAGGCAGGCGACTTCTCGCGCATCCTGGCCCATTTCAAGCAGCTCGGCTACGCGGTCGAAATCGAGGACGACCGGTGGCTTGGAAAGGTCTTCAAGGGCACGCATTTCTTCGACATCATATTCGCCTCGGCGAATGGAACGATGCCGGTAAGCGACCAGTGGATGGAGCATGCCCGCCAAACCGAACTGCTGGGAAGCCGGGTGAGGATCGTCGGCCCGACCGAGCTCATATGGTCCAAATGCTTCATCCAGGACCGAGGGCGTCATGACGGGGCGGACATCGCCCATACGATCCTCAAGGCGCAGGACCAGATCGACTGGCACAGGCTGCTCTCCTACCTGGAAGTCCACTGGGAAGTGCTGCTGATGCAGATTCTCAGTTTCAGATGGATCTATCCGAGCGAGCGCGACCGCATCCCCACATGGCTGCTTGACGAACTGCTCGACCGCCTTGCCAAGCAGCGCCAATTGCCTTCCCCCAGAATGAAGATCTGCCGCGGGCGCCTGCTTTCGCAGACCGATTACGAAATCGACGTCAAGGAATGGGGCTTCGCCGGCGTCGGCGGTACAGGAGAATTTCGTGATGGCTGAACGGACCGAAGACGCTCCGGCGATGGAGGGCACCGCCACGATCAAGGTGGCGGCCGTTGGCGACCTGCATGTGAAGGAGGACGCCCAGACATCGTATCGCGATCTCTTCGGCGAAATGTCGCGCGAGGCCGATATCCTCGTTCTTCCAGGCGATCTGACCAATCTGGGCAAGCCCCGCGAAGCCGAGATCCTCGCCGAAGACCTGCGCGCCTGCTCTATCCCGGTGGTCGGCGTGCTCGGCAACCATGATTATGAATCCGGTGCGGTCGAGGACGTCGCGGAAATCCTGCGTCAAGCGGGCGTCCATCTCCTCGACGGGCAGACGACCGAAATAGAGGAGGTCGGTTTTGTCGGCGTGAAAGGGTTCGTCGGGGGGTTCGGTTCACGCATGCTCGGCTCCTTCGGCGAGCCGGCCATCAAGTCGATGGTCGCCGAGAGCGTCAGCGAGGCCATGCGGCTTGAGAACGCGATGCGCCAGGTTCGCGCAAAACGCACGCTTGTCATTTTGCACTACGCTCCGATCGTCGAGACCATCGCCGGCGAACCCCTGGAGATATTTCCGTTTCTGGGCTCGTCGCGGCTGGCGGAAACGATCGACCGGTTCCAGGTCAGTGCTGTCGTGCACGGCCATGCGCATCGGGGAAGCTATGAGGGCCGCACGCCCGGCGGGGCGAGGGTCTACAACGTCGCCATGCACGTTTCCAAACCGACCGGCCGACCCTATGCCTTGCTTGAAATCTGACGGAGTCGGACGCCGTCCCGACGGTCAGCTTACCGCTTTGATAGATTTTGCCAGTTCTTCGAGCTTGTGCGGATCGTTGCCGTGACGGCGCACGAGCTCGCGTGCCTGATTGGACGGCAGATCGGCTGTCGCCACCAGTTGCCGGACCTGTTCACTGTCGACCGCGACTTGGGGCAAGTTGCTGCCGGAAATTCTCTCGTCACCAGCCATCGTCTTTCTCCTCGATCGATGCCGAGACAACGGATTGGAAAACCGTCCGGTTCCGAAAGACGGGGCTGAAGTCGACCGGCGGATCCGATCGGCAGCGCGCCGTCTCGATCCGTGGCGGCAAGGCCGGAGGCGACCGCGAATTGGCGATGGAACAAATGACGCCGGCCAGGAGTTGCGTCCCGAATGAAGGGAGGTGATCCCGATGCCAAACCCAGGAAAACCAGATCCCAATCGCGACGTGCCGATGCCGGCGCCGACCTGGAAGCCCGAACCGATCGAGGAGCCTGATCCGGAACAACTCCCGGACGAGACGCCTCTGCCCAATCCCGACGAGAACGAAGAATCGCCGATGCATGCCGGGAGCCGCGTCGTCTGAACGTGCGACGCATGAGATCCCGATCCCGTGGCAATGGAACGTCTTGGGCCGGCGCCATTGTCCCCCCATCGTGTTTCCATCGCAGCAACGGCAAGGGGCGCTTCAACCAAAGGAGAACATCATGAAAGTTGGCAACTGCATGACGCAAGGCGTTCAGGTCGCCAGTCCGGACCAGACCCTGCGGGAGGCCGCCGCCGCCATGGCCAGCCTCGATGCCGGCGCTCTGCCCGTAGGCGAGGACGACCGGCTGGTCGGAATGATCACTGATCGCGACATCGCCGTCCGTGGCGTCGCCCAGGGTAGGGGCCCGGATACGCGGATACGCGAAGTGATGAGTGCCGAGATCAGGTACTGTTACGACGACGAGGAGATCGAAGACGTGCTCCAGCAGATGGGGGACCTTCAGGTTAGACGGCTGCCGGTGATCAGCCGTGAAAAACGGCTGGTTGGCATCATCTCGCTTGGCGATCTCACGAAAAACGGCGAGGCAGCACGAGCCGGCGAAGCGCTGAACGGCATCTCACAGGCAGGCGGCGCGCATTCGCAGACGGCACACTGACCATCGATGACATTGCGAGAGCGCTGCCCGCGTCCCGCGGGCGGCGACGGCGGTTCAGCGATCGATCTCTCCAAAGACGATGTCGAGGGAGCCGATGATCGCCGAGACGTCGGCGATCATGTGCCCCCGGGACAGATAGTCCATCGCCTGCAGATGTGCGAAGGACGGCGCGCGAATCTTGCACCGGTAAGGAACATTGCCCCCATCCGAAACCAGATAGACGCCGAACTCGCCTTTCGGCGCCTCGACGGCGGCATAGACCTCGCCCTCGGGCACGTGATGGCCTTCCGTGTAAAGCTTGAAATGGTGAATGGTCGCTTCCATGGAGCGTTTCATCTCCGCGCGGCGTGGCGGCGTGATCTTCCGGTTGGGAATTGCGACCGGTCCTTGGCCTTGCGGCGACCGTAGCTTGTCAAGACATTGCCTCATGATCCGGACCGACTGGCGCATCTCCTCCATTCGCACGAGGTAGCGGTCATAGCAGTCGCCGTTCTTGCCGATGGGAATATCGAATTCCATCTGCGGGTAGGATTCGTAAGGCTGCGCCTTGCGCAAATCCCATGCCGCGCCCGACCCACGCACCATTACGCCCGAAAACCCCCAAGCCCAGGCATCGTCGAGACCGATGACGCCGACGTCGACATTGCGTTGCTTGAAGATGCGGTTTTCGGTGAGCAGTTCTTCGAGATTGTCGCAGACCTTGAGGAACGGGTCGCAGAAATCCCAGATATCGTCCAACAGGTCCGGGGGAAGATCCTGATGTACGCCGCCGACCCTGAAATAGTTGGCGTGCATGCGGGCGCCCGATGCCCGTTCATAAAACACCATCAGTTTCTCGCGTTCGGCGAAACCCCAGAGCGGCGGCGTGAGGGCGCCGATATCCATTGCCTGCGTGGTGACATTGAGCAGATGGGACAGCAGCCGGCCGATCTCGCAATACAGCACGCGAATGAGCTGGCCGCGCTGTGGAACCGAGATCCCGAGCAGCTTCTCCGCCGCCAGGCAGAAGGCGTGCTCCTGATTCATCGGCGCCACATAGTCGAGCCTGTCGAAATAGGGCAGGGCCTGTAGGTAGTTCTTGTACTCGATCAACTTCTCCGTGCCTCGATGCAGCAGCCCGATATGCGGATCGACGCGTTCGACGACTTCGCCGTCGAGTTCGAGCACCAGCCGCAGGACGCCATGCGCCGCAGGGTGCTGCGGCCCGAAGTTTATCGTGAAATTGCGGACCGTCGCGTCAGCCATGACGCCCTCCTTCGACCGTTGCCGCCTGGTACCGGGAATGGGACATCCGCCGAAGCACCGGGTTCTGCCCCACGCCGTCAGGTCGTGGTCTGGATGATCAGCGTCAGCGTGCCGTCGCCGTCAATGTTGGCCGCCACCACTTCGGAGGCATCAAGTCCATTCGCGGCCAGGACCGAGGAAGCTTCCGGCGATGCGCTGACCGAACGCTGCAGGACGTGAAGGTCTTCCTGGCTGGTCTGGGCAACCACGGTCTCGACCTTGGCCTTGAGGTCGGGTGGCAAGTCCGCCAATGCGACGATGGCTATGTTGGTGAATGTCTGTCCGGTGATGCCCTGGTCGGGGCCGGTCTGACCTGGCACGGCTTCCGGTGCCGGTGCGTCCGGGGGAAGGGGTGCGTTTTGGGACTGAGCATGGGCAGGCAAAGCCAGAGTGAGTGCCGCCAGGATGATGATTGCCTTGTTCATGATATCTTCCTTCCTTGTTCGAGGAGGGTCGATCGGGATGACGCGCGACAGGGACAGCAAGCCATCGCCTCGAACAGTGTTGCGTGTTCAAAGCGCGAAGTCCGGATTTGTTCCGGCTCCGGTCGAATCCAAGGCAGGGACGAGGACGCATCGCTGCCCTGCCTATGGTCGGGGACCTTTATCGCTGATCGCGTCAAACCGTTCGATGTCGTAGCGCGGACTGATCCGCGCCAGTATCTCGACGGAGGGTTTGGCCGCGTCGGGCTGTTTCCAGCTCAGCTCGAAGGAGAATACGAACCGGCCGCGCTCGATGTCGTGCTGCATTCCGAGAAAGCGCCAGCGATAGCCCAGCGGTTGAACCAGCGCGTCGAGGTCAGGCGGAACGCCGTTCGCCGACGAGATCGCCAGGATCGCATGATGGGTTCGTGGGACCCACAGATCGACCTGCTTCAGCACCTGAAGCGTTATCAACGTCAAAACCGTCCCCGCTGTGCCAAGTGCCAGTTGCCCGCCGCCGAAGGCGAGGCCGATTGCGGTCATGACCCACAAGGTGGCGGCCGTGGTGACACCTGTCACGAAGTCGCCGCGGCGGAGAATGGCTCCGCCGCCAATGAAGCCGACGCCCGTCAGCACGCCCAGCGGAAAACGGAGCACGTCCATCACACTGAACGAATCGGGGCCCTTGCCGCCCACCTCGAGCAGGATATTGGCCTGCATCATCGCTATCGCGGCCGCCAGGCCGACCAGAACGGTTGTTCTGAGCCCGGCGGTGTGGCCGCGGGCTTCCCTGTTCATTCCGATGATCACGCCGGCAACAAAAGCAAGAGCCAGGCGTAGGGCGAGGTCGGTCAAGGTTGGATGAAGCGGCATGGTCATAGCGGGGACGACTCACGCAATGGGCTCGTTCTCCAACACCGCGGAGCGTTCGATGGTTCCCAAGGGTGGAAGGTGAAGCTTCTTGTCGGGTTTCAGGCAACCCACGACGTCCCGGTGCGTTTGGCACAGAACGCACTCGGGAGATCTTTCCATGCCGCTCACCGCCTTTGCGCTCAATTGCACCTTGAAGGCCTCCGACGACGCCGAGAAATCGTCCACGGACCGCCTGCTGGCGGATCTGCTGGCGGCAATGGTGCCGCATGGGGTGCGCGGCGAGATTGTTCGCGCCCTCGACCATGACGTCAAACCCGGCGTGCTGTCGGACATGGGCGAGGGAGACGGTTGGCCGCAGCTCCGCAGGAAGATCCTCGACGCCGACATCTTCGTGCTAGGCCTGCCCATCTGGCTCGGCCAGCCGTCGAGTGTCGCCAAGCGCATCCTGGAGCGCATGGATGCGTTTCTATCGGAGACCGACAAACAAGGCCGGATGCCGGCCGCCGGCAAGGTCGCGATCGTGGCGATCGTCGGCAATGAAGACGGCGCTCACGCCTGTCACGCGGCGTGCTTTCAGGCGCTAAACGACGTCGGCTTCACGATTCCTGCCAATGGCGGCGTGTATTGGGTTGGGCAGGCTATGGGCGACGTCAACTATGTCGACCTGCCCGGAACGCCGGAAGCCGTGGTCGAGATGATCGAAATGACGGCTTCGAATGCGGCCCATCTGGCCAGCGTGCTGAAGGAAAGGCAGTATCCCGGCGTCGGAAAGTGAAGAGATTTTCGTGACGCACGGAGTGCCCGTTGCCCTGACACCCTCGGCCACTCGATGGTTGCCGGGCGCCAGATCAGTGTAGGCGCCCCTGGGGTCACGTCTCGTCAAAAGGCCCGGCTCGCCTGGCCAGATCGCGCGATATGGCACCTTCCTCTTCGTCGTCGGGCAATGCCTCGTCGCTGTTCTGGTAGGCGTTGTCATCGTCCTCCTCCGGCAGGTCGCCTTCCTTCTCGACGTCGACGACGGCGTCGACGTTGTCGGACACCTTGTCTGGAAGAACCCTGCCGCCCTTGATTGCATCCCAGTCCGCCTGCTGGATTGCCGGGGCTTCAGTTTCGTCCCGTTGTTCGGATCGTTGCTTCTTGCGCGGTTCCATCTCATGTCTCCGATATGAACGGGTGCCTCATGTGGCCCCTTTGTCGCCAGTTGCGTCTCTTTCCGCCGCCAGAACTCGGCTATCCTGATGGATCGTGGAATCGGAAAGGCTAGCGGATAACCGCCGACCCGGCCCGTTGTTCCTCTCAGCGGGATCGGTTGGTGTTCCGCCTTGGGCCTGGGATGCAGCATCGCGGGGTAGCCGCCGCATTCGCGCAACCAATCCCGCATTACCTCGTTTTGCCTTTGAGACCGCCCTTGAACTTTACCGATTGGAAATCTCAGAGACACTCAAATGAACCCTTCAGCCGAGCCCCGATCACCGTCGGGAAACAATCTCCATATTCAGCCTTTCCATGGAACGGTGACTGTCAGATTCTCCGACGCCATCATCGCCTCCACCGAACATGCGCTGCAGGTCCAGGAAACGGGGAGGGATCCTGTGTTCTACATCCCGTTCCAGGACATCTATTTCGACCTGCTCGAGAAAACCGATACCACCTCGATATCGCCAAAAGGCACTGCGAGCTATTGGCGCGTGCATGCCGTTGGCGGATCGGCGGATGATTTCATGTGGGCGTATGAAGAGCCCGAGGCGCCTGTCCGGGTGCTTGCTCGCCACGCCGCCTTCGATCCCGGCAAGGCTCGCATAGACGCCGATCCCGCTGAAGACGAGCGCCACACGCCTCACATAGTGGAATAGCAGGGCAGCGGCAGGATTTATCCAAGGGAACCGATTCCATTGGGTTGTCGTGCGATGACACCGGGCCCAGGTCGCCTTCACGCTGCGCGGTCTTCGTCGAGAATGCGCAGGCCCTCTTCAAATTTCGCGAGGGGAATCCCGGCCCGCCGCGCTTGCCACAGGTTGTCGGCCAGATCGGCACGCTTGACCGGCCGCGCCAGGGGATTTGACGCAGCCCGGCGCACGAAAGCGATTTCGTTCTCGCCAGGCCTCTTCGTCAGTGCATCGACTGCGGCGACAATCGAGGGACCAAAGCCTGCGGATTTCAGCCTCGTCCTTGTCCAGCCCTCCCCTTTTTCGAGGACGTCATGCAGATATGCCACGATCTTCTGGTCAAGGGTTTCGACCGTGTCGACCACGCGCCTGCAGTGTTCGATATAGGGTTGCCCGGTCTTGTCGGTCTGCGATCGATGCGCGTCCTCGGCAATCTTGGCCGCCCGGTAGAGCATGCTCATTGCCAGCCCTTTCTTCATTGGATCTGTTCAAAGCGGCATTGCCGCGGCGCCTTGTCCGGCCGCCATCGCAGCAGTTTCGTTCCATGGCGAAACCGATTGCCGGTGACATGATCGAAACGGACTTCGACCACCAGCTCCGGCCGCACGGGCTCCCACTCCCCGCTGCGTTCGGTGCTCCAGCGGCTCGGTCCGCCGGGAGCCTTGCCGGTAAAGCCGGGTCCGCCTCTCAGGTTCTCGAGCTTCGCGGTAATTTCTGCCCTGTCGTCCTTGCCGATCGTCGACGTAAACCCGACATGGTCGAGCTTGCCGTGGTCGTCATAGAGTCCGAGCAGCAGGGATCCGACCTGGCTGCTGCCCGTCAGGTAGCGGAACCCGCCGACGACACAGTCCGCGGTGCGCAGCCGCTTCACCTTGATCATGGTGCGCTCGCCCGGCCGATAAGGGTCCGTCAGCAGTTTGGCGACAACTCCATCGGTGGAGCCGTGGCCGGCCTCGCCCAGCCAGCGCCTGGCGGTGGTCACGTCGGTGGTGCGCGGCGACAACCGCAACGAGGAAACGCCCGACCTCGTGACGAAGCGCTCGATCGCGGCCCGTCGTTCCGTCAAGCTCTTGTCGAGCATGATCCCGCCGTCCGGATCGGCGAGAATATCAAACAGAACGAGATGGGCCGGGGTTTGCGCGCTCAGCATGCGAATCCTGCTTTCGGCAGGGTGAAGCCGCATCTGCAAGGCCTCGAAGGAGGGATCGCCATTCACCTCGATGACTATCTCGCCGTCGAGAACGAAAGACTGGGTATCGAGATCGCGCAACAGTGTCGTTATTTCCGGAAAATACCGGCCGAGCGGCTTGCCGGACTTGGCCCTGAGATCGACGCTTGCGGCGCCTTTGAAGGCCAGGCAGCGGAATCCGTCCCACTTCGGCTCATACTGCCAGAGACCGTCGTCGCCCGGCAGTGCGTCGGCCGCCTTGGCCTCCATGGGGCGGGTATCCAAAGGCAGCGGAAAAGCAGCGGCCACGGCCTCTACCACCGCTCTTCGGCGTCGTGGTGCGGCAGGTCCACACCGCAGCATGTCCATCCGAGCCGTTGCGCGGATCCGTAATTGTAGCCTGGCTCGAGATCGGCGGGATCGTCGAAGGTTCCGACATGCAGGGCGATCTCATCCGGCGATGCATCGTAGGCCAACGCGATGGGCGATCCGCAGTCGCGGCAGAAGCTTCTTTGTGCGATGGGTGATGACCTGCGGCCGAAAGGCTTGTTGGAAAGCCATTGCAAGCTGGCCGATGGTACCCACGCCAGGACTGCAAACGCACTGCCGGTCGAGCGTCGGCACATGTCGCAGTGGCAATAGTGAGCGCGCGGCCTGGAGATGGTGCGATAGCGGACGTTGCCGCACAGGCACCCCCCGGTTCGTTCTCTCATTTCTTGCTGCGCGACCATTGGCCGATCTCTCGAACCTCGATGCTGGTCAACGTTCCACCGATGATGTGGTTTCCGAAAGCCCGAGGGGAACGAGTTTCGCTGCCTCGCGTTTGGTCGGCACTCGAGAAACTGGGGACTAGCGCAAGGATGTCGACTTGAACGGAACCCCTATGCGGCTGGCATGTGCGTTCAGGTATCCGTCCCTGGCCGCCTTGTGCCGGCTCGACGCCGAAGACGACAAAGCGGGTCGCTGCTGATGTCGGCTCCGGGTCTGGCATATGGACCTCTGGGCGATCATTGTGCCCATCTGTGTGTCGACATGCAGCGGCTGTTCGCCGAGCCGTCGGAGTGGGCGACACCCTGGATCACCCGTGTCCTTCCCCGGATCGTCAGCCTTGCCGAAAGATATCCTTCACAAACGATCTTCACTCGCTTCCTTCCGGCGCGACGCCCGGGGCAGGGCGCCGGCACCTGGAAGCGGTACTATGAACGCTGGGCATCGATGACCATCGACAGGATCGGCGAGGAGATGATCGAACTCCTGCCGCCGCTGGCGGCATGCTGCCCGCCGGCGATCGTTGTCGACAAGCACATCTACTCACCGTGGCCCGAAGGGCATCTGCACACGCTGCTTTCATCCCGCCGGATCGACACTCTCGTCATCACCGGCGGCGAGACCGACGTCTGCGTTCTGGCGACAGTGCTTGGCGCGATCGATATCGGCTACCGCGTCGTTCTGGTGACGGATGCCCTGTGCAGCTCTTCGGATGCAACACACGACGCGCTGATGACCGTCTATCATCAGCGGTTCGCGCAGCAGGTCGAAACGGTCGAGATGGAGACGGTTCTTTCCAACTGGACCTGATCTCGAAGCAATGTCCAGGTCAGGCGCTCAGGTCGATCAAGGCGATGCCGAGATCGGCGTGTTTCCTGCGGCGCAGATGAGCGGGGGACTCGACCAGTGTGACCTCCAGGGTCGGTCGCACGACGCCGCCCAGCAGATGTCCGCCCCGCGTCGCTCCGTCGCTCAGTCCGAGCACGGCATGCAGGTGGAGGCTGGGCTTGCCGTCATCGCCCAGGGCAATGTCGCCGATCGCGCTGAGAACCTCGCACTGCTCGTTGACCGGTATCTTGCGATAGTCCTTTGCCTCGAAATCGAACCAACCGACCGCTGCTCGCTCGAACGCGCCGAGCGCGGTCAGCGATGCGCCGTCGATCTGTTCTTCGCTGGCAAAGGCAGTGAGCACGCCAATCGCCTCTTCGCCAGGCTCGAGCACCACCACGAAGGTCCTCTGTCCCGCGACTTTCGAAACCAGTTTCGATTTCATTGCCGTTGTCCTGTGGCCAAGGTGCAGAAACCTTGGCGGTGAATTTTCAGGCCGGCCCACTTATTCGAACGAACCGTTCGCGTCCCGGTTCCATATTGCGGCAGGCGCGCGGCGTCGAAGCGACCGGCAGTATCCGCCCGAACGCCTACCCCTCAGCCTTGAAGTTCTTGGCTTCCTTTTTCACCTCTTTCCTGTCGTTGTCGTGCTTGCGGATGAGATCTTTCGCCTGCTTGGGCGAGACGTCGGTCGTTTCGGCCAGATGCACGGCTTCGCGATCTTCGTCTTGTGGCCGGATCTTTTCCTTGGCCATCGGTCTGTCTCCTTTTTTCCGTGTCATGGGACGTAACCAGACAAGCGCCGCCCGGTTCCATGAAACTGCCTTGCTCGAAGGAGCGCCTGCCTCGGTAGAAGCTATTTCGCGGAGGAACTCGACTTGGGAGAGCGCAGCAAAAGTGCGAGCGGCACGAGCAGGGCGGTCGCGAACGCGGAGTAGCGAAACAAGTCCACGTAAGCCAGAAGCGTCGCCTGCCGGCCTATCGTCTGGCCAATCCAGCCGACCGCCTGGACTTTCGCCTCGACCGCGGGCGAGCCCTGAGCGACGAAATAGTCAGTCATGCGCCGAAGCATCTGCTGATAGACAGGCGAGGACTGCGCCGTGTTGCCGATCAGATGGGTCTGATGCAGTTGTGCGTTCTGCGCCACGACGGTGTTGGAGAGCGATACGCCGACGCTGCCGCCGATATTGCGGGCGACATTGATCAGCGCCGAGGCCTGGTTGGTCTTTTGCGGCGGCAGGCCGACATAGGCGGCCGTCGAAATGGGGATGAACAGGAAGGGAAGCCCTACCGTGATGAAAATGCGGGCATAGGTGAAATAGCTGAAACCGGCATCCGGCGACAGTGAGGTCAGATGCCACAATCCGACGGCAACCGCCGACATGCCGATCATGATCAGGTATTTCGGCTGGACGAAACCGGAGGCGAAGCCGGAAATCGGCATCAGCATCAGCATGGCGATGCCGCCGGGCATCATCGAAAGCCCCGAAAGCGTCGCGGTGTAGTCGAAGGTGG